>JBAVSY010000025.1:0-174175 GCA_049695855.1 Candidatus Korobacteraceae bacterium | reverse complement strand
CGAATCATCGTGGCCTTTACTCCTCAGGATCAAACCGACTATGCCACGCCGGCTCCCATGAGCCAGACCATCACCGTCGTCCAGTAGACCGCCCCGTCCACCCCCGTCGCGCGCAAAGACAAAAGTCGTTGCGCGCGATCTTCTTTTGCCCACTACTTACTTCGCCCGCGACCTACTCCTTATTCTTCAATCTTCATCCACCTGCTCTGCCGCCCGCGCGGAAAATCTCGAAAGCTGCTTAGCCATACAACTCCTAAGTCACCACTTATAGGACACTCTATTAGTAGCTTGTTAATGTACTGCCAATAGACACTTAATGGCGTCTTACTTAAATCCCGTCCCGCGCATACAATTCGGTATTCCTTAAAAACGGCCACGGCATTTTTACCGGCATCCGTTACTCAGGTTGCCGTTTGGCACTATAAACAGCCCGGGATTTCTTATCCCGAGTGTTCGATCCATGATCGGAAAGGAACCAGCCATGGCCGTGGCGTTTGTTGTTGCTCTCGATTCACAGTCCGTTCCCTGTTATCACAACACTTTCCCCCGCTATGGCTTGAGGATAATCCCTGCGATTGCACTTCTCATCCTGGCACTCGCGCACTGGGGTACCGCCCAGACCATTGATCCGCCGGGTCCGATAGCTGTAACTACATACCATTACGATAACTATCGCACCGGTTGGAACCACTCCGAGAGTAGACTCACGCCCACGACGGTAGGTAGCGGCGAATTCCAGCTCCTCGAAACCGTGCCCCTCGACGATAGAGTAGACGCTCAACCTCTGGTCGTGACCAGAGTGAATGTAACGGCTGGCAGCTTCCAAGGTGTGCACAATGTCGTGTATGTGGCCACCGCCAATAACACCGTCTATATGATCGACGCAGATAACGGAACTGTTCTGTGGAGTCAAAATCTTGGGAATACCGTACCAACGGCAATCGGCTGTGGCGGCCGTGCTGGGAATGTCGGCATCACCTCCACCCCTGTGATCGATATCGCCAATCGCACGTTGTACGTCATGGCCTATACGAACAGTACCAATGGCCCTTCGTATCTGCTTCACGCTTTGGATCTGGGCAACCTGTCCGACAACGTTATGCCGCAGGTAGTGTCTGCTTCTCATACCCTGACCGATGGGACAAGATTCAACTTCAACGCCGGCTACCAACTGCAACGCCCCGGTCTGCTGTTGGCTAACGGAAATGTCTACGCCGGCTTCGGCGCCTTTTGCGATGCGTTTCCCAACCTTTCACGCGGCTGGTTGCTGGGATGGGACGCCGCATCGTTGGCTCCTCTGTCCTCGAACCAGCTGGTAGATACGCAAGCCACGAATCAGTATTCTTACTTTCTTTCTTCGATCTGGATGTCAGGATACGGACTGGCGGCTGATGATTCCGGCAACGTGCTGTTTGTCACCGGAAATTCGCTCTCCGGAACTTATGATTCGTTGACCATGACCAACCTGCAAGAAAGCGTAGTAAAAGTGTCGCCGGATCTTAGCACCGTGGTCGATTTCTTCACTCCCAGCAACCAGAGCACTTTGGACCAGTACGACACGGACTTCGGATCGGGGGGCGTGCTGGTTCTGCCCGACCAGACGGGATCCACACCGCAACTGGCCGTGGCGGCGGGAAAATTCGGGACGATGTACCTGATGAACGAAGACAACCTGGGCGGATATTCCTCCATGACGAACAATGTCCTGGGGAGCTATCTCATCGGCGACTGCTGGTGCGGAGAGTCTTATTTTGTCGATTCAGATGGAGCGCCGCGAGTGCTCAGCAGTGGCGAAGGAACTGCGATATCCTGGGAGCTTAACACTACGTTACCCACTCCAACCCTGACCGCAGTTAGTGAATCGCCGATCGTTTCTGGTGGGCAGCAGGACGCAGGCTTTTTCACTACCATCTCGTCGAATGGCACGCTCAACCCAGTCATCTGGGCGCTTTCGCGGGCGAACCAGGGGAACATCTACCTCTATGCGTTTGATCCGGACAACTTGCAAGGTGGCCTTATGAACCAGCTTTTCCAAGGCGTTGCTGGCTCTTGGCCCACGGTCACAGCGAACGCCAATCTGGTTCCGGTGGTGGCGAACGGCAAGGTGTTTGTCGCTAGCTATAAGCAGCTCGCGATTTTCGGATTGTCGGCGCTGGCCCGAAAAGCAGATCAACGAGCCCCGAGCAGTCATGAATGATCACCAGGCTTGGCCCTTCTGAGAATATCCGAGATACTGTAAAGTTGAACTTGACGACGTGGGCCGAGCCCTACTCCAAATAATAGAAAAATGACGACTGAAGCGATCTTGACTGATAACAGTTTCCGTTTTCACCACCTGGGGGTCGCCGTCGGGGATCTCGAGAAATCGATTCCTATCTACCGCGAGCTTTTCGGGTATCAGCTGATTTCCGGTCCTTTCGACGACCCCCGGCAGAAAGTAGCGGTCTGCTTCTTGAGCCGCAGCCCGAACGACATGGTTATTGAGCTTGTCATGCCTAGCGGTCCGGACTCACCTGTCATGCGCACCCTGAACCAGGGCGGCAGTGCTTACCATGTGTGCTATGAGGTGCCTGATATGAATGCAGCGTTAAAGCATCTCAAAAACCACAAATGTGGGCTATTAAGCGAGCCGGTCCCGGCGGTGGCGTTTCAGGGCAGGCCGATAGCGTGGTTATCGACTCCGACCAGGCAGCTGATTGAGTTGGTCCAGGCTGCTTAACGGAGAAGTTGCCTGGGAGCGGGTCCCTTCGTGCTGCAACTGCGCTTCCCGTAAAAGCCGGTCCAGAGTCGGACCGAAGTTAGGGTCGTCCTCGAAAGACAGGTGGTCCCCTTCAAAGACTTCGCACGCGATCCCTCCGCCTGCAATCGGCCCCCAACCAAGGTAATAATCCTGATAGGGTTCCACCATTCTGGCCTTTGCCCGCAGGACCGTAATTTTTCCAGGGTAGCGAGTAGGAACGTAGGCCTCGACCGCAGTCTGGGTGGCAATGCGAACCCGTTCCAGCGTCTTTATGAACTCTGTCTTCTCCTGACCCTCGGCCAGCCTAGGACCCTCAGGCTCGGGTTGCTTTTCATTCTTCGGTCCGGAAAACAGCATGCCCAGCGCGTTTCCAGCATGTGTGTATAGAGCTCGTAAGGCGTATCGTAGATTAGCTGGCCATTCCCTAACCGGCAATTGGCGGAAGCGGGCTATACCCGTGACCAAACGGTGCAGCAGAAATCTAAAGTTGCGATACATGGCAACTGGCTTCGATAGAGTTCTGCCGAACGCCAGATTGTAGGTATCGAACATCGCCAAAAAAGCCACCGTCTCACCTTGAGAGAAAAGTTGCTGAGCCATTTCCAGAGCCAGCACACCTCCGTAAGATCCGCCTCCCAGGTAGTACGGACCTTGCGGCTGGAGAGCGCGGACTTCAGCCACGTAGAGGGCGGCAATATCCGACGCATTGTCCATGGTTGGCGACCCGTCGAGTCCAGGAGCCTGCAGGCACCAGAACGGCTGGTCATCCGGCAGGCTGACCGCAATCGTGCTCAGGCTTACTACATTGCCTCCGGCGCCCGGAACCACGAAGAAGTTCGGCCGCGAACCGGTGGTCCGTACGGGAACCAGGCAGCGGAACTTGGCCTTCCCTTTCTCGATGTATTGAGCGAATTGGGACACCGTTGGAGCCTCGACCATTGCACTTAGGGTGAGATGGTCGGCGTCGAATGTTTCTATGATCCGCATGAGCAGATCGACACTTTTGAGAGAATCGCCGCCCAGATCGAAAAAACTGTCGTAAATTCCCACCGCGGGCAGGCCCAAAACCTCAGCCCAAATCGAACTCAGCTTTCTCTCAGTATCGTTGCGTGGTGTGCCGCGGTTGGAAGAGGCGCCAATTCCAGAAGCGGTGGTCCCGGCCACAGGTTCGCCAGCGCCTGTCACACGAGCCTCTCGCTCAACCTGCTGAGGAGTCCTCAGGCTGGTGGCGATACGGCCGTAATCGCCTGCTTCCGACGTGATGACGGTCGACTTTTCTTCCCGGATAACGTCACCGTAGGCCACTGGGCGGTAGACCAGTTGAGATGCATCCGCAGTATTCATGCGGAAGATCTCGACCTCGCCCGCCTCCTGCTCGCGGCGCGCAGGCAAGCTCTCCAGGAAGCGCAGTGCCGGTGCGTTTTTTTTTGTCGCTTGGAAACGCAGCCAGACTTCCGGCAAATGATGGCGCTCCGCGATGTCGCCCAAGTGGCGAACGATCTGATGCTCCACTCCCCGGCCCAACGCTCGGCAACTCAATAGGAACGAATCTACATTCAGACCCTCGGAAGCAAGCGCGTAAAGTACAGCTCCGACATTTCCGTAGTCGCCAAAGCGGTCGGCGGCCGCAATCGTGAGGCATTGCAGCGAACCCGAATCCAACAACGCCTTAAGCTCGGACTCGTTGCGACGGATCGTTGTGGTATTGAATTGATTCGTACGTTGCGTGAGTTGCGAAACTCGTGCCAGCATCTCCGGCCGGAACGGCTCGATCGTGACGTGAAGATCGAGTTCGGCGATGAAATCTTCCAAGCTTTTTGCCGCATTTAAGACTTGGTTGCGGGCCTTCTCTCGCTGATAGCTCTGGCTGCGCTTCTCGTCCTCGGCGGTTACCCTCGCCCGATCGAAAGGCCAATAATGTTGCAAGGCCGGAATGATTTCAGACGAATTCTCCGGGAGACACAGGGTTCGTACCTGCGGCAAGTTGTTCTCGACCTCGGCAATCTCCTTGCGATTGTCGTCAATAAAGATAAAGCTGTCCAAGCCTAGAGACAGTTCACGAGCCAGCGCGTCGATGTTCACTGCCTTCGGATCCCAATTAATGCGCCAGGCGACAAAGTGCTCTGGCTTGAGCACCATCTCAGGCCGCCGGAATACCTCCCAGGCGTCCTCCTCATTATTCTTGCTGGCGATTGCCAGCAACATACCCTGGGCTCGCTGATCCAAAAGAAATCGTTGCATTTCGATCCGAGCTGCGTCGATCTTCACTCCCTCCGGACCATCCTCACCAACCACCCCCTCCCACAGAGTGTTGTCCAGATCGAGGACAATCACCTTGGACGGCGTACGTCGGAGACAATCGAGTTTGCGAGTAATGGCCGTCGCCATAGCCGCGAAGTACTCGGCGGTGTAGGGTATGTGGGCGAGTTCATCGCTGAGCGGCGAATCGTAGCTTTCCATCGGATAAAGCCGGCGCTGTTCGGAGCCACTAATGAAATGAGCGTCGCCCAGACCTTGGAGCGCGGCCGACAAATCCTGATCGAGTTGCGCCGCCATTTTTGCCGTGGTGGCATCGCCGAGAAAGGCAGGCGAACCCAGGCAAGATACTACGATCAGCGGTACCGACATCTGTCCGCGGGTAATGGCTTGAATCAGCGACCTGCCATTTTTTTCAATCACCGCGGTATTTCCCAAATCCTGCCACCGTAACAGAATTACGTTCGCCCCGGCGCGGTTCTTCGAAAAAAGGCTATGCGGATCGAGCAGGGACTGAAAGATCTGGTTATAGGGGGCAAACTCGATGTCTAGCGGATGCCGGGTTTCTCGGCCCCAAAACTCAAGAAACTGTTGAATCGGCTCGGAAGTAAAACTTGAACTGATCGATATGATGCCACTCATAACACCCAACCACCCTAAATATCCGTCGAGAGATTCAAGCCCGGACCGCGCTTGCCTAACTGGCATTCTGCCGGTTTACGCGGCGGAATTCCATGCGAGATTTTACCTCAGGAACCTGGGTATGGTTCTGGTAGGGCATGCCGGTGGCGTTTGCGTGACTCATAGGAGACTGGTACCGGGCAACTTAGACACTTTGGTCCGCCGCACGGGCGAGGCTCTGTGAGCGGGCGCCGATAGAGGATCGTTCGGTGCAGACGATGGTTAGAGGGCGCAGTATTATGCTTTGTTCATTCTTCTCGAACTTGTTCCGACACAATAACGGGAAGCGCCGCTGCCGTCCTCGACAAGAATATCGTTGACCGGCATGATTGATCTTCCATCCAGCAATAGGAAACGCCCTAGCCGCAAAGAGCGACCAGGGCGGTGTGTTTGGTTAAAGACCGATGTGAGAGAGTATCACGATCCTGATACTCAGAGGTGCGGTTGCTTTGGTTGAGTCGGAGTCCTCCACTTGCACAGTGAAGCTATACGTGTGAGGCAGGGTCACCACATTGGTGGGAACCTGCGGTACGCCGGTAATGGCTGCTCCAACTACTTCGAGTCCCGGTGGAAGCGATCCGCCGACAATGGACCAGCTATATGGCGGAATACCACCACTGGCTGCCAGGGCGTAGTTGTATGGAATACCAACGGTTCCGGCGGGAGGCGACAAAGTAAGAATCCCCAGGGCAGGAGCCGGGACACCACCGCACACGCCCGTGGAGCAAAGAGCCGAACAGATCACACCTGATTGATAGCCGTCGGTTGTCTTGGTTGTCCAATCAGGAGATGACAATTGATAGTTTCCCAGGCCCGACTCACCACACACCGACGAGGCGGTGGTAAACACTGCGTCGTTACCCGTGAGCGCTCCGGTGTTCCAATCCAATTCTGGCGTAGGCCAGATACCAATCGGGCCGGTATTCGGCACTTTCAATACATTGCCCGTAAGTCGCCTGCTAGTCTGCAGAGTTGACGGGGCCGGCTCATACCATCCTAAGTCGCCCGCAGGATAGTACGGAACCTCTCCGCAGTCTCCATTTGGATTGCTCCCCAGATAGTTGTTAAGGATATAAACGTTATAGTCAGCGAAGTTGTCGATGGTTGCTGAGGAACAGCCAAAACCCTGCGAGCCGAAGAAGAACGACGCGGCGGGCAACGATCCATCGCTCATAAGAACGGTGTTATGGGTGAAGACAGCTTCACTGTCATCCCCACTGAGCACAATGCCATCGTGCTGCACGCCGTCGCTGCTGGGATTCACTAGCAGCAGATTGTTGTCAATGATGATTCGCTGTGTTCTGGACTCATTGTTACAGTTGGGATAACCCCCGCCTGACGGAAAGTCGCAATTGTAGTCCTGGCCGGCGTCCACGATTGCAACGTCACCACCCCTGACAATATTGTTCTCAAAGGTGACGTCGGTCACCTGGGTGCTGTTGCCGCTCTCGCCTCCGGCCGGCTCCAGCAGGAAGTTGGCTCCATCTTGAGCGCTTGCCCAGGAATGCTGAATGAGGTTGCCCGTCACCAGCGCTCGCTGGATGCTCTTGAACTCAAGGTCGTTCTTGATGATCCACTGGTTCGAGGTTGCGGCTGCCCCTGACGGGCAGGGTGTACCGTTGCTCTGCAGTTGACCGGGCTGAACCGTGCCGCCGTCGCCGCATTTATCCCATTCGACCTGGGCTTCAATTTGATTATTGCTGATTTGAACGTCGCGGGTCACGTAAGGATTGTCGTAGAACCTTCCTCCCGAGTAGATGGCTCCGCTACCGCCAACGAATACTGATTCTCCCGCCGCCGAAAGATAGTTGTTATCAATCTTAATCGGTCCCGGAGTGTACTCTGGGATGATCGCCTGCGTCTCCTGCCGAGTCCGGTGAATATCGCTGACCCAGCTGTCCACGATGGCGAAATCGATAATATCCGCATCCACTCCGATGGTGACGTCGTGCGTAGGATCGCCGTGGATATAGCAGCGATCAATGGTGATGTTGTTGGTGATGATCGGTTGGCTCAGCTTGTTATGCTCGGGGATGAACAAGACCGATGAGCCGCAGTTAATAAGCTGGTTATAGATTCCCTGGCTACTGTTAGTGTAGCGGCAAGGACAAGCACCGCAAATCGTCGTTCCACTATTGCTGGCGCTCTTGATCTCAATGCCTATAAAGCGCCAGTAATTCGGAGCAGTCGAGCCCGCTTCTCGTACCAAACCGATAGCGTTTGCCCCCTGGTCTTCCGCAATGGTTGCCATCTGAGGCACATTGCTTGGACTGATACGAGTGCCGGGTGCGGGCAGGCTGCCATAGTCATCTGTGACCACATAGATCCATTGGTGCAGCGGATTGTTCTTGATGGGAACCTGAAATTCCTGGGCTCCATTGATGCTGACCGCGCCGCTGGGATAATAGGTACATCCGTGGGTCAGAACAATCACATCGCCGGGTTCAGACTGGTTCAGATAGGTTTGAAACTTCACCGCATCCGTCACCTTATTACCGGTACAGCCTACATTCCAGGTAGTCCCTCCGGTTGGTAAATGGAAGGTGGTGTCGATAAATGTTTGCGGCTGTGCTGCCACCGGCATAGGCACGGTATTTTCCACGACAATCGTCAAAGGCGTATGACCTGACGGGTCGCCGGCTGGGTAGTCCTTGGGGTCGCTGGTGGAATAGGCGCAAGTGCCACCGATGTTGTCACAGGCCTTGAGCGTGAAGGTATAGGTTCCAGTGGTTGGAACTCCACGATAGGGGGCAACACACCCACTTCCTAAGGGCGAAGAGCTATCGTCGATAACTCCTTGCCGGTTGTTGGGGTTATTGTTGCTGTTAAGGTTTTCGATGCGCAGGCCTGGGGGAAGGGCCCCTGACACCAGCGAAAACGTGATGCTGCCGTGTGGGTAGGCTGAGTTGGTGGCAAAGTTGTTGGTTTGCAGGTTATAGCAGTAGCGCGAATCGCCGGTTTGCCATCCCGAAGGCGGCGATCCATACGGAGCATTGGTGACCAGCGTAATTTGGGGTGCCTGCCCCACGGACGGAATAGTGATACAGAAAAGAAGAAAAAAGACTGCCATCATTGGCTTAAATGATTTGTACATGACTTCTCCTACAAGGTGATGGATTACTAGTACTTCGGAAGCGGCTTGAGGGGATGAGTCTTCTCTGGGGAGTGCCGTCGGTCGTGCGCAGAAGTGATCCATTCAGGATGTCGCGCAAGCGGTTAGTCGCGTCACACGATGCGCTCCCTTTTCTTATCGGCGCCTCTCCAGGCGGGCTTTAGCCGATTAGCCTCACTGCGATGCGCACGTCTTTTTGCCGATCCGGTTCGGGTAAGCAATCCTGACAATTAAGAATGTCTAATGAACATGCCGTCGACTGGGAACAGGTAGGTCGGGCAATCACACGATGGATATTCTTACAGGCTGTATCGGAGCGGTCTCAGAGTGGAGACAGCACTTACTGTCTTCCCGGACCCCTTGTTGATCGCCTGCTGGGGAAATTCTGATTAAGTGAAAGCGAGGTCCCCCAGCGGCTAAAGCCGCATTGGTTTTCGGGTACTTAACGGACGGCCTAAAAGGCCGTCCCCTTCAAAGCAAGACTTAATCAGAGCTTCCCTAGATGTATAAGAAACGAGCCGCGAGGAAAGGCCTACTGCCGGGCTGCTTCAAAGGCGCTGAGGGTCAGAAGGAAGCGATCGCTCCCTCCGGCCCAAAATCCCCGGTCCATCGAGTGCGGCCCGAAAACTCCGGGTCACCGAAGGGAACCAACTGCCGACTCCTGCCGCCGATCGTCCTCGCTCCGGCACTTTCCAGAAAGTTGAGCAGCCTCCATAATGAAGCTGTGGGGCTGCCGTATGACGCCCCGAAGCAATACATAGAAGCAATACATAAATGATGCGTACACGGATTTCATTGCTTATTCTTTTCGCGCTGATCAGGCTTCCTCTGCCCGGACAGACGCCCGCGGAAACTATTACCATTGACGTCGCCGCTCCGGCTCATCCTTTCCCGCATTTCTGGGAACGGATGTTCGGCTCGGGCCGCGCCGTGCTCAGCCTGCGCGATTCGTATCGCCGGGACCTGCGCTCGGTGCGCCAGATCACTGGCCTGCAGTACATTCGCTTTCACGGCATCCTGCTTGACGACGTAGGCGTCTACGACGAAGACAAACAGGGCAAGCCGGTCTATAACTTCTCCTATGTTGACCAGATCTACGATGGCCTGCTGGCCGCGCAAGTAAAGCCTTTCGTCGAGCTCAGCTTCATGCCCTACAAACTGGCCGCGCGGCCGGATCTGCAATCGTTCTGGTATCACCCCAACGTCTCGCCGCCCAAGGACTACGCCAAGTGGGACGACATGATCACCCAACTCACCCGGCACCTGGTCGATCGCTATGGCCTTGATGAAGTGGCGAGCTGGTACTTCGAGGTGTGGAACGAACCCAACCTGGATTTCTGGAGCGGCACGCCGCGCCAGCAATCGTATTTCGAGCTCTACGACCACACCGCGCGCGACATTAAGGCGGTAAGCCCGCAACTGCGGGTGGGCGGCCCGGCGACGGCGCAGGCCGCCTGGGTCGGCGACATGATTAAGCACGCGACGCAGACGAAGGTTCCGCTCGACTTTGTTTCCACCCACGTTTACGGCAACGACAAAGCCAGCGATGTCTTCCATAGCAGCGAAAACATTCCCCGGGACCAGATGGTTTGCCGGGCAGTAAAAAAGGTTCATGACGAGATTAAAGCTTCGGCACAGCCGGACATGCCACTGATCTGGAGCGAATACAACGCCGCCTACGACAACCAGGTCGACGTCACCGACTCGCTCTACATGGGGCCGTGGCTGGCGACGACCATCAGCCAATGCGATGGTCTCACCGACATGATGTCGTACTGGACTTTCTCCGATGTGTTCGAGGAGCAGGGCGTGGTGAAGCAGCCGTTCTATGGCGGCTTTGGATTGATCGCCGCCGGCGGCATTCCCAAGCCTTCGTACTATGCGCTGCAGTTGCTGCACCGGCTGGGCGATCAGCGCATCGAGAACAGCAATCCGGATGTGCTGGTGACCAAAGCTCCGCACGGCCGGGTAATCGTTGCGGTGTGGAACATCGTGAATCCGGGCTCAACCGGCGCGCCCAAGACGGTGAAGCTCGATTTCAAGGGCATCGATCCCGACACGCGGGTCTCCATTCGCCGGCTGGATGACGATCACGGAAATACGCTCGGCCTCTACCAGAAGATGGGTAGCCCGCGTTATCCGACGAAGGAACAGATTGACGATCTGCGGGAACAGTCGACCTTACCCGAACCGGAATTCGAAGATCTAAGTGACGGCGTGCTCACTCTGGAGCTGCCGGTAAATGCGCTGGTGGTGGTACAGGTGCGGTAGGAAATGGTTTCGAGTTTCACGTTTCGAGTTTTGAGCCTCTCGAATTACGATTGTCGGCGCGCGACAGAGCTTAGGCCAGCTTTTCAAGCCTGGGAAGGCATGTCTCTCGGCGGTCCAAGTCCGCCAAGGTGTTCGCTTCCCGGCCATCGTTAGGAATACGTCGGAATTTCGTTCGTCTGAGGAAATACGGCACCGCAATGTTCGATGGGTAGTCCTTATTATTCCCACGGCTTTGTCCATAGCTTGTAACCTTCTTGTCTAATCTTCGACCTTATCCAATCTTCGACGGTCCTGAATCTTTGTACAGCTCGCCATTAGCAGGCCTACCTACTCCCCGTTTTTTGCCAGGCAGGATGCTGGAAGCAAAATCAATTTTGTGGAATCCCAAACCGAGGCCGCGGGCACATTATCCAGGGTTGAGGTCTATACGCTCTGGCTGCCTGATTCAGAAGCACGCGAGCGCACGCAATCCCTCGCCTGACCGGCAGCCTGATTCACGAGCCCGTCTTCGCCAAACTTTCGAATCTGGAGAAAGAGATGCTGCGGCTTAATCGTTGCTTTTTTCCGATTCTGGGTTGTGCTGTGTGCTTGACTACATCCGCGATCGCCCAGTTAGTAACGGCGACTGTGTCCGTCGGCAACAGTCCCTATGCCATGGCTGTCAACCCGGTGACCAACCAGATCTATGTGGCAAACTTGTCCGACAATACCGTGTCGGTGATTGACGGCGCGAGCAACGCAACCACCACTGTGTCGGCGGGAGACTTTCCCCAAGCCGTGGCCGTCAACCCGGTGACCAACCGGATCTATGCGGCCAACTTCGGCAGCAACGATGTGACGGTGATCGATGGCGCTACCCATGCAACCACGACCGTCGCTGCCGGAGCCGGGCCGGTGGCAGTCGGCGTGAACCCCGTGACCAACAAGATTTACGTAGCAAACTCCGGGGACAACACGGTCACCGTGATCGACGGTGCCACCAACGCCTCCACGACGGTTGCTGCGGGAGAATACCCGCAGGGGCTCGCCATCAATCCGATCACCAACAAGATCTATGTGGCGAACTACAGCAGCAACGACGTCACCGTCATTGACGGCGCCAGTAACGCAACGGTTACGGTGGCGAGTGGTTCTGCTCCGGTCACGGCTGCCGTCAACCCAGTCAGCAATCAGATCTACGTGGCGAATAGCGGCAGCAACACGGTCACGGTGATTGACGGCGCCAGCAATATCGCGACATCCGTCAATGTGGGATATTCCCCGTATGCGGTTACCGTCAACTCCCTCACCAACAAGATTTATGTAGCGAATCTATCCAGCAACAACGTCACCGTCATTGACGGCGCCACCAATGCCACCACGGCAGTTGCAGTAGGCAGCTTGCCGCAGGCCATTGCCGTCAACCCGGCGGCCGACAAGATTTATGTGGCGAACTCCGGCAGCAACAGCGTCACCGTCATTGATGGGGCAACCAATGCAACTACCACCGTCTCCGCTGGAACCGGGCCGCAGGCCGTTGCCGTCAATCCCGTGACTGGCAAGATCTATGTCGCCAATGAAGAAAGCAATAATGTCACGCTGATGGACGGATCGCCTTTCAACACCGCCAGCGTGATGGTCGGCAACGAACCTTATGGCATCGATGTCAATGCGACGACCAACACCATCTATGCATCGATTGCCGGCGACTCGACGGTGAGTGTGATTGACGGAGCCCATAGCATCGTCACCGCAACCGTCTCGGTCGGATCCAATCCAGAAGGTATTGCGGTCAACCCTGTAACCAATCAGATCTATGTGGCCAACGCCGGCAGCGCTACGGTCACCGTTATTGATGGCGCCAGCAATGCCACTACCACGGTCCCCGCTGGAAATCAGGCCCGCGCCGCGGCGGTGAATCCCGTAACCAACAAGATTTATGTGGCAAACTACGGCAGCAATGACGTTACCGTGATCGACGGCGCTACCAACACAACCACCACCGTCCCTGCAGGGACCCAGCCGTATGCGGTTGCCGCCAACCCCGTAACCAACAAAATTTATGTAGTGAATTACGGCAGCGGCAACGTTACCGTGATTGACGGGACCAGCAACGGCACATCCACTGTTTCTGTGGGGTCCCAGCCTGTAGCTATTGCCGTTAACTCGGCAAGCAATAAGATTTACGTAACCAATCAAGCTGACAATACCGTTACGGTGATTGATGGAACCAGCAACGCAACCACGACCGTTGCTACGGGATCCTATCCGGTGGCCGTTACGGTTAATTCAATAACCAACAAGATCTATGTGGCCAACGCGGTAAGCAACAACGTTACCGTGATCGACGGAGCCACCAACGCGACCACCACCGTGGCTGCGGGGAGCCAGCCCTACGGTGTAGCCGTCAATCCCACCAGCAATAAGGTCTATGTGACGAACTCCGGCGGCAACGTCACCGTGATCGACGGAGCCACCAACACCGCTGCGACTATTAATGCGGATTCCTTTCCGTGGGCTCTGGTAGTCAACACCGTCACCGGCAAGATCTATGTTGCAAACTACAACGACAACGACATCACCGTGATTAGCGAAGCCCCGCGTGTCTTGCAAGGCTATATTGCTCCCCCGCAACCACTACCCGAAAATACCTCCAACTCGCTGCCCGAGTTTACGCTGACGGCCACCGATGGCCAGGGTAATCCAATCAGCCCACTGGGCGTTTACTGGCAGATCGACACCATGCAGGGCCCGTGGAGCGCAGCCCAAGCCAGTGGGGGCAATAGCTTTAACGCCAGCGTGACCACGGCGCTCACAGCGGGTTCGCACGTCCTTTACACCTATCCGGTGAAAGGGGATGTCGGAACTCCCACGGTCGACATGGGCACGCCACGCACCGGCGACGTCACTGCCTACCTGTTTACCGTGACCCAGCAGGCTGCGACCATCACCAGCCCGGTTCCCGGTTCCATGTTGCCCGGCGCCAGCGTGACCTTTATCTGGTCAGCCAATGCGGGTGCGTCGGCTTACTGGCTGGACGTGGGGAATGTCCCTGGAGGCAATCAGTACGAACAGTCTGGCAATCTGGGCGACGTGCTGAGTACCACGGTGAATGGCCTGCCGACCGATGGCAGCAGCGTGTATGTCACCCTGTACTCCCTGGTGGGAGGCCAGTGGCAGAACAGCACCTACACCTACACGGCGTTCAACGTGAGCCTGGCGAAAGGAGTCATCACCACTCCCGGTCCGGGTTCGACGTTGACCAGCAGCACTGTCACTTTCAGCTGGGCGGCAGGCGCAGGCGCATCGGCTTATTGGCTGGACGCGGGTAGTATTCCGGGAGGCAACCAGTACTATCAATCTGGAAATCTGGGCAATGCCCTGACCACCACGGTAAACGGCCTTCCCCTCAACGGCAGCACGGTATACGTCACCCTGTACTCGCTGATTGCGGGACAGTGGTTCGACAACAGCTACACCTACACCGCGTTCAATCCCGCGGGAGCGCTGGCGATGATGCAGACGCCGATTCCGGGATCGACCTTGAGCGGCAACGTCGCCACCTTCACCTGGAGCCCGGGTACAGGCGCCACGGCCTACTGGCTGGACATCGGCAGCGTGCCGGGAGGCAACCAGTATTATCAGTCAGGAAATCTGGGCCAGGTGCTGTCCACGACCGTGTACGGTTTGCCGGCCAATGGCAGCCAGATCTACGTGACCTTGTACACGCTGTTGGGGGGCCAGTGGTTCAATAATGCCTACACCTACAGTTCAGGTCCGTAAGATAGGAACTGATCGGATAGCCCAGATGCCTGGCAGCGCCCATGGTTGGTCGTAAGTGTGAACCCAGGCACCCACCCAGGAAACTAAATCCTGAGTGGGGTTACCTGGCGCCGAAGCTAGGGTGTGATCTCGAACGCCGTACCGTAGGTGTGAATCCCGCCAACGATCGTGGTGCCATAGAGATTGCCGTTGGCATCCAACAGCAGGCTGGCGTAGGGATTGATTCCGTCGGTGCCGTTGCCGAAGCTGTGCAGCACAGTCTCAGTCCAGCCTCCACCCTGTCGGGGCGACAATTCGAATGCCGTCCCATAGCTGTGAAGTCCACCTGCGACAGTCGTGCCATAGAGATTGCCGGTGGCATCGATGGTCAGGCCGGCGTAGGGATTCATTCCGTCCGTGCCGTTGCCAAAGCTATGTAGCACTGTCTCTGTCCAGCCTCCACCTTCCCGGGGCGACAGCTCGAACACCGTGCCATCGGAGTGAATTCCGCCAAAGTAGGTGGTGCCGTAGAGATTGCCGGCGGCATCGACGATCAGGCCAGAGTCGGGAGTAGCCCCGTCCGTGCCGTTGCCGAAACTATGCAGCACCGTCTCCGTCCAGCCTCCACCCTCTCGGGGCGACAACTCGAACACCGCCCCGGAGGAATGAATACCGCCCCGGTAAGTCGTGCCGTAAAGATTGCCGGCGGCATCCATGGTTAGACCGGCCTGTGGATTAGCTCCATCACTTCCGTTGTTGTTGAAGCTGTGGAGCACCGTCTCTGTCCAGCCCCCACCCTGTCGGGGCGACAACTCGAATACCGTGCCGCAATTCTTGCCACCGCAAGAGTGAATGCCGCCTTGTTGGGTCATGCCGTAGAGATTACCCGCAGCATCCATGATCAAGCCGGCTAGAGGATAAGAGCCATCCGAGCCGTTGTCGTTGAAGCTGTGCAATACCAACTCGGTCCAGCCTCCGCCCTGTTCGGGCGACAACTCGAACACCGTCCCTGTGCCGTGAATTCCGCCCAGCTGCGTCGTGCCGTAGAGATTGCCAGCGGCATCCATAACCAGGTTGGCGTAAGGACCAGCCCCGTCCGTGCCGTGGCCGAAGCTATGCAGCACCGTCTCCGTCCAACCTCCGCCCTCTCTGGGCGACAACTTGAATACCATTCCCAGGCTGTGAATGCCGCCCCCAGCGGTCGTGCCGTAGAGATTACCGGTGGCATCGATGATCAAACCGGCGTAGGGATTGACCCCGTCTGTGCCATTGTTGTCGAAGCTATGTAATACACTTTCGTGGGAAACCGCCCAAATACTTGTCACCAATATGGTGACGGTAAAGACCGTCAGGGCCGTCCTTAATCGGATAGAAAATCTCTTACCTTGCATGGGTCCCTCTCCTAAAGCCCAGACCTTCCCTACAAAATGGCCAGTGGCTTGGGTTTGTCGGAATTCGCTACTTGCAGTGGAAAACAGCACCGATTGTATACTGCTTCCTGTTTATAGCGCCGTAAAACAGGCAGTACTGACTTAATTTTGTGGTGACGCCCCTGAAGGCGAAGTCTCAGGAGATGCTTCGGCGAGAAAGAAGATTTTCGTGGGACGGTCTAAAACGGTCCCACCGGGGGAAAAGAATCCGGTTGGGTGAGGCACATTCGGCAATAAAACCAAAGTGTTATCTCAAACAGGCTCCTTGCGATCGCTGCTGCCAAAGCCGGGTCAGCCGTAAGGTTCGTTTGCACGCCTTCCGCCACTTTAGTGAAGTGTGCGAATCGGTGCGCCTGCCCACGGCCTGTACTCAGTGATATCGACTGATAGCGCAGAACTTCCATAGACCAGCTAAATGCTCCAATCCCCCAATGTGCCCGTGAAGATTGCAGTTAACTGAGTGCAGCTTTCGCAAACCCACGCAAACCTGCGATACTTATTCATTAAGCTGCACGCTTCCTCCCCTCCCGTCCGCATCTGCTGCAGGTTCGATTGGGCGCCCCGAAAAGGCGGCCCAGGCCGAGGCCTTAGGCGGGGCTTTGGAGGCGTGAGCTAACCATTCAATGAGCGACTTTCTCAAAGCCGTCGAGGAACGCGTCGTCATCTATGACGGCGCCATGGGGACCAGCGTCCAGGCCTACGACTTTGCGGTCGACGAGTTCTGGGGCAAAGAAGGCTACAACGATGTGCTGGTGCTGAGCCGTCCCGATATCGTCAAGGAGATCCACGCCAAGTATTTCGACGCCGGCGCCGATGTGGTGGAGACCAATACCTTCAGCTCTACCCGCATCGTGATGGCCGAGTACGACATGGCTCATCAAGTCCATGAGGTGAATCTGGCCGCGGCGAAGCTGGCGCGGGAAGTGGCCGCGAGCTATTCGTCCAACGGACGCAAGCGCTTCGTCTCTGGTTCGATGGGGCCGACCACCAAGCTGCCTTCGCTGGGACATATCGGCTTTGACGACATGGCTGCCGCCTACACCGAGCAGGCAATCGCACTGATCGACGGCGGCGTTGATGTTCTGCTGCTGGAAACCTGTCAGGACATCCTGCAAGCCAAGGCTGGGCTGGTCGGCATCTTCGATGCGCTGAAGAAGACCGGCAAAAATATTCCGGTGCAGGTGCAGGTCACGCTGGAAGCGACCGGGACGATGCTGCTGGGCACCGAGATTGGCGCGGCGCTCACCACGCTGGAGATGTTCGACGTCGCCATCATCGGCATGAACTGCGCCACCGGCCCGAAAGAGATGAACGACGGCGTTCGCTATCTGGGAGCGAATTCGCCGCGGCCGGTTTCCGTGTTGCCCAACGCCGGATTGCCGCAGAACGTTGGCGGCCACGCGGTGTACGCGCTGCAGCCGCAGGAGCTGGCCGAATATCACAAGCAGTTCATTACGGAATACGGTGTGCGGCTGGTCGGCGGCTGCTGCGGCACCACGTACCAACACATCAAGGCCGTCGCCGACGCTTGTGCCAATCTCGAGCCCGCCAGGCGTGACGTGAAGGCGACCGCCGCTGCCGCTAGCGCCTACTCCATGGTCCCGCTCGATCTCGATCCCAAGCCGCTGGTCGTGGCCGAGGAGATGAACACCACCACGCGGGTCGAGCATTTCAAGAACATGGTCCGCAACCAGGACTATGACGGCATCCTCACCCTGGCCAAGAAACTGGTGAACGAAGGCTCGCACATGCTCGACCTGTGCTGCGCCATCGTGGGCGAAGACGAGAAAGCCTACATCAGCAACATTTTGGAAAAGATTGCCACGCGCGTGCCCGCGCCCATCACCGTCGACTCGACCGAAGCCGACGTGATCGAGGAAGCGCTGAAGCGCATTCCGGGCAAGGCCATCATCAACTCCATCAATCTGGAGGATGGCGAGAAGCGCACCGCGAAAGTTCTGCCCATGGCCAAGCGCTACGGCGCGGCCGTCATCGCGCTCACCATCGACGAAGATGGCATGGCGCTGACCTGGCAGAAGAAGCTGGCCATCGCCAAGCGCATCTTCGATCTGGCGGTGAACAAGTACGGTATCCGGCCGTGCGATCTGATTTTCGATGCGCTAACCCTGCCCATCTCTACCGGCCAGGAAGACTATCGCACCGCCGGCATCGAGACGCTGAAAGCGGTGAAGGCGATCAAGACCGAGCTGCCCGAGGTGAAGACGATCCTCGGCGTCAGCAATATTTCGTTCGGACTGAATGTTTATTCGCGGCGCATTCTGAATAGCGTTTTCATGCATGAGGCGGTGGATCACGGCCTCGACATGGCCATCGTGAACTACAGCAAAATTTATCCGCTGTACAAGATTCCCGAGGCCGAAGTCGATCTGGCGCGCAAGCTGATTTTCTACGATCAGTCGAACGGCGATCCGCTGCAGGTTTACATGAACCACTTCGCCGGGACCAAGGGCAAGCAGGAGACGACGACCGCGCACGTCGATACGTTGTCGGTCGAAGACAAGCTGAAGTGGGCGATCATCAACGGCGAAAAGTCGGTGGGCGACGGCGCGAACAAGAAGTTGCTGAACGAGATTCTGGAAGAGGCGCTGGTCAACTACACGCCGCTCGACCTGATCAACAACATCCTGCTTGACGGCATGAGGACGGTCGGCGATCTGTTTGGCGCGCGCAAGATGCAGCTGCCGTCGGTGCTGGACTCGGCCGGCGTGATGAAGGCCGCGGTCGCCTATCTTGAGCCGAAGATGGAGAAGAAGGCGGGCAGCCAGAAGGCGACCATCGTGCTGGCCACGGTGAAGGGCGACGTCCACGACATCGGCAAGAACCTGGTCGACATCATCCTGACCAATAACGGTTATCGGGTGGTGAATCTCGGCATCAAGCAGCCGTCGGACTCGATCATCAAGGCCGCGCAGGATGAGAAAGCGGACGCCATCGGACTCAGCGGCTTGCTGGTGAAGTCGACGCTGGAGATGAAGTACGTGGTGCAGGACTTGCATCACCAGAAGCTGGAGTTTCCGGTTATCTGCGGTGGTGCGGCGCTCACACGAAAGTACGTGGAAGACGATCTGCGCCGCGAATACAACGGCGGCATCTTCTACGCCGACGACGCCTTTGCCGGGCTGCACATCATGGAAGATCTGGCGTCGCCGAACGGAGCCCGCGAGAAGCGGATTGCTGAAGGCAAAGTAGTGAAGGAGTTTGTGAAGCCGGCGCACACCCTGGGTGGCGTCGACGGCGCGACCAAGCCCAACATCGAAATTCCTGCTGCGCCGGATATTCCGCAGCCGCCGTTCTGGGGTGTCCGCGTGTTGAAGGCGGCCGACTTTGACCTGCGCGAGATCTTCCAATACATCAACGAGACTGCGCTGTTCAAGAACCAGTGGCAGTTGAAGACGGCTTCGCAGGAAGACTACGCTCGCCTGGTCGAAACCAAATATCGCCCGATCCTGAAAGACCTGGAAGAAGAAGTGATTGCCGCAGGCTGGTTCGATCCGAAGGTTGTCTACGGCTACTTCGGCGCGCAGGGCGACGGCAACGACCTGATTGTATACAACCTGCCCGAAGGCTGGAAGCAGGGCGATCCCATTCCAGACGAGGCGTTGCGATTCACCTTCCCCCGCCAGCGCGAAGGCCGCGGCCTATGCATCTCCGACTTCCTGCTCTCGAAGAGCAGCGGCAAGATGGACGTGCTGGCGATGTCGTGCGTCACCATTGGCGACAAGGCCTCGCACGAGACGCAGAAGCTGTTCGAGGGCGGCGAGTACACGAAGTACTTGTACCTGCACGGACTGAGCGTGGAAACTGCCGAAGCGCTGGCCGAGCTATCGCACAAGGAGATTCGCCAGGAATTGGGAATTGCCGGCGAAGACGCGCCGCACATCCGCGACTTATTCCATCAGAAGTATCGCGGCTCGCGCTATTCGTTTGGCTATCCCGCCTGTCCCAATCTCGAGGACCAGACCAAGCTGTTCGCGCTGCTGCAACCCGACGAGAATATCGGCGTGCATCTGACCACCGGCTACCTTCTGGAACCGGAGCAGAGCACCTCAGCCATCATCATTCATCATCCCGCCGCGAAGTACTTCGTGGTGTAGAGCGCGAATCAGGCTCGCCCGGAATTAAGGCCAGAATCAAAGAATTGTCATCACGACGACCGCTTCAGCGGGAGGAGGGATCTGCTGTTCGTGATGACAGGCAGATCCCTCGTCGGCCTTAAAGAGACTGTTTCGCAACTCGTGTCGCCGCTCTGCGGCTCATAATTATTTCCCACCTGACCGGGGGCTTACGCCGCCCGGCTAAGTTCATCCCGCCGCGTTGCGGCAAGTTTGATTGGTTATTCCACTCTTTATCCCACCACAAAACGTTCTCCTCGGTCGTGACACAGTCTCTTAAAGGCCTCCTCGTGATGACAATTCGAATATGGCGGAAGAGTTCAGCTGGGGCCGCGGACAATGCTGCGCCGCCAACTGCCGCGAATAGTCACCCGGATTCCGAAATGTCCTCGAACAACGCAGGCCAGCTCTAATCTACTGCGCCCCAATCGCCACGTGTTCCAGGAGCGCGTTCTGCACCCGCCGGATTCTGTTCTGCGAATGCAGCGGCAGAGCTTTCGAGCGGTCCTGGTGCGCGACGTAGGTTCCCACGCCGAAGCCAAGCACCGAACCGGCGAACACGTCGGCCGGGAAGTGTTCTCCGCCGGTCACGCGCGTCGTACTGACAGCCGTGGCTACGCCGTACATCAGGATCCGCATGGGCCAGTTGGGGTATTCGCGCGCCATCACGGTCGCCAGCGTCCAGGCGAAGGCGGCGTGTCCGGAGGGAAACGAGCCAGCGGTCCAGTTGCCGGAGAAGAACTTTCCTTCGCCCGGTCCGGTATAGGGCCGTTGTCGAGCCAGGATCGCCTTCAGTGCGGCATACAGAATCACGCTGTCGACGCTGGCCTCGGCACTTTTGATGCCGGTCTGGGTGGCGTGTTCGTTGTGGGTTACCAGGCCGGTGACGAAGATTCCTCCCGCCACGGCTCCAAGTCCATACACGCCTGCGTCGGAGATATTAATGCTGGTATTGTGCCAGCTGGGCGAAACCTGATAGGCCACGCTTTCGTCGTTGGCAATCAGCACTCCGGTCGCGCTGAGGACCAGAGCGTCCCACTTCAGAGCATTCACCGAAAATGGCGACTTGATGATATGTAGTTCGTCTTCGCCGATGGTCTTAGCGGCGATCCCCAGGCTTGAGCCGAATGATCGCGAGTTGACGGCCGACGATGACGACGGCGTGTCGGGCAGCTCGGCGGCGGAATTCTCGCTCGGCGCTACCGTGGCAGGCTCAGCCGGCCCTTGGGCCTGCAAGGCCGGCCACGAGGGAGCCAAAAGCGCCGTTGCCACCAGCAGGCGGCCAATCACTCGAAGCGTGAGCGTCTGCAAGAGAGCTTTTCCGTAATCGCCGCCAGCTGAAAGCATCCTGTCCCATCCTTGGATCCGAGCCATGACTACATTCTCCGCCTTGGATTCCTGCTTTTGGGGCCGCGCGCGCCTTCTGACAAATTTGTAATCAATCCTTCAGATCGAGTTCAGCTTTCTCCGCCGCCGCAGGAATCGGCATCTCACTAAGCGGGACCATTCGGAGGACAGGAATGAAGGTACTGGGAATGTTTTTGCTGGCCGGCGCGCTCTGCACCGGCGTCGCCGTGGCGCAAGACAACACCACCACCACCTCGTCACAGAACACCGCCAAGCAGGACATGAAAGACGCCGGCCACTCCACCAAGGACGCCGCCAAAGACACCGGCGCGGCGGCCAAAGACGTAGGACACGCTACCAAGAAGACGACCAAGAAAGTGGTCAACAAAACCGCGTCCAAGACCGAAGAAGGCGCCGCCAAGGTGAAAGACAAGACCGACCCGCCGCCCCCGCCGCAGCAATAGATCCCCGCCAAGCCGAACGTTGCCGCGAGCCTGATTTTCAGGGCCGGCCCCGACGCCAAGTCTCCCGGGCTCCGCCCGCCTGTGCGCTGTGTCCGCCTACCGTGTGACGTGTGCCACAGACTCCCGGTACATCCCCCCGGAGAATCGAAGACGGAGGGTTACTGTGTTCGAAATCGTGGAAGCGCGTCCTCTGGCGCGAGGCATCAAGCTATTCGTTATCAAGGCTCCCCGGATCGCCAAAAAGCAGAAGCCGGGGCAGTTTGTCATCGTGCGGCTGGACGATTGCGGTGAGCGTGTCCCGCTGACCATCGCCGATGCCGACCCCCAGGCTGGCACCGTGACCATCGTCGTGCAGGCCATCGGCAAGACCACCATGCTGCTCAGCATGTTGGAAACTGGTGACGCCATCCTCGACGTGGTCGGACCGCTTGGCAAGCCCTCTGAAATCGAAAACTTTGGTACCACGGTGGTCGTCAGCGGCAGCGTTGGAACGGCGATGGCTTATCCCACAGCTCGTGAGTTGAAGCGGGCGGGGAACAAAGTCATCTCTATCGTCGGTGCGCGCAGCAAAGACTTGCTGGTGCTGGAAGACGAAGTCCGCGCCGTCAGTGACGAAACCTACGTCGTCACCGACGATGGCAGCTACGGCGACAAAGGCCTGGTCACGGACAAGCTGAAAGAGCTGGTCGCGGCCGGAAAAGTGGATTACGTGCTCGCCGTCGGACCGGTGCCAATGATGCGCGCGGTGGCCAATCTCACCGCCCCCAACAAGATCAAGACCATGGTCAGCCTGAACTCCATCATGGTCGACGGCACGGGAATGTGCGGCGGATGCCGCGTGCTGGTCAACAACAGCAGCCAATTCGCCTGCGTGGACGGTCCTGAATTCGATGCCACGCAGGTCAACTTCGAGGTCCTGATGCAACGCAACAACATGTACCGCGAGCAGGAACGTGCCAGCATCGATCGCTTGCAAGCCAATCCTGAAGCAGAGTTGAAAAGGGTACGAGACAGCGTTCACCGTCATGAATGCGCAGCGGTTGTGGCGGAGGTGAGCCATGAGTAATCCTCCAGTCAAAGTGCCCAGCCACAATCCTCTGCCCAATAAAGAGCGCATGAAGCTGCCGCGTCAGCGAGTGCCTGAGCAGGAGCCCGAAGTGCGGGCTCACAACTTCCAGGAAGTGAATCTCGGATTTCCGGTCGAGCAGGCGCGCCAGGAATCGCTGCGCTGTATCGAATGCACCAAGCCGGGATGCGTCCAGAAGTGTCCGGTGTCGGTGGACGTTCGCGCGGTCATCGATCTCATTCTGGCAAACGACTTCCTCGGCGCAGCGTCGAAAGTTCGTGAAGACAATGCGCTGCCGGCCATCACCGGCCGCGTCTGTCCGGTCGACGATCAGTGCGAGTCCGGTTGCGTGCTGGGCAAGAAGGGCGAGCCGGTTGGAATCGCCTACCTGGAACGCTTCGTTGCCGACTGGGAACGCGAGACAGGACAATTCGGATCGCCTGTATCCGCGCCTGCCACCGGGAAGAAGGTTGGACTGATCGGCAGCGGCCCCGCCAGCCTGGCTTGCGCCGGCGACCTCATCCAGATGGGCCATCAGGTACATGTTTTCGAAGCTCTGCATGAACTGGGCGGCGTTCTCGTATATGGTATTCCAGAGTTTCGCTTGCCGAAGGATATCGTCCGCCACGAAATCGATGTGCTGCGCCGTCGCGGGGTGGTCTTCGAAACCAACGTCGTGGTGGGCAAGACGGTCACCATCGACGAACTGATGCAGGAAGAAGGCTTCGACGCCATGTTCATCGCTACCGGCGCCGGTCTGCCGCGCTTCCTGAAAGTCCCCGGCGAGCATTTCAACGGGGTCTATTCCGCCAATGAATTTCTTACCCGCGTGAACCTGATGCGGGCTTACCGCTTTCCTGAATTCGACGAGCCCCTCTATCCCTGCAAAGATCGCGATGTCATCGTGGTCGGCGGCGGCAACACCGCCATGGATTCGGTGCGGAGCGCGCTGCGTCTGGGCGCGAGCAGTGCCAGCATCTTCTACCGCCGGACCTTGGTGGAGATGCCCGCTCGTAAGGAAGAAGTACATCACGCCAAAGATGAGGGCGTTCATTTTGAAATGCTGGTCAATCCGGTGGAGTTTCTCGGTGACGAGAAAGGTAATCTGGTCGCCGTGAAATGCATTCGTCAGGAACTGGGTGAGCCCGACGAGTCGGGGCGCCGCAGTCCGATGCCAATCGAGGGTTCAGAGTTCGTTACGCCGTGTTCGGTGGCGATCATCGCGGCAGGCACGTCGGCGAATCCGCTGATTCAGTCGACCACGCCTGGGTTGGCGACCACCAAGCGCGGCTACATTTCCGCAAACGAAGACACGCTCGCCACCTCGAAGCCCGGCGTTTTCGCCGGCGGCGACATCGTAACCGGCGGCGCGACCGTGATTCTGGCAATGGGCGCTGGCCGCAAAGCCGCGAAGTCAATCGACGCATACTTGAAGGGAATCGGGCGGGGCTGAGATTGCCGATTTCAGTCGATGTACTGACGGACGATCCTTCTCTCCGGTAAACGGATTGCTGAAAACACGAAAAAGCAGACCCGAACCGACTGAACAGGCCGTTGGGAACAGTCCTGGAGTCGACGCGTTTTTGAAGGGGCGCACCTTTAGGTGCGCCGTACAAGTGGTTTACTTTTTGTCATTCCGCGTGGGCTTCAGCCCACGCGGAATCTGCTTTTCGACTTTTCCAACGACGTAGCTAAAGCTACGCCTCTTCCAAATCACGTCAGGCTAACCGTCCACTCCGCACCGCCGTCGCCAATTCTGCCAGCAGCTCCAACGTCTCGTCCCACCCTATGCAGCCATCGGTAATACTTTGTCCATAAACTAATGGCTGACCCGGAACCAGTTTCTGTGCTCCTGCCACCAGATTGCTTTCCAGCATGACGCCAATGATGTTGTTGCTGCCCTGTGCGACCTGATTTGCGACGTCGCGGCAAACCGCGGGCTGGCGAGTGTAGTCTTTGTTGCTGTTGGCATGACTACAATCAATCATCACGCGAGCCGGCAATCCGGCCTCCTGCAGTTTGGTGCTAACCTCGGCCACCGATTCGGCCGTGTAGTTCACCAGGTTTCTGCCACCGCGCAGGATCACGTGACAATCCGGATTGCCGCTGGTCACAAATATGGCCGACTGGCCATGCTTGGTGTGTCCCAGAAATGTATGTGGGTGTGCGGCTGACAATACCGCTTCGATGGCAATTTGCACGTCACCCGAAGTTGCGTTCTTGAATCCCACCGGGCAGGAGAGACCGGAGACCAGTTGCCGATGCACCTGGCTTTCGGTGGTACGCGCACCAATCGCTCCCCAACTCACCAGGCCCGCCAGGTACTGAGGAGTGATCATGTCGAGGAACTCGGTTCCGGCAGGCACGCCCATCTCCGCCAGATCGAGCAGCAGGCGCCTGGCCAGGCGTAAGCCATCGTTGATCTTGTAGGACTGATCGAGGTGGGGATCATTGATCAGTCCTTTCCAGCCGACGGTAGTGCGAGGCTTCTCGAAATAGACGCGCATCACAATGCGCAGTTCCTTCGAGAACTCGGCAATCGCAGTTTTTAGCCGGCCGGCATACTCGCGCGCGGCGTCGGTGTCGTGGATGGAACACGGCCCGGCCACCACTAGTAAACGGCGATCGCTGCCGGCCAGAATTTCGTTGATTTCCCGCCGAGCCTGAAGGACGGTCGCCGCAGCCTGCTCGGTCGTCGGCATCTCCTCCTCCAGAAACACCGGAGGGAGGACGACCTTGGTCCACTTTATGCGAAGGTCATCGGTGGGATGTAGCATGCTTGCGCCGAGTTCCATTTTACGGGGAAGGAATGAATGTTCACCACGGAGACACGGAGGAGCGCACGGAGGGGATCAGGAAAACTGCGAGGTTAAATCCGAAAGAGCGGCGGGGGCTAACAGATTTAAACACAGCTCATGAATGGTTCCGGTTGTGTCAGGGCACGACTTCAGTCGTGCCGGACAAAGCACATCTTACCTAAGGGCTTCAGCCCCTGTTCACCAATCGCAGGGGCTGAAGCCCTGTTGGTAATATCGCCCGTTACGGCACGGCTGAAGCCGTGCCCTGATACAAAGCGCTTTCTGAAACGAGCATCGTTTCGAAGTTCAACTCACGACCTAACCACGCACAAGCAATGGTACGATGAGGAGGCTTCGCCGGCGATACAGATTCGACAGTTTTCGCCGACAAAACACCTCTTTGCGCAAAAAAATTAGATGCAGACGCAACCCAACGCATCCTCCCGAATCCTGACCGTAGCCGTCACCGGCGCCAGCGGGTCGATCTTTCCCCAGCATCTGCTGGATGCTCTCGAACGGGATGAGCGGGTCGGGACGGTCAACCTGATTATCTCTGACAGCGGCCTGCGGGTCATGGCGGAAGAGCTTGGTGTGACCGGCAGAAACGAGATTGTAGCTAAGCTGCTGGGGCACGCTGCAAACAAAATTCAGCAGCAAAGCAATGCCGACATCGGCGCCAATGTGGCCAGCGGTTCGTACCCGACGGACGCCATGATCGTTCTGCCCTGCAGTATGGGAACCTTGGCGCGAATCGCCAATGGCATGGCGATCCAGCTTATCGAGCGCGCCGCCGATGTTTGCTTGAAGGAGCGCCGGCCGCTGGTGCTCTGCGTGCGCGAGACACCGTTCAATCGCATTCATCTGCGCAACATGACGCTGGCCGCCGAGGCTGGAGCCACCATCTTTCCAGTCATTCCCGCGTTTTACTTTCGGCCGGCATCGACCGACGAAATTGCCCGCGAGTATGTCAATCGCGTGCTGGCCCATGTGGGATTGCCGCAGGGCAGAGCGTATCAGTGGAAAGCGGAGTGATGAGGTCTCCTTCCCCAGGCCAAAAAATGGCCCAGCCGGGGCAGCGAGTATTTCCTCAGACGCTTTGCTCAGGGCACGTCTTCAACAGTTTGCTGAAAAACCCGAAACCGCGGACTCCTCGGCGGATGAAGCCGAGTCGGGATCACAAATTTAAAGGACTTGCAACGGCGCAGCTGAAGCTGTGCCCCTTCAAAACCGGTGCTCATCGAGTTTTTCAGCAAACTGTTCAAGTCGTACTCGGATACGCCCCCTGACGGTTATGAGATGGATGGCTTCTAGGCAAACTTTGCCGGACAGCATGGTCAGGCTTGCCTACTTATCTTTCTTATGAGAGGAATGCCCTCCCAGGTTATCTGCTAACTAGCGTAAATCATGCTGATTGGGTCCCTCGTCCAAGCGGAGGGATTTTGGCAACAGGCTTGCTTTTCTCATTGAGACTTAGCGGCAATTCAAGTCAGTTCAAACCTTGCCGATAAGAAAGGAGAATGAAAGTTCCCCTTTGAGAGGATAGCGATGTCAGTTGCAGGTATTTCCAGCAGCAGTCTTTTCAACTACAACACCCAGAGCGTGCAGAACCAGAAACAGCAGTTTCAGCAGGAGTTCCAGCAACTCGGCCAGGATCTGCAATCCGGGAATCTGTCGGCGGCGCAATCGGATTTTGCGACGTTACAGCAGTACGCGCCGCAGACCAATTCCAGCTCGTCGTCGCAGAGCAACAGTCCCATTGCCCAGGAGTTCAGCCAGCTGGCGAAAGATATTCAGTCGGGAAACACTTCCGCCGCTCAGCAGGACTATTCGACCATTCAGCAGGACATGCAAAGTCACGCCGCCGAAGGGCACCATCATCATCACAGCAGCAGCGGAGGCGGAGGCGAGGGCGGCCAGAGCGCAGTCAGTCAACTGATGAGCCAACTTGGCCAGGCATTGCAAGCCGGCAACCTGACCTCGGCCCAGCAGACCTACAGCACCTTGCAGCAGGAGTTCCAGCAGTTCACGCAGGGTAACAGCGCGACGACACCGTCCAGTTCCAGCAATGTTTCGGTGAGTGTCTGAGGAAACCCGATCCCACTCAGGCTTCCCTGGCTTGGGTGGGTTTTTTCCGCGTCGATTGGCCTTTCACTTGATGTAGAAGTGCCCGCTCCGCGGTACCCTTTGCCTCGGAACTGACCGTTCTTCCCCGCTCCTGCGATACAATTTCGGTTGTTCCCAATGCCTTTGCAGACCTCAGCGGCGCGTCCGACGCCAGATTCCAACTCAGCCGAAGGTGAACCGGATGGTGCCTGGCTGGGAGTTCGCCGCTCCCGCTGGCAAGCCATCCTTCGTTCGCCGCGCTGGATGGTGCTGATTGCCTTCGCCGTACGCGTGCTTTGGATCGCTCTGGCTCACACCTATCGCATTCGCACCACGGAGCATAACTTCGGCTTCGGCTGGGAGATCGGACGCATCGCCTATTCCCTGGCCAATGGCATGGGATTCAGTTCGCCCTTCGGCGGCAACACCGGACCTTCTGCCTGGACCGCGCCTGTCTATCCCTGGATGGTGTCGCTGGCTTTCCGCGCCTTTGGCAGCTACTCGCCCGCCTCGGCATTCGCCCTGCTGAGCTTCAACAGCTTATTTGCCGCGCTCACCTGCTGGACCATCTATCGCACCGCGCTACGAATCTTCAATGAGAAGGTTGCCATCTGGTCCGGCTGGATCTGGGCGCTGCTTCCCTACACCATTTATTGGGCGGTGCGCTGGATTTGGGAGACCAGCCTGTCCGCATTTCTGCTGAGCCTGCTGTTCATGTTGACCGTGGAGATGGAGGGCGACGAGCGCTCTTCGTCGTGGATTGGCTATGGACTGATCTGGGGTATCGCGGCGCTCACCAATCCCGCGGCGATGGCGTTTCTGCCCTTCGCCGGATGCTGGCTGGCTTATCAACTACATCACCGGGGCAAGCGCTTTGTCGTTCCCGTTCTGCTGAGCGCGGTGGTTTTCTGGATGACCATCATGCCCTGGCTGGTACGCAACTACGAGGCAATGGGCCAGTTCGTTTTCATCCGCGACAACTTCGGCAACGAGCTGCGCATTGCTAACAATCCGATCGCCGAGGGTCCTTATGTTCTCGCTTATCATCCTAGCCAGAACGATCGCCTTCTGGCCGAGTACAAGCAGATGGGCGAGATCGCTTTCTGCGCCGAGCAGGGCCGCAAAGCGAAACAATGGATCGCCGAGAATCCCCGCAAATTTATTGTCATCAGCTTGCGCCGCGTCGTTTTCTTCTGGAATGGATTGCCGCGGCTATCGAAAATCGAAGGCCTGGCCGAGACCAAGAACATCCTTTACCTGGCGTCGTCGGTGGTGGCGATCTGGGGACTGTTGCTGGCGTGGAAGCGCCGGGTTCACGGCGTGTTTCTTTTCGCCAGCCTGATTGTCTTCTATCCGCTGGTCTACTATATTTGTTTTCCACAGCCGCGATACCGGCATCCGATCGATCCTGAATTGCTCATCCTGGGAGTCTACTTGGTTTCTGAAGCGCGACCTCGCATAGCCGCTACCGACGGTGCCGAACATGAACTGGCCGAGCTTGACCAGGACGATATTCCGCCTCAGTTTCATATCCTGTCGGTCATCATCCCGGTTTACAACGAACGGCGCACCGTGATGAAGCTGCTGCGGCAGGTAGCGCGGCAGCCGCTCAGCCTGCAGAAAGAGCTGATCATCGTCGATGACTACTCCACCGATGGTACCCGCGAATTCCTGCAAGCCAGCGATCTGCCCGCGCTGCTCGAAGGCAATGGCGCCAATACCATCAAGCTTGTCCTGCACGAAAAGAATAGGGGCAAAGGCGCAGGCGTCCGGACCGGGCTGGAGCAAGCCACCGGCGAACTGGTGCTGATCCAGGACGCGGATTTGGAATATGATCCCCGCGATTATCCCGTGCTGATCACGCCAATCCTCGAAGGCCACGCTGATGTGGTCTTCGGCAACCGCTTTCACAACGGCCCCCATCGCGTGCCCAGGTTTGGGCGCTATGTCATGAACCGCATTTTCTCCATCGTGTGCAATATGCTGACCGGCATCAGCATTCATGATGTGACTGCGTGCTATAAAGTTTTTCGCCGCGAACTCCTCCAGCAGATCCATTTGAGCTCCGACCGTTTCAGCGTCGAAACCGAAATGACGGTTAAGCTGGCCAAGCTGGGCGTTCGCATCTACGAGGTGCCCATCGTCTATCACGGACGCACCTACGCCGAAGGCAAGAAGATCAGCTGGAAAGACGGCTGGATGGCGCTGTACGACCTGGTGAAATACAGATTCACGGATTGAGGCTAGGGATAAGTGGCTAGGGGTTAGTTGGTAACTGCGAAGTGCTAAGTGCCAAATGCCAACTGCTGTTCTTACGCATTTTGCCGGTTGGGCTGATTCGTCTTGGTCAACTCGCCCACTGCCTGGTTCCAGGTAACAATCCACGGCACCAGCAGCGAGTAAAGCAATCGTGCTGCCATCTGCCGTAACGTCGCCCGCTTGCCGAAGCTGCTCCAGTCCAGCCGAAAGGCGAAGTAGACCTCAAGGCCCAAAACCACGGAGAACGGAATCACGGTGCGCGGCACCAACACAACCGCAACCACTTCCGCCACGCAGCGCAGCAGATTTCGCAGCAGCCGCGAGCGCCGGGTCCCCATCACGCCATCGGCGACGCCGTATCTGGCCATCATGCTGAGCGCGCTTCTCAGCGTGTGACGCGGGCGGTAGATGGCCTGCGCCCGCTCCGCAAAAGCCGGCGTCACCAACTTGCGCACTCGCAGATCGAACATGGTGTCTTCGCCCAGAAAACTGGTTTCGGGAAATCCGCCCACCCGCTGCCACAGATCCTTGCGAAACGCCATGGAACGCGCTGTGCACGACTTCGTGGTTCCATCGGCACTCTGCTTCAGCCCGAAAAATGGCGCCGAGGCCAGGTCCCAGATAGTCTGGTCTGCCGGATCGACACACGATCCGCCCAGCGAATATTCCGCACTGCCTTTCAGGATGGGCGCGGTTAGCCGGCCCAGCCACTCGGGATCGTAGATGCAGCCGGCATCGGCACAGGCCACAACCTCAGACGTTGCCGCGGCGATTCCAACATTCCGGCCGCGAGCGATGGGTCCGGCGGAAGCCTTCAAATTGCAGCTCTCGTCGCGAATGGCGACCAGGCTGGGATACTTCGACCTGGCCGCTTCCAGCCATTCCCAGGTCCCGTCCGTGGAGCCGCCATCGACGATGATTACTTCTTTGGGAGCCAGCGTCTGCCGCGCCAGTGTCGACACTAATCCCTCAACTTCTTCGACTTCATTGAGGACGGTCGCGGTTACGGTTACGGCTGGCATGATTCCCTTTTGGATTAACCTCGCCGCATCTGTGGCTACGCTGCGAATCGAACTCTAGGTTTGTCATCCCGACCGGAGCGAAGCGGAAGGATCTGCTGTTTCTCGCGATGAGTTCGCGTGAGACATGTGACGCATGACACCAGCAAGGCGTAAACAACTCACAATTATACCTGCTGCCCACCTTGTCCCTGGGCAGCATCATGGCGAAGGCCGCTAGTGCATTTCGTACCTTTTTGCCGAACTCCAAGCTCCTTCTCTGCGTACCTTCCCACGGCTCAGACTTTTCCTTTTACCTCGCGTCTCATCGCGACAGGAGGCACTATGGCTCATTCTCGCAAATATGGCAGCCTGGCAGGCATGCTCTTGGGAACGCTTCTGGTCTTCGCTCTTACGGCTCACGCCGAAGTAACCCAGGATTTCCATCGTACGGTTCCTCTCCCGGCCGATGGCCGTATCTCGCTGGCGAATATTAATGGCAGCGTCGAAATTACGGGATGGGCCCGTAACGAAGTGCAGATCGACGCCGTGAAAACGGCGATTGATCAGCAGCGCCTCGACGAGGCGCACATCGAAGTGGAAACCAGCAGTAATTCGGTGGAAATCCGGACTCGCTATCCCCAAAACCATACCAACAACAATCCAGCTTCGGTCCGCTACACCCTGCACGTGCCGGAGAATGCGCGTCTGGACCGCATCGAACTGGTGAATGGTTCGCTCGATGTGCAGAAAATCACCGGCGAGATCAATGCCAACCTGGTGAATGGCAAGCTGCGGGCCTCGGATCTGACCGGAGAAGCCGATCTGGCGACCGTCAACGGAACCATCGAGGCGAACTACGCGTCGCTGACCAACGTACGCGACATCAAGTTGAAATCCGTCAATGGCAGCATCAATCTGACTCTGCCCCAATCGCCCAACGCCGAAGTCAGCGCCAGCGTGGTCAACGGCAGCCTCAGCACCGATTTTCCACTAACTGTTAAAGGACATCTGGTGGGCAAGAGTCTCAACGGCACGCTGGGCAGCGGCGGCTTGCAAATTCAGCTGAGCAACGTGAATGGTGGCATTCACATCGGTGCGGGACGCGGAAGCTTGTAGCATGGTCGGAGCTGGCGAAATGTAAGGCGGCCTGCGATAACGCCGGTCACGCCGAGGTTCGGCAACGCTTAATGCAGTCGGCGACTCCATGGATCCAGTCCTCCGAATCAGTGGCCATAACCCGGTAATCGGATCCGGGAAGCTGCTCGATCCCGCGGGAAAGCGCAATGACCGGAGTCCGCGGGTATTCCTCTTTCAGCCACACCAGCGCATTTAGCCGTTCCGCGAGCGGCCCTTCGTCTCCCAGCAAAACGAAATCGAACTCGTCGACCTGACTGAGGGCCATCAATCCATCCACTCCCAACACCGTAAAAACCTGGTAACCCTCACTCATCAAGAGACGTTCGCGGGTGAGCAGCAGGGCAGGGTCGTGACAGACGTAAAGAATTCGCTCACCCGCCATGCGCTTCCCTTCCGGAGGAACTGGAGTGAAACGCGGGCGCGGTGTGATAGCCGTACGATGCGAGCCAAAAGCTACGATCTATTGCCGTAGTCATCATTTCCATGATTTCGTCCCTGAGACAGCATGCTCATTCCACGAACCTGAAACCGGGGCGGCAGGTTGATCAAAACACAATTGACAACTCGGAACAGTCCTAGAGGTTCGTTGACAACTCCATAGTGTTTGGGAGCGAGCTTGAAGAACTTCTGCACAGGCGATACCACTTTGAATCAGCCGTGGGTAGCCGGTTATCGAGCAATCGCGCGATCACAGCGGTACGTCGCCCGACGTCAATGCTTGCTGACAATGTACGACATATCAAGATACTTTTCTAGGGCACTAACTGGCTAAGAAAGCTCGCTCGGGCGAAGAGGTACCTAGTCACCACTTATCGGCCAGACCGGAAGTTTTCGGCACCTTCACGAAATAACCTTTTCAGCAAATTGCTTGTTCTATCGTAAACCAGCGCATCTGGTAGTTCGCCGTTCAAGTTCGATACTACAGAGTGTTGGAATTTTGAAAGTGGCGGCCCTTTGCCAGACAGGCAGAGGCCACCTTCGCTTTAATTCCTTAAGGTGATTTATTGGGTGAGACGAAGGAGAATCTTCGAAGCAATGGTCTGAAATACCTGCTGCAACTCCTGGGTGCAGGTCGAAGAAGGGCAATCAGGAGCGAAGACCGCGATTCCCTGCGGCTGACTTGAGTTATAGGTGGGACTGGCCGGGTCGTTGGCAATTTCCTGCAGGAAGGTCTGGCTGGGATCGCTGCCTAGTCCGATGGAGTAGACATAGACGCCTTCGGCGCGCAGGGCATTCGCCGTCTGCAGGGCTCGATATTGGGCGTCAGCGGTCACATTAGTGCGCGTAAACGACTCTTGCTGGCCGTTGATTTGAGATGTGAACTTGGTGACTCCGGTACAGTCGGGAGTGGGTGAATGAGGAGGATTTCCATTCCTGTCCAGACCGCCCCAGTCGGTTCCATCCGAAGGATTAAAAAAATCGACATTGGTAGCCGGCGGATCGTATCCTCCGTAATCGTATAGAGTGTGTCCCCACTGACTCGTACAGTTGAAAGTGTCCTGTATCTCGTTTACCAGACCGTCCGTGAAATACACCACTGCCTTTACCAGATTTTCTCCCTGCTGGGGAGTCACGCTATCTTCCTGCGCCTTGGCCAGGGTGAGTCCACCCGGTCCAAATGTGCCGCCCGAGAAGTTAAGGGCACCCACTTTACTCGTAATTGAAGACTGAAACTGACTGGCGATAGCGAAGTCGGTAGTTGCATTCGATGCGAAGCTGACCATCGCGACCTCATCCGTCGTATTGTTGAAATAGTCGATGAAGGTTGGCACGGCGGACTGTAACGCCGACCCTCCGCCGTTACTGGACATGGAGCCGGAGCGGTCCAATACAATCGTCATCGCCAGGTTGCCGCGCAGCGCCTGAGCGCTGGCGTTGACCGTCAAAGTCCGATATCCAGGCAGCAATGCCATAAAGATCGTCCGGATGGTTGCCGTGCCGGTTACGTTCACTACTTCCTGACCAGCACTGGTGGAGAACCCCACATTCACACTGGGAGCGCTGTAGTCGAGGCCGGACACGGCATAGTTGGCGGTGAAGGAATTCGTGGCTATAGTCTGGGCCGTAGTTTGGCCCTGGGCGAGACTGCTCATACCCGACAGACAAGCGGCGTCCACTGCCTTAACCAGTCTGGCCTTGGTAACGTAGGCAAATCCTATATCCACCGCCAGAGCAGAACACAGCAGCAGACCGACCATAACGCAGGCCAGCAGGATAAGGATCTGGCCGCGCTCGTTCTTTCTGTCTCGTTTTTGCAAGAAGCGTTTCAACTTTTTTCACTCCTGGTCAGTAGTACGCCACGTCGTACAACTGTACCGGCATTACCGTCTTGATCAGCTTCCCGATCGGAGTAATGGGCTGATAGGCATAGAAGATTTCCACCGCATATACAGTCTGGTTATTTTGAGGAATAGCTCCCGCCGGAAGTGTGGCCGCGCCTCCGTTGGCTCCGATACGGCTGGTTGCAGTAATTCCACCCTGCGAAACCTGGGAGGTAATCTTGACCGCCGTGGCGTTGTTGTAAGCGGCGGTGACGATGACCTTGCCATTGGCACTCAGGTTCAGGTCTGAGTCCGCAATCACTGCGCTCGCCGCGCTGCTCATGGCGGTCCCGCGGGAAGCCATGCTGGCGCCTTCTCCCGTCAAGGTAGTGATTACTTGTTGCTGGTAAATAGCTCGGCCAAAATCAATCATGCCAAATACGATTGTGGCCATCACCAGCGCGGATACGGCGTACTCGACAATCGCCTGCCCGGACTCGCCGGTTCTTTTCCGGCAGCGGGCTGTTTCGTCGGGAACTGTTACCGCCATGTGCTGCGCTCCTTATGTGGTTTGGCCCGGGGGAAAAGCTTCATTCAAGAAGCTCACACTCACGGTGAGTGGCCACTGTCCATTGGGGAAGAAATGGCCAATAATCGGGGTGAGCAGTTGCACGTTGGTCGTCAGGGAAAGAGTAACCGTGTCTCCCGGACCGCCCGCACTTCCGGCGCCGCCCACCAGACTAGAGATCTGAACGTTGGAGACATTGAGGCCCATAGCCGCCTGCTGGGTCACGAGAAGAATGGAGTTCACCCGGGACAGGGTCTGGTTAGGATTCTGTGGATTGGGCGCGTGGTTGCCGGTGATGGCATACCGCCCGCCTGCCCGCACCGCATTTTGCAGTGTGGTTTCGGCATAGAACAGGCGCGCCATATCCATCGTCGCACACAACATCAGCACGAACAGCGGAAGTACGAAAGCAAATTCCGTTATGGCGTTGCCTTCAGTCGCTGCCATCCAGCCAAGACGGCGTCTCGTGCTTTCGACCTGACCCACAACCTTCTGCGGCCGGCTACTTCTCTCCGCGAAGGACTGGCACAACTTGTTTCTCATACCAACCTCAAAACCTGGGCGGTCCCGGGAAACTTTACGGCGGCAATGATGCCGAGGAAATCACCAAAGCGAATTTCTCGCGGGGCTGAAGCCTTCCTTCAGCTATCTGCCGCCACCCCGATACCCGGACCACTTCTCCACGTCAGACCTGTAGCTCTGCGACCCAACACAATTGGCGCCGACAGTTGAGCGTATTCGCTCACATCCGACCGCGCCCGTCCTCAATAGCTTCCTAATCACCGGCGTGGTTCGCTGGCTGGCCGCAAGACCCAACTGGACGCCCTAACGGTAGCAGGCTTCAAACCAGGCTTATTTCAAAATCTTGATGCAGCTTACAAAATGTTGACTGTTTTGCGGGGTGAGCTACTTTAAGCTGCATCTGAGCCCGCCCCGCGGCTTTGGACTCGCTTCCGACAGTTTGGTGGATGCCCTCTAACCCTCTCCTACCTGTCGCGTATTTTGGTTCAAGGAAAACGCGCACGCGAACGCTGGTCCGCGGGCGCGGTAAAGGTGGAAGCCTGGGTGTCAAACCCGGTTCAGACGCAACACCGATCCGCTGGACGCAAAGTGCTCGCGTACCGGCTGGATTGCTTGCGCGGCAACCCGTCGTGCATCTTCCCGGGGGATGTTGTAACCAATAAGAATTGCGGTAAAGTCGAGGGCCAACATCCGCAAGAGGTTGGCGTCTGCTACATGAGGTTCGCTTGTTCCCTCCATGTCCGTTCCTCTCCGATCCCGTCCTGGCGCCGCAGCTTCGACCACAGAGGCTGGAAGACTATAGCTTCTAGCGCTGGGAGGGTTCTTTCGAATGCGGTCAGGTTACCTGTAGATTGAATTGTGATCTTTCAGATTCAGAGCAGCGTTTGCAGATTCCTACGGACGATTGCCGAGGCTATCAACGGACGCGCGGATGCAACAAGGAGGAGTACCACGATCGCAGAATGAGAGCGTCGGCAAGATCAGCCGACGATCATTCCGCGGAGGGTTCAGCGTTGCCATAACAAGGCTCCAGCCGCTTCATAGGATGGATTTGATCGCGATAACTGCTGGGCGAAACGCCTACAAATTTGCTGAAGACGGTGGTGAAGTGGCCTTGGCTGGAGAATCCCAGATCGTACGCGATGTCGGCGAGGTTTGTCCGGGTTTCCTTCAACATCTGCAGCGCTCGTTCTACCCGCCGGCGAAGCACGTATTGGTGGGGCGAAAGTCCGGTCGACTCCTTGAAAGCGCGCGCAAAGTGACAGGGTCCCATCTGCAGCAGGTTGGCCATCTCCGCCAGGGAGAGGTTACAGGAAAGATTGTCGTTAACGAAATCCGTCACCTGCCGCAGCTTGTAGGGAGAAAGACCGCCCCGGTAATGATTAAGCCGGGCCGGAACCGACGAGTGGTTGGTGAGCAATGCGGTGGCAAAAGACAATCCCATATATTCTCCAAACAGCCTACCCGAAGGGCATTTGGCAAGGAGTTCGTGGTGGAGGGTCAGCATGATGTAGCGCAGTTGGTCGTCCTGGGCGCCCCACAGCTGCTCCACTTCAAAGGGCTTGCCGGTGACCAGCTCGTCGGCGGCCCACAGGATGAACTTGGGAGCGATTTCAAGCGCCAGGAATTCAACCTCTCCCTTCGACTGCCGCTGGGGAATATCGCCGGGGCCGGTGAGGAAGATGGTTCCGGGCTGGTAAACAACGCTGAAGCCTCGCCGGCCGGATGCCGGTCCGTATTCGGTCTTGTAGGATCCGCCTAGAGAGACCGCTGCCAGGTAGGAGCTCGTGGTAGCTTCGGGACGCTCGGAATCACTTATGCAATAGTGTTCCAGCTTGATACCAAGCCAGGGAGCGCTGGTGGAATCAAGCTGTGGCTCGGCGCACGATACAAGAGGCGCCAGGCGTTGAGCAACCCGGTCATAAATGCTTATTTTTCCAGTCGCCATAGTCTCCCGTGACGCAAAATGGGCGATCTTATTGGCCGGCCATAGACTGAAATTTAGGCAGCATTACCTAAACGCTTGACTTTTGTCCATGCTTAACCAAGCGACAAAAGGCCCGCTTCCAAATAACCCGCAAGTAGCACTTCGGTGCTGGAAATCGCTGCTCGTTCTGTTCCCAAGATCCTGCAAGGTTCCCAGGGGAAGAACCGAGCGGATCGACAATTACAGGAATCCAAAAGAACCTTATGCTACAAATTCCATTGGCGCATTGGCGTATAGATACGGCGAATATTACACAATGTCAATGAATTTCTTCACAACTACAACTATTTTGTACTTACGAAAGTACTAGTACTTTCGTAACTTTCTGCCTGGCTGAAGCTGAAATAGTAACCACTAGAGTGCCTACTTTGTGGCCAGTCACTCTAGCGCCGGTCGACTAGTTATGACCGCCAAATGGTGTCTCTTCAAGGCTAACGATCCCAGGTCGACCGCTCCCTTGGCATCCCGAGAAGCGCCGAGGCTGCCCCGTCCGGAGACGCTCTGCCGGCTGAACAGAAGGCTATGGCACCTTGCCAACGCGCTCCAGCACAACCGTTTCGCCATCGTCATAATTGGTTTTCCACCCGCTATCGTGGAGCAGCAGATAGGCCAGCGGCTGGGCTTTGCCGTACAGCACATATCGGATGTGATACTGGTCAAGGATCTCCAGTGGGTGCTTTACTCCCATGGCATCGAGGTAGTCGCCGAAAATTCCCCGGTGATCGTAGATATCGACGCGCGAGTCGACGAATACCGGAATCTGGCGAGCGTTCCAGATTAGATAACCACCCCAGAGATAGTCGTTAAATACGCGCCCGGCCGGAGTGAAATGCTGCAGGTAAGGCAGGGCCTTCACTGGATAGTCTTTGACCGTATCTTTCATCAGGAACTCCGCGGAAGGAAGGCCGCGGATCATTCCCGTCACAATACACGCGATAATTACAGCATTCAGCAGTGGCTTATCTATTTCGCGGCGATAGGGTGGAAGAAAGTCGATCTCGGCCGCCAGCAACGGGGTAAGGACAATTGCTCCTAAGAACATGAAGCGGCTGTAGGTCAAGGTCGCATAAAAGCCGAATAGCAGAAACCCTAACTCATCCAGCCGCCACTGCCGCTTGCGGGCGAGCCCCAGGACGATGGTTGCGGCCAGCATGGCAAAGACAATCTTGCCGCGCACGGCATGGAAATCCACGCTTTGCCACTCGCTCACATGGCTGATATTCATTTTCTGCTGGAAAGCCAGATCGAAGGGATAAAAGACAAGATGATAGGTGTAGGGATTCACAAAGAGCGCCAAAACACTGAGTCCCAGCATGGCACTGAGCTTGATCAACTGGGACCGCGTCCAACGCGTCGCCGTGATACGTCCCCACTGCCCCCCAATCAGTCCCGAACCTACAAATATGGAGAAAAACACCATGCCAATTAACCAGGATCCATGGGTATTCACCCATACCAGATAGAGCGGCGGCAGTAACCAGGTACGATCCTTGCCCTCCTTGAAGTCCAACAGGATAAGTAGCTCGATTACCAGGAAGATCCAGCCGAACAACAGGGTACGGGGACCGAACGAGATGGTAGCCAGAATTACCGCGAAAAAGGAGGCTAGAAATGCCGCCTTGACATTGTGGGAGGTGCGGTAGGCCAGGTAAAACACGCCCAGCAATATGATTTCGGCGCTACATAGCAGTACCAGGTACAGTCCGCGTATCCCCATCAGGCGCCAGCCAAGATAGTATGGCAACTCCGCCAGCCACTCATGATTGATCCAGGATGCTCCGCTGGCGGTGAAGGAATACATATCGCTACGGATCATGGACCCGTGCTGCACCAGATATTCGGCATTGCGCAAATGCCACCAAATGTCGGGATCGGCGATACTGTGGCTGGCAAAGTAGTAAACAGTTCCTGCCAGCAGAGCGGCCAGTAAGACCGGGAACCCGAAGATGGTTCGATAGAGACTAAGAAGCTTGTTTGCCAATTTGTGGGTTACCAATCCGGAGTCGACGCTACCAACCGGTAGTTCACTGGGTATAGATGCCATAGATTGACTCTCACTCGAGCCCACCCTAGCACAAGGATTTAAGAGCCAGAACCCCCGGCCACGAGTTAATGCTAGAAATCTGCAAGGCCTAGCAAGATCGTGGAATAGCTACCCTCAACCACCCCGCTATGCTCGGCTTGCTCAGCCATTTCAAGCTCTTGCATTGGTAGCGGGATGCAGATGCCTTGACGCGAACAAGTCGCGGGCCGAGACCATTGCTCACGGCGCTCTTACCGCACGGGTCGACCAACAGGGGAGTTCGAAGGCAGTTGATGGCAACCGCCGATCACATGTTGGGTCTGCGGGAAGACGCCAACTGAGGCCTTCCGTGCCAGTGATCGATCTTGACGTTATGTTCGTCGGGTTGTCGCTCGTTTGCGCCAGCATTGGCGCCTGGAGCGATGTCCGCACCCGGCGTATTCCCAACTGGCTCACCGGACCTTCGATTCTCATCGGACTGACCCTGCACCTGGTTCTTGGCGGCTGGCTCGGCGGCTGGCTCGGCGGCTGGCGTTCCCTGGGCACGGCGGCGCTGGCCGGTCTTCTGGCCGGAGCGGTGTTTCTGGTATTTCACCTGGCCGGCGGCATGGGGGCGGGCGACGTGAAGTTGATGACTGCCGTAAGCGTGCTGGCCGGTCTCAATTATTTTGTCGAGATTCTTATCGCTACGGCGCTCATGGGAGGACTGTTCGCACTCGCTCTGGCGATTTCGCGGCGCCGGCTCAAACATACCCTGGCCAATATCGGAGTGCTGGTGCTGCATCACGGCACCAGCGGAATTCGGCCGCATTCGGACCTCAACGTCAGCAATGCCGAGACACTTCGCCTGCCCTATGGATTAGCCATCGCGGCAGGAACAGGGATCGCCCTGTGTAGCGTTCTCCTGAGATAGGAACATGAATCCACGTCGTCTCGTTTTCGCCTTGGCCGTCGCGTTGCTGTTATCCGGCGCGGTGACTCTCTTCATCAGCCACAAGCTGGGAAACCGTAGCGCCGCGGTGGAGACCCAAAAGGTGGTCGCGGCATCGCGCGCCGTCCAGTCAGGCGAGGTGCTTAAGGCGGAAAGCTTGACTGTCATCGATTGGCCCAAGTCGCTCATGCCCCAAGGCACATTCACCAAAACCGAAGAGGTCGTGGGACGCTCCGCAATTTATCCGTTGTCGAGCGGACAACCGCTGCTTCTTTCCCAACTCGCCGCTCCCGGTTCCGGCATCGGGTTGACGGTAAAGATTCCCGAAGGCATGCGAGCGGTGTCGGTCCGATCCGATGAAGTGGTGGGTGTTGCCGGCTTTCTGTTTCCGGGATCGCACGTGGATGTGCTGGTAACCATCAAGTCCGACAAGGTTCCCAACCCCGCTACGGAAATTGTTTTGCAGGATGCCGAGGTGCTAACCGCCGGACAGAATACGGAGCCTGATCCGCAAGGCAAGCCACAAACCGTCAACGTTGTCACCTTGCTGCTTACGCCGCAGGATTCCGAGAAGCTGGTATTGGCCTCCAGCCAGGGAAGCATCGAGTTTGTTTTACGTAATGGCGCCGATCGGGGACAGGTCAAGGCCGTGCCCATACAAATTGCCTCGCTTGCCGGAGCGGAACCGGCTCGCAAAGAGCCGGTGGTCCGCACTGGTCCCCGTGCACCGGTAAAGGAACCCTACGTAGTGGAGACGATCAGTGGCGACAAGCGCACCACCAGCCAGTTTGAGTGACATCATGCGAGTGCGATCGACACATTATCGAGTCCGAAGCCTGAGCATCGCGACCCTGCTGGTCTTGCTGACAGGAACGCTAGTGGCCCAGACTACCAATCCGCCCGCGGCTGCGGCTGCACCAGAACAAACTACCGTGCCGCCGCTAACCGCGCCGGGCGCGATGCAAGCTACTCCTCCGGAAGCAACTCCGGCGCCGGCCCCGCCAGAGGCGCACTCGATGTACCCGCACCGGCAGGCGCCAGCACCCTCGGCAGCTGCGGCGCCAGCGCCACCGTCCAGCAACGCATCAATCCGCGCTGACGGCAACCAAACCCTGCACGTGATCGTAGGCCGGTCGGTGTTCATCAACACCCCCGACCGCCTGCGCCGGATCTATGTCAGCAATCCGACGGTCATCGACTCCATGACTCCCAGCCCTCGCGACCTGGTGATCACGGGCAAGACCGCCGGCACCAGCAGCGTGGTTTTGTGGGATGAGATGGGCAGCTCAACCGTCATCACGGTCCTGGTCGACGTCGATGTGGCCGGTCTGCGCGAATCGTTGTCCCAGGCCCTGCCCATCGATCAGATTAACGTGGAAGCACAGGAGGGCAAACTCTTTCTGTCCGGGATGGTTGGCAGTGACGCCGAAGCAGATATTGCCACCCGGCTGGCCGGCGTTTACTCGAAGGAGATTGTCAACTCGCTGGTAGTCGATCCCCGCCATAGGCCGCAGGTTCAACTTAAGGTGAGGTTTGCCGAGCTTGACCGCTCCAAATTGGACGCCTTCGGAATCAATATATTCGGTCTTAACGGCCAGAATATTGGATCCGGTACCACGCAGCAGTTTGGTCCGCCAAGCTTTCAAACTCAAGGTACCAACCAAACGGCCACTTTCAGCGACTTTCTTAACCTGTTTTATTTCAACCTCAAGAATGGAGTGGGAGCAAGCCTGAAGGATCTTCAGACCAAAGGCATTTTGGAGGTTCTGGCCGAACCGACGCTGACCACTATCGATGGAGTGCCAGCCAAATTCCTGGCGGGCGGCGAGTTTCCCTTCCCCGTCGTGCAGCCCGGCAGCGCCGGCGGAACGGCGACGGTAACCATTCAGTTTCGCCAGTATGGAGTGAAGCTGGAGTTCACCCCTTATGTCAATTCCGATGGCACCATCCGCCTGAAGATCTATCCCGAAGTCAGCGCTTTGGACTATACCAACGTCGTGGTGATTGCGGGATACACCATACCTTCGCTGTCGACGCGCAAGGCGGAAACGGAAGTCGAACTGAAGGACGGTCAGACGTTTGGCATTTCAGGAATTCTCGATCGCCGCACGACGGACACGCTCAACAAGATGCCCGGAATCGGCGATGTACCGATCCTGGGACAGCTGTTCCGCTCCAAGAGCCTGAATCATTCAGTGATGGACTTAGTGGTGGTGGTGACCCCAACCATTGTCGATCCTTTGACCACGGAAACACCTGCACCACCCAATCCGAACTGGGTTGTGCCACCGGGACAGTTGGGAAATTTCGATCATGGTTTGCCTAAGAGCTATGAGCAGAAGCAATGAAGTGAGGTTCGAGCAAACCAGGGAGTACGGGCTTGAAGACCCAAGGATCCAACGGTAGCCAGAGCGGCCTTTGCGTGATCACGGTCTGCGTCGATCATGACACGGTGGAAAAGGTGAAGGCTGCCACCCTGGCGGAACATGGAACCTTCGCCGGTGAGCTACAGGGATATTCGCTCCAGGAGGGAGAGCTGCAGCCTTTGCTGAAGGTGCAAAACGCGGAATTTTCGGTCTGTGTTATCGACTTCGATAAGGACCGGGCGCTGGCGGTGCAGGCGGCAAATTCCATGCATCTGATGCTGCGCGGCCGCACCACGCTGATTGCACTCTCCCAGCAGTCTGACCCTGCCCTGATTGTCGAGGCCATGCGCGCCGGATGTAGCGAATACCTGACCAAGCCGGTTGCGGTCGAGCAAGTGTGCGAGTCGTTGGTCAGGATATGCGGGCGTCTTCAGGGTGCACGGAATGTCAAGACAGCAGGAAAAATCCTTGCCTTCCTGGGTTGCCGGGGAGGCGCGGGCACAACCACGCTTGCCGTCCACCTAGGCTGTTATCTGGCCCAGGCATTTGCCAAGAAAGCGCTGATTGTGGACCAGCACCAGCACCTGGGACATGTGGCTTTGTATCTCGGGCATGACGCTCCCACCTACGATTTTTATGAGCTGGTGCGCAACGTCGCGCGTCTGGATCCCACGCTGGTGGCCGGCTTTGTCGCGCATCATTCCAGTGGCGTCGACGTATTGCCTGGGCCGGGAGTGTTAAACGGCATCATGAATGTACCTCTCGATGCCGTGGAAAGGTCGGTTCGTTTTCTGGCGGATGTTTACGAGTACGTCATTGTGGATTGCCCGCTTGGCCTCAGCGACCTGAACCTGGTCACGGTCGACTGCTGTGACGATCTGTACCTGGTTACCACGCCCGATGTGCCGGCACTTCGCGACCTCTCGCGGTATGTCGATCGGCTATCGCAGTGCGGTGTGTCGCCCTCAAAACTCAAAGTTGTGGTGAACCGCTTCAGCTCGGAAGGCGCGGTTAGCCTGGAGCAGATCGAGAAAGCGATTCGTCAACCCATTTCCATCACCGTCCCCAACAATCCCGCCGAGCTGATGCGGGCCATGAACACCGGCACTCCAGTTTCACCGGATCGCAAGATTGAGTTTGCGCTGCAACTCAAGAAGTGGGCTGCCAGCCTGCTTCCTATCACTCCCGAGCTGGTTGCGGAGGAGCCCAAGCGCAGGTTTTCACTTTGGAGATGAAATGAGCACCACCAATTTCACCGCAACGCGGAGGATTCTTGGCTGACATGGCCACAGTACCGGCGAGTACGAGCCGCGTAACCGGCTTGTTCGATCACGCGCCCAAGCAAGTCCTGGGACGGGCGCAGCAGGAAGTGAAGTCGGCCGTCCATCACGAGCTGATCAAGAAGGTCGATCTCGAGAAGTTGCTGTTCATGCAGGACACGCGAGCCCGGCAGACGCTGCTGACCATCATCCTGCCTCTGGTTAGCGAGCAGGGAGTCCCTTTCAGCGCCAGCGAACGCGAACGCATTGCGAACGAAGTGCTGGATGAAGTATTCGGACTGGGTCCGCTGGAACCGCTACTGCAGGACCCCACCGTCAACGACATTCTGGTCAATACCCATGATTCGGTCTACGTGGAACGCGGCGGAATTTTGGAGAAGACCAATGTCGCTTTCAAGGACAGCACGCACTTGATGCACATCATCGACAAGATTGTCTCCAGCGTGGGGCGGCGCGTGGATGAGTCGGCCCCGATGGTGGATGCCCGCCTGGCCGATGGCTCGCGCGTGAACGTCATCATTCCTCCGCTGGCGGTGGATGGACCGATTCTCTCCATCCGCCGTTTCGGCACTACTCCTTTAACCGCGGAAGACCTTCTGGGGTATCGCGAATATACCTCGCAAATGCTTGACATGCTGCAGAAGGCCGTGAAAGCCAGGTTGAACGTCATCATCTCCGGCGGCACCGGCGCCGGCAAGACCACGTTGTTGAACGTGCTGTCGGGATTCATTTCCGAGCGCGAACGGATTGTAACCATCGAAGATTCCGCCGAACTACGGTTGAAGCAGAACCATGTGGTGCGACTGGAGTGCCGGCCTCCGAACGTGGAAGGCAAAGGCGGCGTTCGCCAGCGAGAGCTGGTAATCAACGCCCTGCGTATGCGGCCTGACCGCATTGTGGTGGGCGAGGTGCGCGGCGAAGAGGCGCTGGACATGTTGCAGGCCATGAACACCGGCCATGATGGTTCCATCACTACCGTTCACGCCAACAGTCCGCGCGACGCGCTCTCCCGCATTGAAACCATGTGCATGATGGCCAACCTCAATCTGCCGGAAAAGGCAGTGCGGCAACAGATTGCTTCGGCGGTCCAGCTGATCGTGCAGGTTTCGCGGCTTAGCGATGGCGCGCGCCGGGTCACGCACATCACCGAGATCACGGGCAGCAGCGGCGACATGGTCAGCATGCAAGACATTTTCTTGTTCGAGAAGCGTGGCATTGGACTGAATGGCAAGGTGCTGGGCAGGTTCTATGCCACCGGGATTGTTCCTAAATTTGCGGAAAGGCTGAAAGCGTCAGGCATTCCGATTCCCATGAGTCTGCTGGATACATCGGAAGAAGTCTAGAACGGGAGGCACGAAATGTTGGTCTCGATCATCGCAGGCTTCAGCTCATTCGTCGCCATACTACTTTGTATTGCGCTCAATTCATTTGGACACCCTGGAGATGTCTAACCCAAAGGGCCGGTAGTTATGATTGTGATGATTCTAGTCTTCGCATGCGTTATGGTGCTGACCCTGTCGGCCATACTGTTGCTGACGCGTCCCACTGCGAGCGACCGAACCATCGAAGGACGCATCGCCGGAATCCATCTGGCGACGGCCCCGGAAATCTACTTGGGCGATGGCATGCCCGAGTTCATGAAACGCACCAAGCTGAGCGAGATCGATTGGCTGGACAACCTGCTGAAGCAATGGAATGTAGCCCATCGCATCGAACTGCTGATTACCCAGGCGGAAAGTTCCTGGAGCGTGCCGATGGTGCTGGCCAGCTCTGTGGCGTCTGCCGGCTTTGGCTTTCTGGTCGCCTATTTTTGGCTGCCTGATGTGGTGATCGCCATTGTGCTGGGAATTCTGTTCAGCTCACTGCCATTTTTCGTGCTGCACATCAAGCGGTCCAGGCGCTTGCATCGCTTCAATCAGGCCTTGCCGGACGCCATCGATCTCATCTGCCGGGCCTTGCGCGCCGGACACTCGCTAAGTGCTGCCATCGAAATCGTCGGCCAGGAAGCCGGGGAACCGGTACGCACGGAGTTCCGGGAAGTCTACCGGCAGCAGAATTTTGGTTTGCCGCATCGCGACGCGCTACTGCAATTGGCGCGCCGCGTACCTTCTCCCGACCTGCAATTTGTAGTCACGGCCATGTTGGTGCAGAAGGAAACCGGAGGAAATCTAGTCGACATTCTGGATCGCACGGTAGCGGTAGTCCGCGATCGCATCCGTATCCAGGGCGAAATACGCATTTATACCGCCCAGGGCCGTCTTACCGGAGTAATTCTCGGTCTTCTTCCCATCATCATGTTCTTTCTCATCAATCTTGCCAACCGCGGCTACGCCAGGATACTCGTCGAAGACCCGCTGGGAAGAAAGCTTATCTATTCGGGCCTCATCTTTATGTTAATTGGCGGCATCATCATTCGGAAGATCGTTAACGTGAAGGTATAGCTGGGCATGCATCCTCTGCTTCAAATCAGTATCGTGGTGACCGCATTCTTTGCTAATGCGCTGGTCATTATCTTGTTTATGTTGCGGCCTTCGCGCCAGGCCAAGCGCGTCTTTGATCTGACGCGCGACCGGGTCACCTATATCGAGGAACCGAAAAAATCGGCAATGCAGAACCTGTCGAGTATCTTTCGCCTTCTTCGTACCAAGCTGGGGCTGCGCGATAACCAGAAGCTCAGAGAACGGTTCGTCGCCGCCGGGTTGCGGTCCCCCAGCGATGCCGATTTCTATTTCGGAATCCGGCTTCTGGGTCCGCTGGCTGCATTGGTGGGAGCCAGTTTCATTCCTACCAACACCGCATTTTGGATGATCGGCGGAGCGGCGTTGGCCTTCCTCGCTCCCGACATCGTGCTCACCGAGATCATCCGCCATCGGCGGGAAAAAATTCGGCTGGGAATGCCCGATGCCATCGATCTGCTGGTCATCTGCGTGGAAGCCGGACTGGGCCTGGATCAGGCGCTGTTACGTTCGGGACAGGAACTGGCTTTGAGTCATCCGCCCATTGCCGAGGAGTTCACCCAGATCAACCTGGAACAGCGCGCGGGAAAGGGCAGGATCGAAGCCTGGCGCAGCATGGGCGATCGCACCAAGCTGGACGTGATCAAAGCTTTCACCGGCATGCTGGCGCAAACCGATCGCTTTGGTACGCCTATCGCCAAAGCCCTGATCACGTTTTCCGACGGCATGCGTATGAAGCGCCGGCAACAGGCGGAGGAGATGGCGGCTAAGACTACGGTCAAACTGATATTTCCTCTGGTTCTGTTTATTTTTCCCAGCATCTTCATTGTTCTGCTGGGACCGGCCATGATCACCATCGTGAGAAGCCTCGATGGAGGCGTGTTTAAGTGATTTCTGTTTCACAATTCGAGTAACCGGAGAAAGGGAGAAACCATGGATACCGTAACTATGATTCGGGTTATTTCGGGCGTCTTGTTCGTGATCATCTTGGGCGTTCTGGTCATACGCAGGAAAAAGATGGCCTAAGCGCGAGGTGAAGCTATGCGGAGTTACCGGCCGGTGGAAGTAGCCAATCTTACCCGGGGCACGGTGCTGGGTTCGGAAATCCGAATCGCGGATACAGCCTTGTCGCGTCTGGTCGGGCTGCTGGGGCACTCGGGATTGCCGCCAGGGAACGGCTTGCTGATCGCGCCGTCCTCTGGGGTGCATACGTTTGGCATGCGATTTCCTATCGACGTCGTCGCCTTGGACCGCGATTTTTGCGTGCGCGGCGTATGGGAGGGATTGGGACCGTTCCGAATCGCGGCCCTGGGTTTCAAGACTCACAAGGTATTGGAATTGCCGGTGGGCGCGATTCGGGAAAGCCAAACGCAGGTGAACGATCAGCTGGCGTTGCGGCGCCCGGAAGATCTTAATTTTGTGTAGTCCTGCACAGACCCTGCAGTTCTGGTGCTGCGCGGGAATGATTCGATAAACCCGACCGAAAGGTCACCAAAGGAGAAACACCATGAGCTTGATGTTCATTCGCGTATTCGCAGGATTTCTGGCTGGGCTGGCCGCCGGCATATTGATCATGCGCATTGCCTACAAGAAGTCGCACGTGATTGAGGCTGGCGAACCCGAGACGAGCCACGCGGTGACGACTACGACCAGAGCAAGCTAGCAATCGCTGAGGCAACGAGGAAAGCATGCGGAACTATGCACAGCGGGCGATGGCAAGCGCTGCAGCCCATGGTAGCGCTGGCTCGCGCGGCGATCAGGTAGCGTCGGGCAGGCACTCACAATGGTTGCTGCTGGCAGTAGTCGTAATCAGCACCTTGCTACTGGCGGCGCGCCTCCACGTCGGATTCAACCTGGCGGACGATCCCGCGCAAACCCAGATTGCGGAAAAGGTGCTGCACGGCGCACGTCCGCATGTCGACTTTCAGTACGCCTACACCGGCGGGCTGGAGTATCTGCATGCCTTTGCCTTGCACATCTTCGGCGATCGCGTGCTGTCGCTCCGGCTGATGTTGCTGGTGTTTTTCGTGGGATGGGTACCGGCGTTCTGGTATATCGCCTACAAACTGAGCTCGACCGCAACCGCGTCGCTGCTCACGCTGCTGGCCGTGACCTGGAGCGTGCCCGTCTGTCCCAGTCCGCTGGGCTCGTGGTATGGATTGTACTTTGCCACTTTCGGGACCGCCGCGCTCTTCCGCTACATCGAAACGCGCCGCTCGCGCTGGGTCTTTCTGGCGGGAATCCTCGGCGGATTGTCGTTCCTGGCGAAGATGTCGGGCCTCTACTTCCTGGTCGCCGCTCTGCTCTTCCTGATCTTCGACGAGCAGAACGTTCAGGATGAAGTTCAGGTCCGCGAAAGCTATGTGCCTGATGTTTCCTACTCGGTACTGCTGACGCTGGTGCTGGTGGGATTCGACATCATGCTGCTACTGTTGTTGCGCAGCAAGGCCAACGTTACCGAGGCCTACCATTTCGCTTTCCCCGGCATCGCTCTATCGTTTTTGCTGATCGCGCGGGAATGGGGCGTGCCCCGTTTTCCGGTTCCGGTGCGTTTGTGGCAGATGACGGGCCGGGTGCTGCCGCTGCTGCTGGGAGCGATGCTGCCGGTAGCATTTTTCCTGAAACCGTATGTTTACACCGGAACCGTGGGAGCTCTGATTGCCGATGTCATTGTGAAACCTATCGTGGCGTGGCAACCTTCGTTCCATTCCGCTATCAATCCGGTTGGAGCGCTGTGCTGCATACCGCTGCTGGCGATTCTGGCGATTAACGCCCAGGTGCGGTCGGAGACGCTACGGATATGGGCTTTCACTGCCATTAGTGTGCTGGGAGCATTGGCGCTGGATCACTCGCTGCGCAGCCCGTCGTTTGCCCGCTGGGTATGGGTTTCGGCAGCCACCGCCATTCCGCTGACCATCATCATTGGAGTGGTGCTGCTGCTGGGAGGGTTTTCGCGTGGCAAGCAGACCTCGCAACTGATGCTGTTGATGGCCGTCGCGGGACTGTGCAGCCTGGTGCAGTTTCCGTTTTCCGTACCATTCTATTTCTGCTTCGTAGTTCCGCTGGGGATCCTGGCGTTCATGGCGGTAGCCAACATCGTCAGCGGCAACGGGCGCTTGCTCTTGCTGCTGCCGGTAGCGGTCTTCTACCTAGCCTTCGTGACCTTGCAGGTCCTGCCTACTCAGATCTACAGCCAGGGCCTGTCATTCCAGCCGGTAGGACAGCAGACTATCACCGCGCCGTCGCATATCTCCGGCCAGTCAAGTAAACCGTGAGCTCTGCCGGTTATCTGGACAAGCTAGAAATCACGCCGCTTGCGATTTGTATCAGGAGGCCGGCTTTAGCCGGGCCGATAATGCGTTTGTTTGGGCTTTATAGCTTGTGTCGCGAGCGGTGTCGCCGCTCTGCGGCTCACAAGTATTTCCTGCTTTTCCCCGCGGCTTGCGAGGCTGTTACGAAACCCGGTCCGCGCTTGCATCGGTGGAACAAACCGCGCGAAATCGAGTGCCGAAGGCACGGCATAATCTAGCCCAGCACGGAGCCAGAGGCGGAAGGCTGGGTGAAATGGGAGAAAATCTCCGAGTCGCGTAGCGACGGCAGGGTTTCGTAACAGCCTCTTACGCCCCCGGCTAACTTCATTCCGCCGCGTTGCGGCTAGTCTGATCGTTAATTCCACCTTTTGTTCTACGACAAACTTTCCTCTTGAGTTGCGACACAGTCTCTTTGGCCCGTGCAAAAAGCCTCAGAGGCTAAAGCCCTAGTCATAGTGCGCCGCTTTTGCGGCACGTCTGAAGACGTGCCCTGACACAAACCTATCTTCGGGGATTTATGAGATCGCTTGGCTCTGTTGGCATTTTGACGTGTGCCGCCCCGAAGACCAAGACTTAATCAGAGTTTCCTTGGCTACTTCAGGCTTGGCTTTAGCTCGGGGAAGCCATGAGTAGCATCAAATGCATTTGGATGCAGGATCTCTGTAATTAGCGCTACCAGGAATAAGGCAGCCACGATTACCGTGATCTGTGGCGGAAGCAACATGGAGGGGAGGATGAGAAGCACCCCTGCCACCATTGCGATTGCCATGCGGCGATAGGTTAGCTCGTGGCGGCCGATATAGCTCGCGACGAGAAAGAATGGCAGAAGCAATAAAATCAGGTCATGCCCATAGGAGTGAAAGCTGACTAGCAAAGTGACCACAATTATGAGAGCGAACTGAAGGTCGGAAATGTGTCGGCAATTGGAAAAGACTAACCATAGGACAATCAATACAACGAGTGCCGATGCTGCCATAGCAATCAAGTCAAGTTCATTCCGGGATAAGCGCGGGTCCAGTAGAAAGTAGAGAAAACCCCGCAGATTCGGCATGCTTAGTACGTGCTCGCCATCCATCTTGCCTGAGGCAGCGCTAAACTCAGCGACAGCGCGGGGAAAGCTCAGGGTCGTCCTCCAGCCGGCAATGGCCGCGGAAACTCCGAGAAGAGCGATGCACGTTGAAACGAATCCAGCCACGGCTTTCCAGTTCCTGGTCAGCATCAAGGCAAGCAATAGAGGCAAGGCAAACTGCGGCTTGAACGTGGTAAGAGCCAGAAGGCAACCGGCGCGAGTTGCTTGCCCATTCCCCAAATCCAGGAAAACCAAAGTGAACAGCACTAATGCCAGAATGGTTGGCTGGCCCTGTCCGAGCGAAATGCTGCTGGGCAGAAACAAAGAGCTAGCCAGTATAGCCGGAGAAAGCTGCTTGTCGGTCATCCTTAGCCTGCGGCGCAAAAGGAAGGGCACAGAGATCAGCAGGCAAGCATTGACGGCATACCAGAGCGTCAGGGAGTAAGAATAGGCCAATAAAGCTAAAGGAGCAAAAATGGCAAGGATGAACGGGACAAACACGAATGGGAGCGGCAACTTATGGGTGTCGACCCTGCCATAGAATGGCCGTTGCGCGTCGCATTGCGCGGCACGGTCATAGATTCGAGATCCATCGCCAGAGTCCACCATTTTTCCGGCAGCATAAAAGCAGGAAAAGTCGGAGGCTCCGGCCATTAGATGCTGCTTCTGTTGGAAGAATGCGAAGCTGGCATAGAGCATTGCGATGCCGGTTGCCAAGGCGACCCAGACCGGTCCGTATTTGTTTTCGCTGCTCAAACCTTCGTCTGTCTCCTATCAGGGCTCCAGGGCTGTCGTAACTGGCTTCACGCTAGAAATCGACAACTGAGTTCCCGAGGCTGCCAGCGGTCGTTGCTCAGGTATCGGGTAGACAGAAATTCTTGGCGGCTGCGTGTCTGCTTCTACCAGCCATACCTGGCGTCCCTGGTAGTAGTGGATTAGTTCGAGATTGTCGGCGGCATCCATCTCCCGCGCCCAGATCACTTTGGAACGATCGATATCGGGCGCGTTGTAAACCCACTCATGGAAGGGATCGTGGTTTCGAGAGTAGCGGACGATAGCTAGCTGTCGACCCGGCAATTGTTCCAGTTTCGCTTCCACTTGAGCCCGCTCGGTGCCAACGTTATCCGGACCATACCAATTTAAATTCCATTTTGAAGTTGGGATACTTAGATGAAGAGGCGCGGCCAACAAGCGTAAGGCGACTAACAAAACGCACAGCGTCACCGTAAGCCTGACCCAGCTGAGTCCGACCGGCCGCCTGCGTTCGCTCAGGTGGCGCAGGTGGCGCATTGCCTGCAGACCAAGGGCATAGAAGACGGCCGTAAATGGAGCCACGTAGTGCGGAATAAAAAAGATCTGCACAACCATTCCAGCCATCATCACTGCCATACACACCACCAGGAAGCGGGTGCGGCGATCCATAAGTACTCGGCGAAACATTAGAAGCGGCGGGAGCAAAGCTACGCCGCCGAAGAATAAAGTAGCTGCTAATACCTTGAGGAGACTCTGCCGGAAAAAATGAGTATGTATTTTCTGGTAGTCGACCAGCTCACTCTCCTGATAGAAGCGGCGCAAAACCTCATGCCGGTAGACCGGTTGCGGCCGTGGCGATTGCCAGACAAAATAGGGCGCCATGGCATAGGTATCGCGATTCACGGTGTAAGGCAGGGTAAGAGGATTGCCGAAGGCACGATAGTTGTAGTATCCCATCCATGCGCCGGCGGCCAGGATCAAGGTCACAGGTGCGGCGCTGAGGCGAAGCAGCCCGGCTGGAGACGGACGCTTCTTTCCCCAGAACATCCAGCGTCCGAGGGCCACTGCCACGGGCGGGCAAAGCAGAAGTCCTTCGTACGGCCGAGTGGTAGCCAGCAGGATCACTCCCACGGCCATCAGCAAACCGTAACGCAGGCGCGCGGCCTTCCTAAGTCGCGGCATCGCTCCCAAGACCAACGCGCCGCCCAAGGCCGCGATTGTGCCACCCGCGTGGTAAGTGTTGATCCAGTAGCTGAAGAGACCGATGTGCAGAACGGCCAACATGCCACCCAACAGCGCCCAAGTGGGAGGCAGCCACGCCTGCAACATCCAGCAAATTGCGGCGCACATCAACCCGCTCATCAATAAGACGCCGTACCAGGGATGTCCGGTCACTACTCTGGCCGCCGCCATGACCAGCCCTTGCGCGGGAAAATACATCGACATATAAGTCGGGTTCATGGTGACGTGGATGGTCTCGAAATGAACCCACATGGCGGGCGTAGGATTGGTCAATCTTCCCGAAGCGAAGGTATCTGCCGCCAGCAGAAAGCTGAAATCGTTAGGCACAAATGGACGAGGAATGGGGCACACGGGAAGGATTGCCAGGCGCAGCAGAATGGCGCTGAAGCCTACGACCGTAACCGCCAAATTTTGCCTGCGAGCCAAGCGGGCGAACAGTTTCTCGATGCGCTTGAAGAATCCCGCACCAAGGCCTGGCCAGCCGAATGCTACCGCCGCGGTAATGAGAGTCAGGCCACCTTCGATCACCATCAGCGATGCCTTGTTGCTCTGGGGATCTGGAAGCACAATCATCGCTGCACCTTGGTTCTAGTACCTTCGTAACTTGACAGGCTTGGCAGTCGCGGTAGGCTGGTAGGTTGGGTAGATTCTGCCCAAGGGCCGACGAGGTTGTTGAGGTGCCTCGGACCGGAGAGGAAAATATTCGCGGGTATGACGGGAACGAATCGCAGGATCGGTTTTGCGGAGTGTGGAATGACAGCAAGGCCCGCAGTTTTCTCACGTAACCATTTGCGAATCGATATTTTGACTATTAAGTCATTTGAATGGAAGACTTTGCGGGATACCTCATCACTAAAATCTGTGTTTTCAATAGTTTGCAAAAGGGAGGGGGGAGGGGGGTAGCCACCCCCTGGGTGACTGGCGAGGGGAAGTCCCAATGTAGGAAGTCTCATGGTGACTTCTCAAGCGAGTTCAGTTGGGTCCGTGCAAGATCGTTGCCCTACACGCGAATATCGAGCTGTGTCGCTACGAAAGCAAGCGTGAGGCGGTGCCCCTAGAACGCCGCCCCACGTCCCGCAGACGAAGCAAATCAACCATGACGGACGTGCCCGCCATGACCTGGACGAGATCAGACGGCACTGGTCAGGTTGCTGTTGACCGCGCTGAATGCATTGCTGATACCGGTGGCAACGCCGTTCATCGCGGCCACCGCTCCCAGCGCGATCAGGGCAGCCACGAGAGCGTACTCGATCAAGTCTTGACCGGATTCGTCGCGCAGCAGGTTGTTCAGAAAGAGTTTCATTGGGCGCCTCCTGTGGCGTCGCAACAGCATCGGAACGATACTGACGATGCAGAACGGGGCAGGTGAAAAGCAGATCCTCGGAGCTGTGAGTCGGTGGCCCCTAGACACCGCCCCACAAGCTCACGATAGAGGATCGACACGGAGCAAAGACCACAGCGCCGGCCGAGATGGTTGTCCCTAAGCAGCGCTGGTGAGGTTGCTCGAGATCGAACTGAAGGCCGAGCTCAGGCCTCGGGCAAGTCCCTGCATGGCGGTGATCGCGCCCAGCGCAATCAAGGCTGCCACCAGTGCGTATTCGATCAGGTCCTGACCGGATTCGTCCTGCAGCAGATTTTTCAAAGTGGCGATAGTCATTTAGTTATCCTCCCAAATTTGGCATTACCGCAGCAGGATCGGGAACGCTGGCGGTACGAGCCGGGAGCAAGAATAAGCCGGAAGAGGGGCTGGAGGATTCCAGAATGCTGTGGCCTTTTCCAGAATCTTCACACCAGTTGGGGATCAAACATAAGCATCTGAAAATAAATCAGATAGCTGCATTCCCGGCGAGGCGGTAGGCATTCTGCAAGCGTTCCTTGAGCTTTCCCGGGATGGAGAATATGATCAGCGCGGTATGACCGCCGGCGAACTGAAGCCGATCGCCTTCTTTGAAGGCTTGCATCTGGTACCGCGCGTAATTTGCGGCATTGGTGCTTGCTTGTTCCTGGCGTCATTTTTTGTTCGGGGATTCGAAGGATTTGGCCGCGCCGTCGGACTGTTGGGAATCGGTTTGGTGATGTGCGGAGTTGCTGTAAACCTGCTGATGGAAATGCTTTCCGACGATGCGGAACCTCGCCTGAAACGGCATCTGGTGGTGCAATCGGCACTGGCATCGTTGGTTGCGATTGCTGTTTTCTGTTTGGCCGTCTACGTCTATCGACACGGAGCCCTGCCGAAGTTTATGCCTGCCCGCTACGATTAGTCTGAGCCCGGTTGCGATCTGTCCGTTCCCATCTAGTGTTTCCAAGGCGTTCCGCCGGCAGAAGCTCTTCTATCCCCTTCGCCTGCGCATCCACGATTTCGCCGCATCGCAATGAATAAATTTGAAATCAGATATTGCCGGCACAATTTTAAGCAGCCCTTTTGATTCCTGTGCATCTCACTTTCGAATAAGAGGTAAAGTCCATGCCAGATCAGTGGAAACCTCCGTCATTCAACAACTCACCCCTGGACTCGCAACCAGCGAATACCTCCGAAGATCGCAAGCCGAAAGCGGGTCGTTTCACCCGCCGATCGTTTCTTTCCGGTCTCGGGGCGGCCGGCATTGCGGCCACTGCGGCTCCTCTGCTCGCGAGTTCCGTCGCACCAGCAACCCCTGACACGCAAGTAGAAACCCCGCTCGCGCCTCCAGGCGCGATGCCAGTGGTGCTAACGATCAACGGTGTGCAGCATCGGCTGATCCTCGACCCTCGCGTAACTCTGCTCGACGTTCTCCGCGAGAACCTGCAAATGCCCGGCACCAAGAAGGGTTGTGATCACGGCCAGTGCGGCGCTTGCACGGTACACGTCAACGGGCGGCGCGTGAACTCCTGTCTCACGTTCGCCGTCATGCATCAGTCCGACCAGATCGTGACCATCGAAGGTCTTGCTCAAGGCGGCAAGTTGCATCCCGTGCAGGAAGCTTTCCTGCGGCATGACGGATTTCAATGCGGCTATTGCACTGCGGGACAAATCATGTCGGGAGCGGCGTTGCTCAACGAACCAGTGGCAACGGACGATGCCTCGGTGCGCGAATTCATGAGTGGCAATCTGTGCCGTTGCGGCGCCTACAACGGCATCGTGGCCGCAGTTCAAGAGGCTCGTCGGAAAACTGGAACCTAGCGAGGTGTGAACGTGGAATCCTTTCATTACGCCCAAGCCAAGACCGTGAGCGATGCGACGTCCAGTCAAGCGCTGCAACCTGGCATGAAGTACGTCGCCGGAGGCACGACGCTCATCGATTTGATGAAGCTCAATGTTGAGCGTCCCACTTCGCTCGTTGATATCAATCCGTTGCCGCTAACCCAAATCGAGGTTGCCGCCGACGGCAGTCTGAAGATTGGAGCCATGGTGCGTAACAGCGACCTGGCCAATCATGAAGTCGTGCGCACACGTTATGCGGTGCTATCCCAGGCTCTGCTATCGGGAGCTTCGCCTCAGTTGCGAAACATGGCAACTACCGGTGGCAACTTGCTGCAGCGTACGCGCTGCTACTATTTTCGAGACACAGCCTACAGCGCATGTAACAAGCGAAATCCTGGCTCGGGATGCGCCGCACTGGATGGTTATAACCGCATTCACGCCATACTCGGCGCCAGCGAACATTGCATCGCTACAAATCCCTCGGATATGTCAGTCGCCATGGTTGCCCTCGACGCGACCATTCACACCCAAAGTGCCAGAGGCGAACGCACCATTCCTATCGACGAATTCCACCTGCTGCCGGGAAATACACCTCAAAAAGAAACTGTTCTTGAGCCCGGGGAGTTGATCACCTATGTCACTCTTCCGAAGTTGCCGAGTGACACGCGTTCTTACTATCTCAAACTGCGCGACCGAGCCTCTTACGAATTTGCCTTGTCCTCCGCCGCGGTGGTGATCCGGCTCAGCGGTGGACGCATTCAGTATGTCCGTATTGCATTCGGCGGCATCGCGACGAAGCCCTGGCGCTCGCGGGCGGCGGAGCAGGTTCTCCAGGATCAGCTGGCGGAAGCAGCCACGTTCAAAGCGGCCGCTGAAGCTGCGCTGAAAGGGGCAAAGCCATTGCACGACAATGCATTCAAAGTCACCCTGGCGCAGCGCTGTCTGATGCGAGCGCTGCAGGTTGCAACAACCCAAACGTAATGAGAACTAGAGGAAGGACCGGGAACGACGATGAGCACCTCAATCATCGGGCAGGATGTCACTCGGATCGATGGTAGATTGAAAGTCACTGGCGCCGCGACCTATGCCACCGAGCATGCTATCGAGAATGTGGCTTACGGAATTCCCGTGGCCAGCACCGTTGCCAACGGACAAATTACCAGCATTGATACTACCGAGGCCCAGCCGATGCCGGGAGTGCTGGCAATACTCCACCACGGCAACGTTGAACCGTTATTCCGTCCGGCGCAGGGTTTCGAGAAGATGGTGCGCGCTGGTGAAACCAGGCCACCTTTTGAGGACGAAGAAATCTATTACTACGGCCAGTATGTAGCGCTGGTAATTGCAAACACCTTTGAAGAAGGCCAGGCTGCAGCGGCCAAAGTACGAATCAACTATCAAATCACGAAACCTCGGTTGAGACTTTCAGACAACGCTCCTGAACCTGAACCTACATCGAAGTATTCGCGTGGCGACGCGGATAGCGCTTTCGCCCAGGCGACGGTCACTCTCGAGCAGACTTACACCACGCCGGTAGAAACGCATAATCCAATGGAAATGCACGCCACTATCGCCGTCTGGAATAAGGACAAAGACAAGCTAACCCTTTATGAGACGACGCAAGGAGTAGTAAACCATCACAATACGGTTTGCCAGATGCTGAACATGCCGTTGGAATCTGTGCACATCGTTTCTCCGTTTGTAGGAGCCGGGTACGGCTCCAAACTCTTTCCCTGGCCTCAGTCTTTGATGGCTGCGGTTGCGGCGCGCCATGTCGGCCGTCCAGTGAAGGTAACCGTGCCGCGCAGCCTGATGTTCACCAGCACCGGTCATCGTCCCGCTACCCAGCAGCGAGTCCGCTTGGGAGCTACTCCGGACGGCAAGCTGGTCTCGATCCGTCACGACGTGCTACAGGAAACGTCGATGGTGGATAACTACGTGGAACGTTGCACCGATCCCACGCCGATTCTTTATAGTTGTCCCAATGTCTTCGCCATCCAGCATCTTGTCCAACTGAATGTTGGAACACCCACCCCGATGCGTGGTCCCGGCACAACTCCCGGCCTGTTCGCGATCGAGTCTGCCATGGATGAGTTGGCTGTCAAACTCAACCTGGATCCGCTCGAGTTGCGGATTCGCAACTATGCCGAGCGCGATGAAGGATCGAACAAGCCCTGGTCGAGCAAACACCTTCGCGAGTGCTATCAACAAGGCGCGGAACGGTTCGGCTGGACCAAACGCAATCCCAAAATCGGCTCCATGCGTAACGGAGACCTGATTCTGGGCTGGGGAATGGGGACTTGCACCTGGCCGGGAAACCGCAGCAGCGCCGAAGTTCGCACCCGGCTTTTGGCTGACGGCTCGGCCCGGGTCTCTTGTGCGTGTCAGGACATCGGCACTGGCACCTACACCATCTTTGCCCAGGTCGTTGCCGACAAGACAGGTTTGCCGATCGAGAAAATCCAAGTCGTCCTCGGAGATAGCGAACTACCTCCCGGTCCCACTTCCGGCGGATCGGCCGCCACGGCGACGGTGTTGCCGGCAATCGTGAAAGCAACCGATCAGGCTATTCAAACGTTACTCACAGTAGCTGTGAAGACGGACAAATCGCCCTTCCAGAATGCCGATCCCAAAACCCTGAAGATGTCGGCAGGACGTATTCATTCGCAGGATAAGCCCCCTGACAGCGGTACTCCGTTCCAGGAAATTCTTGCTATGCGGCGTCTCTCTGCCGTGGATGCCCAAGCCAAAACCGAGGAAGACCCGGCGAGCAAGCAGTATTCGAGCCACTCTTTTGGCGCTCACTTCTGCGAGATTGAGTACGATCCATTGATCGCCCGCCTGCGGGTTAGCCGATGGGTTTCGGTGATCGATGGAGGAAAGATCATCAACGCCAAAACGGGACACAGCCAAATTGTAGGTGGAGTGGTAATGGGCATCGGTATGGGACTATTCGAGGAGACGATCTACGACCCGCGCAACGGTCATCCTATTAATAACAATTTCGCCGACTACATGGTACCCACGAACAAAGATATTCCTGAGATTGATTGCATCTTGCTCGATTTTCCCGACCCAATCATCAACGAATATGGCGCCCGCGGAATTGGAGAGATAGGTCTTACTGGAGTCGCTTCCGCGCTGGCCTCGGCCGTCTATCATGCGACCGGCGTCCGCGTTCGCAATTTGCCCATCAGAATAGAAGATGTGTTGGGATCCAATCTTGCAGCCTAGCGCGACGGTTTTACAGTTTGCTGAAACATTCAGCCAAGGCGCTGATTCCGGAGGGGCATAGCTTCGGCCACGCCGTACTCTCAGTTTGCTGAAAAACTCTTGCCAACGCCCTGTTCGGGTAGAGCGACGCTTCAGCGTCGCGTCTAAGTCTCCTACTTATGATGTCCGGAGCCGGCTTCAGCCGGCGGCACTCAGCAATTTCCGAGTTTTCAGCAAACTCTTCAGCCGGTGAGGGACTGTGCATTCCCGGTTTTTCAGCAAATTATTTGACTCACCACGAAACCCTCAACATTGAAGAGTTCGCACGGGCATTCCCAGTTGGCTTGGACTGCCTCCTATCGATCGCTGATCCAAAGTTAACACTAAGCTGAGGCCCTGCTTTTATGTAAAATCTGTTTCAAACAAGTTGCCGCTGAGAGAGAATACACGAACTGCCTAACGCCACCGTAGGCTCTGGCGACGACAGGGTTCGTGTTTCGTGAGGCATCTCTGTGAAAAAGGAAACTGGATGGGTCACGACTGCCGCGATTACTGCGGCCGCAGTACTCGGGTTTTCGCATTTCTCTTCCCCCCCTCCGCCTTCGTCTACCAGTGGACAGACCCAGACTCGACAGACAGTAGCCAAAGCTCGGCCTTCTAAAGAATCGTCACAGCCGAAGTTGCGCTATGCGTGTGAGGAGATCGAGAAGCGCCTGGAAAGATTTATTCCCGCCAAGGGCGGCCCAGTTCCCGGTTCCTGTGTAGACTCAGGCGCGGTGCCCAACCTACCCAGCACGGAAAATCAAAATCCAGACTTGCACTTCCTGATCGCTACTCTACCCGATCCGGTTCACACTCATTTCTCTTTACTCTTTGACCGTTCCGTAGAAGCCATTCAACAGGCCGCGCAAGACCAGGGCTATGACTACGATTCTTCCTGGTTACCCTGGATCGCAGAGACCCATGAGTACTCACGGTTACAAGACCAGTTACTCTCCGATGACCTGAATGAATGGCAAGAGCAGCAGCCAGGGATAATGGTCTTCCGCAAGAGCCTCTCGGGCCGGGAGGTTCCGTACCACCAAGGCCTGATTGTTTTCGTGGTAGGAGAATTTCCCACGGGAGGAATCAACGAAGAGCAATTTCAAAACGCCATAAAGTGGATAACTGCCCTGCGGCCCCAGGGAACCCAGCACAGTCTTCGATTGCTGAGCCCCTTTTTCTCTGGTTCTTTTCCCTCCTTGCTCAAACTTCTAAGCAACCCAACTGTAACCGCCTTCATTCAAGAAAATACCAAATCGATCGCTGTTCCGGCCGGCCTGAAGGCGGACGAGATGCGCCCGGTTGAGATCATTAGTGGATCGGCCACCTCGGCAGAAAGTATTAAGGCGTTCGTCCAACAGTTGAGCCCGGGCATCCGATTTCGCAGTCTGCTGGAAAACGACGATGTCGCGACAGATCGTTATTGTCAGTATCTCGACGCGCAAGGCTACGACCCCGCAAAACTTGCAATCGTTTCGGAAGACGAGACTGCTTATGGCACGATCAACACCCAATCCACAAGTACGGATCTGAACAAGGCGAACCCAGACACTGCCAACGTGTTGCTTCCCCACTGTAACTACATTGACAATAAAAGAACTCCTCACGGCCCGCTCTACTTCTACTATCCCCGCGACATCGCCTCCCTGCGATCAGCCTACGAACAGCAGTCCATCTTTAGTTCCGGGAAGCAATCAGACCAGGCAAACGCGCCCCGCACGGCTTTGCAGGAAGATTTATCGGAGCCGGGCAAGAGCGAGCAGGACACCGTACAAACCTATGGCGGCAACCAGACTCCACTCTCTCAGGAGTCGACGCTTTATGAGATGACCAATCTGCTGAAAGCGCATCAGGTGGAGTTCATCATCCTGAGAAGCAGTAATCCGCTCGATCAGATTTTTCTCGTGCGTTTCCTGCGCCGCGCCTATCCCAACGGACGCATTGTCATTTCCGGGTCCGACCTGCTTTTTCGGCGGAGTCCGGAAAGCGCAAATTTCCGCGGTATCATGGTGCTCTCAACCTTCCCCTTGTTCAGTTGGCAGCAAGACTGGACTTACTGGCCTAATCCATATTCAAGTCATAGCCATCGGGCATTTACCATGGAAGGAGCTCAAGGACTCTATCTGGCTGGCCGTTTTCTTGTCGATGGCGAAGATCAGACCGTCTATGACAATGCGCCTCTCGCCATCAACCACTCCAACATTATTATTCAGGATTATGGTCCGCCGTCATGGTTGCTTTGCCCTTGTGACTGTCCCGCAAAGATGTTTTGCGAACCGGGCACCCGACCGCCAACGTGGCTGTCGGTAGTGGGCAATGGGCAGTTCTGGCCAGTGGCCGCGCTTGACGAAAACACGCTCTACCGTCAACTGAAAACTGGAAGGCGCATCAGACCGGAGAACATCGACCCCATCCCAGGAGTATCGCCGCGCGCGATTACCGGAGCGCAATGTCAAGCCGTGTTTCTAACTTTGCCATTGCCAATGAGGATCTGCTTGCTGCTGAGCTTTCTCTGGGCTGGCTGGCATTTTTACTGCTGCTACCGGGGTTCACAAACGGCTTCCCCTCGGTGTCTTGCTTACTTCTCGCCCATGCCGCTGCGGCGCCAAAGAATTCTGATCTTTATCGGAAGTCTGGTACTCGCCTTATGGGTGGTAATACTAACGACTTTTACCGGCATTTTTTCTCCCGGAGGTGCCCCCTTTTTTCATCCTGGACGGTTAGCGCTGTTTTACATCTTGCTTTTCCTGCTTTCGTTGGCCGCGCTTATCGCCAGCCATCGCGTGTGCCGATCTCCCAGCCAGGTTACTAAAGAAGAAGAGCGACTCGATGGCATCGAGACCCTCAGAAAGGACTTAAAAGAGGCGCGGCAACGGGCTGCGGCCAGGAAGCACGACCTTAACAGGCTTAAGCAGCGCGATACGGACCTCGAGAAAGCAGAACAAATAAGGCTGGAGTTCCACCACAGTCGGGATAAGGTCAAGAAGCTAAAACGCGAGATCAAAGAATTGCGCTGGAACGCGTGGAAACGACGCGCTTTCAAATCGCTGAAGATGGCGCGTCCGTCCATAGCGTGGTTTATCTGCCTGGTTTTGGCTTTGCTAGGCGTGTTTTACCGCTTTATCACGCTACGATTGTCTCCGGGGGCCAGAGTCTTCAGCTATTGGCGCAGCGTTAACCTGCTGACCGGCGTATCGCCGCTCATGCCTTTTCTATTGCTGACGGCCGGTATGTACGGCTGGTTCTGGTTTACTCTTCGCGGCTTTGCCCTATTCAACCACGACCGTCCCCAACTACCCCGCTTGTGCGCTCTGCTCCCTGCTCTTCCGATGTTCAGCCGCGAAAAAGCTGGTCGACCGATCGAGAAGGCTGCTACTCCGTTATCTTGTCCATACCTAATGCATCTCGTTATTATGTTGTTTTTTCTAATCGCAGGATTTGTAGCCTTTGCAGCCGCGGAAGACTTCGCGGTGCGAGGCCTTGGCAACATAGACTATGGAAGAATCTTCTTTGTCTGGCTGAACATATGTGTGGCCGTGACCTTGGCGGATGCCTGGCAGATGCTAACCACTTGGTCCAGACTACGTCAGTTGCTGGTCTACCTTGATCGCCTGCCGTTGCGTCGTACCCTCGATGCCCTGAAAGGATTCTCCTGGGGCACCGTTTGGAAAATGGGTGGGAACGTGCTGGAGCAACGCTACCGTTTGCTCTCGCGACAGATTGAGAGTCTCCGACATCTGCAAAACTCGCTGAAAGAGCTCCCCGCAGCAGCTCCGGGACTGGATTTCTCCGCTCAAGTGGAAGACTGTCAGCAAGCGATCCTGCCGTTTACGGAGTGGTTTTCCCACCACCATAACGATCCCGAGTTATGCGATACAACTGAGTTCGCCAAGATACAGGAGAAGCTGGCAAGGTTGGCCGGGCTGACCATGAATACAATACTTCTGCCGGCATGGCATGGGGAAAAACAGTCCTTGATCCTGGACTACTCCCGACCCGCTGCGGAGGATGTCGAAAGCAGCGGGACCCATCCCGCGGCGTCACTGCCCGAGCATGTGCGCGCCGCCGAAGAATTCTTTCTACTGCCCTATCTTGGTTTTATTCAAAATATCCTGGGGCGCATTCGCACCATGGTATTTGGCATGGTCTGCCTGTTTCTGGGCGCGACGCTTTCCGTTGCCAGCTATCCCTTCGATCCCCGGCCGGTGTTGAGCGCAATCTTCTTGATCGTGTTTGTGGTGGTGGGCGCGGCGGTGTTCTTCGTCTATGCCGAAATGCATCGAGATAGCACCCTGAGTCACATCACGAACACCAATCCCGGCGAACTTGGCGTCGATTTCTGGATGAAGTTAGTAGCCTTTGGGGCCGGCCCACTACTGGCGCTACTAACCGCCTTATTTCCCGAGATCGCCAACTTCATTGGTTCGTGGCTGCAGCCTAGCGTGGAAGCCATCAAGTGATCCCATCGGGTAGCCTACAGAAACCTGAGGTCCCGAGCTTCGCAACTTCCTCCTTATGCACTTCTAATCGCAGCTCATGCAGGCACCGACTTAGTTCACTTCTTCCCCTTCTTAGCGGCGGGGGCGCTGGTCTTGACCGGAGCACTGGTCTTGGCCGGAGCTGCTGCGCGATGGCCGCGAACTGACACAGTGTGCGCCTTTTTTCGAGAAGGCGGAGCCGGTGCGCTTGCTGCCACGGTTGTGGCTACACCAGATGCCGAAGCCGTCGCGGCGGCGGCTATGGGGGCAGCAGCGGCAGCCACATCCCCCAACCAGAACTGTATCTCCGCCAGCGAATCACCCTGCAAATAGCTGGTCTGCCACTGATCGTTATCCACCAGCCCGTGCCACATACTGGGGCTTTGTTGATTGGTGCTTACATAATGATTCCAACGATAGGTTTGGAAGATGGCAATAATGTTGATGGCGTAGGCTGCTGCCAGCGGAGCGTTGCCTTCCACAATCGCCAGATTGTCATCATTCTCGCTGGAGGCCTTAAAGCCAAGATTGTGCGAGCCGGTCATCACCACCGGATTGTCGCCGAACGGATCCAGCACAATGACCTTGCTGTGAATGTTCACCATGCTGGCCCCAAGCAACTCCTGCTCCCAATCTTGGAACTTACTCTTGATATTGTTCGGCACCAGAACATCCTGGGAAAGCCGCTGCGGAGGCTCGATGCCACTGGAATACAAGGCAACGGGCGCCGGGGCTGGAACGGTAGGATCCATAGATGCCGTTGGCGGCTTCTTGCCGGGGGCGGGCGGCTCGGTCAGGTTCGCGATTTCCTGGTTAACCACGCCCTTAATGTAGAGATTCGGATTGTAGTAAGCATTGTTATCTTGATGGTGACGGTTGAGAATGTTCTGTAGCAACGTCCATTTTTCCGGGCTTGAGTCCGGCTGAAATGTACCCGGGTTAAAGAACAGGAAGAGAATACCTTCTTTAGCTGCGTTGATCAGCTTACGCGCATAGTCGAGGTCCTGCCCCAGATGGGTGGGAACGAACCATGGCGTAATCTTGCAGCCATCCACCTGATAACTGGTCGAGGTTGAGTTTGTGGCCGCCAGGGTCGGAGGATAAGCATTTCCGGCTGCGTGATAACGGTTCCAGGCGTCCAGATAGTCCTGCGCTACGCCTGCGTCGTCGATGACCAGTCCATTGTTGGCCTGCGTACATAGGCCGCTGCACGTCCAGTTGGTACTCCCGGTAAGTACTTTCTGCGGCTTGCCGTTGGAATCGCAGAAGACGACGAACTTGTTGTGCGCGAAATGCGGCGAGCCAACGATGCGGTCGTACACTCGAATTTGCGGTTTCAGGGTCGCACGTATGGCCTTGTTCTCGTCGTTGTCCGGCGGTTTGAAGGCGCCATTGCCCAGAAGCAGATTGCAGTTCTGCCCGAGCGCCACCATTCCGGAAATCAGCTCAGGGTCATTCAGCTCGTAAAGCGCGGCGAAAATCTGTCCATTGGCCGCTTTCGCCTCCTGCAACAGCTGCAGGATTTGAGGGCGAAGCGAGCCGCTAAGCTCATTGCGTAACGGATCCCCAGGCTTCTGAACAATCGCCGAGATCTTCTGGCCCTTATAGGCAGGATTCGCCAGGGCACGCGACACCCACTGCGAGGCCACAATCCCCTTATTGAAATAAGACGCGATGTGGTCAGTGTTTTGGCCGGTAATCGTCAGCGGGGGCGTGGTCGGACTCGCCAGCGCCGTGGCCAGCGATAAATTGTTGCTGCTGTCTCGAATGACCGGGATCACCGTGTATTCGACAACATCACCCGGCTGGACCGAATAGTCCCACCACAGGTATCGCTGCACCGGAAACTTCCATGGATTATTGGGATCCAGTGTATCCGTCGGCGAAAACCCCACAAATCCGTGGCAATAGTTGGTCACCTGCTGGCCGGCGCGCGTGCGTTTGCTTTGGACAGCGAATCCGCGGCAACCTGGAATCGGCTGGTTATCGCTGGGAAGCCACACAATGCAGGTATGGTCACCGTTGTCATAAATCTTCACATCGAGGCTCATGGAATTCTCTTTCTTGGCACCTGGCCACAGTGGTCAAAGTCATGAAATTGTAAGTGGGAGCTTTGGTTTGCCCGCACTATATACCCATTAGGTAGTTTCTGCATATGATTTTTTTTTGCTGGCTTGCGGTCTGCTGTATTTTGTTTTCCTTGGCACCCATGATGACGACGAGCGCTGAAAGGGCGAGAGATCCAGCTGCAGATTGCACCTTGGCTGTGGCTATTACACTGCCGAATGGGCAATCAATAACCATCCTGCGGTAACCGCTTACAGGGACTTAGCCACTTGAAGGCTATTGACATTCGCGCCAACTACACTTAAAGTCGCCACGCTTACTTCTTGCCAATTTAGATTTTCCAGGATTCATCCTTAGCCGGGGGAGCCACTCCTTTCTAGTGCGCGTTCCCCAGGGTTAGCTGCCGTTTCCTAACTCTTGATTCTCTCGAGTTGATCGCAAGCGGTAGCGGCAGGTCAGGAGGACATTCGATGCTCAAAACACTGGACATTCTCATCGGAGCGACGACTGTGGTGCTGATCTTTAGTATGGCCGTCACCGTCATAACCCAGGCGCTAACGACAATCGTTGGTCGCCGGGGCAGACACCTCAGAGACGGACTTACAGATCTGCTACAGCAACTCGGTATCTATGATCGAGATATCTCGAAGAGCATTGCCGGTGCGGTTTTGACCCATCCCTTGTTTTCAGAAGGCAAGAGTTGGTGGGGCTGGGGGAAGACGAGGCTGGGAACGGTAATTTCCCGCGAAGACTTTACCAGAATTCTTCTCGACGCTGCAGCGTCGGTTAGTCCTGCCGCGGCCGTTCCAACCGATCCAAACGCTTCTCCGCCCGCGTCCAGTTCCGCTTCCGCTGCGCCGACTGGTGCGACACCTGCAGCATCGCCGGCAACTGTGGCGCCCGCCACCCTGGTTTCCGATCCGCTCTGGAAGAATCTCGATAAAGTTGCGGCCAGCGAGTTAGTCAAAATGCTTAAGGCCAATGGCATCTCCGATCCAGCGAAGACGCTCAAGAACGTGCGCGACATGGCCCTGCAACTGGAAGCCAGCAATCCTGAACTGGCCAGTGATGTCCGCCAGTCGCTGGCGCTGATCAACGAAGCCAAGAGCGACTACGTGGCGCGCGTGAATAGTTGGTTTGACCAGACGATTGAGCGGGTCGGCGAGCGCTTCACCAAGTACACCCACTACGTTACGGTTGGTATCGCGGCGGCAGTTGTTCTCGCGGTGCAACTCGATATCATCGCGGTGATTGACCGGCTTTCGGTGGACGATGCTTTTCGAAACACGATCGTAAAGTCGGCCATCGCGGACTTTGGAGAACAATCTGAAGGTTCTGCGAAAAAGACTGACACGAAGAACGAGCCTTCCAACGCGCAGGCACCTGAAACCAATTCCCCCGTCCCCGCCGGAACCACTTCTACCGCAACCGCTACACAACCATCGACTGCTTCGACAAATAGCAGTCCGACGCCCGTGGGAGCAACTGCTAGCCCTGCCGCTCCAGACTCAGCCGCCGGCCCCGGCAACTCGACAGCAACCCTGACCGCGTCTTCTGCAACCACCGCGACGGCGACGACACCGGAGGCGGCCGCCGGTGCGAGTGCGACTCAACCTGCCCCTTCCACCTCAACCGGGACACCCTCAACAACCATGGCCACCGCTGCCGGGACTACTGGAGCAGTTGGTGGGACAAAAAATACCGGCTCGTCCGGCCAAGGCACTGACGCCGGGAACACCGGAAATGTCCCGAAGTTCGATGCGAACAAGTACTACAACGATCTCAGCGCGGCCGGCCTGATCACTCTTCCCTTGGGCTATAACTGGGTCGAACAATGGAGCTTGCGGAAGGTTCCAGGCATGCTGATCGCGATTCTGCTGGTCAGCTTGGGAGCACCCTTCTGGTACAACATCCTGAAGGATCTGCTGGGACTCCGGTCGTCTCTGGCCCAGAACGACGATGTGCAGCGCGCGACTCGGCAAACGACCCAGGACGTACAGCCAGCCGTCGCCGCCATCACGGCACAAGTTGCCGCTGTCGCGCCCGCCTGGCTTAAGGGAGAGCGTGGCGATCTCGGGGCATCAGGATAGGAGGCGATTGTGCAAGTCAAATGGGTGGGATGTCCGGCGTCGAATTTTCGCCCGGGTCGGCCGCAAGGACTCCGGCCGGAAGCCATCGTGATTCACATTATTGACGGAAGCTTCGCCGCGGGAGAGTCGGTGTTTCTCGATCCTGCCAGCCAGAAGTCGGCGCACTACGCGATCTCCAAGAATGGAGAGATCCATCAGTATGTAGACGAGAACGACACTGCATTCCACGCGGGCGTTGTAGTCAACCCGACCTGGGACCTGCTGAAGAAGGGAGTCAATCCCAACTTCTATACCATAGGCATCGAGCATGAAGGTAAACCGCAGGATGAGTGGCCCAACGTGCAATTGTCGGCCAGCGCGGCACTGGTTCTGGAGATCGCGGCCCGCTGGGGAATTCTCCTGGATCCGCAACACGTGATCCGCCATCACCAGATCAGGGCTTCGAAAACCTGTCCGGGGAATTGGCTCACGATTGACAACCTTCTGGCACATGTACCGCGATCGTCCGGCGTAACCCTGGTGGCCACCGCTTCGGTACAAACCGTCAAGCACGTGAACTTGCGCGCGGGTAGGCCCAACACGACGGCGCCAGTCGTGCGCGTCATACCCTCGAACACCGCAATTGCAGTTGCCGGGTTCACCCTAGGAGAACGTGTCCAGGGCAATGCAAATTGGTACGCAGATGCGCAAGGAAATTATTTGTGGGCAGGCGCCACGAACCTGCCTGATCCGAAACCATCGGCTTAAAAATTTCGTCGGCAGCGGTGTGTACCTCCGTACGGCTTCTCTGTCCTGGCTTGCGGCGAGAGTAAATTCCCAATGAAGCTAGATAGTACAAAAGTTAAGCTCGATCGACACCAAGCCGAAAAGTGCTGTCATTTTTTTTTACGAGAAAGCACGAATTCACTAGCTTTGCGAGCCCTGGATCGTGTAAAGTTCGTCTCAATTCGAGGGATTCAGTCGCAGCCCTACTATCGACTGCGTTGAATAAGTCGAGGTTTAGCATTGTTATTAGTCGCTCCCGCCTGTTCTTAGCATAAGTGTGTTCTCTCTAGTTGGGCCAATATTGCGGACCGTTTCCGGGGGTTAGCCAGATGCGAACATACGACCGGACCGTTTTGTATTGCGAGCCCGGTGTCCTCGTGGCGGTCTCTGCATAACCAGTAATGTCAACCATCGAACTGACGCCGAAGCGCCAGAAAGATGTCTCCCTGGGAGCGACAACCGGAGACGTGGTGCGCGATCATGAGCTATCCAGCGGTTGTACTCATTCATACCAATGATCCAGCCTATCAACCGTTAGAAACCGAAGCGGGGCCGATTAAGTCTGTACTGGCCACCTGGGGAGGCGAAAGCATTCCCCTGTCGGTCACAGCAGGCATGAAGACTGCGCCGGCAGTGGCCATCATCCATGCTGCGTCCTGGCCTCAGTGGCCGGAAGCGTTGCGGACCCTGAAGACCATCTGGCGCGAAACTCCGGTGGTTGGCATTCTGGGAGAAGAGACGATCGGCTCTCCATCTCTGCGGGCCGCCCTGGCCTGCGACTTGAACGACTTCCTCTGCGCGCCGGTACGGGAAGCCGAGCTGCGCGCGCGCATCGATCGTTTTCTGAACCTGAACCCCATGCGTCACGAGCAACCCGACATGCAGGTATTCAAGCTGCACCATCAGCTTGAGTCACTACTGGGCGACAGCGAAGTTTTCACGCGTGTCTTACGCCGCATCCCGCTGCTGGCTACCGTCGATGCCACCATCCTGATCACCGGAGAAACCGGAACCGGCAAGGAACTTGTGGCCAGAGCTTTGCATTACTGCGGTCACCGCCGTAACGGCCCCTTTGTTCCCTGCAATTGCGGCGCACTGCCTGACCACCTGCTGGAGAACGAGTTGTTCGGCCACGCTCCCGGCGCCTATACCGACGCGCGCACCGAGCAAAAGGGATTGCTGGCGATCGCCGACGGCGGGACGCTCTTCCTGGACGAGATTGAAAGTCTCAGCCTCAATGGGCAGGTCAAGCTGTTGCGGCTTCTACAAGATCGAGAGTACCGTCCGCTGGGGTCGGCCCAAACTTATTGCGCCGACGTTCGCATCATGGCCGCGACCAACGTGAGGCTGCCCGAACTGATAGCCCAAAAACTGTTTCGCGAAGACCTGTTTCATCGCCTGAATGTTTTGCAGATTAACCTGCCGCCACTGCGGGAGAGAATGGGCGATGTGCCCGGGCTGGCTCGTGCCTTCCTGCGGCGCTTGAGCAGTCAACTCAACCGGCCCGGACTGCAGCTCAGCGCCGGCGCGTTTCAGACGCTCCAGTCCTACGATTGGCCGGGCAACGTGCGCGAACTCGAGAGCGTAATCCAGAGAGCGGCGGTGCTCGCTGAATCATCCGTCATCGCGCCCATGGACCTTGAGCTTCCCGCCAGCAATGGCCAGTCAGCCTCTGTCAGCTTCGAGCGCGCTAAGCAGCAAGCCATCCATGGCTTCGAGCATGATTACCTGATTCAACTGCTCACCGAGTTTGACGGAAACATCACTCGCGCCGCGCTGCAGGCAGGCAAAGACCGCCGCAGTTTCCAGCGACTCCTGCGCAAGTACAACCTGGTCGCCACCAACTATCGCCACTAATGCGCTGCGGCATTCTCTGGTCGGGTGCGGTGGAACACCCGCAGCTTGCCCGATGCGCCAAGTGCGCGCATTGAACTGACGTGGTGCGGCGACCTGGCCGCCGCCGATTCTTCCCATCCATTGCCCGTCAAGCAGTTCCATCCTGGCTATCGAAATGCATATTCGATTCCCGCGGAGCGTGCCTCCTTGTGGAGCTAGCCGGTCAAGCACGGCGCATTGCACTCGCGATTCTTAGATACCTACTCGAGCATCCGGAGGCGAAGGACTCGCTGGCGGGAATTCAATTGTGGTGGCTCGACGAACCCGATAAGTGCAGCGAACAGGATCTGCAGCTGGCGGCCGAGGGGTTAGTGGAACGCGGATTGTTGCGCATCTGGGAATCCAGCGCGGGATCGGTAGTCTTCGGTCCCAGCGAAAAGTTTTTGCAGTCGCCCGAGACGCTTCTCCGCGAGCTGGCTGCCGAACGAGTTAACGGCAACACCTGATAGCAGAGATGTAAGGGTAGTGACAACGGCCCGTAGGGCTGTTGGGGAAGAGGGAATGGCCGATTACACAGCAGTCTTCGCGGTGGGAGATTCGCTGGTGCGTTTCCTGACCAGCAGCTATCAGGCGCAGCAAACCGCCCTGACGCTGCCTACTCCCTGCACTTTCAAATTGGTTTCGAGCACGGAGATTGCCACCGAGGAAACTACCACCCTGGACCAGATGGTCACTGTCTTTCTGCATCGCATCACCACCAATGATCAGTTCCGCAGCACCAGCCGTCTGCAGGATTCAGATAACAAGCAACCGGTACTTTTCCTCGATCTTCATTACCTCATCACCTATTGGGGTCGCGAGGCACAAGCGGAACAAAAACTTCTGGCGTGGACCATGCAGCAGTTGCAGTCCTCACCCATCCTGGACAAATCAATTCTGACCACCAATGCCGGCTGGGAAACCACGGAGACGGTGCAACTGATTCCTGCCGACCTGAGCCTGGAAGATATCTTGCGCATCTGGGATGCACTGGGCCCGAAATACCGGTTGAGCGTTTCCTATATCGCGCGTGTAGTGCGCATCGATCGCTTTATCCCGACCGGCCTGCCGGTTGTAGCCACGCGGTTCACCTATCAGAACGGGGTCACCTCATGAGCGAGTCGGTCGACCGCCGGGTGCTGGGAGCAATTCGCTGTGTCGATGCGATCACCGGCAATTCCATCGGAAACGCGTTGTCCGTCACCAGCTCGCAGCTGTTATTGCGAGCGAACCGCAAGGCCATTTATGTGATCTTCAACGCTCCCAAGCTGGACCCTCAAACCGCCCAGTTTGATCCGCTCTTGCCCTGGCCGAAGCCCTCGCCCTTCGAGGTTTCAATCCAGGATCCGAGCCGGCGATATTTGCCGCGCCGGGCGATGGTACAGGCTCCGCAGCCGTTGCCGCCGCCGATTGATCCTTCGCAGCCGTTCGATCCAGCAAAGGTTCTTAGCGATCCAGCGGTGGTTTTCAATCCTCAGCCGGTCTCGCTGTTTCCGTCGCCAGCCGCACCAGTCTCGCCGAATTGGGCGGTAATTTACATCTCGGTTATCCACAGTGGAAGCACGCCGTCGAAGGGCCTGCCCTGGTGCATAGTGCGGGTGGCACGCAGCGACAACCAGGCTGTGCTCGCCACCACGGTTGGCGATGCGCGCGGCGAGGCCGTCCTGGCAATCCCCGGACTGGGTCCGGAAGTAAGCGGCAGCGATACCGGTGCGGTCACTCAGGCGACCGTGGCCGTCGCCGTCACTGCCTGGTTCGACCCGAGCGTCACCAGTCGTCCGTCGAATTGGATTCCCAACCCCGACGACATGCTTAACAATCTGGCGACTGGACTATTCAAGACAGGCAATCTGACGAGTTCAGTGGGCCCTGGGCAAACGGTAAGCAGAAGTTTGGCAATTTCGGTTTGAAGAAGGAGGCAGTGTGGCCGAGTATCTAGCTCCTGGAGTTTACGTTGAAGAAACCAGTTTCCGTGCGCCCTCGATCGAAGGGGTCGGAACCACCACCACCGGCTTTGCCGGACCAACCTTGACCGGGCCGGTCGGCGCTACGCCGCAACTGCTGACCTGCTTTGGAGACTTCGCCAATATTTATGGCGGCTACAGAGACCTTAGTTTGTCCGGCAACGCCGGCAGGAACTATCTCGCGCTCAGCGTGAAGGCGTTCTTCGACAACGGCGGATCCATGCTTTATGTCTCTCGCGTATTCGTGCCCAACGGCCCTGCGGACGCCGGCGTCGCCAGTGTGGGAAATGCGAATGTCAAAGTCACTGGCCGCTTCCCCGGAAGTTTTCTCAACGGTCAGACCGTGAGTGTCGCTCTCCGGGCCACCAAGACCCAGGCGGTTGGCAATTTGCCCCCGGGCTCGTTGCTGGCGGTGCTGGCTCCCACGCTCAGTTTGTCCCAGGCCGCGGGAAAGGCTGATGCTTCGATTACGGCTACGGCTCCGTTTTCTGCGGCTCTACCCGCAACGATTCTGGTGGACAATGAGATCATGACGGTAACTGCGGTGGATGCCAGCAAAACCAAGCTGACCGTCACCCGGGGCGCCGATGGGACTTCGGCCGTCGGCCACGGCGTCGGAGCTACGGTACTGACGCCGATCGGCGCCGTGGCTGGAGGAATGGACGCAGCCCCCACGACCACGACTCTGACCCTGTCCGCCGCGCTTCAGGGGCCTCCGCCTTCGACAGTCCAAGTTGACACTGAACAGATGGCGGTGACCAGCGTCGATGGCAGCAACACCAAGCTTACAGTAACGCGTGGCGTCAACGGGACCACTCCCGCAGCGCATGCCGCGGCCGATCCCGTTTTCACCAATGTTCCCTCCGTCACCCTGTACGCCAACGGAGCTTCCGGCACATTCGCCTCGTTGCCGGCCACGCCATCTGCTCCTGGGCTTACCTACGTTCTGACGGCGCGAGTAACCGCGCCCGGCGCCTCCGGCTCATCGCTGGTTTACGACGGTCTCGGGTTAGATCCCAATCACCCGAATTATCTGGGCACTGTGTTAGCCCAGACACCACCGCGTCAGATCGACGCCTTGCAAAATCAAATTGCTTTCTCCATCGGTACCTTGACCGCGCAGCAGGTGTTTGCCGAATTGTTTCCCATCTGGGGTGGTCCTGTGTCCACGGCGGCCAAGTCCTACACCTTCGCCGCCACTAGCGGGAACGACGGGGCCGAGCCCAGCTCAATCGACTATGACAACGCTTTGCAATTGTTCGAAGGTCTGGAAGACATCGCGATCGTGGCCGCTCCAGGCTCTTCCGCCTTTGGCCAGTCCCAGGCGATCATCAACAGTCTCATTACCCACGTCAGCCGGGAGCGTGCCTACCGCATCGCGGTTCTCGATTGCCCACCGGGCAATATTGCCTCGTCGGACGAGAATGTCCGCGCCCAGATTGACAGCAGCTATGCCGCGCTCTACGTGCCGTGGATCATCACGCCTAACCCGCTTTACACCACCGGCAGCGCGCTTCCCGCAGATATAGCCGTGCCCCCTTCGGGCTTTATGGCAGGTATCTACGCGCGCAATGACGAAAACTCCAGCGTAGCGAAAGCGCCCGCTAACGAAGTGGTGCTCGGCGCCCTGGATTTCGAGCGCAACATAACGTTTGCCGAACAGGCCACTCTGAATCCTCTCGGAATTAACTGCCTGCGTTTCTTCCCCGATCGCGGATATCGCGTCTGGGGTTCGCGCACCGCGACTTCCGATTCGGAGTTCATGTATGTGAACGTTCGCCGCTACCTGATCTATCTCGAGCACTCCATCGACAACGGTTCGCAATGGGCAGTCTTCGAGAACAACGGTCCGGCATTGTGGGCCAGGGTCAAGGATTCCATCGACTCCTTCCTGCGCAACGAATATTCCGAAGGCCGCCTGCTTGGCACCTCACCGGCCGAGGCTTACTTCGTTCGCTGCGACCGGACCACCATGACGCAAAACGATCTCGACAACGGACGGCTGATCTGCCTCATTGGAGTTGCCCTGCTGAAGCCGGCCGAGTTCGTCATCTTCCGCATCGGTCAGTTCACCGCCGACGCTCGCAGTTAAAAAGATTAGCTCCAGAGGAGAATTGCCATGCCCGACCGTACCGCTCCTTACCCTGCGTATAACTACCTGGTGGACTTGAAGTCTCCCGGGCGCGATCCCGAGCAGCCCCTGGGAGGCTTCTCCGATGTTTCTGGATTGTCGACCGAGATCCATATTTCGGAGTATCGGGACGGCAACAAGAAGGAAGCGTTCGTCGATAAAATTCCCGGCTCTAACAAGACCAACGATGTCACCCTCAAGCGAGGCCTGGTCAATTCGGCGGACTTGTGGGCCTGGATCGTGCAGACCCAAACCACCGGAGTGAACGCCAAGCGCGACGTCACCATCACTTTGCGTGATGAGGCCAACAACCCGGTCCAGATCTTCAAACTCTTCAGCGCTTGTCCGATGAAATACACCGGTCCTACCCTGGCGGGCAAAGGTGCGGGAGATGTGGCCATGGAGGAACTGGTGCTCTCCGTGGAAAACCTGGAAATTTCGCCTGCTCCCTGAGTAGGGGACCGATAGGACCAGCGAGCGAATCATGAGCCGCGTGCTATTCGAAACCGAGCGTCCGGCGACAACCTTGGATCCGGGTCGAGCCGACATCGCCTGCTTCGTCGGGCTGATAAGGGTGCGGCCTGCCGCCACGCTTTCGGCCAGCGTTCAGGCGTGGCTGCAATCGCAGGGCTGGTTTAATCCGAATTATGCCCGGCCGCTCGCTCAGTTCGCAGACGTTCCAATACCGGTCGAGAGCTATGACGGATTTACCGCGATGTTCGACCCCGGTGGTTCGGCCGTAAGTTTCGGCACGGACTATCTTGCGGCGGCAGTACGCTCCTTCTTCGCGCAAGGCGGGAGACGCTGCTATGTGGTCCGCATAGACGACCCGTTGACTCCGGCCGATGGCGCCGCATCGCGAGCCAGAAAGCTCGCGGCCCTGTTGCCCAGTGACACTTACCAACCCGGCGATCCTCGTAGCTGGCACGGAGTCGGACATCTGGCGGGATTGCCGGATGTTGCCTTCCTGTCGCTTCCCGATCTGCCGGTGCTGGTGGCTTCGCGTCCCACGCCTGCTCCCGTTCCTCCCGCTCAATCCAACACTGGACCCGAGGAATTCGCGGAATGCGCCGCGGTGACTGCCAATCTCACCGCCAACCCCTCCATCACCAGCCCGGCCAATGCCACTTTTCAAGTGGGTGTGCCGGACCTGTTCACTGTGACCGCCGCCGGCACTCCGCCGCTCCGCATTTCGCAAGCAGGAAGCCTGCCGGCAGGAATCACCTTTAAGGATAATCGGGACGGGACGGCCACCCTGTCAGGCACCCCGGCCTCCTCCGCTCTCTGTGATCTTACTTTTACGGCCTCCAACGCTATAGGTAAGGTGACCCAGACTTTCACTCTTATCGTGACCGAGAACCTTGCGGCGCCGCGCCTCACGGCCGGAGACTATGCAAACTGGGCCGCTGCGGTGGGCACGATCTTGGAATACCTGGCAAGCGGCAGCCTGCACAACCAATCGAACCTGCGCGAAGTTCAGTTCGTGGCCGCTTTCCCGTTACCGCTCGAACCCGCCGTCCAAAATTCATCGAGCGCGGTTCTTGCCCAGGACATTCATCAGGTGATCGCAAACTTTTTGCCGGAGACGGTTCAGCCTCCTGAGATGATCCTTTCCGGCAATCTCTCCAGCGCATTTCTGCAACTCGCTTATCCCTGGCTGAAAACGACCGGCTCGCATGTACTGCGCGAATCGCTGGAGCCACCGGACGGAGCCTTGGTCGGTCTGCTGGCGCGAAACGCCCTCAAACGCGGCACCTTCACCTGCGCCACGAAAATCAAGCCGGCCGAGATCTACGATCTATGGCCGGTCCTGCCGCCGCAAGAGACCCGAGTTTCAAGCGCTCCGCTGCGCTGGGGAGACCCTTCGCCCAAGCCGCTGGTCGAGCGCCTGAGCCTCTTCGGATTTAAGCCCGACGGCATACGGCTAATCTCCGACGTGACCACCTACCCCCAGGAAGCTTACAGGCCGGCTTGCGTGAATCGACTGGTCTCGGTCATCTGTCGCGCGGCGCGGCGCTTGGGAGAGGACATCCTTTTCGAACAAAACGGCGCCAACCTATGGGCGCGGGTGGAAGGATTCCTGCAGGAATTGCTGACCCGGCTTTGGAACCTCAACGCCCTCGACGGCCAGACCGCCAAAGACGCTTTCTCCGTGCGCTGCGACCGCAGCACCATGACGCAAAACGATCTGGACAACGGACGCCTGGTGGCCGAAGTCGTATTCAATGCCGCAGCCACGATCGAACTGATCCGCGTGACCCTTGCCCTGGAAACCAGCGGGGGCATAACTCAGGAAAGCGCTGCCAGCATGGCGGAGGTGGGCTGATGAGTTCCGCCCCGACGACTCCACTCCAGGTATTCCGATTCCTCGTGGAATTTCAGCAAGTGTCGATCAATCCAAGCTCGGCAGCCAAGAACGTAATGCTATGTCAGGGAGCGTTTGCCGAATGTACAGGTCTGGAAGCGACCACGGAGGTGAAGGCCATCAAGGAAGGCGGCCGGAACTACGGGGTAGCGCAGCGGGCGGGAAACACAACCTTCGCGACCGTGATATTGAAACGTGGCATCGGGATGGCCGATCTTTGGACCGTCTTCAACACGGTCGCGACCAAAGCCTTTGCGGTTCGCCTGCAAGTCAACATCACCGTCTTCAAAGCTGACGGCACCGGAGCCCTGGCCTGGAAGCTGGATAATGCGATTCCCATTAAATATAAGTTTGCCGACTTGAATGCGAAGGGCACGGAAATCGGAATCGAAGAACTACATCTCGCACACGAAGGGCTTGGAGTCGGGACTGTAGCCTCCAGCCTGCAAGGCGGTACTCATGCCTAAACCTTCTCAGATCGCACAGTTGATTCCCCAGCCGAGCGGCGCGGCAATTACCGTGCATTTCAACCCGGCGTCTCTCTCCTACACGCTTGAGAGCAAGAGTTCACAACAGTCTGGCGATCCCAAGAAGCGGCAACACGTGTCCGAGGTTTCCGGTAAGTTGAGCATGGATCTCCAGTTTGACACCACCGACACCGGCGCCGACGTGCGCGTGGCCACGGCAGCTATCGCCAAACTGCTGCAGCCATCGGCGGATGCCGCACAGAAAGCCAGCAAAAATAACACTAAGGCTCCGCCGGTGGTCCAGTTCAAATGGGGCAGCTACCAATTCAACGGCTTGCTGGATTCATTTAAGGAAACCATCGACCTGTTCTCCGATAGCGGTGTGGCTTTGCGCGCCCTGGTGAGCATTACCCTGTCGCAACAGGACGTGGTGTTCGATGACAGCGCGAATGGGTCGCCTGCCGACACCTCCGGAACTCTGGTTCCAACCTCGGGAACGCCGGCTTCGCCCGCAGGCAGCCCGCAGTCTCTGGCTACGAATGGAGGCGACCCCAGTGCGGCACGACAACTCGCCAGCGATAACGGTCTCGAGAGCATGCGTTTCAGCGGAGGAGCCACGCTGCAGGTGAATGTCGTTCCACAACTCAATCCCCCCACTGCATTCGTCAGCGCCTCGGCTGGAGCCTCGGCGGGGTTCGGTCTCTCGGCAGGTGCGTCTGCCGGCATCGGGATAGGCGGCGGCATCGGAATTAGCGGCGGCATCGGAATTAGCGGCGGCGCCAGTATTGGGGCCAGCGCCGGAGTCGGCGGCGGCATTGGTATCGGAGCCGGCGCAGGCATTGGCGGAGGAGCAGGTGTGTCCGCCGGCTTCGGGGCGGGCTTTAGTGTCGGCGGAGGCGCTTTGTTTGGCTCCAAGGCTTCAGCCGGAGTTCTGGCCACCGCGGGTGCCTTTGCCGGACTGCAAACCGGCAGAGCGGTGGTGAGCACCACTGCTCAGCTGGATCCTTTGAAGATGTTGCCGGCCAGCGTAGCGGTGGATGTGTCCACCGACTCCAGCGCCAGCTTCAGTCTTGGAGGCGCGGCGCAGAGTTCATCGGGCGCAGGCTTCTCGGCCGATGTGGGCGCAAAGCTTAGCCTCAGCGATCGTTTGACTTTCGACAGTGACTAGGAGTCGCAGATGGCCGTAACGATCAACGAAATGCAGGTCGAGATGCAGGACCCTCCGCAGCCGGCCAATGTTCCAGCTGCGGAATCCAAACCGGCGAAGTCATCGGATCTGCGATCGGAATTGGAAATGATTCGCGAACGCAAACTCAGGTTACAGGCGGATTGAAGAATGCCCGAGACACCAGTAACCCAGAACGCCGCTTACAGTGCGATTCCTACGGTGCAAGTGGACGGTCAGTTGAACGACAAAGTCACCGAGCAATTGCTGGGCATGGAAATGCGCGAATCCGAGGGTGGAATGTCGTCGCTTGAATTGCGTTTCAGCAACTTCGGATCGTTCGGAGGCGGCTTAGCCGATTTCGTCTTTGAAGATGGCGCCGTACTCAAGCTGGGCGTTGAGCTGAAAGTCTATGCCGGCGATATCACTTCGCCGACCGAGATCTTCCGCGGCAAGATCACTGGACTGGAAGAACGATTCCCCGGCGACGGTCCGCCCGACCTGATTGCGCTGGCCGAAGACTCCTTGCAGGCAGCGCGCATGAAGCAGCGCAGCAAAAACTGGGACGATACCACTCTGGGCGACATCGTGAAGCAGGTGGCCGCCAACCTGGGATTGACTCCGGTAGTGGATGGACTGGATGCGAGCGTAGGAACGCAGCAACAGTTTAACGAATCGGATCTGCATTTTTTGCGCCGGTTGCTGGCGCGCTACGATGCTGACCTGCAGATTGTCGGCACCGAGCTGCACGCTTCACCACGAGCGCAGGCGCAACGCAACACGCTTGAGCTGGACATGAACAGCCAGTTGCGCAAAGTGCGTGTGCTGGCCGATCTATCGCATCAGGTCAGCCAAGTCACGGCCACCGGCTGGGACTATCAGCAGGGCCAAGTCATTTCCGCCACCAGCCAGACCACTTCGTTTGGTCCGGGATCAGGCAAGACTGGCAAGGATTGGTTGCAACAGGCGTTGGCCACACGCTCCCGGCAGCTTGCGCAATTTGCCGGACTCGATTCAGCCGACTCGCAGGCCTTGACGGATGCGGAGCTGGCGCAACGCGCACGCAGATTCGTGGTTGCGAACGGAGTCGCGGAAGGAAATCCAAATCTGCGCGTCGGTTCCTACCTCACCCTGGTCGGGCTAGGACCGCGTTTCTCGAATACGTACTACACGACGGCCACCATCCATCGCTTCGACACCAGTTCGGGCTACGAGACTGAGTTCACGGCAGAATGCGCTTATCTCGGAGGTGCCTCGTGAGCCTTCTGCTGCACGAGCGTTCGCTGGCGATGCTGGGAGCCAACGCCTATCTAGCCACCGTGGTCAACGTCAAAGACCCGACTAACCATAACCGGGTCCAGATTCGCGTTTACAACGTTGATGGCGTCGCCGATCAGGACGCGCCGGTGTGGGCCCGGGTGGCCGTCCCCTTCGCCGGAAACAATCGCGGCGCATTCTTCATGCCCGACGTGGGCGACGAAGTACTGGTGGTATACATGGCCGGTGATCCGCGATTCCCGATCGTTATTGGCGGCCTGTGGAACGGCCACGACTCGGCGCCCGATGCATTCGGAGGATCAGGCGACAGCGTCGATCGCTGGACTATCACCGGCAAAGCGGGAACCAAGATCTCCATCGTCGAAGACAATTCCGGTCCCACCATCGAGTTCCAGACTCCCGGCCAACTGAAGGGCACTATGACGGACTCGGGCGGTGGGTCAATCGAATTTACCGACTCCATGCAGACCTCGGTAAAGATCGACAGCAGCGGAGTCACCATCAACGCGCCGACCGCCCAGGTACAAGTTACAGCCGCCAGTGGAATCACACTCACCGCCCCGCAACTTACAGTCAGCGCTGCCATGGCGACCTTCAGCGGGATCGTGCAGTGCGACACCCTGATAGCCACCACCGTCGTATCCGCAACGTATACCCCGGGAGCGGGCAACGTATGGTGAAGCATCACGATGTCCTGGTGCAAGGTGTCGATGTGCAGGGAACGCCGCAGCCGGCCCCAGTGCTGCTGCGAATGAACGACACCGATTTCCCGGCCCACTTTCTGAAGGCGCTGGCTGCGCCCGGTCAAAATCTGTTTCCGTCCATTCAAACCGTCGAAAGTTCGGAGGCCACCCCGGCGACCTTGTATCAGCCGGTACAGCGCATCGTTCATTTGGCGATGGTCGAACTGAACTGCAATACGCTGGGCACCCCGCCCTTGGCGACCACGCGGATTGAGTCAGCAGTGCTGGTGGTGCGGCGCGTCTACCGAAAACCCGGGCAAGACGGTAAGCGCGCCACCGATGAATTCCATTCGCCGCATTGGGCCTGGATGCGTACGCCGCAAGGAACATTCGATTGGGTGAGGCTGGCTGCAGGCCAGGGAAAACTTGATCCCGATCCTACCAAGCGGCCGCAGTTGCAATCGGGACGCGCAGACCTGGATCAACTGCTGTCTGCCATGTCGCTGGCGTCGGCCAACACGGAAGTCTTTACGCCCGCCTTCGTGGCTTCGCCGGACATTTGCAGTGCGCTGGGCCGAACCATCGTGTATGGGCTGATACCGACCGCCAGCAGCGAAGTCGGCGATACCCAGCCTTCTCCGCCAACCTATGACCCGCAGAACCTTAGCGACAATCTGCCGCTCTTTCTCAAGTCCGGCACCCTCAACGCTCCGTTCTGTAACCAGGCGGTTACTGCGCAGTGGTTGTCCGAAGATTACCTGCTGAGTCTCCAGCTCGCGGCGGGCGATATCGCCCAATTCCAGCAATTCACTACCACCCTGCGCATGTTGTACAGCGTCTTCGGAGCTTTCGATGAGATGGTCGATGGAAATCTGGTAGCGGCATCGGCTGAGGGACAGAAGATCTTGCAGCTGCTGGATCGGCATATCGTCACCGTCATGGTTTCCAACGGCAACACCCCCATCTCCGTTGCGCAACCCATGGGAGAGTTTTATCAGACGGCAGCCAATGCCTTGCTGGGTCTCGATGGCTCAAACGGCGGGAGCATCCACATGCCTTCTGCCTGGGAGCCGCTTAGCGCTCAGGATGAGAGCGACCTGCTGGTGGCCTTGATCGCTGCGTTGACTCCGCAAACCGCGAAGGTTTTGGCGCCACAAGGCCGGTTCCAGGATTCGAGCCGCTATTACACGGTACGTCTTTTCCTCCGCATCAAGCCGGAAACTCCCGCGTGTCCGACGCAGCTGATCTGCAGTGCGCCGAGCGCTCCTTTCCGGATTGCTGCCTGGTACGAGAGCGCCGGCCGGCCGCTTCCTCCAGTGCCATTGCCGGATCCCACCAACCTGCGCGCCCTGGCAAAACCGAATGCGTCGTTCCACGTTCCGGCAAATTTGATGAAGGCCATGCAGGGGACAAGTTTGTCCGGCATGCTGAAAGGTAGCGGCGGCGGCGGACCTAACATTACCATCGACTGGATCTGCGGCTTCAGTATTCCGCTGATCACTATCTGCGCTTTCTTTGTGCTCAACATTTTCTTTTCGCTGCTGGCAATCATTTTTTTCTGGTTGCCGTTTTTCAAGATCTGCATTCCTATTCCCGTACCCAGCCCCAGTGACGGAGACAAATGATGGCCGCCAGCAATCACATCGATCCGGTGAGTTGGCCGTACCTGCCGGTGCCGCAAAACGGACAGTTGCTCTACCCCACGCTGGAACAGAGTGTGCGCGATTCCATCCGCATCATTCTGACCACGCGTCCGGGTGAGCAGTTGATGCGGCCGCGGTTTGGGGCTGGTTTGCAGAATTTTCTCGATGAGGGAAACACGATTGCCGTGCGGCGGCAAATCCAGGGCGCCATTCTGGACAACCTCGGGGCCTACGAGACTCGGATCGCCGTCGATCGGGTCGACGTCGATCCGGTCGACAATGCGCCGTCGGAAATTCACGTTCAGATTCACTACCGTTTGTTGCGCACCAATGCCGCGCAGCAACTCGGAATCACCATGCAAGCGGGTTAGCGTCGTGCCACTGATACCTCCGGCTCTCGATGATCGCTCCTACGACGATCTGGTCCAGGACCTGCTGGCCAGCATCCCGGCACATACGCCGGAGTGGACCAATCCGCAAGTTGGTGATCCCGGCCGCTCCATGATCGAGTTGTTCGCGTGGCTGGCTGATACCATCCTGTATCGCGCCAACCTGATTCCGGAAAAGCAACGCATTGCCTTCCTGAAACTGTTGGGCCAGCCCATGCAGCCGGCTGCCGCCGCGCGCGGCATTCTTTCGCTCTCCCTCGATCCCGCAGCCACCAACCCTGTTCCACTTCTCGCCGGAGCCACCGTTCCCGGGCCGGTCACCTTCGAAACCCTCGGGGAAATCGATCTGCTGCCTCTGATTGGGCAGGCTTACATGAAGGTTCCGCTTACCTCCGAACAGCGGACTCAGCAAACCTCTCTCCTGCATGGGCTGAAGAAGCTTTATACCCTGCCGAAACTTCCAGCGGGATACATCACGACCCCGCTGTTCAGCAACGGCCAGGCCGCTGTCGATCCCGTCGATGTCGTGAACGGCGCCACCGACAAAAGTCTTTGGATCGCGTTACAGGTAGCAAATCCTCAGAATCGTGCAGCGATCACCACGGCGCTGGGAAAAGACAGCCAGTTGATTATGAACGTCGGTATCGTACCCGCTTTGTCGCTGCCGGATCCTTTCGCCGATATCGGTCCACGGGCTGCGGTGCAGGCTGTGTGGCAGATGACCGAGGCTACGGCCGCTACCCAGGCGCCGGTTTACAACACGCTCAAGGTTCTCGACGACACTACGCAGGGGCTCACCCGGCCGGGCGTGGTGCGCCTGGCGCTGCCTCCGATCGATCACATTGGCGCACCAGCCAATGACGTTCATGTCGATCCCCAGGCCGGAGTGGGATTGAAACCGCCGCGTATTGACGATCCCGGCATCGACCAGAAGCTGCTCACCTGGGTGCGCCTCAGCGCCAACAGCGCATTCCAGATCAGTTGGGCGGGTATCAATGCGGTAGAGATCGACCAGCGAACCACCTACAGCTTCGTTCCGGTTGGCATCAGCGATGGTTCGGCCGACCAGCAATTTGCGCTGTCGCAGACGCAAGTCGATCCCACAACGTTTGTGCTGGAAGTTGATATGCCGGGATTTGGCTTCCAGGCGTGGCAGGCGGTGGACGATCTCGCTGTATTGCAGGGTCCAGTTCCCGCCTACATACTCGATCCCGAAGCCGGCACGGTGCGGTTCGGCAATCAAATGCAAGGCATGATCCCGCCTGTCGGGCGCCGAATCCGTGTCCGCCAGATGCGGGCGGGCGGAGGCGTTACGGGAAATCTTCCAGCTGCATCGTTGAGCAGTATCAAAGCGCTGGATGCGTCCGGAAATCCGGTAGCGCAGAAAATTACCGCTTTGCAGCCTATCCCTACCACCGGCGGCGCCGATTCGGAAACGCTGGAACAGGCTCAACAGCGGCTGCCCTCGCGACTTAAGCATCAGGAACGCGCCGTGACCGCCGATGATTACCAGAGTCTGGCGCAAGAGGTTCCCGGCGCGGGAGTGTCGCGAGTAGAAGTGCTGCCTTTATTCAAGCCGCAAACTCGCACCATCAACGTCCCCGGAGTGGTTTCCGTGATGGTGATCCCTTATAAGGATGGCGTACAACCGCCCTGTCCCCGTGCGGATCGCCCCTTACTCGAAACGGTGTATCGGTACCTGGATTCGCGCCGTCCAGCCACGGCGGAGATGTATGTGATTGGCACCGAATATGTCGGGCTGGGTATCACCGTGGCCATCGAAGTTGGGACCGGTTTTGGGCTACTGCAGGTTTGCCAGGCAGTGGAGACTGCCTTGCGTAATTATCTCTGGCCCATCCGGCCCGGAGGCAGCGACAACCAGGGCTGGCCGCTGGGTCGCAAAGTCCGCAGTCTTGAATTGGAGGTCATCGTTAGTCAGGTTCCTGGAGTGGTGGGAGTAGACGGACTGAACCTGTTCACGCCCCAGCCGTCCGGCGGATATCAGCAGATCACTCCTGATGCGAGTGGCAAGTCGGAGCTCGATCTCCAAAGCTGGCAGCTTCCGGAAGTGTTGGATGTCAGTGTTGCCTCCGGCACCATGCCTGAGCTTAACCCCCAACCGCCAGCCGACCCGGCTGTTGCCGTACCGGTTGTACCGAAGGTTTGTTGATTATGGATGCGAACGGCCTACGATTCTGGATGTTGAGCCGGCACGACGACTGGATCGGCGCTGACGGTTCGAACACCCTGTACTACTGCGCGAAGACCAATCGTCTGCAGTTGCGTAGCGTCAGTCGCGCCAAGCCGCCGGCCGAGGAGTTCACTACTGCTCAAGAATTGGTCGAAGCTTCACCTATAACCCTCGATCACTTCGGCAACTATGCCCGCTGGGACTCGACTAGCGGACACGTGGTAGCGGGCGGCAGCGGAGCCGGCGAAGTCCCAATCTATGCGCCTCCGCCGACGGAAACGGTCAACGATTTGGTCATGGGCTACGACGGAATCTTGTATGTCGCGGTTGCGGGCGCTCTGGTTCTCGTCGACCGCCGGGGCCGGTGGCCGGATTACACCTTGTCAGACCCTGACTTTACGTTCTGGCGGCTGCTTGCACTTCCCGACGGAGGTGTGCTGGCACTGGATCGCACGAAACCGCAACTAGGAAAGGTTGCCGGCCAGCCGCTTCCCGTGGGACCGCAGGATACACCCGACGTCGGCATCCTGCGTTCGTGCAATCCCGCCAATCTGCCGCGCGTTTCGGTCCGCTATCCGCTGCCCGGCTCAGAAGTGTTTGTGGCCTTCACCGCCATGGATCAGGACAAGTTTGCGCTGCTCTCCTGGGGAGCTGCAACTGCGGACAATACGCGGGCAAGTTTGCGGCTGTTCAGTGAAGCCTCCGGGTTAGCAGCGCCAATGCAGGTTTCAACCCTCAAGTGGCCGTACGCGATCGCGTGGGCAGGGGAGCAGAAACTGGCGGTGCTCGCCAGCACTAAAAACGAGGCTCCCATCTTCAAGGAAGCGCTCATCTTTGATCTGCAAGACGCGACCAGCATTCTGCTTCAAAGCGGCGACACTTACATTCTTAAGGACCAGAATGTCGGTCCCTTCGTTCACGGCTTCGGCCTGCCTCCCTCTTACGCCGATGGAACCGACATTCTCCCGCTGCTGCCGTTGTCGTTGAATAGTTTCGCGCAATCCGGCGCTACCGACGGGATTGGCCCTACTACCGAAACCACCGCAGCAGTGGGCGATCCGGGAACGCCTCGTTCGCTTGATAGCGGGGTTTCTCAGACGGTATGGCACAGGATGTTTATTGAGGCCATCATTCCGCCGCGCTGTGGAGTTGTGGTCTGGCTGGCAGCGTCCGACCAGCGCGCGGATCTGAACCATGGCGGTCGTGCCAGTTGGTATCCCCACGTCCTTGGCGACATCGATCCGTCTGGTTTGGCGCAACCGTTGCCCATCGATGCACCACGCGCTGTCTGGCAATCGGAGCCTTCGGAAGTACCCTTCGCACCCGCAATGCTCGGCCAGGATCCGGTAGCCGGGCGGCAGGGTCTGTTCATGGTTCTAGTGCAGCGCGCGGGTACCGCAGTTCGGAGCTTGCGCGGCCGCTATCTGGGAATTCGCCTGTTACTCAGCGGCGACCAGCGCAGCACGCCAGAGATTGCTGCCCTGCGCGTTTATGCTTCACGATTTTCTTACGTTGAGCACTATCTGCCGGAGATTTATCACGAGCAGAAATTTGGCGCCGATGCCGACAAGCCCGGAAGCAGTACGCACAGGGATTTCTTCGAACGCTTCGTCAATATTTTTGAGGCTCAGCTGACGCGGATTGAAGACCATGTGGCGAACTCTTACTTGCTCACCCGGCCCGAGTCCACGCCTGATACCGCGCTCGACTGGCTGGGCAGTTGGATCGGTCTCGATCCGGCTGGATATCCGCCGAATCGCCGCCGCGTCCGCCTGCTGGCGGCGCCCGAACTGTATCGCGGGCAGAAAAATGCGCCTGGCGGCAGAGGAACCGTGCCCGGCATGACCCAGGCCTTGGACGTGGCTACCAACGGACTTTGCAGCCGGGGCGCCATCATCCTGATCGAGGCTTTTCGTTTGCGCCGCATCTATGCCACTATCCTCGGCGCCGATCTTTCCATTCAGGACGATTCGCTGCTTCCGGGTTTTTCGGGAAGCGGAAATTCGATTGTTGGCGATACTCTCTTTCTCGGCGATCCCTTGGACAAAGATTTCCTGGCTCTGTTTGCCAGCGCGATTGAAACCCCGGCCGAGCAGCAGCAGGTACAAAGTTTTTACGACCAGCTGGCGCACCGCATAACTGTCTTCGTACACGATCAGGTGGAGACGGTCGATCTCAAGCTGGTACAAACGATCGTGGAGCAGGAGAAGCCGGCGCATGTGATGGCAACTGTCATCCGGGCCAGGCAACCGTTAATGGTGGGCTTGGCGTCGCTGTTGGGAGTTAACACCTATCTTGCGCCCGAGCCGGCACGCAGCGCGGCGACCCTCAATGTCAGCCAAATCGGTCGCTATGACGTAATCACCCATACGCCCAGTCTCGATCCTCGCCTGGAGAATGGCCCGGCCGCCGGACAGTGGGACAAGCCGGTGGCGCGAATCAACGCTCCGGTCGCCGTTTCGGTGGGACAAGCGATTCCGCTTGACGGCAGCGCGTCGAAGGCCGCCTCGGGAACAACCTTGAACGCTTTCAGTTGGAAACTATCGAACCCGTGACGCGATTCCAGCGCGGTTTCTACACGGTCTCTGAAGGAGCAGCAGAACATGGCGGCACAAAACATTAGCTTGAACAAGACCAATCCATCGTATCCCGCGGGTAAGCCGGGCGATGTGCAGGCCGCGCCGACCGTTCTGGTGCAGTGGGATCCCTCGTTTGCGACAGCGACTAGTTTGACCTTTGCCTTAACTGTCACCGACAACCTCGGCGTCACCAGTAATCAGGCGACAGTAACGGTGAAGATCCAGGCAAAGCCGATAGCCGTTCTGGCTGGTCCAAATCCCACGAACACAGTATCCGCGGGAAGCAACATACAACTGGATGGAAGCGGGTCCACTCCGCCACCGGGAGCCGGTGTGACCTACAAATGGACGCTGGTCAGTTAGGGTTTTGCACGACGCGAAGTGGGCTAGCGAAAGGAGTCGTCCAGCACGATGCCGGACAAACCCATATCGGCAGATGAGCCGTTGAAAAGCGGTCCAGGCGAGACCGTGGCCAACAAGGCCGTGACTCCGGTGAAACTCGTTCCTGCCAAACCCATTGTCAAGGAACCTGTAAAGATTCCAATCGCGCCAACCAAACCCATCGTCACCGGCCCCATAAAAACTCCGATTATCGTCGAACCCGGCAAACCGGTTGTGACCGAACCGGCGAAAACCCCAGTCGCGCCGGTTAAACCCAGTGCGCCGGTAAGCCCCTCGGTCCCGGTCGCCCCGGCCAAACCGGTTGCCACTGCACCTGTGGCTACTCCTGTCAGCCCTGAGCCGGCGAAACCTATCGCCACTGCGCCTGCAACGACTCCGGTCGCCGCCCGGCCTACCGCTGCGCCTGCAACTGCAGTCACAGTCGATCCGGCCAAACCTGTTGTCACTGCGCCTGTTGTCACTGCGCCTGTCGCCACTCCTGTCAGCACCGAGCCGGCGGTACCTATCGCCACTACGCCGACCACGACTCCGGTCGCTGCCGAGCCTGCTAAACCCGTCATTACTCCCGTAACCACCCCAGTCACGGTCGAGCCGGACAAGCCTGCTACAACCGCGCCTATAACGACTCCGGTCGTTACCGGCATACCCATTTCCACCACACCTGCGCCGGCGCCGGTCAACCTGGTTGTTGGCACACCTTTTACCACCACGACTCCGAAGCTGCTGGTAGCGGCGCTGGGGCCAGGGACGCATACGTTTGAGCTGGTGGTGATTGACAATCTAGGAGCCTCCAGCGATCCCGCCAAGTGTCAGGTGATAGTTCAAAACCCAGTCAAGCCGGGTTGATGAGAAGCAAATATGGCAACTACAAATAACGATGTTCTAAATCCACCGTCGCCCCCGAATCGGGTCTACTACTCGACCGGACGCATGCTCGGCGTGGAAGACTTCCAGGCTGACCAGGATTATCACCGCGGTCGATTGGCGCGCGCCTTGTTGCAGTTGTTCGGCACCGGCACGGTCTCGGGACTGAACGTGACCATGGGCAACGATCCGGGTGACGGCTCGCTGGAAGTGCAGGTATCGCCGGGCATGGCCATCGACCGCGTGGGACGGATCATCGAGGTCCCGCGCCAAGTCTGCATTCGCATTAAGAATTGGTACGCTCAGGTAAGTCCTCCCAACACCTTGCACCAGGCCTTCGACGGAACCAACGTCATGGTCGATGTCTTCGTGACATTCGTTCCCTGCACCCGCGGGGCTACTCCCTGTTTCGCTTCGCAGGACGATTACGACGCGACCGACGCCTTTTCCCCCAATCGCTGGCTGGATTCATTTGCCATGCAGCTCGTCCCCCGGACTGACATCACCGACGCGACGCAGAAGCTTCCCAAGGATCCCTGGTTCTCCGCCGGTGTTCCGCCCACGGTTGGCGCTGCTCCCGCAGTCTCGGTTGCGCCCGCCTCCGGCTCTAGCGGAACATCGCCTTCGCCCTCACCCGCTGCAACGCCGTCTGGAACTGCTACTCCTGTACCGACACCAACGCCTATCCCCGCCGGGGGTCAGCAGTCTTCCGCCTCGGGCGGCACTTTGGACGCATGGAAACAGAGCATCCTGGCGGGCACGGCTGGACCGGCAGCCTCGGCTCCTTTTGGACCGGGACAATCGGGAATCGAATACCCTCCCGGCTTCGATAACACTGCGGTGTTCCTGGCTCGCATTCTAATCCCGGCCACGGATGGCGGTTCGGGGAATGCACCCTTGCCCCATTTCGAAAGAATCCAGCAACCCAACAATTCCCAGCGTCTGTTTATTTTTTCCAGCTCATTAGTTGCTCGCTGGGTCGGACTTACTTCCGGAACGGAGGGATCGTAAAGTCATGGCGCCGAATCCTCACACCCAAGGCGATACCCGGGTCACGCTGACCGCGGACGAGCTTACGCTTTATCGGGACAACGGATCGCTGCTGATCAACAGCCAGCGGACGCGGCCCTACTGGTTCGACGGCCGCTTTCTGGCCGCGCGCGATCTGGCGCGAGAACAGGATTACTTCCTGCAACGGCAAGCCGACCTTGCGCAAGCGGCGGGGTTCGAAGTCATCCATGGCTTGCAGGTCAGTACACCGGGCCCGACCGATCCTAATAACGATGCCGAAACTATTATCATCAGCGCCGGTCAGGGAATCACTCCTTCGGGTGAACTGGTCCTGATCACCAGCGACCTGCAGCTCAAACTCTCCGATCTGGCGGTGGAAGAAAACCTTGACGTGCAATTCGGCCTTTCCCGGAGTCCGCAGGCCCCGGCTCGCACCCGCACCGGACTCTACGTGCTTGCGCTCCGGCCAGTCGAATTCACCGCGAACCCGATCAGTTCCTATCCCACCAGCGTTCAGGGATCCAGGACAACTCATGACGGCGACATCGTGGAGGCGACCGCTGCCGTACTGGTGCCCTATCCGGACCCCGTGAGCAGCTTCGACGCTGCTCATCGTCAAGCCGCCTTAGCCCGGCAGATTTTCGTGACCGGCAATCCCAGCCAGCTCGCCGATTCGCTGTTGCCTCTGGCTATGATCAGTCTGCAACGCGGGGCTATCGAGTGGATCGATCTTTACCTGGTGCGCCGCGATACCGCGCCCGACTACAGCGGGCTGCGCTTTGGACTGGCTGATCGCGCGACTCAGCAGGCCTTCCTCTTGCAATACGACGCACAGCTGCAACAGACCTTGAACTCGCGCCAGGGCGCCGGTCTCACCGGAGGCTTCGCCGCCAGCAGCTATTTTCAGGCGTTGCCGCCAGCCGGACGCTTTCCATTGGCCAGCATCAATGTAGGCGCCAGCGACTTCACCCAAATCTTCTTTCCCCAGCAACTCGATGTGCGGCTCAGTGTAATTCCGGTCGACGAACTTCCGGCGTTGATCGAAGAGAGTATGTCTTTGCCGCCGATCGATCTGACGCTCACTCCGGAGGCTTATGCGGATCTCACCGTCTTCGCCCTGGTTCCGGTCCCACGCGCAGGCTTTGCCGCGCTCAAGGCCAAGCTGCCTGCGGTGACTCCCCATGTGACGCTTCCTCAGGTGTTGAGCACGCGACCGCCAATCGATTTATTGCGTTTGTACCGCGGAGGTTTGCAAATTGCGCCGCCGCCGGCAACAGCCAACAGCGATTGGGCCTCGGTTATTGGCAACCAGATTTATGGCTACTACGTTCGGGGACGCAGCGCGCCCCAATTTGTGGATTTCACCACTGCTTGAAACTGAAGTCGAGGTTACGATATGCCTGCGACGCCGATCACCAATCCGTTTCCCGGTGAAGATCTGTTAGGGATCGATCCGCAATTTCTGCAACAGGTCAACGCCGGCTGGCGTCATCGCCTTGCGCTGTTCACCGGCCGCGCCCTCAGCGACACCGCGCTCGATAACGAACAAGTCTACCGCGCAGGATTGCTGGCGACACTCGGCCAGGCGGTAACCCCAGGTGTGGTGAAAGGCCTGGTGGTCTCGTTCGATATCTCCGGCGCCGCGACCACGACAACAGCGGCGGTCGCAGCTGCCAGCAACGTTTCCGTCCCCGTGGTGTCGAGTGCCGGCTTCCAGACCGGACAGCAAGTAGTGATCGACACCGGCAGCAATCAGGAACAGTTCCAAGTCACAGCTGTCCCTGACCCGACCCACGTCGTCGCTGCAACCCTGAGCAAGGCCCACAACGCCGGCGTCAGTGTGCAGTTTGAGCCGCTGATGAATCCGGCCGCGGGAACCGGCGCCGCAACCACCATCACAGCGGCAATCGCAGGCGCTGGACAGAACATTACGATCGCGGTCGGCGACAGCACCGGATTCCAGACGGGGCAGCCGGCGGTGATCGATGCCGGCGCAAACCAGGAACAGTTCAACGTGGTTGCCATCCCTGACGCAACCCATATTGTCGTTGACGCGTTGGCCAATGGGCACGCTGCGGGCGCTGCTGTGGTATTTGAGCCGGGGCTGCATGTGACTGCGGGATACGGTATAGCGGCCAGTGGAGAAGATGTTTATCTCCTCCGGGACCTGCACACCAAATTCGGCGCGCTGGCCGTGATCGACTTGGTCACCGGAGAAACTCAACAGAGTTTCGCCGACTACATCGAGTCATCCGGGTCGACCAGCTTTGCGGGAATTCTGCTTCTACAACCCGTGCTCGTTCAAGCTACTGCCAAGACCTTGGGCACTGGATCGTCTCCAGTCATCGTATCGGGCAACCTGGACGCGTCCTGCGATCAGGATCCGGACGAAACGGCGTTTGCGGATTTGCAAGTCGTCGACGCCACCCGTCTGGTGTTCGTACCCTGGCCGGCTGCCCTGCCCTTGCCCCCACAGATGCCGCTCGAAACCTGGCGTAATCGGCTGGCTTACACCATCTTCAATGCCGAACTCGCTCTGCAAGAGGACGATCAATTGCCTTGGACCATGTTGGGGGTCCCGGTTGCAGTCGCGGGTTTCGACAGCTCATGGAAGCCTCTCTTCGTCGATTGCGGGGCCGTAGCTCGTGCCGGCGGTTTGCCGCGCCGCAGCTATGTTCTTCCGGTTGGAGCGGACGAAGCTCCCAGTCTGGTGGAACCCGCACTCCTGCAGGCCCGGATCTCGCAATTTGCCGAACAGCTTTCGGAACGGCTGACCAGCACGACGCCGCTGGGGAATTTGTCTGACTTGTTTTCTTCAGCGCCGCCCAGTGGAATTGTGCCCGCAGGCGCGCTGGATTTCGTCGCCAGGAAGAACCGCTGGTTCCCGCCCAACTGGGCCTTGACGGCCGGCCCCGTACATCTCGAGGAGTTGGAAACTGCACTGCAAACCGGCATCACGGCTGCGCCCCTAGCGGTAGCTGCAACCGCCCCCACGGACCCAACTCAACTGGAACCGGTAGAAATTCTGGTGCCCCTGCCAGACGAGCTCTACGATCCTAATATTCTGATAACGGAAACCGTCTCCGGAGATTTCCAGGCGGAGATCGACCTGGCCACCAGCGCTCGCAACCTGACGCTCAGGAAACGTAAAGCCATTCAACTGGAAACCAATGCTTTGATTACGGCACTTGGGCCGAACGTTCCCGGGCCAAATCCGAATCTCATTAACCTGAATGCGGGCCTTGCTGCGGACGAAATAGCAGGCCGGGATACTGCCCTGCCCTATTTTCCGCAGTCCAGCTCTAACCCGGCTGAGGACGAATCGTTCGGCGCCCTCTCGCCGGCGACTTGGCAGCCAAATGCCGGCTACATTGTTGGCCAATTCATCGTCGACCCGAATCGCAATATCCAAGTTGTGCAGACCCCGGGCGGGTCCGCGTCAGCGCAGCCGACTTGGGGCACGGTATTCGGTGCGGTGACTGCCGACGGATCGAGTCCCTCGAATCTAAAATGGATTAACAACGGGCCGGTGACATTGGGCTCCGCCGTCTGGCAGCCGGCTTCCGCGTACCTTGCCGGAAAGCCGGGAGCTCCGCTCACTCCAGGTTTCTTCATCATCGATTCCAACGGCAATATCCAGACCGTTCAGACTGCCGGCATCTCCGGCACAGTGGCACCGGCGTGGGGAACGAATGCGGGAGCCATCACCTCCGACGGAACCGTCCGTTGGGTATGCCAGGGGCTGGGTACCTGGAAGCCCAACACCTCCTACTCTGTGGGACAGTTCATTGTCGATCCCAAAGGCAACATCCAGACCGTGCAAACGGCCGGCACGTCCGCGAGTACCCAGCCGTGGTGGAGTTTGGGAAAGCCAACCGTAGACGGCGGTCTGACCTGGATCGGGGTTCGGCCGCAGACCTGGCAGAACGCCACTCCGTATCAGCTTGGGCAGTGGGTGCTCGATAGCAACGGCAATATTCAGATTGTCAGTGGGGCAGGGACCTCAGGCCCCGTACCGCCTAACTGGAACGCCCAGTTCGGGCAACCGACCCAGGAAACCGCGGCGGGAGCCGCCACCGGGGTCACAGTCGCAGGAGTTCGATGGACGAACACCGGTATCGGAGTCTGGCAGCCCAACACCACCTACGTCGCCGGCCAGTTCATCTTCGATCGAAACAGTAATGTGCAAACCATTCAGACGCCGGGCAAATCCGGTGCTTCAGAACCTCATTGGGGGAGTACTTCTGGATTCACCCAGGATGGCACCGTCATCTGGTTTGCCAGCTCTTGGGGGTCAGCCGATCTGCAAGGTGTCATCAACTATCCGGGAGCGTTCACCCCCGATGCGAATGGCCTGACCATGCTCAAGCGTGCCGCCGCCGGCCCCGATGACATGACGGATCTGCTGAATAACGGCCTGCAGTGTTTTATCAACGATATCAATGCCCGGATCAATCGGGCCGATGACCTGATCAACCTCGCCTTTCTCACCGCCCAGACCGACATCTATCGCTATCGGCAGAATGTTCTGGGCACCATCGACGCCAGCAAACTCGCCACCTCGCCCATCCTGGCCAACATTGCTACCGGTGACACGGCCGCAGTCGTGTCGGAGAATTTGCAATCCTTTCTCAAGTCCATTCCGACCACTCCCACTCCCGCTCCGGCGCCGGCCCCGGCTGGAACTCCCGCGACCACCCCACCCGCATCGGGTACTTCGGGTACGGTGGGAATCAGAACTTTCCGGCCCATGATGCTTTCTACGCAGCTTAAGAACAAGGTTGCTGTCCCAGCTCCCCCAGTTCAACTTGCGACCCCAGCAATCCGGCCAGTATTCACCGCGACGGCGTTCAAGCCGGTCACTCTTAATCTCGAGGTCGCGGCCAGTGCCAAGCGATTCGGTGTAGGGGTTGTCGCTCCTCCTACCATCTACAGGCCAATTATTCGCGGCACAACTGCGCTCCCTTCCAAATCCGGCGACGTTACCGAGCAGCAACCGCTGGTCGGAGCGCAAATCAACGTCAGGACGTTGACCATTGCTGAGCGCCTGGCCCAATCTCCGTCGCAGGAAGCTTTGTTTTATTCCGTCTCCAATCGGCTTGCCTTCCTCCAGCTGTTGAGCACTCTGGATATCAACATCGCCGATCTTACGATTCTGGTGGACGGCGCTCCCACGGAGGCTACCGACACTGATCCGCACCCGGTAGATACGCATACGCTTTCGGAGTTGCGTGACGCAACCGCCGGGGCCAAGCTGCTGACACAAGTGCAAAACGTCCAGATCCCGGCCAATGCCGATGAGGCCACCATGTTCTCCAGCGGCATACGCGTCCTGGAGCAACATAGCCAGCTCCTCCGTGCCCTGGAAGCACGCGTGCAACAGTACCGTGACTTTGTATCCTTTTGCAGCACCGCTCTGACCAACATTCAGTCCGATCTACAGCACGCCCAAAGCGCTCTCACGCAGTTGCAGAACAATCTTCTGCAGGAGCGCCAGGATCTTGCTTTTACCGGCCAGTTGCTGGCCGATGAACAGCTGCGCGTAGCCAGCGTCAACGCTAAGAGGACGCAGACGCTACAGAACTCCGTGCAGGTCATCGCTTACACTCGGGCCCGAACTTTGGAAGCTACCAGTGATACACCCACCCGTCAGCTCGTACCCGGCAATGTCACCAGTCCGGTTCCCGCCTGCCTGCAGCAGTCCGTGACGATTCCCCCGGAGCTGCGTGAGATCGTAGCCCTGCTGCGGGAAGCGCCGGTCAACTGGTTGCCTGCGGTGGAGGCGCTCCTAAATCGTTTGGAACGGCCGCATCTACTCTACGAACTGGCCGCCAGCTCCCAGGTCCGGGCCATGGTGCAACTGCAGCTGCCCCCGCCGGCGTCCTCGGCGGATCGGGAGACTGGCGTGTATGCTCCGGTTATTTCGAATCTCTACTACGCCAATCAGCAGGTGTTCCACACTTTTGCGACCGAGCGGTCTTCCTTTCCGGTTACCCAGCTCGCGAATCAGAGTTGGAACTCGATGGTCGGAGTTCTGCAAAACCTGGCCGCAGTCGGAGACCTCATTAGCTCGGCGGTGGTGCATGCAGAAATCGTGAACGCAACTTCCCGGATCATGACCCAGATCTCCAACGTCGCCACCTGCCTTTACACCCGGGTCAGCACCACGGATCCGGAATATCGTCTTGCCTGGGCGGAGTTTCTGCGCGGTCCCGGACTGTCTCTGCAATTGCAGAGTTTGGCCGTTCTCCCCAACTGGACCCAACAGGAATATGTAGCTCGCGACCAGATGCAGATGCTGGTCGACTGGCTGTTCCAGCAGATCGATACCGGCAACTCGGCAGCGGTCGCATTCACCAGCGACGTGGTGCGCGTTTGCATTCTGTTAGCCAGCCATGCTCCGGTCGACGAGATCATCACCAGCGCTCTGACGGTCCGCACCAGGCCGATCGTTGGCGGAGTCCTCGCCCTCAATCTGCCCTCCGAGCGAATCGCAAGCGGCATGTATGTCAACCTTTATTCCAAGGGCACATTGGCGGCGCAAGCTGTGGTGAGTGATCTGGATCGGCAAACCGTCAAAGCCACCGTCACCAGGGTTTACCAGCCCGATATCTATCTTGAGACCACTGATGTGGCGCATTTCACGGCCCAGATTCCGAAGGGCTTGGCCGTGCGTGCGTTTGCCCGTTAGGACTCATCATGGCCACTTGGTTTGCCAAGCCACAACTCGCAAGGGACGACCGTTATGTCCGGCACTGCCGCTTGCGAGGCTGCGGCCAGATGTCGCGTGAACAGATGGCTTTCTTACTGGAGGATGCTCTGCGGTTGGCCAGCTTGCCGGGCGAGAACGAGGGACGCGTTTATTTCTTTCGCAAAGTGTCGGTCAGGAACTTGTCTGCCCGGGCCAGTCGGCAGGCATGGACGAACGCGGTCGGATTAGCGCTTTTGGATCTTGCGGCGCGGGCCATCCATGTCTCCGATGATCGCGCCCACTCGGCCGAGGCGGTTTTCTTTTACAACTATCAGGAAGCGTTGCAGCTGCTGCTGGCCAGAATTTTGCAGCGGGAACCGCTGAACTGCTGGTTCTGGCCGCTGGTGGCCGGTACCGCCGTGGAAGTAACCCGCTCCGAGAGAGTTCTGGCGATTGTCGAGAGGCTGCGTGAACTGCCCGCATCATGGCTGGCGGTGGCCGAATCCGTGCTTGCAGCCATCGGTTACGGTGACCCTTTGACTCTCTTGAGCTTACTTCCGCTGGCCACGGTGAACTCCTGGCTGCGAGAACTTGCTCCCCGGCAGGTTATTTCCGCTCGCTCGCGGCCAGTTCCTTTGCCGCAAACCTTTCATGTCATATTGCAGCGTTCCCTGAGAACAATCGGCGGCAACGATCCACGCGTAGTCTGGCTCGCTTCTCTGGCCGTACTCTGCGTGCTACCTTCCGAATTGAGCACCGGAATGGTAGTCAACCGGGCCCAGTGTACTCTGCAAAGTCTGACTGGGAAGCGCGCGGCCGATACGCCCGACGTTGCGAACAGCGAGTCGCTCGCCGGCCAGGTTGCTCCGTCAAGCCAGTACAGCCGGCTTTTCGATGCTCTCTCGTTGCCGCAGAACGCAGTCGAACTTAGGCAGCCGCCTCTGCACCAGCGAATCGAGTTTGGTGAGGCTGTCGCGGAATCCACGGCCGGCAAAGCTCCGATCGTTACCTCTGCCGTGACGGCGACCAACCAAACGGCTCGGCAAGAATCGTCTCACAGGAAACAATCTTCCTCGCAGGCCGCTAAGCCGTTGCCTCCGGTTGCGATACATTTCGAGGAGGTAGGGGAACCAAACTCGAGCATAGTTTTGCCTGAGGACGGCGGCGTCCAATCGAATGGAATTCTTCCGGGCGCGCCGACCAGTGCGGCCGGTTTGTATTTCTTGTTGAATGCCTTGCGGCTCCTGGGAATTGCCGAGGCACTTCGGTCAAATCCAATCGCGGCGGAGTCGGGTTTGGTTGCGCGCATCGTGCAGCGGCTTGCGGCCTACGCTGGGATCGAGGCCGGCGATCCGATTCTGCACTGGATTGATCTATCTCTGGGTCAGATCCAGGATCTGCATATTCCTCTCGAAGATGCGACCGTGACAGACTGCTCCACACTGTTTCCTTCCAACCTGCGGCCATCGTCCCGGAGTCTCTTCGATGCCGAATACTTTTCGCGCGTATGGTCGATCGCGGTGCGCCGCTGGTGCTGGCGCGTGGGCGGATTTACCGCTCGTCAGGTGGTGAATCGGAGTGGCCTGGTGTCGATGAATCGCAGCGATCTGGATGTCACCCTCTCACTGGACTCAGCCGACATCAGAATTCGGCGCCTGGGCCTCGATATCGATCCGGGATGGCTGCCCTGGTTCGGCAAGGTGGTCAGGTTCCATTACGTATGGGACGAAGGTATCCATGGCCACTAATCCCGTGCGTAACTTTAGAGTCGCCAACGAAGCGGGCTGGCGCAAGCCGGTCGCGGATCTGCGCTGTTATGCGCTTGCGGCGCTTGCGATTTGTGCCCTGGACGACGGATCGGCATCTGCCGACGTGGCTGAATTTCGCTTTCTGCAGTACCACCTTGAGCTTCTGCCCCCGGGCGACGACTGGCGAGCCAAGCTGGCCGGCTACCTGCGCAATCCTAATCTGGCTGACCTGCCGCTGTTGAAGCTTGCGTCTGAGCTCGGGCTGCAACTCGTCGAGATACTCACGATTGCCCTGGCATCGGCAATCGAGACCGACGCTACCGTAGGTCGGGCAGTGGCCCGTCTGCAGGCGCCCATGGCCGGCTCGCGTCCCACGCTGGCCCTCTTAGCAGCCTCCTTTGGGCCGCTGGTTTCTACCACGAACAGGAACCCGATTGACACCATCGTCACCGGTAACGCCGTACACAGTGGATTGCTTAACCTGCTGAATGATGTTGCCCCTTTGGCAGAGCGCCTGGTGGCGGTCCCCGTTCCACTTTGCCTGGCGTTAGGTGGACACGATTCGCATTGGTCCGGCACCGTCGTTGGGCTGGACACAACTCAACAGATTCCGCTGCCCTTGTCCTTTCTGGTCGAAGCCGCAAGACAGGCAGCCGGGCTGCGCGCAGGCATCCAACGAGTGCTGGTTTTGCGCAGCCCATCCATTTGCGAGACCCGGTCGGTTGTCTGCGAGATTGCGTCCGCCCTCCAATGCAGGCCGGTGTTTATCGATGCCGACAAAATGACTGCGCAAAACTCCAGGCCTTCCTCACCCCTAGCAGGACTCGGACCATGGCTTCTGCTCCGGGAGTTGCTGCCAGTCTTCTGCTATGAGCTGGGTCCGGGCGACAAACGCCTTTTACCGGATATTCCCCACTATCCAGGTCCAATCCTGGTCGTTTGTGGAGAGGATGGCACGGTCGAGAGCAGCGGAGAAACGCCCCTGAGTTGGAAGCTCGCCGTGCCTTCGCCTGACGAGCGCCAACAGCTGTGGCAAAGCGCGTTGTGCGATCCTCAACTCGCCGCACAACTGGCCACGCAGCATCGCCACGGCAGTGGACGCATTGCCCACCTCGGCCGGTTGGCTCGTCACCACAGCCTGATCGACGGCCGCAGCGAACCCTCGATTGCAGACATCACTCGGGCTTCGATGGCCAGCGAAGGAACCGGTCTTGCCGGCTTGGCCCAGCACCTGCCCGATCCGATCCCGGACGAGGCCATCGTCATGACGGCGACCCTGCGGGGCGAGTTGGACCGGTTGCTGCGGCGCTGTCGCACCCGCGACCGGCTGGTGAAAGGCCTGGGCGCCTCGGCCGTGGCGCGCTACAAACCGGGAGTTCGTGTGCTGTTTGTGGGGCCGTCTGGCACCGGAAAAACGCTGGCTGCGGGCTGGCTCGCCACCCGCCTGAGAATGCCTCTGTATCGCGTTGATCTGGCCGCCGTCACCAGCAAATACATTGGAGAGACGGAAAAAAATCTGGCCCAGCTGCTGGCTCGGGCTGAGCACGACGAGATTATTCTGCTTTTCGACGAAGCCGACTCGCTGTTCGCCAAACGTACGGATGTGCGGGAGGCGAACGATCGTTTCGCCAACGCCCAGACCAATTACCTGCTGCAGCGAATCGAGACGTTCGAGGGAATCGCAATCCTCACCAGCAATAATCGTAGCCGATTCGATTCCGCGTTTGCCCGCAGGCTCGACATGATTGTGGAGTTTCCGCCGCCGCGGCCGGAGGAGCGTCGCGCCCTCTGGTTGTCCCATCTGGGCAGCAGCCATTCCCTGGCCGCAGCCGAGATCAATCAACTGGCAACCGCCGAACTATGTGGTGGCGACATTCGCAACGCCGTGCTGGCGGCCTCGGTTCCAGCCCATGACGAAGACCGCGTCATTACCTATGCCGACGTGGTCAGCGCGCTGACCGCGGAGTTCCGCAAGCTTGGTCGGGAGATGCCTACCGATCTGGCGAAGAAAGCATGAGGCCGACTGCCTTTCATGGGAGCCGCTGTCACCGCCGAGCCCAAGTCGAAGAGCAAGGCTGAGGTGTCGGCTGAGCCCGCTTCCCCGGCTCCTTCCGCCTTCGAACTCGAAGCCGCCTATGGCGCGCCGGCGGGCATGCCGCTGTTCCTTGGAATCGGCTTGCAACGAAAGCTCGCCGTGGGCGCAGTCGACGATCCCCTGGAGCGCGAGGCGGATCAGGCGGCAGAGCGGGTGATGTCATCTAACCACTGCGGTCGGTCGGGAGCGCTCGCGGCATCGCCGCCGTATTCGCGTCAAGGACTGCGATCGCCGCGCCCATCTATCCAGCGCAAGTGCGCCTGTGGAGCTTCCGCCTCCGGCCAGTGTGAGGTATGTAATAAGCAGCAAGAGCAGCAGGCCCCCAGCGCCAGTTCAGCGCCGCAAGGGGCCCGATCCGGCTCCACTCTCGCGCCGCAGCAAGAGCCGACCGGAACCGGGCGACCGGTCCCGAAGAAGCCCGTTCCCCAAAGCGGCGCGACTCACTCCGATTCGGCGCCGCTGCAGAATTCACTAAAGAGTAGCCACGTCACCGGTAAAGCGGGACCGCCCGCAACGAAGTCTGCGCCTGTCGGCGGTGGACTAGCCACTAAGACACCGGCGACCACGCAGAACGAACCCGCAGCCAGCGGTGGGGCCGTCGCCGAAACGCATCCCGCCACGCAGAAGGCGCCGCCGGGCAGCCAGGGTTCGAGCGCGCGACCTGGTCGGCCGACACCAGGCCCTTCGCCTACAGCAATTACTCCATCACCGACCGCACCCGCCCCTCGCACCAGCGAGAAACCAAGCGGTCGCCGGAGTCAGGCCGCTTCGGTCATCTCGGGAGGCAAGTGCGTGGGCCTGCCAGGTGAGCGCTGCTCGTCCGCGACGCCATCGGCATCCGAGTCCGAAGCCGCTGTGCCCCCGATGGGTCCGCCGGGCGGCATCCCAATCGTACCCATGTGCACATGCCAGGCTGCAGGGCCGTCCGCGCCGGTCGGCGTAGGGTCATCCGCAGGGGCCACCCCTCCAGTGTCCGGCGGAGCGGCAGCAGCAGGCGCGGAACACAAGTGCACATGTCCGGCGAAAGATAGTCACAACGCAAACCACACTGCACCGAAACAAGAAGAACTGGCGGCGCCAGGCGTTGTGCAACGGCAAGCAACCGGAGAGTCAACTGGAGGAGCAAGCGTTTCCAGTGCAGCGATTCCGATTGCAAGCCAAGGCCAGCCACTGGATCGCGGCACGCGCGAGTTCATGGAACCTCGTTTTGGCGCCGACTTCTCCCAGGTGCGAGTGCATACCGGCCCGGGCGCTGAAAAATCCGCCCAAGGGTTGGCAGCGAATGCCTACACCGTAGGACGTGACATCTATTTCGCGCAGGGAAAATACCGGCCTGAGAGCGGCGAGGGCCGGCGATTGCTTGCCCATGAGCTGACCCACACCTTGCAACAAGGCGCGAGCTCAAACATCAGCCATCCGCAACCTGAGGCGTCACGGCTCAGCTTCCCTGAAGATGAGCAGGAAGTGGAAGCCCGCAAAGTGAGCGACATGGTGATGTCGCCGGAGCCGCAAACTTCAGCCCCCAAAGGCGGGCCTGCTGCGCGCACTCCCGGATCCGGTATTCGGAATCTCATCACGCCGGCGCAGGCTCGCACTATTTCTCGACAGCCGCAGCAACATCGGCCGACAGAGATATGGCCAGCAAGTACCGTGTTCGCCACCAGCCCCGATGTTGTGTTGTTCGAGATGCAAAGGCCGATCGACAAGCATTGGAGCTCGAAGCCAGCCTTTGTGCCTTTGGCGGGCGGGACATTTATCGTCGATGGAATTCCGATCTCTTATGGTTTGCAGGGCAGCTATTCGGCTCAAAGCAACGCCTTCCTGGGCTTTGGGCCGGGCACTTTAGAGCAGATACGCATCATCGTGACCGGCGCTGAAGCCGAACGCATGCGCGAGCCAATCATTTTGTTCGATCCATTGCTAGGTCCGATTGTGCTTCCGCCCGATCCTACGCCTCACGGAACCTTTGCCGCCGACGCCCAGATGCGGTTCAGCGCGTTGGCGGCCGCCAATGCCAGCGCGTCTGGCAGGGTGGAAGGAGAGCTTGGTGTTTTCGGCAACGCATTGAACGCCGGCGCCTTTGCCGGATTAGAAGGGTCGGCATCGGGCGAAGTCTGGGCCAACGTGGACACCTGGGTTCAATTCAGGTGGAGTGATGGTGATATTTCCCTGTCAACTACATTGGATCTCACCGCAGGCGCCACCATGGCATTCCATCTTGTGGCGAACGCCGGCGTATGGGTCGAACTGCGTGTTCCCGAGATTCCCGTCGTAACCAACCTGACTCATGAGGTGCAAGACTGGCCAATCGTCCATTGGTTTGTCCCAGACCTTACGCGCTGGAAATGGAGAAGGGAATACAAGAAGGAATGGCCGCTGCTGGATAAGAGATACGACTGGGAGTTACAGGAAAGGTTCGTCATTGGTAACGACTCGGCCACAGGCGACTTCGGCAATCTCGGGGGCTTCCAGATGGATGACGTGCTTTCCGATCTGCAGGCTCAACAGAAGCAGGGGGATCTCAAGGACGATCCCACGGGTCCAGGAAGAGAGCGGCGAGATAGCGATACCGGTGCGGTGTCGGCCGCGAAGGCATCGGCCCTGGCACAGATCGCTTCGGCCACACGCGCGGCCGACCGCGAAAAACAAGCCAACGCCCGGCTGATGATTTCGGCCCGAAAAGCGGCAGCCGCCAAGACTGCCGCCGGCTCAACTGGAACGCCAGCATTGGCTACGCTTACCCCGTCCTCGGATCCGGTCAGTGAACTGCAGAAACGAGAGGAGAACCTGAATGACGCGGTCGCTTCCACCCAGCACCTTCGCGAGCGCGTGAATGAGCTGCAAGCGCCCGCGGCCGCCCCGGACGGCGTTTCACGCAACGAGGCGCGCTCCGGCCTGGAAGCTATTGACAGGAACGCCGACGCACTGAGCGACGCGATCAATAACAATGAAGAAGGATTCGCTGTGCCCGCCGCCGTCGAGCCCAGCGATGCAGACTACCAGGCGATGCGTGCCGCCCGCATTAAGGCAAATGACGCTTTCGACCAGTGCTTCGATGTAGTCCGTACCGAGAAGCTGTTTGCCGATGACCAGGTCAGGGCCGCAGGAAACGATGCCGATCTTCATCCCTACCGTGACGCGGCTGTAGCTTATCAAGGTCGCGCTTTGAAGTTGTGGAATGGTGTCCAGAAGTTGGAGAGTGACATCGAGCAGGCGCGGGAGTGGTATGAAAGGCGCGACTACGGGCTGGGCACGAAAGTATTTGAGGAGCTCGAGGCCAAGGCTGTCTCACTCGAAGACCAGGGCCGGACGCTCAAGAACGATCGGCCGGTGGGAGATTGGGATACCGACTTCGCGGAACTGTCTGCAGGCCACATCCAACTGAAACCTCAATATCGCGGCAAACAGACTCGCAGTTATTTCTATCCGCATGATTACTCGGCAGGCACGATAAATCGTATGTGGCTGGCAATCGGCTCGGTGCACACCGGCGAGGACGGTAATCAGTACTGGGAGTATCTGCACCGGAGATCGCCCCGGGGCGATTTCATGTGGTTAGTTGCTGACTCGCGAGAGCAGCCTACTCTGGACCACACGTCGCCCACGGTGCTTGCGCACTGGAACTATCAGGGCGGGCGCACCAGCGACTACGGGCCGCGCAAAAGCTTCTACGATTTCGTGGGAGCTGCTTTGGTCGTGGTTCCGCAAACTCTGAACTCAAGCGCCGGAGCACGCGAACCGGACAGTTACAATCCGATCGTGACCCGCAGGTTCCGCGGTTCGAAGAGGTAGAGACACAGGGATGGCTGCCTATCACATCTGGCACCCGGCTTACGTGCGCAGTGAGCCACTAATTCTGGAAGCGTTCGTTACTCTCGGCGATGCCATATTTTTGGCGCACGGGACGGACGCATTTGTGCAGGCGGTTTTGGAAGTCCTGGGGATAGGGGTAAAACCTGCTGCCTGGCAGTTCGATGCCATGCGGACCCCCTACTTCAGCTCCTATCGCGATTCGTCAACCGATTGGGAAGATCGCTGGGCGCTCGCCTGGCGGCTGCGGGCAACGCTACCTCCCGAGTCGCCGCCGATGTTGCCTGAACTGAATCGCCGGGGCTACTTCGATTTGAATGCGGCCGATGGCAGTTTTCGAGCGGATGATCGCCCTCAGCAATGGGCCGGGTGGCCTTGTCTGATCCTTGCAGATGCCCCTTCAGCGACCATCTTTGAGAGCGCAGAACGCGTTGTCCAGAGTGCCCGTGCGCAAACCAGCTGTGAACGAGGCGTCGCATTTGGCCGCTACCCTCAACTTCGCTGCGACCTGGGATATTTCCCGCGGGCGTTCTATGAACAGGGCGCCTTGGAAGCGGAGGCACTGCTGGATGAAATCTCAAAAATCGGTGCTTCCACCAGGTTTTATGGTATGGGCGAATGACCAATCCGTTTGTGCCGGTGAGATCGAGAATTTCGAGGAAAAGTTCAGGCGATCCGGGTATTTCATCCCGAAATTGCCCGGGATTTGTAGACGCGATCAACTCCGAAGGCAGCAGCCCAGCGCGGAAGTTGCCGGCCGCGACCGGAGGTTCCAGCTCGTCTTTTCAAGGTCGCGGTTAGAAGCGGCATCCGGCACAAACAGGATGCTTTCGAGAATATAGTCATAAACCGAAAACGGGCCGCGTTTCTATTCCAGGCTTATTAATCGGATGACTTCCACTTTCACAACCCGGCGCAAGGGGGGCAGCTCAGAACGCACTGAGGAGCCTGAGGCTACCAGGCACTCCGAGCCATCGAGCTCCGCGGGAGTTCCACTCTTCCTGCAGAAGAAAATGTCCGTCGGCCAGCCAGGTGATGCCTTCGAGCAGGAAGCGGATCGGGTCGCCGGGACAATGATCTACAACCCTTCCAGTGCCGGGAACCTCCAGGGTGGCAGTCTGGGAGGACCGCGTAAGTGCGGCTGTGCCGGTTCATCTTCCGACGAGTGTGAGGAATGCAGGCAAAAGCGCGAGCAAGTCCTTCCGGCACCTTCCAGCATTCAGCGCCGCGATGCTGATGGGGCCACAGGCGCCAGCGACGCTCCCCCTATCGTGCATGAGGCCCTCCGCTCTTCCGGTCAGCCGCTCGATGCTTCGGTACGGCCTCTGATGGAAAACCATTTCGGTCGCGACTTCGGCGCGGTTAGGGTACACACCGATGCCGTTGCCGCGAAATCCGCCCAAGCGGTAAACGCGCTGGCTTACACCGCGGGCAGCGACGTTGTTTTCGCGCCCGGCCAATACGCCCCTGGCACTGGCGAGGGACAGCAGCTTCTAGCGCACGAATTGACGCATGTGGCACAACAGGACGCGGGCGACGTTGTCCTTCGTCGGCATCCGGAACCTCCGCCGCTGGCCCGGCCTAGGTCGGATTGGTACTGGTACCGCGACGTGCCCATGAGCACTGATCCCGCCTTCATGAAGCAGGAGCTCCGGGGCTTGATTTCCCGGCGTGGACTGAAGGGCGGCGACGAGTGGTACAACAACCTTCTGGTTGAGCAGGGAGTGCCACCTAAAACCAGTGGTCTGGGCATATCGGCAACGACCTCAGCCTATGGACCACGTGTTCGCTCGCCCCTGGATATGCGTTATGACATGCAGGAGGAACAGCGGCGGCAGGCGCTTCCCGAAGCAGTGCCACTGGCATTTGTTACTTATCTTCAGGTCCGTTGGGAGGCGATGCAGTTTCTGGCTGATTTTGAAGACAGGGCCAAGGCCAATGCCAAGCAGACCCTGGAAGCCAACCGGCTGCAGACCAATCGTGAAGCGACCCGTTATGGACTCACTGGCGAAATGCTCGAAATCGACACCGAGGACGGCTCGTTTGAGGTCCCCAATTTTCAAATGGAGGGAGCAACTCCCGCGAATACCGGCTTGCAGGACGCAGCGAACATTCTGTTGCAGCGGCGGCAAAAGATCGAGGAGAAGAAAAGCGAACGAGACGACAAGATCACCGTGGTTGAAGGAATGGTGCTAATCGACGACAGCTATTGGCCACTCGATGCAGAAGTCAAGAAGATGGAAACGGACTACAAAGACCTGCAGTCCTACGTGAGCGATCAGTACCCGATTCTGGGGCGCTATTCGGAACCCGACGCCAGCCTCGACGCCCTGCAGACCATCGCCACCAAGGGCGCTGGCACCGAGACTGCCAATCTCATTGGCGCTCAGGTAACCGAGACCTTACGTAATATCAAGGATTCAGAGGAGGGCCTCGACGATGGCGACGTGAACGTCTGGCGCCTGGATGCCATGGTCGACGTGACCCAGCAGACGATGAATGTTGCCCCGGGTTCGATGGAAGGACGCCTGGTGCGCGACAAGGTGGAAGAAGAAAAGCCAGGATGGCTGCAGGGCGTTGCCCTTGCCGTGCTCAACATTGCAGCTCTGCTTCTGGCCGGACCCACGGGTGGCCTCAGCTTGGTGGTCGCCGCCGGAGTCAATATTGCCGTTACCACCATCCACATTCAGGAATACATGTTGCAGAAGGCGTTGGCCGGCTCTGCTCTGCAAAAAGAACGTGCCCTCTCCCAGGAAGATCCCTCGTTATTCTGGCTGGCCGTGGAAATCGTCGGAACAGCTTTTGATGTTGGCACCGCGGCTTCGGCCATGCTGAAGGCGTTCCACGCCCTGGCGCCGGTCGTCAAGGCCGCCGAGGCAGCCGAAGGAACCGAGAAAGCAGCCGAGAGCCTGGAATTAGTGAGTAAGACCGCCGATGACGTAGGTCTCGCTGGAAAGACAAAAGATATTCTGGCTCACATTAAGGCCGGTCCCGGCACGGAAGAAGAAGTCATCAAGGACATAGCCAAGGGCGAAGGAGAAGCCGAAAAACTTAAGTCCCTGGCTAAGACGGGCGCTGAAGAAGAAGAGGTCGCTCGCAAGGCGGCGCAGTCGGTTGAGCTAGAGGGCGGTGGAAAAGTCACAGTCACCAAGACCGGCGATATATGGAGTTGCGCATCACCTTGCAGATTGCTGCGCGAACGCTATGCCGGACGGCTGTCGCGGCAACCGGAGTGGGAAGCCAAAATCGCCGACCTCGAGAAGCGCGCCGCGCAAATTCCGCCGGGAGCTGAGGGCGATGCCGCACGCCGCACGCTTGCAGCTGAAGCAGCGAAGATGGAGCAGGAAATTCGCACCACGGCCTTGCCCGGCGACTGGACTCCGGCGGTCAAGGATGATCCGAATTTCAATGAGATGGTTAAGCGGCGCGGCAGCGTCGCTCCCGAACTTGATCGCCATCCGCCAAACTGGTCAGGTCGCGAGGAAGCAAACTTCCGCTATGGTGCCTCTGCCGAACCTGAAGCTGGTTATACTTGGGCCCTGGGCGAAGATGGCAAGCTGGTGTACAAGCGTACCGGCTTCCCGCCCGATCTTCCGCCTCGCCGCTTTAATCCTGCTTCCGGCACGTTCGAGGAAGCCGCCGAAGGCGAGGCTATTACCCGCGCGAAGTTCACCCCCGGAGCCGACGAAACCAAGGAACTGGATAAGATCGCCAAAGCTGAAAAGGACAAAATGGAAGAGCTCTTCAAAAACCGGCGCAAACTGATGTCGGAACGAGACCGGCTTGAAGACCTGCAGGCTAAGGGTGCACTTGCCGATAAAGACAGCAAGGCCCTGAGCAAGCTGTATGCGGAAATCAACGAACAAAGCCGGCTGCTGGGTGAGAATGCTGCCGAAGCCGTAATGCGAGGCAAAGGCGGAGTTCGGGTTTACCCCATCGGAAAAGCCTATTCAACCGCAGGCGATTTTGACCAGGTATGGAAAGTAGGCGATGAATTCTACGTGATCGAGGCGAAAGGCGGAAGCGGGGGGCTGGGAACGCGTATGGTGGGCGGCATCCGGGCTGAACAGGGCACGGGAGAGTACTTTGGAGATATCGCTAGGAATATGTCTCAAAGAGGGGCGACCAAGGAGATTCGGCAACTTGGTGACCAGCTTCTGGCGGCCCAGGTCAACAGCAAATTGAAATACATGCTGGTACGTGCGCCCATCGGAACCGAGAAAGGCGCGGCGGTATTGCGTGACATTCAAGTACGCGAGTTTGTCTTGGCCGCTCCGTAGGTGCTGTGCGGCAGAACACAGGATCAGGATACGCGGAATGAATACGATAGAACGGCATAGTGTCGATCGAGAACTGGCCGAGGAGCGCTACCAGGCCGCAACCAATCTTCTCCACACTTCGTTATCTGTTCCTAAGCAGACGATTCCTTCGCTCCGAGGTCTGTTCATGGCGTCGAGGATGTGCGCCGAGTACTTAAGCGTCCTCAACCCCGGCGCCTCTGAGCTGCGACCGTACATCTGTCAGGGCGCCAGGGCAGCCGCAGCCATCGCGCTCGTTTCCGCTCAAAGCTCGGGCGAAGTCACCATCAACCTCGGGCCCGATCACAGTGTCCAGGCAAAGGCTGTTGGGCCCAACGACGTCTGTCACGTTGACCTGTGGCGAAGCGGATTTTATATGGGCTTAATTTGCGGAGATCGGGGATCGGTAGATGTTCTTTGCGCGTTGCCGATTGATGTTCTTCGTCAATCCAGCTCCAAGGGAGACGAATGCCTCTATCTGTTTGCCGATGTGCTGCAGCGCTTCTGGCGGCACGATGCGGATGTCTCAAAGCGCTTGACCGCCGCACTTGAAGCCACCGACCCACAGCAACTGCGTATTTCTCCCGAGGAATTCATCCTGAATATTGTGGTCCCGGAAATGGAGTTGTTCTTTCGCTTCCTGAACGGCGAAGTGGCTCCCTTTAACGAAACGCTTCTGTTCGCTTTGCAACGCCACAAGAAATATTGGAGTAAAGGAGACCGAAAGAAGGACTCCGACGGTTACCTGGCGCTGGGCCCACTGGCAATCTGCGGACTCGCGACGCCAACCGGAATCCCTATCGAGGTGCAATCGGACTATATTCCCGGATCGCTGATGCGGCCTTGAACCGCTGCCGGCGCAAGGTTCTAGTCGGTTCCGAATTGTTTCAAACCGGCGCGCCGATCCTGTATCATCCATCGCAATAGCACGTCTTGGCAATTGACATAGGGCGAATGAAGGGCCAAAGTTGGCGAAACTCCCAGATCCCGGTATCGCGATCTGTGGAAGAATCTTGGGGTTGTTACGTTGCCAAATTGACTTTTCCGCGGGCCGTCGAGAAAACAACCACAACAAGACAGAAGGCTGATCAGAGGAGTGTGGAGTACGGCCTGGCCTTCTTCGTCACCCTCAAGCACGATACCTGGAGTTGAAACATACGAGAGTAATCCCCAAGGAGGACAATATGGCATTCGATTGGAAATCGCTGGTTCAAGATCTAATCTCTAAGGCCCCATCCGTGATCCAGACTGTCGAAACGGACGCAGCCGACGCCAGTACAGAAACCAAGACGCAACTGGCGACGCAAGCTCTGGTGCAAGCCTCCACCGTCGCCCAGTCTATCGATCCCAACGATTCGGCTACCATCAATGGAGTATCAGCCGTAGCTAATGGCATTGTCACCGCCTTCAAAGCGCCGCCGCCGGCCTCGGCAGCCGCCGCCTCAGGTTCTTAGACGGTCGTACTGCCAGGTACGCATTTTTTCCGGGTCGCAAAGGGCGTAGCTGCTTACGGACTGAGACTGCCCTGCGAAACGCAAATTTCCGCTGGAGCCTCAGGCTCACGCCAATGCGACCCTGACTCCCGAAGTTCGGAACTTCGCCTCATCACATTTTGGCGATCATATGATTTAAGACTGAATCGAGGATCAAATCCGACCCCGGGATGGCGGCCAGCGAAACATAAGGCCCCCATAGCTCGCGCAGCATTTCATTCAGACGCTTGCGCATGCCCGCTTTGAAGAGTTGCAAATCGGCAACCGGAACTTGCCCCAGCTTGAGGCCATCCAGACGCGAATCGATAGGGCGTATCTCGCTGCCCGTATATCGAAACGGTCCCAGCGCGCCTGGTTGCGCCAGCACCGGATCGCTCAAAACCTGGTGGGCATGCATCCGCCCCACATCGTAGTCGTGATCGCGGAATCGCTGATCAAAGAACCCTAGAAACGCCTGCAATCCAGCCCCAGCCAATTGGCTTGCGGTCGCGGTGACCCCATAAATCGTCATGTGGTCGCGCGCTCCCAGCCCTGCCGCGGTTTCAAATGCCAGCACGGCATCGCGAAAGGCGTCGGCTCGCCCAGGCACCCCACCGAGCGCATTCATCTCGCCCTGGTACTGCACTGCAATGCGGTCTTGCGCCTGAATCAGCGTCTCCGGTCCCGTTGCGCCAGGAGAAAGGTGCTGGTTATCAGGGAAAAACAGTTTCAGTATGGACTGTGAGGTCTTGGCCAGGGATGCGACGTCGATCGCTCCACTCAGGATCGCATCTTTCAGCCCGTCTGCTCTTGCGTCCAGCAGCGCAACCCGTTGATTCATACCCTTGGCCGTAATCCAATCCTGAAACCCGGACTGCCCCATCACCACGTCCAATAATCGCTGGAACAAATGCAGGTAATCCGCGTTCGCGGCGTGGAAGCTGTCGTTAGCAGCTGGATCTTTGGCATGAGGTGACACAAAAAGATAGAAGCGGCTTTCCTGATGCATATGGAGGTCGATCATATCCACCAGGTTCTTGGCCATGCCCAGCGGCTGGTTCTGCAAAATGCCGCCGTCCGAATAGGCGAACGTTGCCGGATCGTGCGGCCATGGTTCCAAATTCTGGCCGGAGTAATCGTCCGCCTCGGTCTTGGCGCTGCGCTGCACGTCCTGCGGACGAAAGGCCACCGGAAAGGCTCCGCAGGCCACCGCAGCTTGCCGTAGCGGCTCCCAGAAATCTGCCGTATCGCAGGTTGACGCTACTGCTTGCCGCGTCAATTGATCGCCATAGTCGATGTAGGTGAACTTGCCTCCCGGGGTCACCGGATACCCATAAGCCACGCCGTTCAGATTGGTCAGCGCTACCCCCACGCTGACCGACCCCTCCACCGCAATATGCGGTTGCGCCGGAGCCGGCGGCGTGGTCGCGTAACGCTGCTTCAGCGTTTCCTCGGAGATAGCTTCAATCAGATCGGAGGAGAACAGCGAGTCGAGAGCGGGCTCACCGTCTTGCGTTGCTTGTAATCCCGCCAGACTGATTCGCTTTACCCATGTGTTGTAGAGCGGATTGTCGTACGGCCCTTGGAACTCGTTCGCGCTGTAGAGTAGCTTTTGCGCCAGGATGATCGCCGTCATGCCGCCCGCCGATGCCCCAGTCAACACATCGATCACGATTCGTTCATCGTCTGTGGTCGCCGGGTTATCGTTGTGCTGGCGGATCGCGTCCAATACCTCGTAAAGAACCCCAGCTTCGTAACTTCCCAGGGAGACGGCTCCCGCAACGGTGATGGCTACCTTCTTCTTGGGCATACGTGCACCTATGTAATACAGGAAATTGCCGTGGCCGTGATCTCAGGAATTGTGGGGAGTCAACAGCAAGCGGGGCGTCTCCCCGAAAAAAGTTCAATTCGCCAGGCGCCCGGGCTTCTGCTTAGCCGTTAGTCCCCGCAACCGAGGCTGTGATTACCCGGGAATGAGTTGCATACCCTTATTGAAAGCGTCCGTGAACCTGTCCAAGCCATTGCTGCCGCCATTCACCAGCTTACGGGCAGCTGCCAGATCGTTGGCAGCCAGCGCCTCGCGGATGCGATCTTCCCGGTCGCCAAGAAATCTGGCGAGTAAGTTCGCGGCAACCTGGGGATCGTTTGCCAGTTCAGGATTCGCTATAAGGTTCAAACCGATCTCAGCTCCATAACGAGTGTAATTCGCGCGACCGGTAAGCTGCACGAATCCTCGACCGCGAAAATTTGCACCATCGGGAGGCCCGGTATTTCCCAGGTCGCGCCGATTGTCGTAGAGATCGAAGGGATGACCTGAAGGTGAGGTATTGAAGCGTGATTGTCCTTCGCTGATCGGCTCAAACGATTCGGTCTCGGCGCGAATGGTTCCCAGTGCCATTAATACCATCGCCTTATCCGGCAACTTCGCCGAGACCAGGGAATTCAGCACGGGCGGCAGATTTGCCTTGATATTCCCGATCGGCGTCATCGGAAACATCTGTGAAACCACTACGACAGTGACTCCGGGAATTGCGGACGGCACCGACGGTGTCGCCGTCAGGCCAAGTGCCGTCGCAGTATTCGGACCCACGACACCGTCAGCGGCGATTCCCTGGCTCCGCTGAAAGGCCAGCACAGCCGCCTCGGTACCGGCCCCGAAGGAACCATCGATCGCTCCAGGGTTGAAACCGGCCTTTTGAAGCGCTTGTTGCAGAGCGGTCACGTCCGGACCCGAACTGTTCAGCTTCAACATGGCACTCATGTTTGCCTCCTGTCTCACACGTCGAACTGCGCACTTCGCACTTTGTAAATACCTTGTGCAGAAGTGCCGTTTTCGATTCTTAGGAAGCGGAAGGTTCGACGCTGCGGCGTATTATTCGTACTGCGTGCTGCTTTGTCAATCAGATAAAGCGAAAGCCATGAGACTGAAGAGCCGTCCGCCACTTCAGGCGCGGGCATGTAGATCCGCAGGATCGAATAGAACGGTCCATTCGGGCCGGCAGCCGGTTAGCTTCCTTCACCGGTCCGGGCGAATCGTTCTGCACCTAGACGGTCAGCGAGCCGGCCGGCTGCCGCCAGCTTCTCCGAGCGGCGCAAAGCCTCTGCCGCTTTCTTGGGTTCGGTGATGTCAGCCGTAGCGCCGAACCGTTCCAGAACTTCACCATCGGGTCCCAGCACCGGGATCGCACGCGACCAGGTCCATCCCAACGAACCCATGCACCGAAAGATTGGCTGCTAGCGCATGCAACATCCATGCGCCAATCACTTATTTCAACCTACCTGAGAGTTCAGAACGTCATTCACCGGGAGGAGGCTTTAAAAATTCCTGCAAGTGGCCTTGATCAAGAATCAAAAGGGGGTGAGCGGCATAAGGGGCCGAAAACCGGCTTCGCGGAGATCTCAGCATAAGCAGTGCTCAATAACACGACATCTCTCCGAAGGACTTCGGGGAACTTCGCGTCTTGCCGGCCGAAAAGCACCAATGCGATCCTGTGTCCGCCTGCGCATGCATTCAGGTCACGGGAACGTGATTTGCCATCAACCGAGATTGGCGATGCGGCCAACTCCCGGGTGGCCGCGAACCTGACCTGTCTCCGCAACAGAGCGCATACCTCATATAAAATTAGATGGATACGTAAATTCTTCCGGTCAGCCCCCGTCTTTGCAGATCTGAGAAATCTGCCTTACCGGCGCGATGACAGAATCCGCCGACAGCCATGCGAACCAGGGCTTCCGCATGAAACCAATGGCTGAGTGACCGCAGCCTCCACTAGTTACATCCAGTTTGGAGCTAGAACTATGATGGCATTTTCAACCCGTTTCTCTTACGCATTTCGTTGCTTCTTCTCGCTCTTGTTCAGCGGGACAATCCCGCAGGACATTGGGCGCGCGACGGGCGCGACTGGCCCAAGCGCGCCAAACGTGCCTGCCGCCGCCAAACCCAAGGCCAGCGAAAATCCTCCGGTTGAGGACTTCGACCGGGCGGTACAGATGCTCGCCTTGTTGCAGCGTGACGGAAGGTTGATCGATTTCCTCAGCGAAGATGTCTCGTCGTATCCGGACAGCCAGCTTGGGGCGGCGGTCCGAACCATTCACGCTTCCTGCCGGCAGGTGCTGGATCGCTACCTGAGGCTTGAGCCGGTCATCTCTTCGGAGGAAGACCAGCCCGTGACCGTGCCCGCCGGCTTCGATCCCGCCACGGTGAAGCTGCTGGGAAACGTAGTCGGCCAGCCTCCGGTCAAGGGATTGCTGCGGCACCGAGGCTGGCGTGTCGCGGAAGTGAAGCTGCCCTCCCTGCCGCAGGGTGCAGGGCGGGTGATTGTCGCTCCGGCGGAGGTCGAGATTCCCTAGGTATACCCCCGTTCGTTGCATTCGCGTTTTGTATGGGATTACACGGTTGTTGTTGGATGGAGGTTCGATTTTGGATTCAGAATTCATCATAGGCATCGATTTAGGCACGACGAACTCCGCACTCTCTTCCTGTGCAGTTGCGGAGGAAGGTGGGCAGATCACAGGTGAGACGATCCCGCAGCTTGCAAACCCGCAGGAAGTTGCCGACCGCACGCTTCTGCCCTCATTCCTCTATGTCCCGGGCGAACTCGATTTTCCTGCGGGAAGCCTCGGCTTGCCGTGGGAGGACGCGCCGAAGTTCGTTATCGGAGAGCTGGCCCGCAAGCGCGGCGCAGAAAACCCAGCGCGGCTGGTTGCGTCCGCGAAGTCTTGGCTATCGCACGCCGGCGTAGATCGAACCGCGGCGATCCTGCCATGGCAGGCTCCAGACGAGGTCATGAAGATCTCGCCGGTGGAAGCTTCCGCGCAATACCTGCAGCACATGCGCGCGGCATGGGACTCCCAGCACGCCAGCGATGGCTCCGGTTCCCACCTGGGGCAGCAGGACGTTTTGCTCACGGTGCCGGCGTCGTTTGATGAAGAGGCCCGCGAGTTGACGCTGTGCGCGGCCAAGCAAGCAGGTCTTGAGCGTGTAACCCTTCTTGAAGAACCACAGGCGGCGTTCTATGCCTGGCTCCACAGCCAGGGAGATAACTGGCGCAAGAGCATCAAGGTCGGCGACTTGGTACTGGTGTGCGACGTGGGGGGCGGCACCACGGATTTCAGCCTGATCACGGTATCGGAAGAAAATGGCGATCTCGCGCTGAAGCGGGTTGCGGTGGGAGAACACATCCTGCTGGGCGGCGACAACATGGACCTCGCCCTGGCACGGTTGTTGCAGCAGAAGTTGGAGGCTGATGGCCATCGCATCGACACCTATCAACTCCAGGGGTTGTGGTACCAATGCCGGGCAGCCAAGGAGTATTTGTTCGAGCATCCCAAGTCCCAGAAGCAGGACGTAACCTTGCTGGGCAAGGGACGCAAATTGGTGGGCGGCACGATCAAGACGGAACTGCTGCGTGAAGATCTGGAGCGCCTGCTGGTCGAAGGCTTCTTTCCGCAGGTAGCCAGCGTCGATATGCCGGTTCGCCAGCGCCGAAGTGGATTCCAGGAATTAGGTTTGCCCTACGCCGCCGATGCTGCGATCACGAAACACCTCGCCCGTTTTCTGTCGCAAGGAATACAAAATAGTCCCGAAGCCGGCATAGCCCGGCGCGGCAAAAACGGGCTGGCATGTCCCACCCATGTTCTCTTCAATGGCGGTGTGATGAAGGCGGCCGGGCTGCGCGATCGCCTGGTGAGCGTGTTGAACCGCTGGCTGACGGAGGAAGGTTTCGAGGCACTGGGACCGGCGCAGGTGCTGGATGCTCCTGACCTTGAGCATGCGGTAGCGCGCGGTGCGGCTTACTACGGGAGAGCGCGGCGTGGACACGGCGTGCGCATCCGCGGCGGCGCCTCGCGGACCTACTACATTGGAATCGAGAGCGCAATGCCGGCGGTCCCCGGGATGGAAGCCCCAATGAAGGCGCTGTGCGTCGTACCCTTCGGAATGGAAGAGGGTACGGCGGCGCAGATTCCGGGTCGCGAATTCGGTTTGGTTGTGGGCGAACCCGCCGAGTTCCGCTTCCTGAGTTCTTCGGTGCGCAAGCAGGACCGCGTTGGCGATCTAACCGAGAACTGGGCAGACGATATCGAAGAACTCAGCCCACTCGAAGTAACCCTGAACATCGATGGTCAGCAGGGGACGGTTCTGCCGGTCCGTCTGGAATCGCGGGTGACGGAGATCGGCACCCTTGAGGTGTGGTGTGTTTCCCGCGACGACGCGCAGCGCTGGAAGCTGGAACTGAATATCCGGGGAAAGGGCGATCGCTAGACCGCCAGTCATGAACCGCTCTTCCCGTTACCTGCTTGGCATCGATCTCGGCACTACGAACTCCGTGGTGGCCTATATCGATACGTCGGACACGCCCAGTGAAGCCTCGGCCAAGATTCGCGTGTTCGACGTCGCCCAGGTCGTTGCGCCCGGTGAGGTCCGCACAGAGCCGGCACTCCCATCGTTCCTCTACTTCCCGACAGAAAACGAAATCGACTCGGGCGCGTTCGACTTGCCTTGGGAAGAGCGACCGTCGGCGATCGCGGGAGTGGCGGCTCGTGACCACGGTATGCTGGTTCCTGGGCGGCTGGTTTCGTCTGCGAAATCGTGGCTATGCCAGGATGCGGTCGATCGCACCGCTGAGATTCTGCCGCGCGATGCCGAGCCGCCGGAGCCCATGATCTCCCCGATCGAGGCTTCGGCGCGTTACCTCATGCATCTGCGCAACGCATGGAACCATGCGATCTTCGCGGACAAAGGAAGCGCTCCCGAAGTGCGCTTCGAAAACCAGCAGATCGTGCTCACGGTGCCTGCGTCGTTCGATGAAGAGGCCCGGGAGTTGACGGTAGAGGCGGCGCGGAGGGCTGGCCTTGAGCACCTGACGTTGCTGGAAGAACCGCTGGCCGCCTTCTATGCCTGGGTCGCCAGTCACCGGCAGACGATTGCCACGCACGTCGAGGACGGCGACCTGGTGTTGATCTGCGACATCGGCGGCGGTACATCGGATTTTAGCCTCGTGCGGGCGCAGGTCAGTGGTAGCGACGTTCAGTTCGAGCGGACAGCCATCGGTGAGCACCTGCTGCTTGGCGGAGAAAACCTCGACCTGGCCCTGGCGCGCCGGGTTGAGCAAAGGCTGAATACCCGGCTCAGTCTGCGGCAGCGTCACTCCCTTGCCATCGCGTGCCGCGCAGCCAAGGAAGGTCTGCTCGGCAACGCGAACCTTGACCGTCTACCGATCAGCATTTTGGGCTCGGGACGCGCTGTTGTGGGCCAGATGCTGCAAAGCGAGCTGACGCGCGACGAAGTGCTGGAATTGCTCATGAGCGGATTCCTTCCGTTGACAGCGCCCGAGGAAACGCCAAAGCGTAGTCGATCCGCTGGCCTGCGTGAAGTTGGGCTGCCGTATGCGAGCGATCCAGCAATTACGAAACACCTCGCAGCTTTCCTGCGACAAGCGGGAGCTGCGATGAACGGGCAATCAGGTGCGGCGTCAGGCAAGGCCCTTCGGTTATCGATGGTGAGGCCGGATGCGGTTTTGTTCAATGGAGGCTTCTGCATCCCTGCGGCGGCGCGGGAGCGAATCGTTGAGGCGATCGCCAGTTGGTTTGGCGTCAGGGAAAGCGGGTGGGCGCCCAGGGTTCTCCGCAGTGATGCGATGGGTAGTGCTGTCGCGGTTGGAGCCGCCTACTACGGCCGCGTGCGGCGGGGCGAGGGTTTGCGGGTGAAGGCGGGCAGTGCGCGGACCTATTACATCGGAACGCGCACCGAGGGAGCTGCGGTTTGTGTATTGCCGGCTGGAACCGACGAGGGGACAACCCTGCAATTGAATCGTGAATTCTCGGTGCTGGCCAACCGGCCAGTGTCGTTCAATCTTTTCAGTTCGACCGTGGGGCACGACCCTCACGGAGCTTTGGCCGAGCTGGATCCGGCACAAGTGCATCGGCATGCGCCACTGGTGACGCTGCTGCGCTATGGGAAGAAGTTGCAGGTGATGGATCTGGCAGTGCGATTGTCCGTGAGCTTCACCGAGGTGGGAACGCTGGAACTCTGGTGTCAATCGGTCATCTCGCCACATCGCTGGCGGTTACAGTTCGAATTGCGAGGTAACGCCCCTAGCGACGATACCTATGTCGACTCGACGCCGCATGCGGGCATTGCTCCATCGTCCCCGGAGATTTCCGAAGACTCGCTTCGAGCCGCGAAAGCGGCAATCCAAGCGGCATTCACTCGGCAGGGAGACCCCAGCGCCCACGCCTCACTGGTTAGCGGGCTGGAAGCGGGCATTGGTCTCAAGAAAGAATCGTGGCCGATGCCGTTACTCCGGGTGTTGTGCGATGTTTTACTCGAAGTTGCCGATGGCCGAAAGTTGAGTGCACCGCATGAAGCTCGCTGGCTGAACCTGCTCGGCTTCTGCTTGCGTCCGGGGTTTGGAGAGGCGCGGGACAGCCAGCGCACCAATCTAACCCGCAAGTTGTATCAAGCAGGACTGGCGTTTCCCGACGACTTGCAGAATCAAATCAACTGGCTGGTGCTTTGGCGCCGAACTGCAGGCGGCTTGAGTGCTGCGCACCAGCACGAGATTCGTAACTACCTGGGCGGGATTGGGATCGGACGAAAGAAGTCCGGCACACGCCTGAACGCACAACTCGAGTGCGACGGCTGGCGGCTGCTGGCCAGCCTGGAACACTTGTCGGGCGCGACTCGTGCCGCTTTGGGTGGCGAACTGCTGAGCAAGCTCAAAAAGGAGCCTGCTGATAGCGCCTGGTTGTGGTCTCTCGGGCGATTTGGTGCGCGCATCCCGCTGTATGGCTCACTGTCTTGTGTTGTGCCGACGGAAACCGCCGAAGAGTGGATCTCAACCTTGCTCGATCTGCGCGACCTGACCCCGGAAACGGCCAGGGCGATGGTTCAACTCGGCCGGCTGACCGAGGACCGATCTCGCGACATTAGCCGGGAAGTGCGGAAACGCGCCGTCGAGCGCCTGCGAACGGAAGGCGGGATCGACGAATCAATGTTGCGTGCCTTGGTGGAATTCGTCGTGCCCGGTCGATCGGATGTGTCTCTGACCTTTGGCGAATCGCTTCCCAAGGGACTGCACTTGGAAAGCACCGCTGAGTGCCTGTCCCCCGTTTCGGCAATCGCTACCGATGACTGAGAGGCCCGCGCCGATTCCGCCTGCGAAAGTCCGAGAACCCAGTCCATTAGGTGTCGAACGGGACTCAGGCGAACATCGCCGCCACCGGCACACACTGAATTTCGGCCGATGCCGACTATGCCAGAATCACCAAGGTCAGTGGTCTGCCGACCAATGGGAGCACGGTCTACATCAGACTATACTCATTGGTAAACGGCCAGTGGCTGAACAACCCGAACAACCAATACACTTACACGGCGTACAACGCGGGCAGCGCTCTGGGGGTCATGCAAACCCCGACTCCCGGATCGACGCTGAGCGGTAACGTCGCCACCTTCACCTGGTGCGCGGGCTTAGGGGCCACGGCGTACTGGATGGATGTGGGCAGCACGTTGGGCGGTAATAACTATTATCAGTCGGGGAGTCTGGGCAACGTGCTGACTACGACGGTGTACAGCTTGCCGGCGGATGGCAGCCAGATCTACGTGACCCTGTGGTCGCTGGTCGGAGGTAGTGGTACTAGAACGAATACAATTACACTTCCGGTCCGTAAGGATTTGAAACGCGATTCAATGCCGCCCTCGAGCGGAGGTTTGACCGGGGCACGGATTCATCCGTGCCCTTCTTTGCGGGAACTAGTCCTTGCGAGCGTGAACCGGCCGTCACACAACCAATCAGAAGCGGGGCGGTTTGGGATCACTTGCGAGATGGCGATTTCAGATTGGTTAATTCGAGATTATTCGGAAACTCAGAAGCGTTGATTAGGCCACCTGCCGCCCGACGTAATTTTACGGACACGCCACCAATGCAGAACATCTTTGTGCTAGTCTTGCGAACAACGCGACACGTTCCGGAACAGACCGGCTCCTGCAAGTGTTGCTTTCGTGGGGAGAAAACGGACAAATGGGCCCGAGTATGTGGGAGAAGAATCTTAGCCCTTTCTTTGGAGTCACTTTGCTCGGCGTCGGGATGATTTGCATCCTTTTGCTGGGCTCCTCTCCCCTGTTAGCGCAGGCGGACAAGGCAATCTCTACCACGGCGGCCCGTGAGCCGCAGGGACGCTCTACCGCTGCAATCACGCCTACGAGCGGGCAGCCGCAGGATTTCCTGGCAATTGGAAACATCAGCGGAACGGTGCTGGATGCGACAGGCGCGCCGCTCTCCCAGGCCCAGATCAGACTCACTCGCGAGGCAACTACGCCGGCTGCAGAAACTCTTACCGAACCGGACGGCCATTTTTCCTTTACCAATGTTGCGCCGGGACCCTTCGAGCTGAGTATTGCGCTTGCGGGCTTCAAGACAAAGACTGTGTCCGGGGACCTGCCTGCCAAAGAGGGGTACGTGGCATCCGCGATCACCCTTGAGTTGGCTCCGGTGGTCACCGACGTGAGCGTGCGGCTGACGACGGAGCAGATTGCCCAAGAACAGATCAAGGTGCAGGAGCAGCAACGCCTGCTGGCGGTGATACCCAACTATTACACGAGCTACGTGGCTAACGCCGCGCCGATGAATCCAAAACAGAAGTTTAAGTTGGCGTGGAAGCTGGCGATCGATCCGTCGTCGTTTGTGATCGCAGGGATCATTGCGGGTGGGGAGCAGGCAAACAACTCGTTTCCCGGCTACGGACAGGGCGCGGCGGGTTATGGGCGGCGCTTCGGCGCGGCATACGGCGACTTCTTTATCGGCACGTACATTAGCAACGCCATCCTGCCATCGATTCTGAAACAGGACCCGCGTTATTTTTACAAAGGCACGGGCACGACCAAGTCGCGCATTCTCTACGCCATCTCAAGGTCAGTGATGACAAAGGGCGATAACGGCCACTGGCAGCCGGACTACTCGGGGATCCTGGGCAGCCTGGCGGCTGGTGGCATCTCCAATCTGTATTACCCCGAAGGCAGCCGCCACGGCTTCAGTACGACGGTGAACAATACGCTCATCGGGATTGGGACTGGGGCAGGGGTGAACATCCTGCAGGAATTTGTGTTTCGCAAATTAACGCCGAAAACGCCCAAAAGTGATCCCCCGACCAACTAAACCCGATCTTGCGAAAATCGCAGGGCATAGTTCGATCACCATCACACCACGTACTGCCATCCTCATGCCGATGCAGTCGAGGCCGCGTTCTCAAAATTTGGCAATCGCGGAGAAGCGGTCACCGATGCGGGTCACCACGAAAAACAGCTTCCGCCCGCTACGCCAGAGCAAGAGCAAGTAAGTATCACCGCCGCTTGAGGTTAGATGGTGAGCGCGGAAGGAATCGAACCTTCAACCTACTGATTAAGAGTAGTCTGATCGGGGAGCGATGCTTTCCTGTTTGCGACTATAAAAATCAATAACTTACTTAAAACTGAGCCCGCACGGAAGCAATCGCACGAGGTATTGAAAAGGCGCACTTTAGAGCATATCGTCTCGAAGCGTACGGCACACTTATGGCACACCTTTGACTTCAGACACGTCCAGCCATCCGCAGCATACGGGCGCTGACGAGTAGCTCCGTGATAAAGGAGCAATCCAGCAATTGATATTGCCATCGGCCGATCACGTTCCACAAGCCGACTTGATCGGCATAGGGGCGGCGGTCACCCGCCGACCCCTGCCACACCACCGTGCGTACGGGTCCGTACACGGCGGTTCGAGTTGGTTGCGCTAGCGCTCATCGATTAATGTCGGAAGTCCAAGCGATTTGAAGTAAGCATTAGAAAGCCCCACAGAGAGGGCTTTGGCTCGGGCCAGATACCAAGGGCCGAGTCCGCTGCCAGCCGTGTTATTGGCCAGTCGCGGGCGAACCCCCAGTTTTGACAGAGCCGCTCGGCGACGACGTGGAGTTTTCCACTGCCGCCACATTGCGGCTCGCAGTCGGAGCCGGACCCAGCAGGTGAGTTGAATCAGTACGAGGGGCGTTTCGCAGAAGCCGAAATAGCTACGCCAACCTCGCATATACGAAGCTAGCTCCGCTATCGTCGTCTCCAGACTGACGCCTTTCGCCCGACGTGTGATTTCCCGGATGCGATGCTTAAAGCGCTCCAGAGCTTTCGGCGCAATGATGCGCTTGATCTCTGGACCAGCACTAAAGCTGAATCCGAGAAACTTCCGCTCCTGCGGTCGCGCCACTGCGCTCTTCGCCTCATTCACCTTGAGTTTGAGCTTGTGCGTGATGAATCGCGTAATACTTTCCATCACCCGTTGACCCGCACGCTCGCTGCGCACGTAGATGTTACTGTCATCCGCGTAGCGAACATAGCGATGTCCCCGTCGCACCAACTCACGGTCGAGTTCGTCGAGCACCAGGTTCGACAGCAGTGGCGAAAGTGGGCCTCCTTGGGGAGTGCCTTCCACACTTGGGCTGACCAGTCCGTTCTCCATCACCCCGGCATTCAGAAATGCCCGAATGAGTTTCAGCAGCCGCTTGTCTTCGACTCGTTTGGCGATCTGCCCCATCAGTTTGTCGTGATGGACTCGATCGAAGAACTTCTCCAAGTCGAGATCTACCACCCAGCCGTAGCCTTCGGCGATGTACTGCTGCGCCTCAGCTACCGCTTGATGGGCTGACCGTCCCGGTCGAAACCCGTAGCTGTGTTCAGAGAAGGTCCGATCCCACTGCCGCTGCAGAACCTGCATGACCGCTTGCTGGATGAAGCGATCCAGCACCGTTGGGATACCCAGCTTGCGTGCCCCTCCGTCCGGCTTGGGGATTTCCACTCGCCGCACCGGTTTCGGTTCGTAGGTCCCACTCAGCAGTTGTTCTCGGATGGCTGGCCAGTGCTGCTTCAGGTAGTCGGTGATTCCGCCGACCGTCATGCCATCGACCCCCGCGCTACCTTTATTAGACTTCACCTGCTGCAAAGCTTGCTTCAGGTTTTCTCGCTCACATATTTCCTCCATCCATCGATTCGTGCTGGCTGGGCTTTCAGGGCCATGCATCGCCGAGAGCGATTCGGTCTCTTCTCTTTTCGCTTCGCAGGCTTCACCCGCTGGCGAAGACGAGAAGTCCAGTGTTACCTGGGTGTTCTTCTGCCGCTTGTCGCTCCTGAGATTCATGTCCTACTTGCCGCTCCTTCTCGGTCTGGCCTTCGGTCACCGTTTCCGGCTCAGCCTATCGGTTGCTCCACCTTTCGGATCGGAGTGCCTCACTAGCTTCGCCGACGTCATGGCCTACTATGCCGTATGCTGACTTCTGCCCTGCGGTCAGGAGGCCTTACGACCACCTCAGTCGCCGAAGCGACGCCGAGCAGATCTCCTGGGGTAAGCTCAACCGCTTTCCGTGCACAGCCGCCGAATCTACGCTTCGCACCCTTGATGGATATGGACTTCGCGATAAGTTGCCCGCTCGTCCGGCGCTGGCGCCTTGTATCCGGTTTTTGTCCATCGACTCGCACGTTTGTTCCATGCTTCCTTCAGACCCCGCCTCGCGGCGATAGCCCTTGCATCATCACTAGGCCTTACCTCCATCAGGTGGGCCGGAGGACTTTCACCTCCAAGCTGTTGAGCATGCCCAGCACACAACGAAGCCGCTTTGCGGCGGACGCTTCCGCGTGCCCCGAAGCGAGCGACATGGAAGCCTCGGGAGGTTCATCTCCTTCGCCCAGTCGGTCAGTGACAGGACCTGGCAGTCTGCTGCTGTGTGATTCTGGTGTGGTGTTTCGCCCTCCCTCCAAGTGCGGGAGAGCTTGGCATGGGGCATACAATTGTATGTTGTTTATTTTAAATAGTTTACAAGATAATCGAGATGATCATAAAAAGGGATTTGACTTCAATGTATTGCTTGGTATATATACCAAGCAATACAGCGACTGTTATCACGAGATCGCCAGCTGAACTCAAGAGGCTGTGTATGGATAGAGGCTATCCAGCTAGACATCTCACTTGGTATATATACCAAGTGAGATGTGCATCTGTAAGCGACTACGCCGGGGCAACTTGCGATAACTACCGGGCAGGGTGTATGATGGGACATGCGGCAAAAGCTTTGGTATATATACTAAAGCTTTCGCCGCATGTCCCATTTGACTGCTGTGAAGAAGAGTGAGGACCAGTTCAATTGGCAACCCGACTTCAAATCGCCAAGAAAGATATAATCGCCCTATTCGATAGCATGCCCAATCGAGTCTTTTGGCCTAGCGACATCTCTAGCATTCTCACTCAACATCGTCAGTTTTGGCGACTAGCGCAAAATACAACCACCGCAGCTTTCCTGAAATTTCTTCTCGATAAAACCCCCATGACGAAGATTGATCTCCTAGCGGTCCATCACACCAGTGCGTCCAACACCGTTAGATACGTTTGGAAACAAGCCTCTCCTTACGAACTCGCACTCTCCTTAAAACGAAAAGCGTATCTTTGCCACGCGACCGCCGTGTTTTTGAACGGCCTTTCTGAACAAATACCCTCCCGCATCTTCGTAAATGCAGAACAAAGCCCGAAGAAATCCTCAGGAATTCTCACCCAGGAAGGCATTCATAGAGCCTTTGCTGGCAAACAACGAGAATCAAATTTCGTATTCCGTTTCAACGACAGCGAAGCGGTGCTGCTTTGGGGCAAGAATACCGGTCAACTCGAAGTGGCACGGCTAGATTATTCCGGGACCAAGCTATCGGTTACAAGTTTGGAACGAACCCTCATTGATATTGTGGTTCGGCCAAACTATTCGGGGGGCGTATTTCAAGTATTGGAGGTCTACCGTCGCGCACAACCACGAGTTTCAGTGGGAACCCTAGTAGCCACACTCAAGAAGTTGGCATACGTCTACCCATATCACCAGGCAATCGGATTCTACATGCAGCGGGCGGGGTATCCGGAGACGCTCTACAGCAGACTGAAAGAGCTCGGACTCCAATACGACTTTTACCTAACCTACGATTTGCGAGATAAAGAATACATTGCTGACTGGCGCCTATTTGTTCCAAAGGGATTTCATTGAGCCGACGAGGTTAACGACGAAGTCGAAGTAGTAGTCAAAACCTTCCAGTTGCGCCTTGGTGGACGTTCTCACGCTTTCCCAATCAGGACGGTGGAATTCGCGGAAAGCACCTATATTCCCTAGTAGCTGTAGGGGCACTTCTTTCGCTGCAAAAATCTGACGTGTAAGCTCCAAATTCTCCGCCGAAGTCAGATCCACACCGGTCCGCGAGACGATTAGGTGAATATCAAAGAAATCTCTTGCCCGTCGAGTTGGATAAGGTTTCAATGCGTATTCGGGCATTTGCTGACATATCGCACGGAGTTTTTCTGCTGCGATCATTTCAGCTGAGTAAACGTAGACAGAGTAGTTATCGATCTCTACCCTTTTTTTACCCTGGACATATTCACACTTGCTCAGGTCGATCGTGAAGACGCGCTGTTGATTTGGCCCAATGACCAGTGAATCACGCCGGAGTGCATCCATATTACCCGCGAGCTTTTCGTATTTCTCCTGGTCCGTCAATTTGAATGACACCATGTACCCGCCCCAGCGTGGGCTGACCCCTTCTCGCAGCTCCTTGGGTTTAGGTTCGAACTTAAAATCAAAAACCACGTATCCCGCTGAGCCGAAGCGTCGAAGAAGTGCTTCAGATATGCGCCGTCGCACGTCTTCAATATCCTCAAAATCGTTTTCGATGGAGAAATCCAAATCCAGAGATGTGCGATCGCCCAGGCCCAGCCCGATATTGATAGCATTCCCGCCCTTAAGAACTACCTTCTCGAACAGAACGTCGTCGGAGAATAGCGCCGTGATGGCGATTCTCCTGACGGCTTGAAAATCCAGAGGTAACTGTGCCATGGAGCAATAGTTGCATAACGCGCCTTCGCACATCAATTCACGCCTTCACACCTTCTGATGCCTTCCCAGACGCCTCGTTTCTCAATCACCCCAGAGGAGCCCTTCGGGAACTTTTTTCCACTCCGCCTTGGTTCAGGTGGACGCCGCTCAGCCGCGGCTCGGGCGGGCACTTCGGACTGCGCCGGTTTCGCGCCAAACAAAACCCAAACCCGTTTGTCACTCACCGCGCTTTCACTCGCACCCTGCCACCTTCCCAATCCTCCGTTCAGTTCCTTTCACCGTTCCGTCTGTTTTTGTCCGCTGGCGCTCAAGTGAAGAACAAAAACAGGCCGGCAACGGCAGAAAGGAAAAAACAATGAAATTAGAAGAAATCAACAACCGCACCAAAGATGCAGTCAGCTATCTCGTCGAGGCTCTGGAGTCAGGGCAGAGTGAAGTGTTGACGCAGTACTTGTCGGCGATGGGCCGCTTCCACAACTACAGCTTCGGCAATATCATGCTGATTGCTCGTCAGAAACCCGATGCCACCAACGTCGCTGGATTGAGGACGTGGAACTCGCTTGGCCGCTTCGTGAAACGCGGGGAAAAAGGCACCATGATTCTCGCTCCGATGATCGGCCACAAAAAAGCCGACAGCGTAGCAGAGACAACCGAAGACATGAAGCAGTTACAGTCGCAACTCTACGGATTCCGCGCGGTCTATGTGTTCGACATCAGCCAGACCGAAGGCAAAGACCTTCCGACCTTGACCGAAGTACAAGGCGATGTGAGCGGTTACCGTGAACGGCTGGTCAAGTTCGTGGAGTCACGAGGCATTACGCTGGATTATTCCGAAAAGATCACGCCTGCCAAGGGCCTGTCCCACGGCGGGAAGATTACACTGCTTTCCGGGATGCAGCCGGCCGAGGAGTTCTCGACTCTGGCGCACGAGATCGGCCACGAGATGTTGCACCGGGGAGAGCGCCGCACCCTGACCACCAAGCAAGTCCGTGAGACCGAGGCCGAAGCCGTAGCCTTCGTGGTCTGCCAAGCCATCGGGCTTAAGACCGGCAGTGCCGCCGCTGATTACATCCAGATTTGGCACGGAGATGCCAACCTGCTGCGGGAGAGTCTGGAAGCTGTTCAGCAAACCGCAGCCATGATCCTCGGGGGCATTGCCCCCGAGGTCGCTGAGGCCGCAGCAGCAGCTTAAAACAAGCCTCGCGAAAAATCGCGGCGGAGTGCTATGCACTCCGCCGTTTGTCTGAGTTGGGCAGTTCCTCCGACGTTCAGGCCCAGCCGGAAGACCTGGAAGCATTGGTCGCTCAATACGCACTTTAGTGTGATGCTTGCCGCGAATGCGTGGCAACAAGTCCTTTCGCCGCAACACTGAACCGGAATACAATCCTCTGTTCCTCAAACACACGTTTCGGCCCATGCCGCCTTGTTGTTGGAGTCCATTTTGTCTAACTTTTCCGAGAAAGTCGCATTCATCTGGTCGGTCGCGGACTTGCTCCGTGGCCCTTATAAACCTGCTCAATACGGCAGGGTCATCCTGCCGCTCACCGTCCTGCGCCGGCTCGATTGCGTGCTAGAACCCACCAAGCAGAAAGTGCTGGAGAGGAGTAACACCAGTACCGAGAATCAAGTCGGTTCGGTGGGTTGAGGTTCGACGGCAAATACCGCAAGCGTCGTGAGCAGTGGGAACTCATTACCTGGGAAACTGCGTTGCCGAGCCGGTTGGAGGTGAAACTGCCACCCGATTTCCAGGTCAAAATCGAATCTGCCAAAACTACCTATCATCGTTTCGGCCAGTATTCGCGGGCTCTGGATCAGATCCGGCTGTGCTTGGAGCATCGGGCGGTCGAGCGAGCGGAGCTGCAGCGAATGTGCTCCGAGCTGCATGTTTCCGGTGACTTTGATGTCGCCCAGATCAGTTGGCGCCCTGACTATGACCCGTTTTTTTATCGCCAGCTCTCACGCCGGGCACGCCGGATCTATTTGTTTCGGGATGAATACATCTTCGACGTTGAGAAAGCCGTCGTCGTAGAAACCCCTCAACTTGGCCATGCGACTTACGTCTTCGCCAAGCCCCGGAACATGGATACCTTTCTCGCTCTTTACACCAAGATCACGAAGGACGACATCCGGCGAAACCGCAACAATGTAGCCGAGCGGCTGGGCTTTCTGGGGCGCGTGATTCATGGCACCAATCCGCGAGCGTGGCTCAAGGAAGTAAGGCAGCGGGTCGGCGAGGGAATCGACTTCGCGGCTATGGCTGAGTGAATCCTGGACTGATGCGGACACACTTTGTGGATTTGGTGTCAGACTCTTTGGCGCCTGCTGCGATGACTAGTCAAAGTGCGATTGGTGAAATGAGTTTTGCGAGGGAGCTGCAAGGGACCATTGGCAGCGCGTGGCGGGCCTCAGTGTCAAGGGCGAAGAGACCCTTGTTCTCACTCAAAGTGCGATTGGTGAAATAAATCGATTGACGATTAAGATTCCAGGTCAAGGCGCATCTTCGCAGCCGAGCGGCCAAAGGCACGCTGCGAGAGCGATTTGAGCCAGGAACTCCTGCCAGATTCGTCAAATTACAAGCAAGTCCCCGCGGTAGCCCCATCGCTAGCCAGAACGCGCGTTATCAGCCTGTTTGACGAACACTCGATTTGAAGCTAACAAGAGTGCTGAAGAAGCCATTTTCGCGCCCGTCTCGGGGTGGGCGGGACCGAAGCCTGGCGAGTACTTTGGCGACGAACTGCCACAGATCTCGCCGTGATGTGCTCGGCCACACCGCTAGTGTTCCCAAAGACGTGCCCCGACGATTGGAACTCTGAGGGATCCCGGCGACCAAGGTCGTGCGCCGCATTGGGCTATCTCAGCGAGATCGACCGAAGTATGCAGGAGCAGTGGGAAAGTCATCAGTGAAGCCAGTTGGAGGTTGCAGTGGCAGTGCGGTTAGGAAAGATCGACAGCAGATTCGTGGGAACGCAGGCGGCAGCGGAATACTCTGGCATTCCGGCGGGCACGCTGCGGGCATGGAGGTGTCAGGGCGTCGGACCGAAGTTCTATAAGCCTCGCGGGCGCGCGTTGTATGATATTGCCGACTTGGATGAATTCATCCGGTCAGGCATCCGTGTTGCCTCTGTGCGCGCAAGCAGGGAGGAACGGAATGTCTATCTACCTACGGGGTAGGGTCTGGTACTACCTCTTTTACCTAAACGGAAAGCGCTACAGAGGCAGCGCCAAAACCAAGAACAGGAAGAAAGCAGAGCGGACTGAAGCCCAGGCGATTGTCGCGGCGGAGGCTGGGCAGTCGTCAAAGCCGAAGCGGGCGCCTCTGATTCAGGAGTTTGTAAAGCAGTTCTTGGAGTGGCTCGATAAGACCACGCTTGAGCCGAAAACCAAGAATGATTACGAGAATGGGTGTCGCCTGATTCTCAGATCCACGCTATGCGGGATGCGAATGGATCAGATTACGTCGGATGATGTTGAAACCACCGCATTTCACGAATCACCGTACAGCCGGAACTGCGCCATCCGGACGATGCGCCGCATGTTGGGCAAGGCCCGCGATTGGAAATTCATCCGCGAAGTTCCGCGGGTGAAATCAGTCAAGGTCGATGCCAGGAACCGTATCGTGACTGACACTGATGAAAGGGCGCTTTTACCCGTGTGCCCGAGGCCCTTGAGAGATGTGCTGACCATCATGCTGGATTCAGGCATGAGAAATGGGGAGGTAGTCAGAATGCGTCTTGAACAAATCAGTTGGGAAGGCGCCTTCTACTTCAATCCGAAAGGCAAGTCACGCAAAGCCCGCCGGATCGTGCCACTGAGTGAGCGCGTGATTGGGATACTGAGGACCATCCAGCAGGAACAGAAGGGAGGAACGGAAGGCTGGGTGTTCCCGTCAGAGAAGTCTCGATCAGGGCACATCGAGTTGAGCGGAATCGAGCACATGTTCAGGAAGATTGCCAGAAAGCTCGGTATACCTGATGTTCTGAAGCTGTACTGTGCCCGGCACACTTTTGGGACGGTGGCTATGGCGGAGACGAGAAACCCGGGCTTGGTCAAAGAGGTGATGGGTCACGAGAGCCTGAGTACGACCATGGTTTATCTGCACCCGGAAACGGCTCAGATCAAGAATGTGATCGACCGCCGCAATCAACAGAAGGACTTGGGATTTCCAACAGCCACAAAAACAGCCACAGTCGTCCAGCAGGAGGGATGTGACCAACCATAAGTTGTTGAAAAGGTTGGTGAGCGCGGAAGGAATCGAACCTTCAACCTACTGATTAAGAGTTGGTCAAGCAGGCGGTCCCGATTCGGAAGCATCACACATATTTATCAATCACTTACCAACAACCAAGCCCGCACGGAACCGTTTGAATGTGGTATTGAAACGAAGCACTTTAGCTCATATGGGACCACAGCGTACGGCACACTTACGGCACACCTGTGGTGACTGAACCCTCGCGCTGAGACAAGGCGCCCTTCCGACGTGAAACGCTGGTGCGGATAGTCTGCACTGGTCGCAAGCAACACTCGCTCCTTGCAGTTGTCATCTTACGAACACCTCCGTTCTGTGGGCAGGGTCGCTCACCAGGTCTTCGGACAGGCTGGCACGGTCATACATATCCGCTCCGGTTTCCGGAACGGCGAACCAGAGTACGGCGAATGCAATCAGAGCAATCGCAGCAAGAGTAAGGAACGAGAGAACATAGCCAAAATACTGAATCAGAGTCCCGCCGATCGTATTACTCAGGGCCGCTCCGATGCCTACCATGGTCGCCAGACTTCCGGCAGCGAGGTTGAAGTGTCCAGTGCCCCGTGCTCGATCAGCAATCACCAGCATCGAGACGACACCGAAGATGCAGTTAGCGACACCATCGAGTGTCTGGATGGCGATCAGGATCCCTGCCGCATGGGTGAGGGTGTAGAGAACACCACGAAGCGGGAGCACAGCGAAGCCGATCAGCAAGAGTGGACGGCGACCTTTGTCTCCGGCCTGCCGACCGACCCACGCTGCAGAGGCGGCGATTACCAACTGGGTGACGATGATGCAGGCCGCCATGAAGGGCCCCGCCGCTTTCAGGTGCTCCCGAGACAGCATCTCCCCGAGCTCAGGCAGCATGGCTGCGTTTGCCATATGAAACAGGAACGCTGCACAAAGGAAGGCGACCAACACTCGATCTTTCAGCAGCGCAACAAGGCCATATCTGGACTTGCGGCTTTCGTTTCCTCCGCCGCGTGCACGTGCGTAATCAATCTGCGTACCGTCGATGGCAAGCAACGAAACCAAAGCAGGAATGGCCATCAGGGCAGCCATGACGAAGATCGTTCGGTAGCCAAACTTGTAGCTGACGAAAGCTATCACAACGGCTGTAAAGACATTGCCGGCAGCATTGAACGACTGGTTCTTGCCGAACTGTCGGCCAAAGGCACCTGCGCCAACGATGCCTAACGTAATCGCAGCCACGGTAGGTCCCAGGAAGGGAGCCGAGCCGCCAATAAGAAATTGGGCCAGATATACAGAAACCACGTTCGGGTGGCGCATAAGAAGGAATGCTCCCGATACCAGCACTCCAAGACTGATCGCCAGCAATAGCCGTTTGTGGCGAATCGCATCGACTGCCGCTCCCGCCGGCGTCTGCATAGCAACGGTGACCAAGCCGCCAAAGGTGAGGACATAACCAACCCGGGCGGGACTCCATCCGCTTGACGCCAGATAGGCGGCGAGAAACGGCCCGAGTCCAGTCTGTACGTCAGCGAGGAAGAAGTTGAGCCATCCCAGCGCACCGAGACTGGGTTGCCTGTCTTGTTGAAGACATGCCACAGGGCTTTCCTGGACCAAATCATCGATTGCGACGCTCACAGCAAAACCTCTTCACTCAATCCGCCATAAGCGGTGTGGTTCATCACGGAGAAAAGCAATTGAGGCGCCAGTCGCACTCTTTGCCGTTCGGTTGGTTGCAGAGGCTTTACTAAGAGGAAGTTAGATCGCTGCCGCAGAAACAGCTCCCGCCCTTTAGTCGTCCGCATACCGCACAGGACCCGCACGGTAATCGTCCGCAAAATAGCGACTCGCCTTCGCTAACGCCCTGAATCCATGAACCAGCAGCGCCGCGCGTTGTTGGCAGCGGGATTGCACTATCGCCTGGCGTGCGGTGCATCCGTACAGGAGAAAAGTGCGATGAAGTTACTTAATACTGGCTCGAAGATCTGGTTTGCAGCGTACATGTTGGCCGCTGGCGCTCTTTTGTTTGCGCAGGCCGGGCCGCCACCTGGACCTCTTCCGAACGTGGGCAGCTATAGCTCTGTTTCGGGCGCAATTTCGCAACTGAACTATGGTCCGGAGATGGAGGTGACCAGCTTCCTCGTCAACCGGAACACGCTGGTCACCTTCGCGCCGCATGTTGGGGCGGCCTTGGGGTCCGTTCTGAAACCTGGCCAAAACGTACAAGTCAGCGGCGATGGCAGCCCGACGGTAACCGGGATGCAGCGCATTGAGCTCGTCACGCTCAATGCCGGCGGAAAAACGTTCACCGTCCCGCAGCCGGGCCAGTTCACCAGCTACAACGGTTCCGGGCGAGTGATACAACTCAACTACAACCGCGAAGGCGATGTGGACGGCTTTCTGCTCGACAATGGCGTCTTCGCCAAAACTCCGCCGCCTTTCAGCGCGACACTCACCTCGAAGGTAGCTGTCGGTTCTCAGGTCTCTCTGACTGGCTATTCCCACCCGACAATCAGTGGCCGGACCGTGGTTGATGTGCAATCGATCAACGGGCAAGCGCTGGCCTATGCGCCGCCGGGGCCTCCACCGCCGCCGCGCTAAAACACACTTAGATCGCAAGGGGTTGACCAATGCGAGCCAAGGCATATCTCCTCGGTCTCGGATCGTTTCTCGTGGCGGTCCAGGCAGCCTGCGGACCTGGCCCAGGACTTGGGCTGGGTCCAACCCTGGACCCGGTTGTTTCCCTGGTTGTCGCCGGAGTTCTGCTGGTGGGTGGCTACTGGTTGGTGAAATCCGTCTCCAGTTTGGGCCCTGCGAAAGCAATCAGCAAGGGGATCTCAGCGGCAGAAGATAACTTTCGGGAAGATACTCCTGAGCGCCTGCGGCGCCAGAGACAACTGCCAACCGCGGAAGAAATTCTGCGCGAGCGGTACGGTCGCGGAGAGATCGGTCGGAAGCAATACCTGGAGATGTTGGACAACCTAGGGAAGAGGTAACGGCAACTTGGCCGACGTTTGCACTCTTCTGGCACTCGCGCTTCGGCTGCGGAGTCTTCCTCCAAGTTCAGCTTGTTCGGGGCGCTTTGGACATTATTGGCGGAAAGCGAATTATGCTGCGAGCAGTGACACAATCCTTATTGGCGGTAGTGGTTGTGCTGTCCTTTGCGGCTACGCAAGCGCAGTCTGGTCCGGGAGGACCGCGCAAGCATCCAGGGCCGCTTGATCCTCGGGCGGCCGCCCCCGGTGACGCTGCCGCAGCGATTCAGCGAGCGTACGACGAAATATCTCGTGCGAGTCTCGCAGGCAACGATAGTGCGTCTGCCGACGGAGTCAACGCCGGCACTTTGTTGTTACAGAGCAAGACTGCTTATGAGGAAGCCCTATCGAACTATCAGTCGGGTGACTACTTGGGAGCGCGAGAGCAGGCGATGAGTTCAGCAGACCTGTCGCGCGCGACTGAGGAGCTTCTGATGGGCGCTGCTACGGTAACCGGCGTGCCCTCTCCTAATGCTATGTCGTTGGATGTTGAAGAGAGCTTGCGGACGGTTCGTGATCTGCAAAACGTAAGCTATCGATTGAGAAACATCGAGAGCACGCTCGGCGACACTAAGGTGGTTCCGGCCGATGCGGTGTCGCAGGCGCGGTCTCTCCTGGAAATGGGCCATCAATTAGAACAGCAGGCGCAGGACCTGTTGTCGAGGAACCAGTTGCAACGAGCCGCGCATACCGTTCGCGCTGCCGACGCGCTGACGCACGCCGCTGAACATCTGCAGAATCGTTATCTGCTTGCGGCGGGCTTAGCTCCGGTTTTGCCTCCGCGTGTCCAGAGTTTCGGTCCTATCCCGCCGCTTCCGGCAGCCGGCGCGGGCCCGCCGCGGTAGCCGGCTGTGAAAGGGTTGCCGCGGGATATACTGGCGCTCCAACGAGCATTGGACCGATCTTGGTCCTACTGGTGAAGTGAGTGCATCTGAGGGAGAGATGCCGGAACTCTTTCACAGTCTGCGATTGCGGTTGCAGGTACTGGGGACGCTTGTCTTTCTGTTCCTCATCGGGTCCGCCATCGCTTTCGCGTTATTGCTGCGCCATAGTGAAACCCAGATTCTTTCGCAGACCAGCAGCCACTTGAATGCGGTGGCCTCGGCACTGGCTCGGGACTATACCGGCCGCGCTCAGTTTGAAAGCTCAAGACAGGAGCCACTAGCACTGGAGAACTCAGAGTCGCCGGGCTCGGATGACGTCCTCTCCTTGATGACGACCGTGGTTTTACAACGCGAGATCGGAACCGAGGGCGGGTTCTACTCCCGGGCCAACGACAAGCTGCTGGGATATGCATTCCCGACCCATGAGGGGCCTGGCGTCAAGAAGGACATGCCCCAGAAAGAGCTGCCGACGATTCTGGATCTGGCGCGTAAGGCAGCCAGGACGAAGCAGTCGCAGTCGCTGATCTTTCGGGGACAGCTCGACGACATTGTGTTCGAAGCCTCGCCGATCGTCTTGAGTAACGGGGAGATCGCCGGCAGCACCTGGCTGATGAAGCGGCTACCTGGCCTACATTCGGAACAGAACTTCAGGACGTATGTGGGCTTTGTGGTGCTGGGTCTTGCTGCCGGCGTTTGCGTTTTGCTGGCTTTCTTGATCGCGAGAAATCTGCAGTCGGGAATCGGGGACGTCGAAGGCAGGCTGCTGCAATTGGAACGGGACCTCACCGTTCCTCCGGGGCCGAGCGGCAAGCTCACTGAAATCCGCCGGATCCTCGGAGGAGTAGAGCGCCTGGGCTCGGCTTTGCGATTGAAGATTGCCAAGGAACATGACCTCGAAGAAAAGCTGAGACACAATGAGCGGCTGGCAGCGTTGGGAAGAGTGGCTGCAGGGGTTGCACATGAGCTGCGAAATCCCCTTGCCACGATCCGCTTGCGGACGCAGCTCAGCGCTCGTAATCCCCAGGAAGAGAGCGTGCAACGCAACAGCTCGGTCATTCTGGACGAGATAGCGCGGCTGGATCGCATGGTGGAACGCCTTCTATTCTTTGCCAGACCGCTGAAGATCGAACCGGCAACCTTTGACCTCTGCGAAATGCTGCGGACCACAATCGAAACGAAGGTAAACTCGGTTGCGCGGAAAGATGTCGCCATCCGATGGCAATCCGGCGAGCGACCACTCATGTTCAAGGCTGACCCTTCAGGGATGCGACAGGTCTTCGATAACCTGATCAGCAATGCTGTCGATTCCGTTGAGGACTCGGGCGGCGGCGAGGTCGTGGTTGCGGCGCAGTGCGCACCCGATGGGCGAATCCGGGTGGAAGTACGCGATACCGGCGGTGGAATCAGGCAAGAAGATTTACCCCACATCTTCGATCCTTTTTTCACCACCAAGCAGACCGGTACCGGATTGGGACTCTCGATTTGCTATGAAATCGTCAAAGCCCATGGCGGTGACGTCGAGGTGGAAAGCGAGATTGGCAAAGGCACGCGTGCAGTCGTCATCCTGCCGGCCGAGGTCCGGCCGTCGGTGAACTTGCAGCTCGATTCCAGCGGGAGGCTGCAGGCATGATGAAGCCGCACGTCCTCATCGTGGACGATGAGGCTAATCTACGCAGGACGCTAGTGGAAGTTATGTCGGCGGAAGGCTATGAATCCACAGAGTCCAGCAGCGGTAAGGAAGCGTTGCAGTCGATCTCGGGCCGACGGCCTGACATCGTCTTTTGCGACTGGATGATGCCCAACGGCGACGGCCAGCAACTGCTGGAGCAGCTTCGCGATCGCGATCTGCTGCGGGTGATGCCGGTGGTAATTATCACTGCTCATGGAACCAGCCAAAACGCGATTCAGGCCATGCAGCTCGGGGCCTACGATTTTGTGAGCAAGCCGTTTGACCTCGATGAAATCTGCGCAACCGCCAAACGTGCAATTCAGCACGCCCGGTTGCAGCAGGAAGTGGAGCAACTACGCGAAAAACTGGGTGCTGAAGGGGCGCCCAAAGAGAGACAAATCGTCGGCTCTTCGCGCGCCATGCTGGAGGTTTTTAAGGCTGTGGGGAGGGTCGCCCACACCGACACAGCCGTCCTTATCCTCGGCGAATCCGGAACGGGCAAGGAACTCGTGGCGCGCGCCATCCACGAGAACAGCCAGCGCAGTAAACACCCGTTTGTGGTTGTGAATTGCGCCGCACTGCCACATGACCTTCTGGAGTCCGAACTTTTTGGTCACGAAAAAGGCGCTTTCACTGGGGCGATAACGCAGAAGCAGGGCCGTTTCGAGACCGCCACGGGTGGAACTGTCTTTCTGGACGAGATAGGCGAGCTCCCGCTTGCCCTTCAGCCAAAACTATTACGAGTGCTGCAGGAGCACAGCTTTGAACGCGTGGGTGGCAACACCACGATTCATGCCGACTTCCGGATGATCGCGGCAACCAATCGCGATCTGGAGGCGGAGGTGCAGGAAGGCGATTTCCGCCAGGACCTTTATTTTCGTCTGACGGTGTTCACCATTGCGTTGCCTCCGCTTCGTGCTCGCCGTGCGGACATCGTTCCGCTGGCGGAGCACTTTCTGGAGGTCTTCAGTGCCAGGAATAGCTTGCCCATCAGCGGTTTTGCGGAAGATGCCATTCTTGCGCTGCAGCAGCATTCGTTTCCGGGTAACGTGCGCGAACTTGAGCACATGATTGAGACCGCAGTGGTCAACGCTGGCGGACGCGTGATCACCGCCGATCATCTGCGTCCGGCTTATCCAGCAAGCGACAACAACGTCGGCAACCTATCGAGTCTCCTGGGATTGCCGTTCCATCAGTCTGTGGCCGAGTGGGAAAAACGGCTTATCATGACCGCACTGCAACAAGCGAATGGCAACAAAGCCGAGGCTGCCCGCAAGCTCGGAATGCACCGGCGCCTGCTCTACGAAAAGCTGAAACAGTTTGGACTCGAATAGTCCGCCTTCGTCCCTCTCCGGCCCTGCATTTCATTTAGTTGTGCACATCCGGTGCGTGCGATATCCGCACAGGGATTATGCGAATTGCGCTCATCCTACCCGGCACGTCGTGCAAGATCCCCAAAATTCAACGAGATGCTTCGGCCAATGGATTGCTTCTGCAAAGGAGTCGGGCAGTGGAGGCTAAAGATTGGTGTATTCGCACTGGATCGGAATTCTTCTATTTCTGGCCAGCTACTTCGTCTTTGCGTATGGGCACGTGCCGGGAACAAAGATCGATCGGCCAGGGATGGCAGTCATCGGCGCCACCCTGATGCTCGTGTTCGGAGTAGTGAGTCCGGCCGCTGCGGTGCGGTCGATCGATTTTTCCACGCTCGTACTCCTCTTCGCAATGATGATCATCATCGCCAGCCTTCACCTGGCGCGATTCTTCGAATGGCTCACCTTGCACATCGTGCGCCGGCTCCCCGCGCGATATCTTCTGCCAGCCGTGATTTTCATCGGCGGACTGTTGTCGGCATTCCTGGTGAACGATGTCGTTTGCGTCTTCATGACTCCGCTTGTGATCGGGATTGCGAAGAAGATGCGCTGCTCCGTTCTGCCCTACCTCTTGGCGCTGGCCACTGCTTCGAACATAGGCAGCGCTGCAACTATCACGGGCAATCCGCAAAATATGCTCATCGGCTCTGTTTCTCATATCGGATATTTAGACTTTCTCATTCACCTTGGCCCAGTTGCGATAGCCGGACTGCTGATCGACTGGGCATTGTTGAGCCTGCTCTGTGCCAACGATCTGAAGGTGGTTACAGAGCCAGCCGAGTTGCCGGCTTCATACGCGTCAGAGCTGACGCCTCTCCCTGTTGGCGCTGATGTTGCCAGCAACATCGCCATCTACGGAAAACCCAGCTCGTCGGTTTGGAAGCCCATGGTTGTCACATTGCTGGTGCTGATCGGGTTTCTGGTTGGATGGCAACCTGCATTGGTCGCGGCAACTGGCGCGGCGATGCTGCTTATCGACTGGAAAGTAGACCCAAAACAACTGTACGGAGAGGTGGATTGGGGACTCCTATTATTCTTTGCGGGCCTGTTTGTAATTCTCGCTGGAGCTGAGGCGGCTGGCATTACACAAAAACTGCTGGCAGTAGCTGTTCACATGAATTTGCGTAACAGCCTCATCTTTACTGGCTTGGTCAGTTTGCTTTCTAACATCGTAAGCAACGTGCCGGCGGTGATGCTGCTGCTGCCCATGATGTCACGGATGCGTAATCCCCATACCGCGTGGCTCCTGCTGTCGATGGCGAGCACACTTGCAGGTAACCTCACGATTACCGGCTCGATCGCAAATATCATCGTCGTTGAGAAGGCTCGGGCCGACGTTCACATCAGCTTCGCGAAGTATCTGAAAATAGGAGTGCCGGTCACCGTACTCACGCTCCTGGTTGGACTTGCGTGGCTGAAAGTCGTTCGATACTGAGGCATGAATTGGTGCCGACAGTTGCCGAGTTGTACCCGGAGATCCTCAAGCCCGACGAGAAGGATGATGATCTGCCATCGTGCAGTGCAGCCGTAGCGCTTACCAGGCAGGAAACATTCATCAACCAAGACCTTGCCTACCAACCTTTGGGCGTGCCTACCCAACTCTGCGCCATGGCTCCCTGCCGTATCAGGGCGGCTTTTGCATTTTATCGATGGTACAACACGTGCCGTTGCCGGTTCGCGAGTGCCCACATAGTTCCTAACAGTGGCGACAGTGCGGAAACCAGATCCAGGTTGCTGTGCGCCAATGTTGTGCGTGATTTCAGGCCAGGCACCCGCAGGTAGCACACTTATGGCACACCTGCCAGCACCGATCACGGCACTGATCTAATCCATCATTTTGGCACAAACCAAAGTCCCCGTTTTGGCATCATGGTTTAACGGGCAAAGCCATGCGCCGCATTGACACCCCTGATCTTATCCAGATTCTTCGCCGCACCCTCAGCGATCTGGAACAATCGGAACACCCCGGTAGCCCAGCGCTGCTCGAACTCAAGCGTTCGCTGTTGCGCTCAATCGCGGAGCTTGAGCGTGCGCACTCGGACGACAACGAGAAATCCGCCTAGCAACAATCCGTTATGTCAGCGCCCCGATCCGTCCCCATACCGTTGGGTTTCGCTTTGGGTTGTAGAATGCACATGCGCGGCGGTCCCCCCTATGGCAGTCCAATTTCGGCGTGAGAGTCTGTCGTCACGTTTTCAAAATCCCTCAGGCGAAACTCACTCCGAGCGAAAGCTCCAGGTTCGTTTTGATCCACTGCTAGGAATCTCATCGCGCATTGCCGAAGGGGTAAAGTTGCAGACGCGTGTTGCCGGCGCGCACTCCGCATTTCAGGCACCTGACCCGCATTGCCCCTTCTGCGCAGATCGAATACACAGGCTGACTCCTCGGTTTACCAAAGAAATCACGCCAACCGGACGTCTTCAGGTTGGCGATACCGTAGTGTTTCCTAACCTGGTGCCTTACTCGAAGCATGCAGCGGTGGCGGTGTTCACAACCCGGCATTGGCTGGACGTTCGTGAGTTCACGCCTGCCCTGATCGCCGACAACCTGACGGCCTCGCTTTCATACATACGCACCGTCTTCGCGGTCGACCCAAATGCCCGCTTCTGTGCCTACAACATCAATTACCTTTACCCATCCGGAGGCTCTCTACCTCATCCGCATAGTCAAATTTACTTGGACCCCTACCCCACTTCGATGATGCGGATGCAGCAGGCATCCGTTGCGGCGTACCGGCAGGCAAACGGCTCGTGTTTTTGGAGCGATCTGATAGCAGCGGAAGTGGAGCGTGCGGAACGCGTCGTCTGCAGCGATGGACCAGTTGTTTGGTTCACACCTTTCGCACCGATCGGATTCAATGAGGTCCGGGCCGTCTTGTGCGAACGTCCAACACTCCTTGATCTCTCGTCAGCAGACGTTGAGGCGCTTGCGATGGGAATCAGCCGGATACTCGCGTGGTATCACTTGATCGGGTATGACAGCTTCAATCTGGCGATGTTTTCCGGTGAGTTGGGCAAGGACGGCGCCGATCGGGTTAACCTGGCCATGATCACGCGGACAGCAATGACGCCGTTTTACCGCAGTGACTCGATGCACTTGGAGCGCTTGCATTGGGAATCGGCGCTCGATCGCACCCCGGAGGATATTGCTGCCGACCTTCGAAAATATCTCAGCAGCACGAATGCCGTCTCTGCCTAACCTGGCGGCCATTTCATATCGCGGCCTCCAAGGACATGGATGTGCAGGTGAAAAACGGTCTGGCCGGCACGTGGCCCGACGTTACAGACTGTGCGCAAGGTATCCTCGATATTGCGCTCTTGTGCAATACGCGCTGCGACAAGATAACAGTGGCCGATGAGATCAGCATCGGTCGGCTGCGCTTCCTGCAACCCGGAGATGTGCTTCTTGGGAACAACCAGAACGTGGGTCGGAGCCTGCGGGTTGACATCTTCGAAGGCATAAGTGCGTTCGTCTTCAAAGACTTTCTTCGAAGGCACCTTGCCTTCGATGATGTTGCAAAATAGGCAATCAGGCATAAGCGGCTCTCGTTCGCGATGCGGTATCTGTGGCAAGTTTAGACCTGTTTCAGCCGCAGGGACAGAGTCAACTGATTCTCGTCGTTTCACGTTCTTGCACGAAAACGGTCCTATACAGATCCTCGCCGAAACTGGTTTCCAATGGCTCGCCTTCAAGCAGCTTGAAGGTCCGCGTACCGTGTTCTTTTCTTTCGGCGCGCAGAAAAAGGGCATCCTTCGTACGCCTCTCGAAGCAGCCTCTTGCGAATTCGTGCAGATGCGTCACGTAAAGGATTTTGGTTTGTCCTTCCAGCAGAGCACAAACGATCTGTTTTGCGATTTCCGATCCTTCCCGCTCGTTCGTCGCCGCAAATGACTCATTGAAGAGCAGCATCGAATTGGGCACGAGGTGATCGGCTATCTCGCTCATCCTGGCAAGCTCCTCGTCCAGTTTTCCGCTCTTCATGTTCGCATCTTCTTCGCGCCGGAAATGGGTGAACAGCGCCGGGCAGAGTGCGGCATTGAAGCTGTCGGCCCCAACAAACAGGCCGCATTGCATCATCATCTGCGCCAGCCCGATGCTCCGCAGGAAGGTCGATTTCCCGCCCTGGTTAGCACCCGTGATGATCAGAAGATGCTTGCCGTCCGCGTTTATGGTGTTTCCCACTATGGCCGTTTCCATATGCAGAGCAAGGCAGACGTCGTAGAGAGAGCTGAAGTTGAGGCTGCGTTCTCCAGCCGACCTTGGGCTTGGAAATGCAACGGGCAGTCCTTTGGCGGTGAGCGCGTCGTGGAGGTTTAAGCAGCCGACGTAAAATGCCAATTCGGTCCTCAGCATTTTGAAGAAGTTCACAATGTGGTCGACAGATTGACCCATTGCGAATGCAACGCGGGCGATCCCGCGACTTCGCATTTCTGACAGGAGCCTGCCGCCGGTCTCGTCGTGCGGGTCCAGATGAAACATATAGCCAGGCGGGCCCTTGCCGCGAATTCGCTCCAGCCAAGTCTGCTTCTTGCTATGTGGTCGTCGAAGCACGAGGTTCGTGCTCTCGTGGCTGTCCCCCAATTGCGCGCTAAACAGAACACCCTTCCGAAATCGCAATGCTGCCAGATCACGCAAAACCTGGGCGAGATAGTTTTCGTTTAGCTCAGCGGTGAACATGCTGAACAACGAGGCAAAGCCTTCGGACTGGAAGCGCTGGCCGTGTTCCTCGGCTGTGGTGCGCAACTTTCGGAAAACGCCGACAAATTCTGTCAGCACGTCATTCGAGCTGTACAGCACAGACGATGGATATTCGCTAGCCAGCCCCCACCATTGTCTGCGGGCAGTCTCGAGTGTGGCGACAATCAGGTTGTATATTTCGCGTACGACATTGGAGTTACTTAAGCAGTCCTTCAGGACAGCCTGGCGATACAGGATTGTGTCTGTATCGTTCGCCATGCCGCAGAGAATCGTGCGCCGTGAAATGTCGAAGAGAAACTCATCGTCTACCGACATCGCCTGCATGACAGTTTCAAGCCCGAGGTCCTGCGCGAGGGAGGCCGCATTCCAAGGCAGCGGCTGCTGAAGATCGAAGTCCCGGTCGCGATGCATCAGGAACGCTTTCATGGCTTCATCCGCTCCCTTAATGCTTTGTACGTGACGCGGTGCTTCTCGGCTATTGCGAGAGCGTACGCGAGTCCGTCGGCTGGTCGCCTCAGCAATTTGAAGGTTCGCACTGCCGGGTTGTGCGGATCGATTGTGCTGACAACACTGACGGCCTTTTCGTCGAAGCTCGCCAGTTCGTCCAAAAACGTCACAAAAACACCGAGCACATCCAGCGCGCTGATTCTCTGCATCATTTCTTTGCTCAGGAACAGCGCGTCCTGCAGGGTCGTCGAGGAAAAGATCTCGTTCAGGATGATGATGCTGTTCTGACTCGCCTGCTCGGAAATCCGGTGGATGCGGACGAGGTCGTCCTGAAGCTTGCCGCGCAGATTCGTAATGTCTTCTTCGCGTTCGAAGTGTGAGAAAAGCCGATCACATAGGAACAAGTGGGCCTCGGCGGCAGCAACAGGACACCCCAGGCTGGCGAGATAGTGTAGTTGGCCGAACATCCGGGCGAATGTCGTCTTGCCTCCCTGATTCGGACCCGAAACTACGAAGATCCGTTCCTGACCGCGCAGGAAAAAATCGTTGCAGACAATGGCCCGCTTCTCTTGTAAGAGAGCGCCGGCCAATGCAAGGTCGTAAGCCTCTCGTACACGAATCTCTTTGGACGCCTGCGATACTTTGGGCAAGCACAAGCTCAAGCCGGCATTTCGAAATTTTTCGGTGTAGGTAAGGTAGGCAATATAAAAATGCACCTCGCGGTCAAAGCGCGAGATCGTTTCATCGATGAAGCCAACGTGAGTGGCGGAGAACTCTTCAAGGGCGCGGAATACGTCGGGAAACAACAACGCGACCCGCTCAAGTATTTGGGCTTCGATGTGATTCATTCCCGCCCACCTTGGCACCTTCAGTCGGCGAGACTCCATGGCGCCCTGCCTAAATTTGCTGAATGTCTGTTCGACCGAGACGGTATAGTCGTCCTCGGCCTCGTAATGCCGAACGGTGACACTACCGTCCTTCATAAGCAGGCAGTATTTGATACGGGAGAGATCCACCTTCAGCTTCTCAGCTTCAGCCGTGAGATCACGGAAGGGGACAGATGCAGCATACTGTTCGATATAGTCACGAAATGTCTGCAGCCCCTGCGACCTCACATGTACGCGCCATAGATCACGCCGGAGGCTCTCGACGGCTTCGCAATAGCTTCCGACCGCATCAAGAAACCAGCGCTGAATCGCATATTTGTAGTACAGCTTCGGTGCTTCCCTGAGACGCTCACGCGTGCTACGCATTTGCTCCGAAAACGAACGAACGGCCTTCATCAACCCCGCGTCTTCGAAGTCCTGCATGATCTCCTGCCGGTAGACAATCTCTTTCACATCATGCAAGGACGAGAAAAAGAAAGGCGCCAGGTCGTATTCCTTCCAATTCTTCGTCACAGCCTCAACAATCTGGTCGAGATGCAAGTCTGGAAAGAAATCAGGGGTTTTAAGCGGTTCAGGTGCCGTCTCGTGATCCGATCCTCGATACAGAATGCTGAAAAAAAACATACTCGTGTGCCGCTCGCACTCGACTGGGCGAAGCGCTCCGTGTTCTCATGGTTGATTGGTCGCTGACTCGGGAGAGAGTGGAGCAGACACTCCCCCGAGCCACGGCCCGTAGGAGTCATCTGCCCCGATCCGAAATTAGGCGGGGCGGTTGCGGGTGTACTCCAAACCCAAGTCGAAGTTTACCAGCCTACGTCGCGACTCCTCAAGCACTCAAGTGTTTGCTTCCGGCTCATGTAAAGCATCCAGAGGAGTTTCGGCCGCCGCTTCCCATTGCTTTTGAAGCAACTTGTCATCATGTTTCGGTTGTGATTGAATACAAAACGGCAAAGGAGTTTGCCGTCCCGGTTAGTGCCGGGAAAAAGTGCCGCTCATTCTTTCGAGGCGGCTGATGACTCCTCCCGTTAATGCATGCGAGGAAATTCGTGTGGGAGGAGCCATGGTCAATCAACAGTACAGCGTATACGACGCCTTCCTGCCTTTTTACTTTCCTTCCCTTCAGTTGTGTTTTGTCCGCTTCCGCAAGTCGCTCCATCGAAACGTGGCGTTTCTTGCCGCTCCAAACATCTCCATCGATACTGAAATGAGATTCTCAGGTGGGGCATTCTGATGACGCGCACGATCGGATACAACCTGATTCAGCTCCTGTTTGTGATTGGCTTTGCGCCTTTATACGCCGGTGTGCTGAGTCGTTTCAAAGAGAACGTCCAGAGCAAACGAGGACCGAGTATCTTTCAGCCTTATCGGGACATCTGGAAGCTGTTTCACAAGGACGAGGTCATCTCGTCCGAAACAACCTGGATTTTCCGCGTCACTCCGTACCTGGTCTTCGTCGTGCCTTTGTTCGTAACCAGCCTGATTCCTGTCCTGACTGATTATCCGCTTGCCTTTGCTTTCATGGGTGACATGCTCGCGGGAGGATTTTTCCTCGCCCTCGCCGGATTCTTTGCGGCTCTGGCCGCGGTGGATACGGGAAATCCATATGGGCCGATGGGAGCGAGCCGGACGCGCATGGTGGGATTTCTGGCAGAGCCGGTATTCATGATTGTGTTCTTCACAGTTTCTTTCGTGGCGCAATCGACCATACCGTACATCGTGCAGCAGAAATGGGTCGCGAGTCCATCGGCATTCTTTTCGCCGGCCCACATTTTGCTGCTGATTGCCTTCCTGATGCTGATCCTGGCGGAGGGAGGAAGAATTCCGGTAGACAATCCGACGGGGCATTTTGAGCTGGCGATGATCGATGAATCCAAAGGGCTGGAGTATTCAGGACGCGGAGCAGCCTTGATGAAGTGGGGCGGCCAGATGAAATTCCTGGTGCTCACCTGCATCTTCCTGAATGTCCTGCTTGCGCCGTGGGGACTGGCTCATGGCCGACAGCTCGAACACGTCTTGCTAGCTGTGCCTTTCATTCTGATCAAGATATTTTTGTTTGTTTTGGTTCTCGTGACCATTGAGTCTTCGCTGGCGAAATTGCGGCTGTTCCGCATCAGTGAGTTTCTGGGCGCGGCATTCATCATTTCAGTGGCTGCGATGATCGCCAGCATCTTTTCAGGTGCCGGTGCGTAGTAGGAGAACGAAAGATGAACAATGCTCAGGTACCGCTAGCAGAAGGGCTAAACGCCCTTATCGCGGGGCTGATTCTGATCTCTGCGTTCGCGATGGTCGCAACCCGGCAAATCCAAGGGGTCTTGCGGTTCTTTGTCTTGCAATCCGGTCTTCTGGCCACGTCGGCATTTCTGATAGGTGTTAGCCGTCATTCGATCCATCTTTTGGCGCTAGGCGCTATCACGGTGGCGGCAAAAGTCATTGTCATTCCTTGGGTACTAAAGCGTACTTTGCCGAGCGAGGTCTATGAGCGCCGGGAAATCGAGCAAGTGTTGAACATCCCTTCGTCGCTATTAATCGCATTGTTGCTGGCCATCGCCGCTGAGTTCATTGTTGGTCCCATCGCATCCGTTTCCAGTGACCCGGTAATTCAAGTGAATCTCCCCATCGGCTTGGCCGGCGTGCTCATCGGGGGGTATTCGCTCATCGCGCGCCGAGAGGCTCTTCCCCAGTTGGTCGGAATCCTTGCTATGGAGAATGGAGCTTTCTTCGCGGGAATTGCAGTGGCTCCCGATTTGCCGATTATCGCCGAGCTAGCCGTAGCAATCGATGTAATCCTGATCGCGGTTGTGGTAGGTGTGCTGACGCGCAATATCAGACAAACCATCGGCACGACAACCCCAGCTATTTTGGCTGAACTGAAAGAGGAGCCGCAGCCATGGCGCTGATGCTTGCGGTGTCACTTCCTCTCCTTGCAGCCTTGCTCTGCTGGCTGAAGCCTTTGCGCGAGATCGGTTGGGGTATCACAGCGGTTTGTCTTACGCTGAGCTTCGCAATGGCGGTGGTCAGTTCGGAGCAGGTCATTGTAGCAGGGCGGGCGATTGGCATTCGAGGTTGGCTTGAGATTGACGGCCTGGGCGCGCTGCTGATCTTGCTGGTTAGCTTTGTTTGCACCCTAGCGGCAATTTTCGCCCGTGGATACATGCGGCAAGGCAGCGCGCACAGAGACCGATTGTGGTGGTTCTATTGCAATTACAACCTCCTGGTCTTTGCTTTGATCGTGGTGCCCGTCCTCACAGACCCGAATTTGGTATGGGTGGGCGTGGAACTGATTACGCTGTTTTCGGTGCTGCTGGTGGGATTCGAGAGTACGGCGCCTGCCCTTGAGGCTGCGTGGAAGTTCTCCATTCTGACTATTATGGGTGCGCCAATTTCTCTCCTCGGCTTTCTCGTGCTGTATTGGGCCTATCGTAGCGCTGGTGGTACTGCGGAAACTTGGCAAGGTTTGCATGCGATGGCGCCAGTTATGTCCCCCAGTCTGTTGAAACTTTCCTTCCTGCTGGTGTTCGTCGGATTTGGCGCGAAGAGCGGACTCGTGCCGATGCACACCTGGTTACCCGATGCACACAGTCAAGCACCTACGCCCGTTTGTGCTGTGCTTTCTGGCATCAAGACTACCGTGCCGCTCTATGTGGTCCTACGGCTGCTCTCAGTGATCTTAGCCTCGCCGGAGGCGCGACTCGGCGAATGGATGGTGATATTTGGCTTGTTCTCGGTTGGCGTTGCCGCGTTCCTGCTCTTACAGGTGCGAGACTACAAGCGCATGTTCGCATACTCGACGGTCGAGCACATGGGCATCATCTTGACGGCTGCGGGCTTCGCAACTCAGGACGGGGCTTCCGGCGCGGTTGCCCAAATGCTGAATCACTCATTGACGAAGTCGCTGTGCTTTTATGTCGCCGGAATCGTATTGCTATCGCTGGGAACTCGCCAGATAAAAGATGTCCGGGGACTTTTTCGGCTCTCGCCCTTTGCAGGGGGAACCCTGCTTTTGTGCGCCTTGGCCATCGCGGGTGCTCCACCATTTCCGATCTTTCTCAGCGAGTTCTCTATTCTTTCCGCGGGCCTTCGCTCGGGACACAATGCCGCCGTCGCCATCCTCGCCACGCTGATTGTCGTCGCTTTCGTCGCCATCATGTTGCAAGTGAACAGCATGTTGTTTGGTAAGTCAGAGCTGTACTCTTCTGCGGAACAGGCGCCCTTAAGCTGCCGCACAGCTGTGATCGTTGGCGCCATACCAATTGTCTTCTTGGGAGTCTTCATCCCGCAGCCGATCCATTCTCTGTTAGTCCTCGCAGCACAGCAGTTGGGAGGGCATTAAGCGATGGCCGTCTCTTCCTCGCACTTGGAAAGACACGAACGAGTAGACCTGGATGCTTTGACCGCCACCGTCCGCGAGCGCTTCGGTCAAACCATTTCGCCCACTGCAGCCGGGCGCGGTTACGTTCTCAATCTTCAGTTGAATGATGCAGAGAGCTTGCCAGCTCTATGCCGCTTCTTGTTCTGGGATCGCGGCTGTTCGTTTGGCGGCATCATTGCGGAAGAACATACGGACGAATGGCGCCTACAGTACCCGTTCCTTCTTTCAGGAGTCGGCTGGCTTGCCGTAACGCTACGATTTCCGTCAGACGCAACCACCGTGCCCAGCATCAGTGCTGAAGTACATGCGGCCGATTGGCACGAACGAGAAATAGAGGATCTTTTTGGAATCACCTTCGAAGGGCATCCGCGCTTGGGAGACTTTATCCTCCACGACCAGGTGTGGCACGAAGGCATAGCTCCGATGCGAAAGCGTTTCGCGGCCATCCAGCCCCATTTCGAGCGGCAGCCCGACCTTGATTGGCGTCCGCTGCTCGTGGTCCAGGACCCAGGATCGTTCGCCATGCCGGTAGGTCCGGTGTATGAAGGAGGTATCGGTGAGCCGCAGCATTTTCTACTTGAAACAGTTGGTGAGGATGTAATTCGGTCCTCTCCGCGCCTGTTTTACAAATATCGAGCCGTAGAAAAGATCGCTGAGGGCAAGACGATTTCCGATGTTTTGCTGCTTGCGGAGCGGTTCGCCGCGACTTCCGCGTTCGCGCACTCGCTGGCGTTTTGCCAAGCGGTAGAGAGGATCCAGCCGGTTACGGTTCCCGAGCGCGCCGAGACCCTCCGCGTTGTGCTTTGCGAACTGGAGCGATTACGGCACCATGCCGGAGCGATTGCTGCTATTTGCGAGTCCACTGCGCTTGCAGTCTCAGCAGCGCATGCCGCGATCATCGAAGAAGAACTGTTGCGGGCATCGTGTGTCTTCGCCGGACACCGTTATTTGTTCGGAGTAAACCTTCCCGGTGGATTGAGCCGCGATTTTGACATGCAGGCGTGCACCGGTCTGCTCCTGGCCGCAGATAAGGCAATCACAAACCTGCTTGAGCTTGAGGAGCGCCTTCGCTACAGCAGCAGCTTCCTCGACCGCCTTGAAGATGTCGGTGCTATCGACGGTGATGCTGCGCGGGACTTGAACCTGGTCGGCCCGATTGGCCGGGCTTCGGCTCAGATGGGCGATCTACGCAGAGCATGCCCTTACTCTGGCTACGAGCGCTACACATTTGAAATTCCTTGCGAGAATGAAGGGGACGGCTACGCAAGATTGCGGGTCTTGTTCTTCGAAGCGATACAGTCAGCGAAGCTGATTCACCAAGCGATCGACTCTTTGCAGGCGGGGCCGGTCAATGTTCCCTGCGATGCTCATCATTCTGGAGCTGCGCTCGGGTGGGTAGAAGCGCCGCGAGGAGCAGCTCTGCATTGGATCAGTATCGATGGCGCAGGCCTCGTCAATCGATACCACGCAATAACGCCCTCGTTTAACAATTGGCTGGGATTTCACCTCGCAGCTGAAAATTTCGCGTTCCAGGACTTTCCGATCATTCTCGCAACTTTCGGCCTTTCGGCAACCGAGTGTGACCGGTAGAGGTGAAACCGGATGAGCTTTTGGTTCTGGCATGGTTTGCGTAAAGGGGTTCGATCTACCCGATATCCGCACGGGCAGGAAAGGGCTGCAGGTGTGTCTCCTGGGCGGCCGATCAGCACCGAATTCCCATCCGCGGCGGAAGCCGTAGCCGCTGCTGGTGTATGCCCGGTAGACGCAATCAGCGCCCATGAAAATTGGGCATTGGTGAACGAAAAGGCATGCGTCCAGTGCCAGCGTTGCCGCATCGACCTTCGCGCTCCCATGACTTGGGACCCTGGCTACGAGTGGGCTGAGTTGCCGGCCGGTCGCAGTGAATACCCCGAACTACCACGTGCCTTCTCCAAGTCCCTGCACATAATGGTAGTAGACGCAGGCGATTGTGGCGCTTGTCTTCACGAAATCAAGCAACTAAACAATCCCTTCTACAACATGCACCGGCTCGGTTTCTTCCTGACCGCGACGCCTCGGAGCGCCGATCTGTTGCTTGTCGTGGGCCCGGTGAGCGAGAACATGCGTGAACCTCTGATCAAAACCTATGAGGCCATGTCCGATACGAAGCGCGTGATGGCTGTCGGCAGCTGCGCCATCACAGGAGGAGTCTTCGGCCGCAGTTTCATGTCGGCGGGCGGAGTAGGTTCTGTTATTCCGGTAGATCTGGAAGTGCCGGGAAATCCCCCGCCACCTCTTGCCATTCTGCACGGTTTGCTGGTCGCCTCGGGTCGCAAGCCGCTCGACAGCATACTTGTTCCCCGTGTCGATTACCAACAGACTGCGAAGCCGAGCAACTTGGGGCGGAGGGGCACATTGTGAACATGACTTCTCTAGCCGGTGCGTCACTGTTGCTGTTCCTTATCACCTGTGCAAGCGGAATGCTTGCGTCGGCGCTTTTCAGCCGGAGACAGTCCCTGCTTGCCATCGCTGCCGTAGGGTCAGTTTCTTCCATTTTGATCATGTTTGCCGCCAGCATGGTGCTCGTGAGCGGCCGGAGCATTGAAGCCGGACTCTGGGTTCTGCAGGGATTCGGGCAACTCACGTTGCGACTTGACTTCCTCTCCTCGATCTTCTTGCTTACTGCGGGAATTGTGTATTTCTCCTCATCCCTGTTCGTCTGGACCTTTACTCGTGACGAGTCGCCAAGTCGGTATCCGACGCGCCGCTACGGTGTGATGTACTTCGCCTTAATGGCCTCTGTGGTGCTTATCCTGCTTGCTAACGACTCCCTCCTCTTCCTGATTAGCTGGGAATGTATGTCGATCCTTTGTTTTCTGCTGATCAATCACGGGCAAAGGGAGCGAGCGGACAAATCGGCAGGTTACATCATGCTGGCGATGAGTGAAGCTGGCTTCCTCGCGGTCGTCGTTGCCTTTCTGATTTTGGGCAAGGCCGCAGGAAATTTCTCGTTCGCGGCTCTGGGCGAAGCTGGCAACAGCCTTTCCCCCGGTGCGCTTTGGGCCGTATTTCTTCTCGGATTTCTGGGCTTTGGGGTTAAAGCCGGTTTGGTCCCGATCAACGTCTGGCTTCCGCGATCCTACACGGCAGCACCATCCATTTTCATCCCCGTTTTTGCCGGGGTAACACTCAATCTCGGATTTTACGGAATCCTACGATTGAATGGTGAGTTGGCCCGTGGCGGTTATCGAACAGGACTTGTCGCCCTCATCGTTGGAAGCATCACCGCACTGGTGGGAATTCTCTACGCCACGACAGAAGAGGATTTGAAGACGATGCTGGCTTACAGCTCCATCGAGAACGCCGGCATCATTGTCGCTGGTATCGGGGCTTTCCTGGTATATCGGGGTACCGGGCATCTGGTTGCGTCGGCAATTGCGCTGACTGCGGCCCTTTACCACATCGTCAACCACTCCATATACAAGACATTGCTTTTCCAAGGAGCGGCTTATGTCGAAGCGAAGACTGGAACTCGCGACATGAACCAGCTTGGAGGCTTGTCTCGTCTGTTTCCACGCTTATCGGCAGTTTTCCTTTCGGGTTGTCTCGCGATCTCCGCTGTTCCTCCTTTTAACGGTTTCGTCAGCGAGTGGTTGACGTTGCAGGCGCTACTGAGGAGCGCGATTCTGGGCTCCGCATCCATCAAGATCGTCTTCGCTCTTTGTGGTGCTGCGCTGGCACTCACCGCCGCGCTCGCCGTCACCTGTTTCGTAAAGACCTACGCGATGAGCTTTCTTGGCCTGAAAAGAGGGGCCTGGAAGGCAAATCCTGGTTCTCCCGCCGAAACGCCCTTTCCGCTGGCATTTCTGGCGGTCATCTGTTTGCTCTTAGGAATCCTTCCCACCTATGTCATCCCGGTGCTTAACCGTGCCGTTGCGCCAATGGCGCAAGCCAGCGTGACCGGTTCCTTGGTACCGCCTTTCTTTACCGCTACGCCGATGAACCAGCAGCTTCCGGTCGCATTTCTCGAGGACTTCCACAACCTGGGTGCCCAATCGGGGCATATGCTTTTGCCGGGCCGCGGCTTGGTGGTCTTGCTGCGCGGCTCAGAGCAGAACCCCGTTGTATTCGCGATGTCGCCTTCTTACAGCCTGGCGGCTTTGGCCATCATGCTGTTCTCGGCGTGGTTTGTCGTCTCGCGCTTGACACGGAAGCGAGCCGTCGTACGACGCGAGCTCTGGGCAGGTGGCATTCCAAGACTATTTGCGGAGATGACTTACACCGCCACAGGGTTTTCGAATCCCGTGCGGGTCGTCTTTCAAGCAGTCTTTCGGCCCAACATTACGGAGGACACACGGCAGACCGTCGCCGTGCATTTCCGCACCGCCATACGTCGGCGGCGGGAAGAGACTCCCATTGTGGATCGGGTATTCCTCCGCCCAATCGGTAACGTGATGAACGGGACGGCGAGATTTCTGGCTGGAATGCATCATGGACGACTTAACGCATATGTCGCCTATGTCTTGGGATTCTTGTTAATGGTTCTTTTCCTGTACCGCGCGACCTAATAGACGTGTTCAGTGGCTATTGATACACCGCTAGCGCAAGCTGGGAGCTGACTTCCCCAGGTTCCACAGAAAAGGAACTGCTAGCATTTGGATGGTCAGGCAAAATACAACAACCGCTGTGACGGAGTGATCGTACAACACTCCTTCGATTGCGCTCCCCGCGAACCAGGCAACGCCGTACGCGCCCGTGAACATGCCATACGCGGACGGCCTCCTCTGCGGAGAAACCAGACCGGCAACCGCAGCTGGCACGATGGATTCGTGCACGCCCATTCCCAGACCCCATAACGCGGCGCCAATCACCGCTGTCCAAAAGCCGCCGAAAAAGACGAACGGAGCAAACAGGGCTGAGACGACGGTGAGGGGAATCAGCACGCGAGTGCCGAATCGATCAAACATTCGCCCAAATGCCAGCGAGCCCGCGCCGCTTACGCCCATCGCAACGGCGTAAAGGATAGGGATCCACGACACCTTGAATGCATCGGCTTTCTGAAAGTGGTAAGCGATCAGTTGAAAGTCGGCAAAGCCAGCAGCGACTAGGGCGGCTGCGCCGAGATAGATCCAGTATGACCGCGAAAAGCCCTCGGCGTGCAGCTCCGCTGTGTGGGTTTCGAGATCCTCCGGACGCGGGTAGACAAACCGCGCGCCGGTCACAAGAGTCAGCGTGAGCAGGGCGGGCACGAGCAGCACAGCGAAGGCATCCCGGTAATTGCCGCGATGAGCGACTACCGCGGCCACCAACAACGGCCCAAACAGGGCCCCAAGCTGGTCAAGTGCCTCATGAACCCCGAATCCCCAGCCGTATCCAATTTGCTTAGCGGCGTGGGAGAGCATCACGTCCCGAGGAGGATTTCGCGTGGCTTTTCCAACGCGTTCGACAAGAATCAGTAGTGCAGCAACTTGCCAGTTGCCCGCGAGTGCCAACAGGGGCACCGAGATCATTTGAATGAAGTAGCCGAATAGCGTTATGGGCCAGAACTTCTGCGTCCGTTCACTCAGTCTTCCTGACACCAACCTTAGCCCGTACCCGAGCAGTTCGCCCAGGCCCGCCACCACTCCCACTACGGTCGCACTCGTTCCCAGAGTAGCGAGAAACTGACCGGTAATGCTGCGCGACCCTTCGTAAGTGAGATCTGCAAATAGGCTTACTACGCCAATGAGTAGGACGAAACGTAACGCTTTCGCCTTCGGCAGGGTTGAGGTAGAGATTGCCGGCATCTTAAGGGCCACAAGAGACTCCGAGGCAAGTCTTGTCAGGAGTTATCAGCTATCCGGCGCGTTAGGCATGATAGCGGCTACCGGTGGTGTTCCTTCACCGCGAGAGAACGCCGCCGGGTTGCTACGATGTTCCGGCAAGCGTGTTGAGTTCTTGATTCAGCTTGCGCAGCCGCTCAAGCTCGGTCTCCACGGCACTCGTGCCTGCAGCCATCAGCTCTTTGGCTCTCGACAGCGCTTGTTCGGCTGATGCACTTACCTCACGGAGGAGCTTGCGCACATCGGACTCGAGACGCAGACGGCTCTCCACCACGCGCTGCTCGACGTCTCCTTGAACGCGCGAGGCATTCGTGTCCAGAAGTTGCTCCAGAAAATTTTCCGCGTCTTTTCGAAACCAATGGCGGATGCGAAAGGCTCCCATAAGAGTATCAATGGAGTAAAGCAGAGGCGAAGCTGGCTGCGCGATGGTAATCATGTCGTGAAAGAAGAAGCGTGAGCGGGTTCGGAAGCCTTGTTCGCTGTCCAGTGATTTGGGAAGATGGGAAAAATCGGCCGATTGCTCCTCCGAAATCCGCTGGAGTAGCCCGTTCACAAGGTTCACGAAGCGCTGCGTGACGGCGCTATAAAGATCCTCCGCCTGCGCCTCTTCCGCATCGAGCCAAGGCATAACATGACACCGTGCGACCGCCTGAGCGAGGGCCATCAGCTCGCGGCGCCGGTTCGGACCAAAGCTGGTCGTTACGGCATTTGCTTGGCGGCTGAATTCCTCGCATGCAGCCGGGAAAGTCTCTCTAAAAAATTGCTTGCGCCGGGCCAGCAATGTGTTGGAAAGCCGCATCTGTTCGGCGGAAAATAGCGCCCCAAGATCGCGCAAAGATTGCTCGGCTTGGCCTACAGTCTGTCGAAGGCTGGCGATGCGCTGCTCGGAATTTGCGATTGGCTCTTTCAGCGCCCGCACCCGTTCCTCCACGGAACGCTGAAGCGAAGCGGAAAAGCGCCGCATCCCCCGCTCTGCCGCTGAGCGAGTCATGGCCTGCCCGGACTTGCTCGCGAGGCGACTGAGATCTTCGGCTAATACGTTCCAATCGTCAGCATCGGCGGAGTGGTTCAGCCTACTGAGGGCGCTGACTTCGTAAATGCGCTCGATTGGTCTCTTAAGACGCGCCTCCAACACCTTGCTGGCGAAGGTGGAAGCTTCTTGACGCTCCGCCGAAGAAACCCGGTCAATCTTATTGAGCACGATCAGAATCTCATCCACGTTGGCCGCCACTGCCTCAATGAGCGCCAACTCTTCGCCGGAGATGGGTGGATCGGCGCCGACGACAAGAATTGCAGCATCGATCTGGGGAATGAAATCCTTCGTCGTTTCCGTGTTCCCCGCGAAGACCGATCCGATGCCCGGCGTATCCACAAGGCACATGCCAGTAGCCAGCAGGACGGCAGGAAGGAACGCTTCGACCCCCTCAACACGCTTCTTGTTCTCCGGGTTGAGTTCCTCGGAGACATACTGTGGGAGTTCTTCCGGTCGGATCGTTTTCCATTTGTTGTCAATCAGAACACGGGCTGTCTTCTGGGCGCCATATCGCAGCACCGTGGGTACAGTCGTGACTGGTACCACGCCCGTAGGCAATATCTGCTCGCCCACAAGTGCATCGAGCAAGGTAGACTTGCCGCGTTTGAACTGACCGACGCAGGCCACGAAGAAACGCCCTTCATTAATTCTCGCGACAAGCTGGCGTACGTCAGCGCCGATGGAATCTTCACTTAATATCGCGGCAATTTCTGCCAAGCGGCCAAGGGCTTGTCCATCGCCGGTTACCGCGCCCGGAGCCTGCTTAGGGATCGATATGTTTTCTACGTTTTGCATCTCCCGCTCAGTACATGCAATTAGTTCGGGGCTTTGGTCATTGGCTTACCATCGCGATCTTGTAGTCGATATAAAGGGGTGTGATCTTGATCTGGTTCTCATGAAAATATCTGGGCTCTCTGGCCAAGCGAATCATCTGCAGCATGGCGCCAGGATTGCCGTCGCCGTATTCGACTACCCTCTCTAGGAATCGCGCTAAGTTGTCAGCAGTCAGGCCTTGTCTCTGTGCGCATCCTGCGGCAAACATCTCAGCTTTGTCGGGATCGAAGTTGCGCAACGCCAGCTTTTCAGCGCGATCAGCGAATAGCGGTAAAACAAATCCTACGTCCTCCATGTGGGCTGAACGTGACACGGCAATTACCGGCACGGACCAGTTCCCCATCAGTTCACGGATCGCAGCGGCAAGCGCCTGCGACGGACGCATGAGGTGATCGAGTACGACCAGATAATGAGAGTCGAGCAGGGCATCGCGCACCAATCCTTTTAGCGACACCGCGCTTTTCGTTGCCAAAGATGACAATCCGTTCCGACACGACTTTGCGAATACGGGATGGCGTTCTGCCAGAAGCAATTCTGCCAAACTTCGATATACGGCCTGTGGCGCCGGATTGCTGGGACTGTAGAGAATGCTTGGGAATTCTGGTAGGACAGTGGACAAAAGCAGGCTCTTGCCGACCCCGGCGGGTCCGTGCAATAAGAATGAGCGCCGTTGGCTCAGGCGTTGGCGAAGCTGTTCCACCTCTTCGGCGCGGCCGAAGATATTTGGCTGGGTGTCAGCCGGGGCCTGCTTCATCTCAAAGTCATTGTGCGACTTGGAATTCCCCATCACGGCAGCGACCTTTTTCCTTCCTGATGCACGTACTTGATCACTTCGACGTCCGACATGGCGATCAAACCTTCCTGCACCATTTCATCTAGCGCCGGGATGAGGCGCTGAATGTTCTCCGCCGTATCAATGACCAGCACCAGAATCGGAGCATCGGCTGAGAAGTGAAGCATGTGGGACCGGCGAATCATGGTGCTCGCGCCGTATCCCTCAATGCCCCGATACACGGTGGCTCCCGCGATGTCCAGCTTGCGACAGCGCTCGACGATTGCTTCGTAGAGTGGCCGGCCTTGCCATTGGTCATCCTCGCCGAAGTGGATACGGAGCATCTTGGCCTTGCCCTCAAGTTTCATCTCTGCGCCTCCTCTGCGTCCGGCAACGGCTGTGCATGGGAGTACTTGATAATGTCGACATCGGAAAGCACTACCAGGCCTTGCAGCACCATCTGGTCAAGGACCGGGATGAGTGCGCGCAGCTTCTCTTCGCTATCGACAACTGTTAGCAGTATCGGAGCGTCGTGCGACAGGTTCAAAGTTGAATCTTTGTGGATGCGCCGATTCGCGCCGTAGCCAAGTATGCCCCGGTAAACCGTGACGCCCGCGATATCATTTGCCCGGAAAGCCTGCACCAGAGCTTCGTGCAGGGGTTTGCCACTCCATTTGTCGTGTTCGCCGATAAGAATGCGCATCATCTTAGCGTGCGCCTGCAGCTTGACTGGCGGGACCTCCGGCTGCAGCTTCTTGCCAGCGGGCACGGGCCTTATCACATTGGTATCGTGGACCTCAATGATTCCGTGGCAGGCCATCTCCGTCAGCTTGGGCAGGACCTCCTGCACCCGATCAGGACTCTCAAGAAACTCAATTTTGATGGGCATCTGGTCGGAAAGGTCGACCAGTCGGCTGGTGTGCAGTTTGTGGTCGGTACCGAAACCCGCCACACCTCGCACAACTGTCGCATCGGAGATACCCCGGAAAAACAAATAGTCGAGGATTGCGGCATAACAAGCGGTGCCGTGATAGGTCTGGCCTTCCATCACGTAAACTGTGACCTTCTTCGCCGGGCCAGTGGTTAGCATTTGCCCTCCTAGCGCGTTAGTCCGCGCTGCGATACCAGAAACTCTGTTATGTGGCCGAGAATGCCGCCACCCCCTGCTTCTCCTCTGCGCACTCGCACTTCGAACGCCGCCAGCTGCTTCTCCAGTTCGTCCTGACTCGTGGCAAGCATTCTGCGGATCATCTCCGCTTCCGACGGAGGAAGCGCGTTGATCAACCTACGACCATGGAAAAGACAGACAGTTCCGTATTGAGTCACCCAATTGCGAAAATTGTCACGTTTCAGCTCACGAGAGTATTCGGCCAGCTTCTCCTCTTCGTGTTCGCGGATGGTTATGCACCAATCACAGGGGTGCAATTCCATGGGGTCAGAAGCGGGTCGCGACTGGAAGTGCTCCAGCATAGATCGCAAGATCGGGACCGCTTCGACCGCGGGAGAAGCATGAGCCAGTGACCATGCATGAAAGTTGCACAGCGTGCTAGCAGGATAGCGATGGGGAGTCTCGACCATTGCGTTCTGGAAAGCCCGTATCAGCGTGCAGATCGGGCACACACCGCGGGCAAGCGCTTGTACGACCGACGCATCGGGAGACAGAGGAGCAGATTGCGCCTTCATACCAACACCCGTCCTAAAGCTACTCCTGCCCACACCGCGATGAACCCAATGCCAAGGCTAAGCGCCACATTTAGCAATCCGGTCATCAGTTGACCATCCTGTATGGCACGGAGAGTTTCATACTCGAAAGTTGAGAACGTCGTATACGCACCAATAAAGCCGATCGGAATCAAATACCGCCAATGGGCGCTGGCCGTCGTCCTGGCCAGTAACGTCAGGACCAACCCGATCAGGAATGAGCCGCTCACGTTGATGACGAACGTGCCAAGTGGGAAACGGACGCCGTAGCGCCCGCCGATGTAACTTCCGAGGGCGTAACGGGCAATCGCGCCGAGAAAGCCCCCAACGCCAACCACGACATATTTCAGCAAAATCTTCGGTCCTCTCTATCTCGGGCATAAATTTAGGAAGCAATTGCTTCATTGTTGGTCGCGGGTGTCTCCGCAACAAATACCTTGGATAGGTTCTCCAGGTCTGACCTCACCCGGTCGGAATCGATTGCGGTTCGTTGCCGGTCCAGCAGGAGCCGCTCCAGCTGAGCCCGATAACGATTGGCATAGCTGTCAAAACGGCGCTCCAGATCCGAATTCGCATCGACTCCCCACGAGTACAGCAAGCGAGAAAAGCTCCGCAGCGCCTCGTTCAACCCGCCTTCATACGATTGCAGGATGCTCCTTGCTGCGCGCAGTAGAAACCAACTGCCCAACTTTCCGGAGATTGGCCGATTTACAAACTGGCTCTGTCGGTTCAGGTGAAAAACTGGCATCTCAGCGAGTATCTGCAAATCCTCCTCGCTCGTCACATCTCTCGATCTCAGTAAAATTGCTGCCTTCGATAGCTCCTGTTGCAGCATCTCTTGTACTCGCGACAGTTTTCTGCGGACCTCACCGGCCAGCTCGAGAGCCACCTCAGTTGCCGTGTTTCGCAGCACTTCAGCGCAGTCCACCTCCTGCTCTCTCTCCCACAGATCGGTTACAGTCTCGGCCGCCTTCTGCATGATGAAGGAACTGAACTGGGGGATCTCATCCGTTGTGCGCCGTAAGTCCGTTTGAAACGTTTGCAGATGGCCAGCACTGCGCCGCAGCTCAAGATCGATTTCTTCCAATTGCACGCGATCGTCGCCCTCCGGGCTTTGATAAGAAACCTGCGCTTCCAGAGCGGAACGCACCGCACCGGCCAGCATTAAGGTTTTTCTCGCCAGTGACTCCTGCAGCAGGTTCTGCTTGCGTTCGTACAAGGGCGAGAGCTCTTCAGCGAACCATTGCTCCAGTAACTCCGCGTGGCTTGGCATAACGCTTACAGCCCGGACCGGCAGCTCGACCGTAAACTCGCTCTGCGATTGCCGCTCCACATAAGCGATCTGTTGTGCCAGATCGGCAGGAGAAAGAAGATCCGCTTTGCTGACAAGCACGGTCGCAGCAGTGCCGGCCTGGGTCAAAGCGCTGATGATTTTCAGGTCGTCCGGGGTGAGCGTTGAACCAGCGTCCACCAGCACAATGCCGGCATCGCAGCGTGGCAGATACGAGAGCGTCTCCGCTGCCCCACGCGTCGCCAGCGACCCGACACCGGGTGTGTCCACAAAGATGATGCCTTCGCGCAGGCGCTCCGAAGGGTACAAGACCAGTATCCTGCCCACCCGCTTTCGGTTCTCCGGATTTAAGCGTTCATCGACAAACGCTGGCAGTTCGTCAATGGTATGCTCGGAAACTCCGAGACCTTCCTGCCAAACCCTGACCAGTGGCTTCTGCCCGTAACTTATCCGCGTCGGCACCGCGGTGATGGGGGTAACCCCTACCGGCAGCAGATCGGCGCCAATCACATGATTCAGTAAAGAAGACTTGCCGGTGCTCACTCGTCCAAAGACCGCGATTTCGAGCGCCGTATCTTCGGCGCGATCGAGCAGCATGGTTATCGTCGGGCGAAATTCCGTGAATCCGTGACGGTCGATGATGTCCGCTAAGGTTTGCAGACCTGCAACATCCCAGCCCTCTTTCGCCAGCTTCTCAACTCTTTCGCGCAGGTCGCCGACGTGGGGCTGGAGCACGAAGCGGGTCAGCTCCTTGATCGCGGATTGCAACTCGGCGACGATCCCGTTCAGATCAGCGGCGCCCTCCTCAGAAACCGGGCCATAACCGCGCATATAATACGGCGCAAGTTCCGCAATAGCGATATCCACGAACGTAAGATTGACGTGAATGGAGTGGACGGCGGAGACGCGGGGCTTCTCGGGAGCCAGGGACTGCCCGGCCAACACTTGCAGAAGCTGGCCGCGGACCCTCGCAATGTAGTCTTCAATGGTTTTTCGTTGTACGGCCGTGATGTCGTTGACGTAGTTCGGGAAGACGGTTTTCGACGCAGCTGCGCTGAGCGTCGCCTCCACATCGCCCAGCAGCTTGTCGATGTGTTTGCAGGTGATCAGCAGGTGCTGACGCTGGCTCGCGTTCAACGTGATGTGATCGTCACGCAACCTGGTTCTCTCCGCCCTTGCTTTCTTCCCCTAACTTGAGGACCCATCGCAGCAAACGGCAGCGTCTTGCGCCCTCGACCGAGGATGACGCTGAAGCGGCTTCGAGTTCGCGAACGATCGCGTCCCCTACAACTGCTAGGTGCTGTCGCAAAAACTGCGCGATCTCGTCGACCAAGACCCAATCATTCGAGGTTAAACGGCTTAGAAGAATCCGCAGTGCGGGTTCGTGCCGATTCATACGGAACAGTATTTCCGCCCCGCAAGACTGTAGCCATTCATCGCTCTCATGAAGCAAGAATTCCAGCAATGGGCAGGCACTCGCATCGACTCCTTGCTCCGCCAGTAAACGCACTGCGGCTCGGCGGCGACGCAAACTCGTTGGGCTTTCCTCGCTGCGCGACGGCTCGGGGGAGCGAACGCTCTCGATCAGGTAAGCCACTGCAGCCTTATAAATCGGACGGATGCCTTCGACAGCACCAGTGCGGCAGAAGTCGCCTTCCAGTGCGGCAACCAGTACCGGGGCCGCGGCTTCGCGCCGGAACTGCGCCAAGGCCTCGACGGCCCCTGGCAGCTTTCTTCGTATCACGAGCGCGCGCAGAACGTGGAAATTCTCGTCGGATTGGCTGCGTGCCATCTCGCGGGCCGCTGTGTTCTCAACCGCCTCTTCGGCCAGCCTAAGAACGGGATCTAGGATGTTTTTGTCTCGCAGTAAATACTCGCCTAAGACGGAAAATGCGCCCAGCTTCCCTAGAGTCCGCACCAGTCGTTGGCGTGGCAGATAGACAGCGCTGGGTGAACCCTCGAACAAAACGCGGCGCAAAGCCGGAACAGCCCGGTCGCCAAGGGCTACGAGGGCTGCGACGCCCAGCTCACCATCAGTGAGCGAGAACAGCCCCTCCACGAGCCGCGCGATTCCGGCTTCTTCCTGATCCAACTGTGCGCCGCGTTCGACGAATTCCCTCATTACTTCTGCACCACCTCGCCAATCCACTTGGCATACACCCCACGTCCGGCATACTTGGCAGCGCTTCCGAGTTCCGCCTCGATTTCGAGCAGCCGGTTGTACTTGGCAACGCGCTCGCCACGCGACACGGACCCCGTCTTGAGCTGGCCGACTCCGGTCGCGACCGTGAGATCGGCAATCGTGGTGTCGTCGGTTTCGCCCGACCGATGCGAAACGACACAGGTGTAGCCATTTTTACGTGCCAGATCGATGCACCGCAGGGTTTCCGTCACTGTGCCGATCTGGTTGAGCTTGATGAGAACGGAGTTGGCAATGCCTTCGTTAATGCCCCGTTGAAGTATCGCGGGGTTGGTAACAAAAATGTCGTCGCCCACCAACTGCACTCTCTTACCCAGACGTTGTGTCAGCTCGCGCCAACCTTGCCAGTCATCCTCCGCCAGACCGTCCTCAAGCGAAAAGATCTCTGGATATTTGTTCAGCCATTGCTCCCATAACGAGACCATTTCGGTGGGGTTGTGCTTGGAATGATCGGACTTGTCGAACACATACGAGCCATTCTCGAAGAACTCGCTGGCAGCGGGATCGAGATTAATTCCAATGTCCTGTCCGGGTTTGTAGCCGGCCTTGGCGATAGCGGAACCGAGCAGCTCCATTGCTTCTTCATTCGATCGCAGCGCGGGAGCGAAGCCTCCCTCATCGCCAACGCCGGTGGAGTATCCCTTGCGTTTTAGCTCATCTTTTAAAGAATGGAACGTCTCCGCCGCGGCGCGCAGGCCTTCGGCAAAATTGGGAGCGCCGACCGGAACGATCATGAATTCCTGGAAATCAACATTGTTGTCGGCGTGCTTTCCTCCGTTCAGAACGTTCAGCCCGGGAACAGGTATGACATATTCACGCTGGTCGGAAAAGTAGCGATAAAGGGGGATGCGGCGCTCGTTAGCTACGGCCTTGGCGACTGCTACTGAAACACCCAGGATAGCGTTCGCTCCCAGCCGGGCTTTGTTCGGAGTGCCGTCGAGGCGGATCAACTTTTCGTCAAGCGCGGACTGGTCAGCGGCATCAAAGCCAATCACCGCTTTCTGAATTTCCTCCAATACGTGGCCGACTGCTTTTTTCACGCCTTTTCCATTGAACCGCTTCTTATCGCCGTCTCGGAGTTCCACTGCCTCACGCTTTCCAGTCGATGCGCCGGACGGAATTTTCGCAGTACCTGACGCCCCACTGTCCAGATGAACTGTTACCTGAACCGTTGGATTGCCACGCGAGTCGAGGATCTCAAGTGCTTGCAACTTCGTTAGGATCGACATAAGTGCTCTCTCTTTCAGTTATGACGGCAAGGACCCCGAGACCAAAACGGTTTGGAGGTCGCGTTTTACTTCCTGCGAGACCGGCAATTGCCCCAGCTTTGTAATCGTCTCATTGAACGGATAGGCGAATTGTTTCAGTTCGAAATGATCGTCACTCCAGACGGCATAACAAGCATCGGAGTTGCCGGTCTTGGGTTGGCCCAGGCTTCCGGGGTTAACAATGGTGGTTGATCCGAGTTTGCGAATGAATGGAATATGCGTGTGTCCTACTAGCAGGTAATCGGCCTCAATCTCCTGAACTTCGTGTGCCCACCGCTCTGAATTTTCACTGCAGTAACTGTAGAGCGGATCGGAAGGCACCGCGTGACAGAGGTAGAACGTTTTCCCATCACGCTCGACTGTCCTGCGGAGCGGAAGCTGCTGCAAATACCGAGTTAGGTCCCCGTTCATGGATCGAATGGCGAAGTCTCGTGTTTCGATGGCCATTTTTCGGTATCGCAGGTTGCATTGCGGATTGTCTTCGAATCCGACCGCCTGGTCGTGATTGCCGCGGATGACAATTTCCGCGCGAGATCGAAGGAGGGACACGACCTCGCGCGGATTCGGGCCGTAATCGACGAGATCGCCCAACGCCCATAGCTCGTCTCCCTGTTCGGGCAGCGCCGTGAGCGCCTCGAGATTCCCATGGATATCGGAGATCACCACGATTTTCATGAGCGGCCCTCATTCTGGCAGGACCCATGATCAGACCGAACCAGAACCCGAATTGCAGGCTGCAACAGACCAGAAATCTCTGAGGCCCGGGCCGCTGGTTGGAGTACAAACCAGTATGCGAGCATCCTCACGTTCGCCATGGAACGTCGCTCCTACGTCACGTATTGGGAGGGCTTGCCGGGAGACATGACTCTGAAGACAAGTTTCCCTCGTCAGGAGTCATCATCTGTCCCGTTTCAGAGAGGACAGCGGTTCTGGGTGAACTCCTTCACCCTTTATGCGGTTTTACAAGTCTTTGATAGCTCAAGGCCCTAAAGAAGTCAAGGCTCCTGGCCAAAGCTACCAAACCTGACATTGTCACGAGTATGAGCGTTCTGTGAAATAGGCCTCCCTGCTCGACGCGTCAGCGCTTGAACAGGATTTGATACAAACCCGCGATCAGGAAGTACCCGCTCAACCCGAGAATCACGTACCAGACGGCTCCGCCGCCGTTACGAATCCGCAGTGCACTGAGCAAGCACACGCCGATTGACACCACGATCAAGAAGTTATTGAGAGACTCAGGGATTTTGGAACTCTGCATTGGAGGCAATCCACAATATCAGCCACCCTCATTCGCGGCGTCGTACAGCCTAAATTTGTTATCATACTTGGACGGTGAAGGAGTACCACCGTTAACCGCTGCCGCTCCGCAGCTGATGACTCCTGAGGAAACTCAGGAGTTCCCTCCGTGAGTTTCCTCCATAGTCTCAAGACGAACGTCGACCGAACTTGTCATTCTCCGCCCGAGTCGCCGATACGAATGGAGGCAGGATGCACCCGTGGCATGACGTAACACCCGGTGAGACGTTGCCCAGGGAATTTGCGGCCGTAATCGAAATTCCGCTTGGCTCCAGCGTGAAGTACGAACTCGACAAGCCGACAGGCCTAATCAAAGTTGACCGCATTCTCTATTCTGCCGTCTATTACCCGGCGAATTACGGATTCATCCCGCAGACGTTGGCCGAAGATGATGATCCACTCGATGTCTTGGTGCTTTGTCAGGAAAGCGTTGTGCCATTGACGGTGATGAAGGCCCGAGCGATTGGCCTGATGACGATGATTGATATTGGGAAGAAGGATCACAAGATCATTGCCGTTTCGACTTCCGACCCCGAATTCAGCGTCTATCACGAAGCCGCCGATATGCCACAGCACCGCCTGCACATGGTTCGCAGATTCTTCCAGGACTACAAGGTTCTTGAGCACAAAGATGTTGAAGTTGAAGAGATACAACCAGCCGAAGTAGCCCTTCCGGTTATTGAAGATGCCCTGCGCCGCTACAGCACATTTCGGCGGGCCGGTTTCAAAAATGTCGAGAAAACAAAGCCGTCATGATGAGCCTGAAGGAATACGAGCAGTTCAAGTTTCGGCTGGCCGAGATTATCCGCTATGCCAGCGCGATCGATTTCGAGCACGATAAAGGTTCTGAACAGCGCTGGCGGGATGTGTTAGCACGGTTAGCAGAAGATCGCTTCAATGTCGTCGTTGCCGGACGCTTCAACCGCGGCAAGTCAACCCTCATGAACGCACTGCTCGGCATGGACCGCCTGCCGACCGGCATCATGCCCCTTACCTCGGTCATTACGACGGTCCGTTATGGCACAAGCGAACGCGTGCTGCTCGACTATGAAGGGAGCGGCTTGCGCGGCGAGGCATCCCTTAACGATCTCCCCGAATACGTGACCGAAAAAGGAAATCCCGGAAATCGAAAACGCATTCGATCAGCAGAGATCCAGCTGCCAGCAGAAATTCTCCGGCGCGGGTTCTTCTTTGTCGATACACCTGGTCTCGGTTCAGCAATATTCGAGAATACCGAAACGACGGAGCGATTTATCCCCGAAATTGATGTGCTGATTCTCGTCTCCGGTTACGAGAGTCCGTTGACGGAAGAGGAGATCAGGTTTCTGAATCAGGCTTCCTCATCCGTGCGTGCAGTGTTCGTCGTCCTAAACAAACAGGACACGGTACCTCCGGAGTCGCGAGGCGATGTCCTTGAGTATGCCGAGCGGGTCGTCGGTGAAGTCCTCGACGGGAAGGGGCGCAGGCCTTTTTCGCTCTCGGCGCGGGATGGCCTGACCGCCAAACAGGCGAATGACAGCGAACGCTTGCGGACGAGCGGCCTTTTACAGTTTGAGCAGGAACTGATTGAGTTCCTCACAGTACAGAAATCAGAATTATTCCTGGACTCAATGTGCGATCGCGTTCTAGCCGAGCTGAGTGCGTCAACGCGCCCCGAGCTGGCCGAAGCCACCAACGAGGTGTTTTCTTTAAGGGAGCAGGTGCACGCAAACCTTAACGCAGAGCGAGGCTCTGAGGGTTCGCCATTGCCGGCCACATCGACAACAAAACCACGATTACGCCTTCAGGCCAGCAGCCTTTGTGAAGTCTGCAGCAGAGTATTGAAAGATTTGATCGGATTCCTGAGGCATTATCAGTATCAGCTGGCGACGCGGCCGGAAGTGCAAAAGCGCCATGCCGAGAATGGCGGCTTTTGTCCGCTGCACACGTGGCATTACGAGCAAAAAGCTCGCCGCACGGCGTGTGCACCTCCTACCCCGCGCTATTAACTAGGTTCGCAGAAACCTTGCGCAACGTTGCGCAGCATAAGGCAACCGTGGAAGGATTGGATCAGGGTCTGCCGACATCACATTGCCCGGCCTGCGAGGTGCGCTGGAATGCTGAAGACAAGGCCGTTCAGGCGCTGATGGCCAGGCGTGCCAAAGCAGGGGGAGCGGAGCGCATGTCCCTGTCGCCATTATGTCTCCCTCATCTCAGATTGATTCTCGCGCGCAGCACCGATGGTGACCTTTCACGCTACCTGCTAGAATGCCAGGCTGACCTACTGGAAAGAACGGCGGAAGACATGCAGCGCTACGCGATCCGGCACGATGCATTGAAACGAGCCCTCACCAGCGCCGAGGAACGGAATTCATATGTGCAGGGCCTGCAGATGCTCGTTGGTCACAGGGCCGTCAACGCGGTTTTTGTCGTCAGAGATGTTCTCTGAAGGCGACTCGCCAGCACATGATCTCGCGGATCTCTCTCCCAACGGAAACGTGCGGATCCTTGACCTCGACAAGTCCAAGGTTCGGGCGGCGAGCATAGTTACCAGCTCGCGAGGGGCGCAGCCCGGATATACAAGCGCGTCCCTGATTGAATCGAATTGCTCCGTAAATTATCGCCGTAGCATAGCGGACGCGTTAACTCCTCGGCATTCGCGCTAGAGTTCCGGAGCCCTTTACACTGATTTCGAAACCCCATCGCTCTGCCGTAGTTCAGACCCGGCCGGAAAGAAAAAGAGCCAAGTTATATGTCGCATGCATTAGAGTAGCCGCCATTGTCGAACGGGAAACGACACGGATCCAACCATAGGCTGCGCCTGTCGCGGTAAACGCTACCCAATGCGCAAAGTCGGCCGGCTGGTGAAAGAGCGCGAACAGAAGAGCAGTTAGGATCACGGCAGCGATGTCGCCGGTGCTGTGAGCCAGAAGGGGGAGTAAACATCCCCGGAAAAAAGACTCCTCGAGGATTGGGCCGAGAGCAAAACCCAGTACCAGAAGTTCAACCATCGGCACGCGCGGCGTGCTCTGATGGCGGAAGCGGAGATAGAGGTCAACGCCTGACGCCAGCAGGATCCCTGAGATCACAGCTATGACAATATGAGCCGTGCGCGGCCAGATCCAACCCAACGGCCTCAACACTGGTTGGTGGTGGCGGAGTTTGAGAACTAAGTACAATCCCACGCTCAAAGACACGACTACCGCGAACTGCAGCAGGCCGCTTGGATTGGTCACCTCGGATCGCGGGAGAAGATGAAATCGCACGAAAAGACGCAGGATCAAACCAAGGAGAACGAGGATTAAGAAAAAGACCCCGACGTCTTGGTAGCTCCAGTATGGGTTCGGAGGCTCCAAATGATTCCTCGTTACGGAGAAAAGCACTCGCAACGGCTCCTTCCCTTCTCATCAACTAAGAGCAAACAAGTTCGCGTCACAGTGCATAAAGATGTCGGAACTCAGGGACCACCTGAAAAGGCCTCATCGGAGCATTGACGCTTTCTCCAACCTGGTCGATGAGTGCTGTAGAACCATTGCCAAGGAATCTCGAGCCCTCGCGAATATGAATGACTCGGTCGGGTTCGAATCCCATGAGTCGCGCGCAGGTTGCGTCAGCAGCTACCGGATCATCTGCAAGCACGATCTTCCCTAGAGCACGAGGGCTGCCGTTGAGGGGGCCGTTACCTTCCATGGCCACAATTCCGTCTGCGATAACAAACCGGATTGGAATGGTGGCGCACAGATCAAGGATGCTCTCCTGAATGCCCTTCCAATGGAGAATGTTCTTCGGCCATCCGTACCTCGCACCCGGTACAACTCCAAACATGTTCTTCATACTGAGCGTGACGCCGGACCAGTGGTGGGCCTTAACCTTCGGCATCGAGACTAAAAAGTCTGCCTCCAGCACAGTCCGAGGGAGCCAGAGATCCTTCATGCCGGTGTAGCTGGCGCGCAGCGGAGTCCGAATCAGCTGGTCGCGATTCAGGTCGACGAATCGGATCTTTTCGTCTCGGAGATGCTGCTCGTAACTACTTTGCGAAAGCACCAGCTGTGTGTCTCGTTGATGTCCTGGTCCCTCGGCTACCAGCACAGATTTGGCGCCTAGCCGCCGAAACGATTCGGCTGCTGCGATGACCAGTAGTGGATGGGTGTTGATTGCATTACCAGGAATGTAATCCACCAAATTGGGCTTGAGGACCACGGTCTTGCCGGTCACGTTGATTGGGAAGAGGCGGAGACCGGCGGCGAGAAACTGGTCGAGCTCTTGGGAGTATTGCTGTGCATGGAGGATCGCGACTCGAGATCGCTTCGGTCGTTGATCGGAATGATACTTAGGTAGAAGAAAGGGAGCGGTGACCGCTGTTCCAGCCGCCAAAGCGGCGCTCCCAACAAGAAAATCTCGACGAGTAACACTCAAACGGTCACCCCGAAAGCTGACAAAGCACGGCTGTAGTCCAGAGCGAGGCAGGCCACCGCCAGCGTACCGGTGTCTTCTGTACGTGAGAGATCAGAAAGTGCCGACAGAGAATCGTGAAGCGAAGCAATCGGTCGGTGGTGCGCAGCGAGCGCAAGGATTGTCCAAGCGAGGCTCCAAGGCGCCGTAAGGGTCGGAGCAGCACGTTCCAAGTACTGCACTGCGCTTTGTACAACCGGCTGTCCTTGATCGCTCAATGCCAGGAGAGCAATTGCCGTATCGTCGACGTGGGGCGCCATGGGGCATCCATAGACAACGCCGTTGCCCGCATTCCATCCTCCGCCAGGACAGGCACGATCGAAAAGCATCTGGATGCCGCAATCAACGCGCAAAGGGATGCGCTCAAGACCACCGCAAGAGCAAGGAAGCTGGTTTAGGGCGAGAATCGCGAATGTGGTGGGCACCACCCAGCTGACCGTATCCGGGAACCATGGCCAGCCATACTTGTCGGGGTCAAAACGGACGTGGCGGTCGGCGGTGCGAAACTTCCACCTCCAAAACCAGTTCGATTCCTTGCCCGAGCAGTTCAGCAGCCAGTGAAAGCCTTGCAACCTGGCCGGTATTGCCGGTACCAGGTCACGAAGGGCAATGACAGCCAGCGAAGTGACCCAGCCACCCTCTTGATCATCTCCGGGGACGACTGGCCAACTGCCATTAGGATTCTGCGTGCGAAGCAGAAAGTCCTGAGCACGTTCGATGTCGCCTACAGGAACCAAGCCGAGTGCCAGTGCGGCGTAGCACGTCGGCTCAATTGCTGGCTGTGAAGAAGATGCAAGAGCAGCCCAGCCTCCACACGGGAGCTGCCGCAGGGCAAGTTCGGCTAGCACGTTGCTGAGCGCAATGGCGTCGGTCGTCACAGTGGGCACTTGTAGTGCGAAATCTCTTTAATGTCAAAACGCACTGCGAAGACAGAACCATGTCAGCTATAAGTCCAACCATAGTGCCGTTCAAAAGGCGGAGAATTCTGCTACCAGTCAAAGTGTGATCGGTGAGAAAAACTTGGTGCAGAGTCACTAGGGGCGCAGCACACCAAATAATCGTCGGTTTCCGATGGATGCGAAGAAGACGGTGATCGGGTCTCGGGCCGACGTTCCGACGCTGGCGCTGCCCGACTCGCACGCCGGAGGAACGAAGGCCGGCCGCCAGTCGAATTGCGATTGGTAAGAAAAAGTTGGCGCGCTCCGTGCGGGACCTGACCGCCCGGGTGAAGGACACGAAGCAGACGGCGGGGTGCCAAGCTACCAGTCAAAATGCATTCGGTAAGAAAACTTTGGCGATGGAGCTGCCAGAAATGATTCGCCGCGCTGGCGACTCCCAGTGCCAAAACGAAGGGATTCTTGTTCCCAGTCAAGATGTGATCAGTAAAATAAAGACGGCGAGCATCTTGCGAACGCCCTGCCCCGACAGTCCGACCTGCGGCCTGCAGGGTCGCCTACTGGCTTCTGACTCCCCGAATCGAAGAGCGTCAGTCAAAGTGCGATCGGTGGAAAAAAGGTTGGCTTGAGTTGTGTGAAGTAAGCCAGCAGAGGAGAAAGGACGTGCTCCTGCCAATCAGAGTGTGATCGGTGAAATAAACCCCCATTTTCTGAGTTTCGCGGCTTGCATGCTCTCCTAGCATGGGACGGCTGGTAAACAGAATCATCGTCTTAGCCTAAGGAAAGAGTATTCTCCGCTTCTTACCGCTTCCCTCTGCGTTGAAGTGAACCAACGATGAGGTTGCTCGATTACCCGCAAAACCCACAAACGCAAAATGCAAAAGAAATGCTTCGGGTGTAATTTTCACGCCGAAAGGAAGCCGACGTGTTCTCGTCTGCAAGCGAACTCGCTACGAAGCTGCGCGCGGCACGGTACATCATCGATCCAGTCACGCTGGAGGTGGTGTATCTGGCGGCCCGTATGCGCAAGCCACTGCTGGTGGAAGGTCCGCCGGGATGTGGCAAGACCGAGCTCGCATACGCCGTAGCGGCGGCGGCCAATACGGTGGTTGAGCGCCTTCAGTGCTATGTGGGAATCACGGAAGAGAAGGTCATCGGGAAATTCGATGAGGCACTGCAGAAGCTCTTCCTGGACACTCAAGCTGACAATCTTGACCGGGACTGGAACCAGATCCGGGGCCGGCTGCACTCGCTGGACTTCTTTGCGGAAGGGCCGCTATTGCGCGCGCTGCGCTACGAAACCCAGCCATGCGTGGTTCTGGTCGACGAAATCGACAAGGTCGACCACGAAATCGAGGCCTTACTCCTAGAGGTTCTAAGCGCATGGCAGATCACGGTCCCGAAGCTTGGAACGGTTCAGGCCACGACCGTTCCCTTCGTCGTCCTGAGTTCGAACGAAGAACGACGTTTGGGCGACCCTTTACGGCGGCGCTGCTTTTATCTGCGGTTTGAATACCCATCGGTCGAGCGTGAGAGAGAAATTCTGGCGATTCGGAGCAGTAGTGAAAGCTTGCGCCTGCGGGGGCAACTGGCTGGTCTGGCACACGCTTTGCGCGGTTGGAACATGGAAAAGCCGCCCTCGATCGCCGAGATGCTGGACCTCGCCCAGGCGCTGGAAATCTTGGACGTTGAAGAAATTTCGCACGAGCAACGGGACCTGCTCTTGCCGCTCTTGGCCAAGACTGAAGCCGATCGCAAACGATTACTACTGCGTGCCGGGTTTGAGGGCTTGGTCGCCGATTCGAAGCGCTATCGCGACGAGTTGATGGCGGCCCAAGAAAGAGCGGACTTGTCGGCCGCGCATATGGAGGCAGTAGCGTGAAGTGGGCCATGGCATGTCTTCTTGTGCTGCTGGTGGGAACCGCAACAGCGCAAGCGCCTGACGCACGCCCACCACGAAACTTGTCAGTAAGGTGGGCTGAGTATTACGCCGCTGTCTACCAAGTGCCGGTTGAACTGGTGGCCGCGATCATCGACGAAGAGTCGGGTTGGAATCCGTACGCGGTATCAAACAAGGGGGCGGCTGGGATCATGCAGTTGATGCCACCGACGGCTATGCGGTTCGGCGTGCGCAATCGGTTTCTGGTGCAGGAGAACATTCGCGGTGGAGTCGCGTATCTTGCCTGGCTCAAACAGAAGTTCAACGGGGATCTCCGATTGATTACCGCAGCCTACTACGTTGGCGAGTACCCGATCTCTTCGAGGGGGCTGGAGTATTCCTCGCCTGATGTCCAGAGATATGTGAGACGGGTCGCGCATCGGTATCGCGTGAGACGAGCGCTCAGGGCACAGAGCGAGTTGGTGCGGCAGAGGGAAAAGTTGAGGTGACGGATGAGAAACGCTCTAGTTTTCGGCTGGCTCGCGCTGTCGGTACTAACCGCGACGGCGACGGCACAACAAGCAACCATCGATCCGCAGGTTCGCACCAAACCCACGGCGGACAGCAAGATCACGGCGATCGAACTTGCGGCACATTTTGTAACCGCGATCCGAGTGCCGGAGCCGGTGAATTCAGTCGTGGTGGGAGACCCGGCACTCTTTCAGGTGGAGCATTCCGAACATGAGCCCGAGCTGGTGTTCGTGAAGGCCCTGACTAACGAACATGCCGAGAGCAACTTGCTGATTTCCACCGCGAGAGGACGCCAGATCAGCTTTCTCCTGGTTAGCCGTGGCGAGGGACCAAACTCAGCGAAGGTTGATTTCCTGCTGCGATACCAGCCATCTGGTGGCTTTCTGGTCGAGCCCGATGCTGTTCCCTTCGCACTGGTGGCGCAGACAGCCAGCGTATCGAAGGCGCAGGCTCCAACCAATACCACCGCCGCAAATTCTGAGGGAACAAACGTCGCCTTATTACCCGCCTCACTTACTACGGCCAACTCTCCGGTGGAACCAGTGCCAAGCCCACCCAAACCAGACTCTCTCGACAGCTTGCTGGAACGGCAGAAACAGGCTCCCATGCCTGTGCTTTATGGCGAGCGGATGGAAGGCGACGAGGTGAAGGGTGACCGCCTGAGGGCGGGCATCAGCGAGGTCCTCGATGGCGGCCAACAAGTGATTGTTCTGTTCTCGGTCGTGAACACCAGCAAGCACGCAATCTTGCTGATGCCTCCGCAGATTCAGTTGGGCGGTAAAGACAAGTCAGGAAAACTGATTAAGCACGAGCATTGGTCTACGGCCGAGCAATTGCCGGTGATCGATTTCCGCCTGAGCCGGCGGCGAATCGGACCCGGGGAACGCGCTGACGGCGTGGTGCTGTTTGAGCGCCCTCCTTACAAGCGGTCTATGGAAACGTTGTTTTTGCAAATGGCGGAGTCCGGTGCGGTAGACAAACCGGCCTTGGCGCCCATCGGTTTTGGAGTCAGCACACTGCGGGAGGCAGCCAACCATGTCCACTGAGGAAACAAACAAAAAACTGAACACAGCTCCAGCAGATCGGGAGTCGGAAATAGCCAACGAAGAGTCCGCGCCGGAGGAGACTAGCAAAGGAAACTGGCGCGAAGCTTTCCGGGGTGCTTTCGACAGAGCTCGACGGCAGCAGAAACCAGCTGAGAGCCGGCAGGAACTCGGGCGCGACAAGAGCAAGTCATTGTTCCTGCTTGTGGGAGTTTGCGTGGCACTGCTGCTGCTTTTCTTCGGTGTCTTTTCCCACCCGAAGAAAAAGATTGTGCTTCCCGGAGAGAACCAACGCGGTGAAGCGAGTCTCGGCCGCAAAGTTACACCGGGACAGGAGAACAACGATCCCAACAAAGCGGCGACTCCGATGCTGAGTGCGGATGTGCGGTCTACAGATCCCGCTCTGGCTGGCCAATTGACGCCAGAAGACATAGACCGGACCTCGCGGACCGGGATGACGCGCAGGCCAACTGCAGCGACTGCAACCACTACCAAGCCCCCGCAGGATTATGCGCTAAGCAAGGTCGATTTCTCTGACCCTTCCGTGGGACAGGGCACTACCAACTCCAATCCGCCGTCATCGTCGTCGGACTCAACCGCCAATTTGAAGAAGCCCTCGCTGGTGTTCGTGCGTTCGGCGGAAGCCAAACCGACATTCAGATCGAACTCGCCCGAGGACACTGAGGAAACCCTAGCGCTTGCGGCCGGTACCCGGCTGGTAGCGCGACTGCAAACGCCGGTGAGTTCGGCCGTCGCCGCTCCGGTGGTGGCGGTCGTTGAATACAACTACGAGCGAAACGGACGGATCGTGCTGGCGGCAGGATCGAAGGTTTTAGGCCGCCTGACGCAGGTGAATCCGTCCGGCTATGTGGGCATTCAATTCAGCCGGGTGGAGATGCCCGATGGAACGACCGAAAAGATTGATGCCTCGGCCATGAGCTTGAATTTCGGGCCACTCAAAGGTGACGTCTCCGGCAAAAAGACAGGCACGAAGTTTCTGGTGCGTTCGCTGACGGGGCTAGGAACCATTGCGTCGTATGTGGTTGGTCCGCAAGGATCAAGTTCCGGCGAATTGATTTCTCCGAACACGCTTATGCGCGAGCGCCTGGCCGACAACGTCGCGACCGCAGGACAGGAAGAGCTAAACGGCCTGGCGTTCAATCAGAACCTCGTGGTGACCCTGCCGGGCAACACGCGCTTTTACATCGTCGTCCAGAAACCATCTTCGGATCACATGGGCACGACCTCCGGAACGCGAAACACCGGTACCAGTACAGCCGGCTTCACTGGTGGGGTACCGACTCTCGAAGAGCTTCGCCAATTGATGCAGTTAAGAAGCGAAATCAACGAGCTATATATCCGCGACGCGCGAGCACAGTCAGCGACTGTTTACAGATGACGATGTGCGACCCAAAAATTCTGATAGCGCCTGCTTCAATGTAGTAGGCGCAATTCGATAGACCGGACCATCATCAAAAACGGG
>JBAVSY010000024.1:0-152359 GCA_049695855.1 Candidatus Korobacteraceae bacterium | reverse complement strand
CCTGCTGAAACCCAGAATGAAAATCACAACCTATAATCCACATGGTTGGCTCCTTCTGGGTCCTCTGCCTTTTCGCAAAAAAACAGACTACCCGGTTTGGGGCCAACCTCGTTATGAGATCAAACCGACTTCAGTCGGTGAGGGATCTGCTGTCGACTTGTCTCAGCTCTTCAACCGGCCGCCATCGCCAGCTAATGTTTACCGGTTGTAAACCGGCAATGGCCCGCGCAGCCGTTTCCACACTTCGTCACATGCTTGTACCACATCGTCAGACAGCGGTCCATCGTCCACCGTCGCCAGGTTTTCGTCGAGCTGTTCCATGCGCGATGCGCCCAGAATGACACAATCGCTGGCCGTGTGATGTAGCAGCCAATTCAGTGCCAGGCTGACTAGCGATCGTCCGGCCGATTGCGCGATCTTGCGGAGCTGCTCGACGGCTTGAAAATATTGCTCGTGCCAGTAACGGTCCTGATAAAGCTGGTTGTTGTCGAAGCGCGTGCCCGGCGTGATGTTCGTCTGCTTGTGCTTGCCGGTCAGCAGCCCGCCCGCCAGCGGGTTATACACCACGGTCGAGATGCCGAACTCCTTGCACATGGCCAAGTATTCCTGCTCGATGCCGCGGGTCAGCAGGTTATACATGGGCTGCGAAATGTAGGGCGCGTTCCAGCCGCGTTCTTTGGCGATCCACAGCATCTGGACCACCTGCCAGCTGGCGTAATTCGACGACGCCAGGTATCGCACCTTGCCCTGCTTCACCAGCGTCTCCATCGCCTCCAGCGATTCGTCGATGGGGACCGTGTGATCGGGCGCGTGCATGTAGTAGATGTCGAGATAGTCGGTGCCCAGCCGCCGCAAGCTCTCGTCGATAGCTCGCATGATGGCCTTGCGCGAAAGCCCCTGCTGATCGGCTTCTTCGCCCATCTTGAAAAACACTTTGCTGGCGATGACCAGATGGTCGCGCTTGCTCTTCATCGCGTTGCCCAGCATGGTTTCGGCGACCCCGGCCTGATACATGTTCGCGGTGTCGAAAAAGTTAATGCCGGCGTCGATGCAACAGTTCACCAGTTGAGTCGAGCCAGCCTGATCCAGCGGCTTGCCAAAGGTCATGGTGCCAAAACAAAATCGCGATACTTCCAAGTCGGTATGCTTCAGCTTGATTTTAGAAATGTTCATGATGTCTCTATCTTCAGGACTCGTATATAGAAATTGTTATCCCGATCGAGAACTTCAGGACTTGTATGTTGAACTGTCATCCCGACCGAGGACTTTAGTCCGAGCGGAGGGATCTGCGGTTTCCCTCGGCGTCGCAATTGCTTTCGCGTTCGTTGTTAACCCAGCGCGTGTCCTACAGTTCTTTCGACATGATAATGAAATGGATGGGCTGGGTGGCATCCTTGATCGCCTCGGCCGACTGCGTGCCGGTCTCGATGAAGCCAAACTTGTGATAAATCCCTGGCAGCTCGGTTCGCACATTCACGATTCGTATGTCGATCGCTTTGCAGCCGGCCCCGCGGCAATATTCCTCGGCGTAGCGCATCATCCGGCTGCCGATCCCCTGTCTTCGTTTGCTTGGATCGACCGCCAGTGTGCCCAGATAAGCGCGCTCCCCGCTCAATCGCAAATAGACGCAGGCCACCGGATCCAGTTCACTGCCCAGCAGCAGGAACTTGCCTTCGTCCATCATGTGCTCTATCTGCTCCGGGCTGGTGCGAACGCCTCGCCGAAAAGCTCGCGTAACCGCAAACGCCCGGTTGATCAGCGAAACCAACTGTGGAATATCGGAGCGGGACGCTTCGCGGATCGCGTCGGTCGTCTGGTTCATTACCGCAGTCGCTATTCCTTGGGCGCGAATCCGGCCTGGAAGACCATTTGATCAGTGGCCCAGAAGTTTGCCAGCGAGCAAGCGCCGATGGTCACAACGTTGGCCACCATGTATTGCAAGTGCAGCGAACCTACCAGAAGGCGCATCAGCAGGAGGTTTCCCACAATTGAGATTAGTCCGGTGGAAAGATTGAAGCGCATGAGACGGCGCAGCAATCCCGAACTCGCGCGGCGGTCAGCCCAAGTGTAGTGCTCGTGCCACAGGAAGTTGTGCACCACGGCGAACTCCACCGCCAATCCGGTGGCCACCAGATAGTTCATGTGCAGCACAGTCTTGAACAGGAAGAGGAAGCACAATTGGACGCCGATGCCGACCGCGCCGACCATGTGGAACTTCAGCAGGCGCCGCACCAGTTCTCCCCACGTTCTCGTGGATCGGACAAGGCTCACGCCAGCCACCGTTTCCCGCAGAGATCCTCCGTGTGAATCAGCACTTTGTATGGGGGACATGATTCCTGAGGCCTAGAGGTTAATAACGACAATCAAAAAGTTTACCCTATCCGGCCCCCTCCGGAAGAGAAATGCGTGTTACAAAATGGCCGTTTCGTGCAAAAGTTCCCCTTTTGCGAATCGAGCCGGACTCAGCACCTCGACCTGATCCACAACCTCGGTCTTGCCGTGCAGGATCAAATCAGCCACCATCTTTCCCGTCGCCGGCGCATGCATCACTCCATGTCCGCTGAAGCCGTTGGCGCAGAAAAAGCCCTTCACTTCCTCAACCGGCCCGATAATCGCATGATGATCGGGCGACATTTCGTAGAGTCCCGCCCACGCGCGTTTGGGATTTACTGCCAGATTTTCGAAGCAGGGCACGCGATCGGCGGCACGAATCAGAACTTTCTCGATAAATGCCGGATCGAAATCCGTCTTGTAACCCGTGGTTTCCTCGGGATCGTTCCACGCCAGCAGAAATCCCAGGCTCTCCGGCCGGAAGTGAAAGCCGTTGGTCATGTCGACCACCATCGGCACTTGATGCGAGACGCCGTCAAACGGCTCGGTCGGGATCAGCATGCGCCGCATCGGTTCCACCGGAAGCTGGATTCCCGCGAGAGCCGCAGCTTCCGCAGCCCACGGCCCGGCAGCGTTGACCACCACGCGTGTGCTCACCGGCCCTCGCGTGGTTTCAACTCCGCTGATGCCTGTTCCGTTACGATGAATCGCCGTGACCTCGGTCGATCGCCACAACATCGCGCCCTGCTCGCAAGCGCGCGTAGTAAATCCCACCATCACGCTGTAGGGGTCGACGAAGCCATCCGTCGGACAGAAGCTGCCGCCCAGTATGTCGTCCGAACGCAACTGCGGCACTACGTCGACGATTTCCTCGCGCGTCAGCATGCGGGCTTGCTTCAATCCGAGTTTCTTTTGCAATGCCTGGTTGGTTTGCAGATACTCCAGATGCGACGGCTTGGTAGCGACGAACAAATATCCCTGACCGCGATATCCCGACGGATGTCCCAGCCGTTCCTCGAATGCCGCATAGAACGGAATCGAGTACAGCGACATCTGGATGTTGGGAGCGGTAGCAAACTGGGCGCGCACGCCGCCCATACTCTTGCCCGTGGAACCTTTGCCCTGGTGCGATTCGCGCTCCACCATGAGCACGTTGCGGCAGCCGGCTTCGGTCAGATGCCAGGCGATACTGGAACCCACAATGCCGCCACCGATGATTACGACTTCCGCGGTCTGCATTCTCTTTGGCTCTTTACCACGCAACATTGTAAGCTGCGAGAAAATTTAACGCCGTGATGAGAATCACCTTGCGTTGAAGGGGCACGCCTTTAGGCGCGCCGTCACAGCTTCCTTTTTTTGTCATCCCGAACCGGATTCATCCGGTGAGGGATCTGCTTTCCCTTCTTTAAACACGATGTCGAAGCACGCGGACAATCTGCTCTTGAATTCCCCGCGTACCGCGATCGCAGGGGCCTAAGTCCTCGTCACAACCCCTCGTGACTTGTCTCACAGACCCCATGTTCTTTCACCGCCTAGCCTTGCCTATCGGGCTCCCATCGAACGCGGGTTCCTCAACGCAGGCATGCTTGCCTCCACCCGCACAAAGGATTGCTCATGCCTCTTTGTAATGCCTTCTCCAAAGCCGTCGTTCGCGATTTTTCACTCCAGGAACTTGAGCAGGCTGCCCGCCTGATGCGCGGCTACGACCTGGTGGCTCTCTGTGCCGCCGGCTCCGGCCATTCCGGAGGCACACTGTCCATAATGGAGATTGTTGCCGCTTTGTACCTGAAGGTCGCCAATCACGATCCCAATAATCCGGAATGGAAGCAACGTGACCGCATCATCTGGTCGGCTGGCCACAAAGCGCCGGCGCTTTATCTCGGTTTAGCCTTCGCCGGATATTTTCCCATCGAAGACATCGTCACTCTGCGCAAGTTGTATTCGCCATTCCAGGGACATCCTCATCGCCTGAAGTTGCCGGGCGTCGAAGTGTCCAGTGGCTCGCTGGGCCAGGGACTCAGCATTGCGGTCGGCATGGCCCTGGCCGGAAAGCTCGATCACGAAGAGCACACCGTGTTCTGCATCATGGGCGATGGCGAGCAGCAGGAAGGCAACATCTGGGAAGCCGCGATGGAAGCCTCGCACTACAAGCTCGACAATCTGGTCGGCATCATCGATCGCAACCGTTTGCAAATCGACGGCTGGGTCAAGGACGTGATGAACGTCGAGCCCCTCGACGAACGCTATCGCAGCTTTGGCTGGGAAGTGATCGAGATCGATGGCCACGATATCCCGCAGGTAGTCGGAGCTCTGCAAAAAGCGAAGAATGTTCCGGTTCTCGGCAAGCCCACCATGATCCTCGCCAACACCGTCAAGGGAAAGGGCGTCAGCTTTATGGAGAACGTTGCCGGATGGCACGGCAAAGCACCCAGCTATGACGAGATGGTGAAGGCGCTCGACGAACTTGGAATGAAAAAGACTATTGCCTACGACGCCCTGCTGAAGAAAGCGAAAGAGTATCAATCGGAGGTCGAAATCAAGCTTGCGGCGAAAATGCCGTGCTTCTCCCAAGACTATTGGTGGAACACCACCAACTCGATGAAGGTAATGATGGAGCCCACGCGCAAGGGCTTTGGCCTGTCGCTAAAAAACAATGGCGATGACGAGCGCGTGGTTTGCCTGGGACTCGACATCTCCGGATCGATCACCATCAGCGATTTCTACACTGGCAAGCCCGAGCGGAAGGATCGCTGGATCAGCCTGGGCATTGCCGAGCAGTCGGCAACCGCAGCCGCTGTTGGCCTGGCGCGCGAAGGCAAGCTGCCGGTCTTCGGGACGTATGGAACTTTCGCTGCCGCGCGCAATCTGGACCAGATTCGCGTGTCCGTCTGCTATGGCAACTTCAATGTACTGATTGCGGGCGCGCACTGCGGTGTCTCCGTCGGTCCTGACGGCGCTACCCACCAGGCGCTCGAAGATTTGTTCGCGATGTGCGGCCTGCCCAACATGTCAGTCGTAGTGCCCTGCGATTCGATTGAAACTCGCAAGGCCACCGACTATCTGCTACTGGAGCATGTAGGGCCCAAGTACATTCGCTTCGCTCGCGAAGCCACGCCCATCGTCACGTGCGACGAAACACCATTTGTGTTTGGTCAGGCCAACGTGAGCCGTCTGCGTCGCGAAGCGCCCGACATGATCGATGCCTTTCAGACCATGCTGGCTGCTGATTATGAAGATGAAGGCGAGGACCTTAGCATCCTTGCCTGTGGTCCCATGGTGCCGGAAGCCATGCGCGCGGCCTGGATCCTGAAGCAGGAATTCGGCTACGAGACCCGCGTCGTTAATATCCACACCCTGAAGCCGATCGACAAAGCTGCGATTCTTCGTGCCGCCCGCGAGACTGGCGTGATCGTGACCGCTGAGGAACATCAGATCGGCGCGCTGGCCTGGCGCGTCAGCGGCATTCTCACCCAGAGCCCCGAACTCTATGGTATGCCGGTGATCACCGGGGCGATCGGCGTCCAGCATCGCTTTGGCGACTCCGGCGCGCCCTGGGAACTGATCAAGGAATTCGAGGTCAGTGCCGAGCACATCGCCAGGAAGGCAGTCGAACTGCTCACCATCGCCAAATTGAAGAAGGAAGAAGAGTGCTTCGAGATGGCCCACTAGAGGCCAAGACGTTCCGTCGACTTCCTCAACCTGAAGAGGCGCAGCTTTAGCGGCGCCATAAAATTTTGTGTTACGAAAACTCTGATGAAGTCCCGTTTTGAAGGGGACGGCCTTCAGGCCGTCCTTTAAGTACCCGAAATCATGCGGCTTTAGCCGCTGAGGGAACTCGCTTTTACTTGGTCAGAGTTTCGTTACTTGTGTCATCCCGAGCGAGGACTTCAGTCCGAGTCGAGGGACCTCTATCCCTGCAAGGCGACTGCTTCCGATATACCTCGTTGATCCGGCCCTACGCCAGCCCCAGTGTAGGCTCCAGATCCGGCGGCGGAACAATCTCTGCTGGCGCAATAATCTCCGGCGCGATCACCTCTGCGACTGGCCGCGCATCCTCCTCGGCGAGCGAAGCGTACGCTCCCAAGCGCGCCAGGTACAGCACATCGGCCCCTGCGCAATAAACCACTGCCACAACTCCCATCAGGCCCAGCGTCCAGCGCGGTCCAATGCTGTCGGCCAGGTTCAATGGCGAGAGGAAGGCAAACATCATCGTTCCTCCCCAGATCAATCGCATCGCAAGAAATCCCAGTCCCAACAGGAATAACCGTCCAGCCCGGCGCGAGGAGAACTCTATGCTTTGCTCAAATGCTTCCATTCCGCTGGCGCCATTGCGAACACAGAACAGAGGAGCGACGCCAAAATACCAGTTCAGCACGACGCCAATGCAACTCGCCAATCCCACCCCGAACGACAGCGCCAAGGCCGCTCGCAGCGGGTGCTCATTCTGCACCATAACCAGGCCATAGACCAAGGCAACGAGCGCGACGGCGACGGCAATCAGCGACCACATGGCGCGCAGCAGTTGCAAGGTGAAGATGGGAGCAAAATTCCACTCCATCGGTCGCGCGTCCTCGTCCGTACTGAACATGGCAACTAAGCGGCGAAGGGTTGCGGCTCGTCCCGCGGCCGCGCTCCCCGACCAGAGCAGCGTAATTCCCAGGATCAGTACCGTCTGCTCCACCAGGAATCGAGTCAGGCTGCCGCGCAGGATGTGTCGTAATGCGCTATCCAGCAGCTGCGGCTGCCAGGTGCGGATGAGGAACTCATCGGCGCGGGTGAGTTTTAGGCTATCGAGAAAAAGCGCTATCGACAGAATCCCCAAGCCCAGGGCAGATAAGCCGAAGCACCATCGCCAAGCCAATTCCGCCGGCAGCAGAACAGGCTCATGCAGCAGCGCTGCGAACCCATCACGAAACGGCGAATGCGTGCTGGAAGGCTGCGACATTAGGTTCAAGCGATGACGGCCGGAATAGCATTGGTGTCGACCAGACACGACGCAATGGCCATCTAATCGTGGTCCTGGTAGATCCATTCGCGGGAAATCGTCTCCGGCAGCGGCGGGATCTTCTCGGAGAATTGCGCTAACGAGTCAAGCCAGGAGCGAATTTCAATGGCATCACGGAGTTGCCGCGCCGGGTGTGCTGCCACCTGCTGAGCGAGAATCTCCTCGACATAAGCCTCAGGTTTTAACCCGCGGGCCCGCGCTTGAGCAGCAAGTTCGTCGGGAATGTTTACCATGATCTCCATGAACGAACTTTAGCACGAAGCAAGCCGGAAATCATCGTGTCCCCAGCTGTTGGATCACCGGTCCTCCGCCAGCGCCCGCCCCAGCTCAGCTGGCGTATCCACCAGCACATCGGGAACCACCTGCTCCAGCGTCTGCGGCGCGAAACCATACGTCACCCCGACGCTCCACAGCCCGGCATTGCGCGCGGTGAGAATATCGACTTGCGAATCGCCCACCATTACCGTTTCGTCCGGCGTCACGCCGGCTTCGCGCATCAGGGTGTTAGCCCCCAAAGGATCGGGCTTCTTAGTTTCGAAACTGTTGCCGCCATAGACTTGAAAGAAGAGCCTACCCAAACCCAGTCCGGCAAGAATGTCACGCGAAACTTTGACTGGCTTATTGGTGAGCACGGCCATCCGGCGCAATCCGCCGTCCGTTCCTCCGATCTGGTGCAGCGCTTCCTTGATTCCGTCGTACGTGCGCGTACTGTCCAGCTTGTGCTCGCGGTAGTGGAGCAGGAAATAGTTGAGAGCCTCCTGAAGAAAAGCCCCGTCGGCGGGATCGCCCAAGGCGCGCCGGATCAGCATAGGCGCACCGTCGCCGATATAGGTTCCAATCACCTCCAGCGGTAACTCCCTGCGGCCATACTTCAGCAGCATGGCGTTCACCGAGGCCGCCAGATCGCGTTCTGAATCGATCAGCGTGCCGTCAAGATCAAATATTACGAGCTGGATTTTCTTTAGCGGAATCGGCCGGGAAGTGCGTATCATTTCCTTCCAGTATAGCCATTCGACTTACCGGCTGGTGCAGTCGAGGAGCGAATAGGCCCGCGAAAATGATGTCTGGCCGGGCGGGGAAGCGCTGCCCAACATTTACAATAGAAATAAGTCCTGAGCCGTTCTCTGGCTCCGTATTTCACCCCTTTGAGGTAACGGATGGCAACCACCAAAGCACAGCCCAAAACTGCGGTCGCGCAGGCGGAAAAATATGAAGGGCTCTCGCGCCAACAACTGATCGACATTTACCGCTTGATGTACTTGTCGCGCAAGCTTGACGATCGCGAGATCCTGCTCAAGCGCCAGCAGAAGATTTTCTTCCAGATCTCCGGTGCCGGACATGAAGCGCTGCTGGTGGCCGCCGGTCTGGTGTTGCGGCCAGGCTACGACTGGTTCTATCCCTACTATCGCGACCGCGCACTCTGCCTCACCGTGGGCATGACTCCCTACGAACAACTGCTGGAAGCGGTGGGCGCGGCCGACGATCCCAACTCCGGTGGCCGCCAGATGCCTTCGCATTGGGGACACAAGAAGCTCAACATCGTGAGCCAGTCTTCACCTACGGGAACGCAGTTTCTACAGGCCGTGGGCTGCGCTGAAGCGGGCCGCTACTTCGCGCGTCATCCGGAAGCGGCGGAAAAAGCGACCGGCGACTATCGTCAGTTCAAGGATGTCAGCTTCCACGGCGACGAAGTCGTATTCGTCTCCTGCGGCGACGGCACCACCAGCGAAGGCGAGTTCTGGGAATCGCTGAATTCAGCTTCGAACCTGAAGCTGCCGGTGCTATACGTAGTCGAAGACAACGAGTACGCCATCTCGGTTCCTGTCGAAGTCGGCACCGCGGGCGGCAACATCAGCAAGCTGGTGCGCGGATTTCCCAATTTTCACTTTTCCGAATTTGACGGCACCGATCCTCTGGTCAGCTATGCCGAATTCAAGAAGGCGGTCGACTACATTCGCGCCGGCAACGGCCCGGCCTTCGTGCACGGCCACGTAATCCGGCCCTATTCGCATTCGCTCTCCGACGATGAGAAGCTCTACCGGCCCGATTCCGAGCGGCAGCAGGAGGTCGAACGCGATCCCATTACGCGCTTCCAGTTGTTCCTGATGCGCGAGGGCATCCTCGATGAAAAGGGCATCGATGAACTGGAGAAGGACGTAGAAACCGAAATTCAGGACGCCAGCGACCAGGCAGTAGCGGCCGCTTTGCCCGAACCGGGTTCGTATAAGCAGTTCGTGTATTCGCCCGATCTCGATCCCACATCGTCGGCATTTCAGACCGAAGCGGTGCATCCCACACCGTCAGACAAGGGCACAGCGAATCCTGAGCGGACGATGGCCGATCTCATCAACATCTGTCTCAAGGACGAGATGAAGCGCGACCCGCGCATCGTAATGTTTGGCGAGGATGTGGCCGATTGCAGCCGTGAAGAATATCTGAAGGACAAGCAAGTCAAAGGTAAAGGCGGCGTCTTCAAGCTGACCGCCGGACTGCAATGCGACTTCGGCTCCGATCGCGTGTTCAATTCTCCGCTGGCCGAAGCCAACATCGTGGGCCGCGCCGTCGGTATGGCGACTCGCGGGCTGAAGCCGGTCGTCGAAATTCAGTTCTTCGACTACATCTGGCCTGCCATGCAGCAGCTTCGCAACGAACTGCCGTTGATGCGCTGGCGCTCCAACAATGCTTTCTCCTCGCCGGCCGTGGTGCGCGTCGCCATCGGCGGCTATCTCACCGGCGGCTCCATCTATCACTCGCAATGCGGCGAAAGTATCTTTACGCACACCCCCGGCATGCGAGTGGTCTTCCCATCGAACGCGCTCGATGCCAACGGCCTGCTGCGTACTGCCATTCGTTGCGATGACCCGGTAATGTTCCTGGAGCATAAGCGGCTCTATCGTGAAACCTTCGGCCGCGCGCCCTATCCCGGACCGGATTACATGATTCCGTTCGGTAAGGCTAAGATCGTGCGTCCCGGCCATGATCTGACGGTCATCACCTACGGAGCGACGGTACCGCGAGCTCTGCAAGCCGCGCAGCGTCTGGAGCGCGAGAACGGTGTCAGCGTGGAACTGATTGACCTGCGCACCCTCAGTCCTTACGACTGGGAAGCGATCGCCACCTCGGTGAGTAAGACCAGTCGCGTACTGGTCGCGCACGAGGATATGTTGAGCTGGGGCTACGGCGCCGAGATCGCCGCGCGCATTGCCGACGAATTGTTCGATCAACTGGATGCGCCGGTGAAGCGGGTCGCGGCGAAGGACACCTTTGTCGCCTATCAGCCTATTCTCGAAGACGAGATTCTGCCGCAAGCGGAAGATCTCTATCAGGGAATGCTGGAGCTTTCGAACTACTAGGGAAACTCTGAATAACTTGCCGAACTTGCCACAGGGGCTAAAGCCCCGTTGATTTTACGATGCTGGCGGCACGGCTGAAGCCGTGCGCTTTCAAAACCGGGACTTAATCAGCTTCCTTAGAGATTGAGGTTCGACTACCGTGAACCTGGGTGCCCCGTTCAAGCCGGTTTTGCTTGGGCGGGACTTTTCACCAAGGCGTGATGCTTATCGTCGGCCTTTACTTCCCCACAACCAATCGATCGCGATCGGGCCGCCGCCGAAAAAGATCAACGAAAACGCGATCGCCGCCAGCGCCAATGGAAACTGATAATTGCCTTCTCCCACGAAGCCATGTTTCCAATGGACTTTAACGATGGCGACCAGCATGTCAATCAGAATGCAGAGCGACACAAAGCGGGTAAGCAATCCCAAGATGACCAGGATGCCGCCGCCGAATTCCGCTGCCGCTGCGAAATAGGCCAGCCACCACGGAATGCCCAAGCCACTCACCACGCCGGTGAACGCGTGCATCCCTCCGAAGACCTTAGTGGAGCCGTGCGCAATCATGATGGCTCCCAATACCAGTCGCAGAACCAGCAGCCCCAGCGGCTGCAGCCGTTCTAGAAAGTTCAATTAGTTCTCCCCTGCCGTGGCTGCTAAAGCTTCCTGGAAGAATTCCTGCTTTGACTCGATCCGATAGTTGATCACAACCTCGCGTCGGGCCATTTCATTGAGGAAGAGCTGGGCTGGCACGTCAGTCTCCTGACGAATGCCGCCACGCTTTGCTATTTCGCCGCCGATCAGCATCTGCAGCACAATCGAAGCCGGCCACGCCGTAGTCCGCATCATCGAGGTCAGGCCTGTCGCCGGGTCGGTGTAATCAATCATGCTGAACGATGCCACCACATCTTCGTGATGGGCCTCCACGCGCAGCAACGTGACTTCGGGCTCATCGCTGGTGAACTGCTCTTCGAACAAGCGCGACATGACTTGCCGGGGCGCGACCTCGTTGCCGTTGACCGAGCGCTTCTCGCTGGAGAACAATCCCAGATCGTACAGCGAGCGCAGCATGCGAACATGTCCCGGATAACGCAGCGTCTTTTCGAAGCACTCGCCCACCTGCCCCTGAAAAGTTTCCGGCAGCGTTGAGGTGCCACCGGAAGTGTGGAACGCTTCCAGCTCAGGAAAGCCTTCCATCTCGAACGATTCCACTTCGGTAAGCGGTTCGACAGTGATCATCTTTCCGTCGCGCAAGATCTTGGCAGGTTCGCTGTATTCGTTGATCAATCCTTCCACCGAGAAGACAAGCTGATAGTTGAAAGGAGGCTTGGGCGTTTGGGGAAGTCCGCCTACATAGATTTTTAGCGCGTCCGCTTGGCCGCCGATGCGGCGCAGTAATTCGCCGCCCAGGATTGACGCCATGCCCGGCGACAATCCGCAATCCGGCGCGATCGCCACACCTGCAGCGGCCGCTTCGTGTTCCAGGGCGAACTCCTGCTTCACGCCGGTGTTGTTCCCACCGAGATCGGCAAAATGGCACCCGCCTGCAATTGCAGCCTTGGCTAATTCCAAATTGAGGAAATACGGCACCGCCGAGAGCACGCCGTCATGACCGCGCATAATCTTCTGCGCTGCCTGGGCATCAGCCGCGTCGAATTTGACTGCGGTGATTTTGTCATTGCCGGTGAGCCGATTGATTCGCTCGACCGCTTCGCTGAGCCGCCGCTGGTTGTTATCCGCCAGCGTTACGGCTTGCACTCGTTCGGTTCGGGCCATATCGAATGCGGCGGCCCAACCCATCATGCCCGCTCCAATTACCAGAACTCTCATGATGACCATCCAAAATAAAAGAGTATGAATTCCTTACGAAAACGAACGTAGTGATGCGCTTAAGAATTTAGGCCAGAACTGACAGAATAAACTACCCAGCCCGTTTGACAAAGCCGCGGAATACGATCTTCAGTCGCGGTTCTGCCCGCTGCAAGGTCGCAGGGCGCGAACTTATAATCTCCTGCATGCTCAGGAAGTTCTTCTCGCTCACCAGCCTTCTCCTTGGAATCGCAATTTGTCTTTCCGCACAGCTGAATCCACGGGTTTCAGGGCCACCGTTGCCTTCCGCGCCAGCCAGTCCGCAGACCTCCGATTCGGTGTCGGTTGAGAAGGACGTGCCCTACGGCGCGCAAGCTGGCCGAAAATTGCTGCTGGATATTTATCAACCGGGAGAGCGCGCTTCCAGACCGCGTCCGGCGATTGTGCTGATCCACGGCGGCGGCTGGACCAGCTTCGACAAAAGCACCATGCGAGGCATGGCAAATTTTCTGGCGCGCTCGGGATTTGTGGCTGTCTCCGTGGACTATCGTCTGTTTCACGGAAACGAAAATCGCTGGCCCGCCCAGCTGGATGATGTGCAGCGCGCGGTTCGCTGGTTGCGCGCCAATGCCGGCAAGTACAACATCGATCCTAATGACATTGGCGCATTCGGACATTCAGCCGGAGCACAGCTGGCTGCACTGCTTGGCATGGAAGACACGCGCGACAACTCCGATCCCGCGCTCGCCAAATATTCCAGCCGGGTACAGGCGGTGGTCGATGTGAGCGGACCCAGCGACTTCACCACCAATCATGATCCCGAGGGCGATGCCCAGCTGGCGGACTTCCTGGGTGGCGACTACGCCAAAATTCCCCAGGTCTGGCAGGGCGCTTCGCCGGCATATCACGCAGCGAAATCGAATGCGCCATTCCTCATCGTGCATGGCACGCGCGATGAGATGGTGCCCATTGCCCAGGCGCAGGAGCTTTACGAGAAACTCAAGCAGGCGGGAGCCAGCGTCAGCTTCATCCAGTTTGACGATGTTCACACCTTTCAGACCCCGGAAGCGCGCCGCCGCCTGGCTTTGGAATCACGCGATTTCTTCGCTCGCTACCTGGTAGTCAATCAGTGAGTACATCGCACTTCAACTTATCATCCTGAGCGCAGGCGACCTTCGTTTGGCCACCGGAGTCGAAAGACCCCTATCCCCAATTGCCATCCGGTCTCTGAGGCTTTCTTGTTGTCATCCCGAATCGGTTTTACAGGTCACTGAAAAAGTTGGGTTCGATGTGTCTTGAAGGGGCGCACCTTCAGGTGCGCCGTCACAAGTCCTTTATTGTTTGTCATCCCGAACCGGCTTCAGCCGGTGAGGGATCTGCTTTTCTGGTTTTCAGAACTTGTAAATCCTTGCCTCGGTGCCGCACAAAACCGCGCCTAATAATCGTCGTATAATCGAGAGATACCCACTCGACGAAATTCGTTTTTGTGAGCCTCCAGACCGATTTCGCGAGCCTTCGAATCGAGTACAGCTACCATGGAATTCCGGCTCGTCTGTCCGTACAAACCGCAGGGAGATCAAGGTTCTGCGATCCAGGCGATGACGCGCGGCGTCTACGATGGTGACAAGCACCAGGTGCTGCTCGGCGTCACCGGCTCGGGCAAGACGTTTTCGATGGCCAAAGTCATTGAGAACGTAAACCGTCCGGCGTTGATCCTCGCCCACAACAAGACATTGGCGGCCCAGCTCTATCATGAGTTCAAGTCCTTCTTCCCGCACAATGCCGTCGAGTACTTCGTATCGTATTACGACTATTACCAGCCGGAGGCTTACATCCCGGCGGGTGACGTCTATATCGAGAAGGAAGCCACCATCAACGACGAGCTCGACAAATTGCGGCTGGCGGCTACCAAGTCGCTGTTCGAGCGGCGTGATTGCATCATCGTCGCCTCCGTCAGCTGCATTTACGGACTCGGGTCGCCGGAAGCGTATTACGGTATGTTGCTGTTCCTGGAAAAGGGGCAGAAGATCAAGCGCGAGGAAATCGTCCGCAAGCTGGTGGAGATTCTCTACGAACGCACCGACGGCGAATTCCGCCGTGGCACTTTCCGGGTGCGCGGCGACATCATCGAGATCTTTCCCACCTATGACGACAACGCCTACCGCATCGAGTTGTGGGGCGATGAGGTCGAATCGCTGGCGCAAATCGATCCCCTGTTCGGAACGGTGAAGCAGAAGTACACGCGTCTGCCCATTTATCCCAAGACGCACTATGTGATGAAGCCGGAGCGCAAGAATTCCGCCGTCACTTCTATTCTCGAAGAGCTGGCCTGGTGGGAGACCGAACTGGAAAAGCAGGGACGAATCGTGGAGGCCCAACGGGTGCATCAGCGCACCCGTTTCGATCTCGAGATGATCAAGGAGATGGGCTACTGCCACGGCATCGAGAATTACTCGCGGCACTTCACCGGTCGCTTGCCGGGCGAGCCGCCGCCAACCTTGCTGGATTATGTGCCGCGCGACTATCTGCTATTCATCGACGAGTCGCATCAGACGATTCCGCAGATTCACGGCATGTGGCACGGTGATCGTTCGCGTAAACAAAATCTCATTGAGTACGGCTTTCGCCTGCCCAGCGCGTTGGACAATCGCCCGCTGACGTTTGAAGAGTTTGAGCACCGCGTGAATCAGGCAATTTACGTTTCCGCGACGCCCGGTCCTTACGAGTTGACCAAGTCAGCCGGCGTGGTGGTGGAGCAGATTATCCGGCCAACAGGGCTGATCGATCCTGAGACCGAAGTCCGACCGGTGAAAGGGCAGATCGACGATCTGCTGCACGAGATTCGAACTCGCGCGGAGAAGAATGAGCGCGTGCTGGTCACGACTCTAACCAAGCGCATGTCCGAGGATCTGGCCGAGTATTACAGCGAAGTCGGCGTGCGCTGCCGCTACATGCACTCCGAGATTGAGACTCTGGAGCGAATCAAGATCCTGCGCGATCTGCGCAAAGGCGAGTTCGATGTGCTGATCGGCATCAACTTATTGCGCGAAGGCCTCGATCTGCCGGAAGTCTCACTGGTGGCGATTCTCGACGCCGATAAGGAAGGCTTTTTGCGTTCGGCGGGATCACTCATACAGACCATGGGCCGCTGCGCTCGCAACATCAACGGCCGCGCGATTCTCTACGCCGATACCATGACCGATTCCATGAAGAAGGCCCTCGACGAGACCAATCGCCGCCGCGCGATTCAACGGGCTTACAACGAAGAGCACGGCATCACGCCGGAGAGCATTATTCGTCCGCTCGACATGACGCTGGTGGCTGTGGCCGCTGCCGACTATACCGACTTGACCAATGAAGCTGAGGGGCTGCCGGAATTCCGTTCGCAGGAAGAACTGGATGCCTACATCGGGAAGCTGGAAAGTGACATGCGCGAGGCTGCCAAGCGCTTCGAGTTCGAGCAGGCAGCCAAGTTGCGCGATACCATCCGCGACTTGCGCACCAAGGAGTTCATGTTCGCGTAAGGCGGGAGCCATCGGCCTTTGGCTGGTTGCAAAGTTTCAGCTCTCAGTCATCTAGCATTTGTCATCCCGAGCGGAGCCGAGGGATCTGCGGTCGCTGGCTGTGGCAGCAGTGTCCTTCGTGCGCGGACCGCAGATCCCTCGGCTCCGCTCGGGATGACATCCGGTGCAGGCCTCATTACATAAGCATGGTCTGATTAAGTGTAGGTGAAGTCCCTCAGCGGCTAAAGCCGACATGATTTTGCGCCACTTACGGACGGCCTGAAAGGCCGTCCCCTTCAAAACAAGACTTCATCAGAGTTTCGCCCTAATTATTGCGTAATGATCATGACCGGCTGCTGCAGCGCGCAGGAAGCGACACAGCCGCTGATTTGCGGAGGCGCCGGTATGCTGAGAGTTATAGCGTTATTGGAAGTTTGAATGATCGTCGTATTCGTCGTTCCTTGATTGGCGACGTACACCCGGCTCGCCGTGGGATCGGAGGCAATCCATACCGGATTGGCGCCCGCGGCCAACGCCACCGTGCTGAGCACGCTGTAACTGCTGGCACTCACCACCGTTACATTGTCTGAGCCCCCATTGGCTACGTAGAACTTGGTTCCATCCGCCAGAGCGGTGACGCCAATCGGTCCTGTCCCTGTCCCCAGATTCACTGTGGCCAGCGTCGGCATGGCCGGCGAGTTGGAAAGGTTCACATTGGTAGCATCGAAAACGCTGACCGTGTTGTCCCCGGTATTGGTCACGTAGAGGCGATTGAGGACGGGGTCAATCACTGAAAATGTCGGACCTACGCCGAGCGGCACCGAGGCTCCGACTGACGCCGCGCCTGCGGAAATGATGTCGAGCGCGCCCGGGCTCCCAGCGCTGCCTTGGGAAACCACAAACACCCAGTTGCCATCGGTGGACGCAGTCAGAGAAACCGGATTAGCGCCCAGTCCATTGGCGGCGGTGATCGTGTTCGACACTCCCCCGCTCCCCGGGGTGTAAACGGATAGACTGCCGTCCCCCTGGTTCAGCACATAGATCACGCCGCTGGTCGGGACTTGGACCATGGACGTAGGGTTCACACCCACGCACACCGTGCTGGTCACACTCAGGGTCGTGGTCGGAATCGTGCTGATCGAACCCGTATTCGGACACGTCGAATTTGTGCCCGAGTTGATGACGTACATGGAGCTGTTCTGCGCCGAACTCACAAATACAGGATGCGACCCGGGCAGCAAGGCGATGGTAGTGATGGCGCCGGCTAGGATCGGCAGATATTCGCTGACCGTATCGTTACCGCTGTTGGCAACGAAAAGAGCGTCGGAATTGGGCGGGAAAGCTTCGGCAACGGAGCCCAGGCCCAGGGAATTGACGGCGACGTTGGTATCGCCCGACACGTCAATCTGGGTGGTGCTGCCTGGGCCGTTGGCGTTGTAGTTGACAACGTATGCGTAGTGAGTGCTGGTGGGTTGTCCCCCGCCGCTGACAATGGGATTGGCGACCGGCCGGTACTGATCGCCGCACCCCAGTTCCATCAGTAGTATGAATGCCGTTAACGCCAAGAAACCTGTTATACGCAAAAACTTCATCCGCACTCCCGACGTGGATTGCCGAGCTTTCACAGAAGCAAGCAGGAAAACAACATTGTATAGCCTGGGTGCGGCAAGGTATAGAGAGCACTCGCCGCCCAGCGTTCCCCATAGGAAACCCCGGCCACGCGAAACCGTTGTGCAGGGCGGCCAGAGAATGGCAGGTCGCCGGAATTCGGCGTCAGAGGAAGAATGGGGTAGAAAAGGCAAAGCCCCATCGTTTCCCGACAGGGCCTTAAACTCGAAGACGGTCTCCGCCTTACACGCTGAACGATGAACCGCAGCCGCAAGTGCTCTTGACGTTGGGGTTATCGAACTTGAAGCCGGCGCCCTCCAGGGTCTCAATGTAGTCCACATTCACGCCCTTCAGATACATCAATGAGGTCGCGTCCACATAGACCTTCAGGCCGCCGAAATCGAACGTCTTGTCCATCATGCCGGCGCCGTTCTCGAATGACATGGAATAGGAGAATCCTGAGCATCCGCCGCCGACCACGCCCACGCGCAGTCCCGCCGGAACAGGGTTCTGTTGCGCCATGATCTCTTTCACCTTGGCAATTGCGGTCTCCGTGAGGCTCAAGGGCTTGCTTTCGGTGGTTGGTGTCGTGGTCGTCGGTGTCGTCGGTGTGGTGGTTGTCGTTGCCATTCCTGTCTCCTAAGTGAAGCTGCGGGGATTATAACAAACTGCTACCAACCTTGCGCTCGCCCGGTGAGCTGGCGCGAAGGTGCCTATTGGTTGGATGCACCCCAGGCGTCCTGAGTCGCAGCAATTCAGTGGCGAACTGCGCGTTTCGGGATTCTGGTTAGGCGAAGTGTGACCTGTTTTGGGCATTAGCCAAGTTGTAAATATTCTTCTCCTGGCCGCATTGCGCGAGTCTATAATAACTTGCCGTAAGGGCTTCTAACCGGATGGGACTTGGTAAAACCCAGCCGGTGGAGGCCTGGTTCGCTGAGAGCCGAGGTGGCTAATGTCGATGCTGCAGATGTTGCTGATCGTCTGGGGCGTGCTGACCGTCGTGCTGATTCTCTTGCTGATTTACCGCAGCACGTTGACCATGCACGAAGACGATCAATTGTTTCTGGACGATTCCAGCAAGAACCTTCGCGAAGAGCAAGAGGCGCTTCAGGTCCGCATGAAACGCGTCGCGCCTTGGGTCCGCATCCTGGGAGCAATCTCGGTGGTGCTGATTCTCGTGATTGCGGGAATGGCAGTATGGCAACGCATGAACCAGACGTACTGAGGCTTCTGCCGTAGGGCCGTCGCAGCGGACAAAAATGCCGGTCTCGGCTACGGCTCGAGACCGAAGAACATTTACGGTTGAACCGATCTTGATCATGAAACGCGCGCAACCCAAGTTGCGCGTTTTTCGTTGCTCAACGCGATGCCGTTCGGCATTATCACCCGGCGTTGCATCGGACTGCTCGCGCTCACAACGCTGTGGTTTGCTCTGCTAAAATAGATCCATCATTCGTGAGGCTGGCAGTGCAACAGGCAGCCCTCCTGCTGGCGCCTGTCATTGTTCCTACAAGCTTGCGTTGGCATTGCCGCCGATCAGCCGGTGTCCGTAAGGGCACGTGCTTTACAACTGCATTGCGCCGGGCGACTGAGCCCACGGCGCGGTGCCTGCAGCCGGGAAGAAGCGATTCGTTTTCGTGCGCATCTGTACTATCAAGAGATATCGAGAACTAAATAACCCCGAGGCGAATTTTGCTTCGTGCTGGGCGCCTGCGCACGGCGTCCGGTTTCCCTCGTCAGCGGCTTTTCAATTATTGAGGTAACCGTGGCCACATACGAAATTAATAATCGCATTCTTGAGTTTCCCTCGAACCCCGAAGTTGATTCCGAAGAAGAAGTTGGCGAATGGCTTGAGGCCTTCGAGCAGGTGGTGGAAGGGGAGGGATCGCGCCGCGGCTGCGATCTGCTGCAAGCTTTGATCAAGCGGGCGCGCGAGTCAGGAATCGAAGTTCCGGTCCAGCTGAACACTCCATACGTCAACACGATTCCGGTCGATGAAGAAGTGCCCTATCCCGGCGATCGTCTGTTGGAACGTCGCATCAAGAGTTTGATTCGCTGGAACGCCATGGCCATGGTGCATCGGCAAAACAAGAAAGATCCCGGTATCGGCGGCCACATCTCAACCTATTCCTCTCTGGCGACGCTGCTGGAGGTCGGATTCAATCACTTCTTTCATGCTCGCTACGGCGATCAGCCCGGCGACTTCATTTACTTCCAGGGTCACTCTTCGCCGGGAGTTTATGCCCGCGCATATCTGGAAGGCCGGCTCAGCGAGGAGCAGGTAAAGAACTTCCGTCATGAGTTGCGCGGCGCTCCAGCATTGACGTCGTATCCGCATCCCTGGCTGATGCCCGACTTCTGGCGATTCCCCACCGTGTCGATGGGCATCGGTCCGCTCAACGCTATCTATCAGGCGCGCTTCATGCGCTATCTGGAAAATCGCGGCATCATTCCTCAGACCGAGCGCAAGGTGTGGGCCTTCGTGGGCGATGGTGAAACCGACGAGCCCGAGTCCATGGGGTCGCTGACTCTGGCTTCGCGCGAAAAACTGGACAACCTGATCTTCGTGGTGAACTGCAACTTGCAGCGTCTTGATGGTCCGGTGCGCGGCAACGGGAAGATCATCAACGAGCTCGAAGCTGCTTTCCGCGGCGCCGGCTGGAACGTGATCAAAGTCGTGTGGGGCTCGGATTGGGACAAGCTGTTTGCCCGCGATAAGACTGGCATTCTGCTGAAGCGGATGGAAGAAGCGGTGGACGGCGAATATCAGAGCTACAAAGCGAAGGGCGGAGAATACATCCGCCGCGAATTTTTCGGTAAGTATCCTGAGCTGCTGCAACTGGTGTCTGACATGAGCGACGACGAACTGCATCGTCTCAGCCGTGGCGGGCACGATCCGCAAAAGGTTTACAACGCCTACAAGCGGGCAATTGAACATCGCGGCGGCCCAACGGTGATTCTGGCCCACACGGTGAAGGGCTATGGTCTGGGCTCTGCCGAGGCGCGCAATGCCACGCATCAGGAGAAGAAGCTCGCCGATCAGGCTCTCACTGCTTTTCGTTCGCGCTTTGCCATTCCGATTCCTGAGAATGCGGCCCGCGACGGCTCGCTCTATCGTCCGCCCGACGGCAGTCCCGAGATCGTTTACATGCAGCAGCGCCGCAAGGAACTCGGCGGCTACATGCCCGCGCGCGAAGTTCCGCCCTCCGACTTCGAAGCTCCACCGCTCGATCACTTTGCCGAATCGCTGGCCGGCTCGAAAGGCCGCGCCGTGTCGACCACCATGGGCTTCGTCAGCATGCTGCGGCAGTTACTGAAGGATCCCAAGATCGGCCGGCTTATCGTGCCCATCATTCCCGACGAAGGCCGCACTTTCGGCATGGAATCCATCATTCGCCAAGTCGGGATCTATGCCAGCCAGGGACAGCTCTACAAGCCTCACGATCAGGATATGCTGCTCTATTATCGCGAAGAGAAGAACGGGCAGATTCTGGAAGAGGGCATCACCGAAGCCGGATCGATGGCGTCGTTCACTGCCGCGGGCACAGCTTATGCGAACTACAAAGTGCCCATGGTCCCGTTCTTCACCTACTACTCAATGTTCGGATTTCAACGTATCGGCGACATGATCTGGGCATTCGCCGACGCGCGCGGCAAGGGTTTTCTGATGGGCGGCACGGCGGGACGTACGACGCTTGCGGGCGAGGGCTTGCAGCATCAGGACGGCCACAGCCTGGTGCTCTCCAGCACCGTGCCGACCTGCCACAGCTACGATCCGGCTTATGTGTACGAGATTGCCGTCATCGTGCAGGACGGGATGCGCCGCATGCATCAGGAGGGCGAAGACCGCTTCTACTACATCACCCTCTACAACGAAGATTATGCGATGCCGGAAATGCCCCAAGGCGTAGAAGAGGGAATTCTGCGCGGCATCTACAAGCTGCGGCCGGCTGCGACGGGCAAGGCAACGGTTCAGCTGTTCGGCAGCGGCAGCATCTTGAACGAAGCGTTGCGCGCCCAGCAGATCCTGGCGGAGAAGTACGGCGTGCCGGCCGATGTCTGGAGCGTCACCAGTTACAACGAACTGCGTCGTGATGCGCTGGCCATCGAACGCTGGAACCGGCTGCATCCCGCTGAGCCGGAGAAGATGCCTTACATTCTCGCAGCGCTTGACGGTTCAGACGGCCCCATTATTGCTGCTACTGACTTCATGAAGGCGGTGCCAGACCAGTTGTCTCCTTGGCTATCTTCCCGGCTGGTGACCTTGGGCACCGACGGCTTCGGACGCAGCGACAATCGCCAGCATCTGCGCAGCCATTTTGAAATCAATGCAGAATCGATCGCTGCCGCGGCATTGTCGCGACTGGCGCGCGAGGGCAAGTTCGACGCCCAGCGAGCGGCGAAAAGCTTCGGAGAATTGGGCGTCGATACTGAAAAGATCGACCCTGCCAACGCCTAGCGCCAGCTGTTGAAAGGGCGACTTCAGCTGCGCTGTCGGCAGTGGTTTATTTTTGTCATCACGGGCCGGCTTCACAGGCTATTGAAAAAGTCGGGTTCGACGTGTTTTTGAAGGAGCGCACCTTCAGGTGCGCCGTACAAGTTCCTTATTTTCGTCATTCCTCGCGGGCTTCAGCCCGCGACGGACTGCTCATTTTGACTTTTTCCGCAGCCTGTTTAGCTGGGCCGTCGCAAGTCCTTTATCTTGTCATCCCTGCACCGACTTTAGTCGGTGAGGGATCTGCGGTTTCGAGTTTTCCGCACCATCATTAAGTATTTTGGGAATGCTGTTCCGACCAGCCGGGCGAATTCTTATCTCCTAAGGAAGCTCTGAATAACTTGCCGAACTTGCCGCAGGGGGCTAAAGCCCCGTTGATTTTGCCATGCTTGCGGCACGGCTGAAGCCGTGCCCTTTCAAAACCGGAACTTCATCAGAGTTTCCCTAACCGTTTACACCTGCAAGGAACCTGGGGCCTAGTAAATTCCTCTCGCGCGCAACCTCGTTCGGAGTTACCATATGCGTCAACTCTGCTATGGTGAAAGGCCACGTGCAGCGGCCCGGTCCGCAGTGCGTTCCAGCAGGCCTGAGGTTCGCCGCAGAGAAGTATTGATTTCTACTATTCGCGTTTGCCAGAGCACGCAGCTTTACCTTCACAAGGAGAGACCATGAGGTTGTTGAGGATTCTTGCGTTATCGGGCGCGGCACTTATCTTATGCGTGTTCCTGGCAGCTTGTGGTGGCGGCGGCTCGAAACCGGCACCTCCTTCTGCGCCCGTCATCACTACGACGCAACTTCCCCCAGGCGCAGTCAATGTACCCTACAGCGCATCCTTTCAGGGATCCGGTGGAACTGGCCCCTTTACCTGGAGTATTACCGCAGGAACCTTGCCGCCGGGATTGACCTTGAATCAGCAGGGCGGGATCACTGGGACGCCCACGATGTTCGGACAATACCCCTTCACCGTGACGGTCACCGATTCGAACTCCCTCATGGGCAGCGCTTCCGTCTCGATCAACATCGAAGGCGCAATTCTCGTCAATTGTGTTTCCTGCAGTTCCGGAACCCTGAACTTGCCCCCCGGCACGCTGAATGTACCTTACACTGCCTCCTTGTCCGCCAGCGGCGGACAAGCCCCTTACACCTGGAGCATCGTGAGCGGCACGTTGCCAGCTGGATTGACCCTGAATGCGAGCACCGGGGTGATCTCAGGAACGCCCATGGCGGCTGGCCCGCCTGCGGGCTTTACCGTCCAAGCCACCGACTCCGAACCCATACCCTCTTCCGGCAGCGAGGCCCTCACCCTAACCGTCATGGGAATTGCGGCGAAGTCTCTGCCTGACGGCAACGAAAACACTCCCTACCCCGCCAGCGGCAGCGTTACCGCCGAGGGCGGCCAGGCAAATTGGACTTGGAGTGTGGTTCCCGGTTCCGGCAGCCTGCCGCCTGGATTGTCCATTAACAACTCCACCTGCCAAAACTCAAGAACTCCGACGTGTTCCATCACGGGAACCCCGACAACGCTCGGCTCTTACTCTTTTACGCTGCAGGTAGCCGATGGCGAGACTCCGCCAGCAATGGCAACCGCTCCTTTCACCATTGTTGTGCAAGGGCCACTGCTTCAGATCACCACGATGTCGTTACCGGCAGGCACGGTCGGTGTTGCTTACAGCGGCGAATTGCAGGCGACTGGAGGAATCCAACCCTTAACCTGGAGCCTTGCTAATGGGACGTTGCCGGCAGGTTTGTCGCTGGACCCGACTACCTGCGTAGGAGCGACGAACGTGCCATGTCAGATTGTGGGAACGCCGACCGCCAGCGGTAGATCGAGCTTCCAGGTTCAGGTGGAAGATTCGGGGAGTCCTCCTATCCTCCAGCAGATTGTGTTTTCGCCCCCGCCGGGTTCGGTTAATGAGTTGAGTATCACCATTAACCTGGCAATCACGGATGCCAACCTGAGAGGCAACTACGCTTTCTCGTTCAACGGATATCAGAATGGAACTCCGGTGCTCATGGCCGGAGCATTCGTGGCCGACGGAAATGGAAACATTACCTCCGGAGTGCTTGACCTCAATAACGGTTCTGGCGAGACCATCGACAGCCAAGGTAACGTCATTCCACAAACCCTCACCACTGGCTCCGTTTATTCGCTGACTGCCAACGGGCAGGGATCGATGACGCTGGTTACCAGTCAGGAAACCTACAAGTTCGCAATTGTAGTGTCTGCCAACGCCTGTTCTGGAACCGGACAGAATTCGACATGTGGGCGACTCATCCAGAGCGATCCTGCCAACCCGCAGAATTACGGTTCCGGAGTGATCAAGGCGCAGGACAATCAGCATTTCTCGCTCACCCCGGGAAGTTTTGCCGTACATATCTTCGGCACCGATCCACAAAGTAATCCCTATGCCGGAGCCGGAGCCTTTTCCACCAACGGGACAACCATGGACTGTAGTATTTGGAGCCTCCCCGATGGCTGTCCGGGCGACGTGAATGACGCAGGCAGCCCCAGCTCCATTACCTTCCTGGGCACCTTTGCCACTCTCATTAACCAAAACACGGGCCGGGGCCCGTTCCTCGATATCTTCTTGAACGGTGGTCCCGATGTCTTCACCTACGCGTTCTATATCGTCAATCAGAGTGAGATGATTTTCATCCCGGCCGATCCGATTGCGAAGCCGGCCAATCTGACCTTGTGGTCGGCATTTCGCCAGAATTCTTCCGCAACCGGATGGAGCCTGGCGTCGTTGAAGGGCACCAGCATTGCGGAACTGAATGCGGTGAATCCTAATGGCGGCACTCCCGCCGCCGCCGTTACTGCCGGAGTGTTCGCCGCGGACGGCAGTGGCAATGCCACATTCAATTCTGACCAGAACAATGGTGGAACGCTCAACCTGCAGCAGTCGTCGTCAGGGACTTACTCCCTGGATACTTCCGGCCTGAAAACCGGCCGCGTGACTTTGAGCGGTTTCAGCGCGCAGTTTGGCACCACACCTCCCGTGCTGTACCTCTACGGGCCGAATTCTGCGTACGTTGTTGGGACCGACTCTGAAGTCACCGATGGAACCTTGGAACCGCAGTCGGGGTCACCCTTCTCCAATTCCTCGGTCAGCGGTAATTACGCCGGAGGCTCCATTTGGCCTGTGCTGGCAACTGTGACGAACTCGGTGACTACATTGTTGGCCAATGGAATTGGAAGCTTGAATGGCTCGCAATTCGTCAGCGGATCGCAAGGACCCGGCGGCCCAAATAATCTGGCACTCACTTACAGTAGCATTGCTACGAGCGGCCGGGCAGTAGTAATGCAGGGCGCGAACCAGTACGGCATTCTGTACGTGGTATCGCCAGATAAAGTCGTTCTGTTGCCGGTTGACAGTGGTGACAATAATCCGGCACTCAATGTTCTTAGCTCAGGTCCAAGCAACTAGACTGAATTAACTACCTTTCGCACCATGCGCCGGAGGATTTACCTGATCGCGTCAGGTATTTCCTCCGGCGTAGCTATTTAATCGTTGGCAAACCAACGAAATCGGGATACAATCGCCCACCTTTTCAGAAATCGGAATAATAACCATCGGCCATAATTCAAGGCAATTCTGGCGAAGGAGAACTACGCATGCAACCCACGGTACTCTCCATCGGATTGAGCTCGATTAGGTTGAGGGCGGCTCTGGCAATCTTTGCCGTGGCGCTCTTTGTGGCTGGGACTGCGGCCAGCCAGGAGACGGTGCTGCACAGCTTCGGCAACGGCTCGGACGGGGAAGGTCCGCAAGCCGGCCTAGTCCAGGATGACGCAGGGAATCTGTACGGCACAACTGCGGTGGGTGGTATTCACCAGTATGGAACGGTGTTCGAATTGTCGCCCAGAGAGGGTGGAGGCTGGACTGAGACGGTGCTGCACAGCTTTAATCGCAACGGCACGGACGGGGCTTATCCCTACGCCGGTCTAGTTCTCGATGCCGCCGGCAATCTCTACGGTACGACCACCAGCGGCGGCATCCACACCTGCGATGGCATATATGCCGGCTGCGGCACGATCTTTGAATTGTCGCCCAGGCAGGGCGGCGGCTGGACTGAGACGGTGCTGCACAGCTTCGGCAGCCTGGCGGACGGGTACTATCCCTATGCCGGCTTGATCTTCGATAGCCACGGCAATCTCTACGGCACCACCTTTGGAGGCGGCATTCACGGATATGGGACGGCGTTCGAGCTGACGCCCAGGGAAGGTGGAGGCTGGACGGAGACCGTGCTGCACAGCTTCGGCAATGGCACAGATGGGGTTAGTCCTGATGCCGGCTTGATCTTCGATAGCCTCGGCAATCTCTACGGCACAACCAACGCTGGCGGCATTCACAACGCCGGGACGGCGTTCGAATTGTCTCCCCGAGAGGGCGGGGGCTGGACGGAGACCGTGCTGCATAGCTTCGGCAATGGCAGCGACGGGGCAAATCCCGACGCGGGCTTAGTCCTCGATGGTCACGGCAATCTCTATGGCACGACTCTTGCGGGCGGTATTCACACCTGCCTCAATTACAACTGCGGGACGGTGTTCGAGTTGTCGCCCGAAGAAGGTGGTGGCTGGACGGAGAGGGTGCTGCACAGCTTTAACGAGAATGGCAGCGACGGGGCCCATCCCGTAGCGGACCTCATCTTCGATGCTGCGGGTAACCTCTACGGAACTACGCTGGATGGTGGCATTCACACCTATTACGGGGCGGTGTTCGAGTTGTCTCCCGCAGAGGGCGGAAACTGGACCGAGAGGGTACTGCACAGCTTTGGCAACGGCACGGATGGAGTTAGTCCTTACGCCGGCCTGATCTTCGGTAGTACCGGTAACCTGTACGGGACAACCACCGCGGGCGGCATTCACGGCGGCGGAACGGTGTTCCAGATCACACCTTAGGGAAGTTTTGGGCCAAGGCTACTAGGAGGACCACGCATGCGAGACAACAAGGTTCCTATCGGAGTGAGCTCGATCGGATTGAGAACGACTCTGGCGATCTTTGCCGTGGCGCTCTTTGTGGCTGGGACTGGAGCTAGCCAGGAGACGGTGCTGCACAGCTTCGGCAACGGCACGGACGGAAACAGTCCAACAACCGGCCTGATCCAGGATGGTGCGGGCAATCTGTACGGCACAACTGTGGGAGGTGGCATTCACGGATATGGGACGGTGTTCGAGTTGACTCCCAATGGCAGTGGAGGCTGGACGGAGACAGTGCTGCACAGCTTCAACCAGAACGGGAGCGACGGGGCGTATCCCTACGCCGGGCTAGCCTTCGATGCCGCCGGCAATCTTTACGGTACGACCTCCAACGGCGGCATCCACGCCTGCGATGGCATCATTTTCAACTGCGGGACGGTCTTCGAATTGTCGCCCAGGCAGGGTGGGGGCTGGACGGAGACGGTCTTGCACAGCTTCAACAGCCCTGGGGACGGCTACTATCCCTATGCCGGATTGACCTTCGATAGCCACGGGAATCTCTACGGCACCACTTCTCAGGGCGGCATTCACGGTTTCGGGACGGTGTTCGAGCTGACGCCCAGGCAAGGCGGAGGCTGGACGGAGACCGTGCTGCACAGCTTCGGCAACAACCAGGACGGATGGTACCCAGACGCTGGCCTGATCGTCGATGGCGCCGGCAATCTCTACGGCACTACCTCTCAGGGCGGCATTCACAGCTTGGGGGCGGTGTTCGAGCTGATGCCCAACGGAGGCGGAGGCTGGATGGAGAGAGTGCTACACAGCTTCGGTAACGGCACGGACGGGGCAAATCCCGCCGCGAGCCTGGTCCTCGATAGCCAGGGCAATCTCTACGTCACGACCCTTGCGGGCGGCATTCACACCTGCGTCAATTACAACTGCGGGACGGTGCTCGAGTTGTCGCCCCAACAGGGTGGGGGCTGGACGGAGAGAGTCCTGCACAGCTTCAACCAGAATGGCAGCGATGGAGCTAATCCCGTAGCTGGCCTTATCTTCGATGCTGCTGGCAATCTTTACGGAACTGCGCTGGATGGTGGCATTCACACTTATTACGGGACGGTGTTCGAGTTCTCGCCCGAACAGGATGGGAACTGGACCGAGAGGATACTGCACAGCTTCGGCAACGGCACGGATGGAACTCAACCCCATGCCGGGATGATCTTCGATACCGCCGGCCATCTCTACGGCACAACTACAGGGGGTGGCATTCACAATGGCGGAACGGCGTTCCAGATCACACCTTAGCTTAGGCTTCAGGTGAGACGCGCGTCTCCTTCAAAGAGTCGAAAGGAAACGCCCATCTCACCTTCTTGGAAATGCGCTCCTACTTGGCGCCCGCCGCTTGCGCCGATGGCTGGAAACCCACCAGCTTCATGGCTCGCTGAGCTTCGGGATTCTTCATAAAGGCGTTCCACACCAGCCCGCTGCGATAATTTTCCGCCATCAGCATCGTGATGCCCTGGTCGATGCCGATGACGTCGACGTCGGTCCAGCCGGTCCGCGGATTGAAGGCATCGACAAATCCGTAGCGCTTCCAGACTCCCAAACCATATTTGTTGTAGAGATTGGCCAGGCAAGCGATGGTTTCTTTGGGCCGGAAGGGAATCGACCCGCCGGCGGCGCAGGGAACTAGCGTGCCATCGATTTGTCCGATCTCCGGAGGACCACCCCAGTCCTGATAACCAAGATGCGAATCGGAGGCAGTGATGCCCCAGGTATTCTCGTCGTAATCGGGAAAGCGCCAGCGAATGGAATAGCAGAATTGCCGGTGCGCCTCGGTCGCAATCGCCGAGTTCACGAAATAGTTAGCGTACTGGTCGTGCTGATTGCGAAAGTCAAACCAGGCGTGCGAGTACTGATGGACGAAGATGGGATCGGGGCCGCTGATGTAGGAAAATTCTTCGAATTCCATCATCGGCCGCGAAAACGCATTCCAGGAAGAAGGGCTGATGTTGTAGGCAGGCGCCCCTATGGCCAGAAGGTACATCATCATCAGTTCACAGTAAGTATCCCAACGCGCTCCAATGAACTTATATTCCGGCGTCCAGCCCAGGGCGAAGGTCTGGCCACCATTCAGCATCCAGCGCCAGTTAATTCGCCTATAGATCGTGGTTGCCAGCCGCGAAATCTCCGGGTCGTGAAAGTATTCGCGCGCCGTCAGAACGCCGCACAACAGAATCGTGGTATCGATGGGCGAGACTTCGGACTGTCGAACCCGGCGTCCGGTGTTGAGGTCGATGAAATGGTAGAAGAATCCGTTGACCTGCTCGACATGATTGAGCACGAAATTCAGCGTGGCAACCACCCGATTTCCGATCTCATGGGGAGGAAGATAGCCGCGCTTGTGTCCGATACAGAGCGCTCCCAGGCCGAAACCGGTGGCGGCAATGCTGGCCACCCGGCGGTTGTCCGGAGCGCCGTCAGCCAGGGCGCGATCACGCACCAGCCCGGAATGTTTCCCAGCCTCATTCCAGAAGAACAAGAACGCCCGGCTGACCAGCTCCTCCAGAAGCTCTTCGTCGGTCAGCCGCCACTCCGGCGGTACGGCTTGGGATTCTCGCGCCTGCCGGGAATGGGCTGCTCCATAGAGCGCTGAGTTCGCGAAGGGATAGGCCAACGCGCCTTTCGCCAAGAACGACAGCATTTCACGGCGAGTCAGTTCGCGTTTTCGATCAGCCAACATACCTCCGCATGAGGCTCTATCCTCGGGTCCGCACTGCGAACCACACTTCAGAAGTTTATCTGTCCTGCACCACGGCAACAAACTGTGTCCGTTTCGTGTCGCAAGTCTCTTGCGGCAACTAGAAGAGTGCGATGGACTTCCGCTCAATTCCATCGGCCCATTGGCCCTCGGGCTCCACTTTTATGCCATGGATTCGCAATCGGTATTGCCGAAACGGGAGAAGGCGTTGGGGATTGTAATGCAAGTTCTTGCATCTTCTTACCAAGATTATGCTGTTTTATCAATGAGTTAGCGCGGAATCAGGATTGCAGGAGACTACCACGTATGAGTCCGTGCTTAGGTCGCTCCCGAGCGCGGATCGCATGAGCAAGAAGGGGGTTTTGCGGAGATGTGCCACTTCTTGCGCTGTATCGGGCCGTGAAGAACACCTCGAGATGTTTTCAATGGAAATGAGGAGGAACCCCTTGAGCAAAAAATGCGTGTGGTCTCTCTGCCTAGTGGCATTCGCTCTCTGTGTGAGTAGCCTGCCGGCCATGGCACAACAAACATTCTTCACAGACCTTGGACCTCAAGGTAATGTGTACAACTGCTGCTCTGGCTGGACGGTATCGGGAAGTGGCACGGTTGGAGAAAGCTTTACCGCCGCCAACCTGTTCACTTCGCTGCTGACCGGCAGCGTCTCGCAGATTGACCTTGGCGTCGGTTTCGTTACCGGTGTCAATTCGTTCTACGCTTCGGTCTGGACCGACAACGGCGGTCTTCCTGGCACCGAACTGGGCCAGTGGAACAACCTGAGCAGCGGCACGACGTTCGGGCAATGCTGCGGACTGGTGACCATCAGCAACATTACAGGACTGAGCCTGACCGCTGGTACGCAGTACTTTGTCGTTCTCGGCCCCACCACCCTCGGTTCCACGACTTGGGAAGCATGGAACCTGAATAACCAGAACGTCAACGGATTGGATTTGTACTCCACCAACGGCGGCCAGAGCTGGAATTCAAACGGTACTGGCAATGCGTTGGGTGCCTTCGACGTACTGGGCGCCACCACCAGCACCACCAGCACCAGCGGTACCACGCCGGAACCGTCGTCTCTGCTGCTGCTCGGAACCGGATTGGTCGGCGCGTTCGGCAGCATTCGCCGCAAACTGAATCGCTAACTTACCACTTGTTTAGTTTTCAAAGCCGGAGCCCAGCTCCGGCTTTTTCGTATTACACCAGCCTCGGACCTGCGGCTTGACGCATGCGGTGGTTCACCACCAAATAGTAAGATGTCGACCCTAAGCGACCCTGCGCCGAGGGAACGAGCAAAGTTTGGCGGAAGCGTGTGCGAGTCGAACTTGAGCCGGAATGCGGGCGTGAGCAAAGCGGGAGACCGCAGGCGAAATCCTGAGTGAGGCCGGCGGCCGAATCGAAGGAGCGAACCAGCATGCATGGTCGAAGCGGTCAGGTCCTCGCAACAAATATTTTGGCGGAAGCGTGTGCGAGTCGAACGCACCATTGACATCGAAGATGCCAATCGCCGGTTTTGAAGACCGGGAGAGTCACCGGACCCCCTTCGCTTCCGCAATCCACTACAGAATATCGGTATCGTAAGAAAAGCCCAAGCTCAAGCCTGGGCTTCGCTCGCAACTGAGCCTGGCGGGTCTCAAGACTTAGGCTGGGACACAATTCGCAAGTAGGGACGAGGAGCTTTCCAGCCTTGCGGATAAATTTTCTTTGCCTCGTCGTCAGAAACCGAGCCGGAGATAATGACGTCGTCTCCCTGCTGCCAGTTTACCGGGGTCGCGACTTTGTGTTTCGCCGTCAGTTGCAGGGAATCAATCACCCGCAGCACCTCATCGAAGTTCCGCCCCGTGGTCATGGGATAAACGATGATGAGTTTCACTTTCTTATCCGGGCCGACCACGAACACGTTGCGCACGGTCATGTTGTCAGCTGCCGTCCTGCCCTCCGAGGTGCCGCTGGTGGAAGCGGGAAGCATCCCATAGAGCTTCGCGATCTTCAGGTCCGTATCCCCGATCATGGGATAGTTGGGGGCGTGGCCCTGCGTTTCCTGAATGTCAGTCGCCCAGCGCGCATGATTCTCCACCGGGTCGACACTGAGTCCGATGATCTTGGTATTGCGCTTGTCGAACTCCGGTTTGAGCTTGGCCATGTAGCCCAGCTCGGTGGTGCACACCGGCGTGAAGTCCTTGGGATGCGAGAACAACACCGCCCATGAGTCGCCAACCCACTCATGAAAGCGGATGTGTCCCTGGGTAGTTTCGGTTTCAAAGTCAGGAGCGACATCGCCAATCTGAAGACCCATTACACCTCTCCATGTTGTAATTTGAAATTCGACAAATTGTACTACCAAGCAGGAGAGCAAGGAGAAACGCCTCTCTCCTTAGTCACCAGTTTTTTGGGATTGCCCGCGCCGGAAACGGGACCGGCCGACGCAGCCGTAATACAAACTGATGTTACATTGGTGCCGAGGCAGGACCATGACTAAGCGCAAATTCTCATTCGTGCAACTGGACGTCTTTACTTCTCAGCCGCTGGAAGGTAATCAGCTCGCGGTCTTCACCGACGCGCGCGGTTTGAGCGACGTCGAGATGCAGAAGCTGGCGCGCGAAACCAATCTTTGTGAGACGACTTTTGTCTTGCCTCGGGACGAAGTGATCGAGCGCGCCGAAGGTCACCAGGTCCGCATCTTCACCGTGAATGAAGAATTGCCTTTCGCCGGCCATCCCACGCTGGGGACGGCCTGGTACTTGCGCCAGCAGTGCAGTGCTGAAGAAATTATTCTCGACTTGAAAGTGGGTAAGATTCCGGTCCGCTTCGAGCAACGCGATGGACTGCTCTTCGGCGAGATGCGTCAGGCCGAACCGCAATTCGGGGCCACGCATCCACATGATGCCATCGCCGGCGTTCTCGGCGTCCCGGTTTCTGAACTCGACGATAATCTTCCCATCCAAACTGTCTCTACCGGGATGCCGTTTACCATTGTGCCTTTCCGTTCGCTGGCTACGCTGCAAAAGCTCAGCATCGGTTGGAATCAGATGGCGACCTATCTGGCGACGATCGGCAATCCGGCCTTCTTTTATTTTGTTTGCCGCGAAACCGTCGATCCCCAGGCGACTTTGCACGCCCGCATGATCTTCTATAACGGCGAAGATCCCGCGACCGGTTCCGCTGCCGGCTGTTGCACGGCGTGGGCAGTGAGGCACGGTGTGCTCGCACCTGAGACGCAGGGCCTGATCGAGCAGGGAATCGAGACTCGGCGTCCCAGCCTGCTTTATATTCGGGCGGCGAGCCAGCAAGACCGTGTTACCAATGTTCGCGTCGGAGGTAACGTGGTGCAGGTGATTGACGGCGAAGTTACGATGTGAATATTTTGCGGATATCCTGTGCAACCCCAAGAACCTCTCCCGGCAGGGGTTTCAAGCGAATGCCTCCAAATGAAAATCACCATTTGCAGTGCTATCGCGTTTTTTCACGGTGCCGAAACTTTTCTGCATAATTGACCTTCGCAATACTTGTGCGCGGCAATCGCCGGTCGTAGTATCCGGAGAACGCTATTGCTCTGGCGGAATTAAATTAGCCCACTTGGTGACTGCCGCGCGCGCCTGACTTACAGGTTTGCTCAGACACGCCTGCGCAGCACTCCCGAGAAGGCCCAGCGGGGGTAGATGAAACCGAAACGTACGATTCTCTGCGTCGATGATGACGAACGCTCTCTCTCCATTCGAAAAGTTATGCTCGAAACCCGTGGTTACCGTGTTCTCACCTGCACTGATCCCGAATGCGCGGTTGAGAGGATGAAGTTAGGCGGCATCGATCTGGTGCTCGCCGACCTGATGATGCCCAAACTCAGTGGCGCCCGGTTGATCGACCGGCTCAAGGCGATTTCGCCGGAGACTCCCGCGCTGCTGTTTTCCGGTTCCGTCAATTGCTGCACCGAGGAGAGTCTGGCGGACGGCTGGCTGCCCAAAGGTGAATTCGCTCCCATGGAACTGCTGGAGCGGATCCGGGTGCTGCTGATCCGCAAGCGAGGTCCTAAGCGCGTCCTGATGGTGTCACGCCAGCTTGCCTCCTGAAGACTGGCTTCGAGGCCTTGAAGGCGGGGTGGACTTCATGGCATGGCCAGCAGGGCGAAACCACGTGCTGGTTTTGGCGGAGCCTCGGCCATCAATGCGACAATCAGGGGGATGAAGCTGCATCTGCCTCCTGCACGATTTGTCCTGGTATGCCTCTCGATTGCACCGGGGTTTGCTTATGGGCAGACTGCGCAGCGGAGTCACGCCGGCCATACCCCTGAGTTTACCTTCCGGGTCGTTCGACAGTTTCCCCATGATCCGCAGGCTTTCACCCAGGGTCTGGCCTACCGCAATGGCTATTTCTACGAAGGTACGGGACTAAACGGGCGGTCTTCGCTTCGACAAGTCAAGGTTGAGACGGGAGAGATTGTTCGAGAGGTGGACTTAGCGCCGCAGTTTTTCGGCGAAGGAGTTACGCTTCTTAAAGACGAAGTTGTGCAACTCACCTGGAGGTCGCAAACTGGATTTATTTACAACCTAAGCGACTTCCGCCTGTTGCGGCGTTTCTCCTACCCAGGAGAAGGGTGGGGCATAACCAGCGATGGCCGTGAAGTCTTTATGAGTGATGGAACTCCGGAAATCCGGGTTCTCGATGCCAACACACTTACCGAGAAGCGGCGACTTAAGGTCCACGACGGCGCCAGGCCGGTGGCCCAATTGAACGAACTGGAGTTCGTCGAGGGAGAGATTTTTGCCAATGTTTGGCAGACGGATCGAATCGCTCGTATCTCTCCGCGAACCGGCGAAGTTCTCGGCTGGATCGACCTCACCGGCCTTCTCAGTCCCCTCTATCGTGTGAGTTCCGATGCCGTCTTAAACGGCATCGCTTATGACGCGCAGAACAAGCGCCTGTTTGTCACCGGCAAATTATGGCCGACCATCTTCCAGATACAGCTAATCCCAAAGCAGCCGAAATAGGGTTCCTGACTACAGGTTGTGGCTAACAGCCATCCAGGAATAGCGGCTTACTTTGATGGCTTTCGGTGGTAGACAGCCTGAAACTAGAAATGCCACTCAGTAACGAGCGGCATTCCGTAAGATACTGATCGATGGCCCGGTCAGCAACGGTTCTGGTATTAGGATTTTGCCTTCCGTTTCCGCTCTGCCCACCGTTGCTTCATCATGTCGGAGATGCGCTTACGCGCGGCGGCACTCATATGACGGCGCGGAGCCTTGGCGGTAGCAACGTTGTGGCTTCCCACCGGTCTCCCACGACGACGTTGTCCGCCCAAACCGGAAAGCGCAGCAATCGCTCTATCGATACGGTCCCGTTCTTTCTTCAGATCACCAAGTATATTCTGGATATCCATGCTTCTCCTTTCGAGCACTTGAATTACCTTGCTTAGTGTAACAGTTGAGTAAAATGATAACTGATAATTTTAATGACAAGAACGTAATCCGCTACGGGAACCATGAAGTGGTATGGATCGCTTGGCACCTAGGTTAATGAAATGTGCGACTGATATGGGGTGAAGCCGATAAAAATCCCAGCATTTCTGGGCCGGTTTGGTGCCATTAACCGCTGCGGCTATAGGTCATTTTGAGTCGAGAAAAGGAGTGTATTTTGCCTGATAAAAGTTACCACCTTACCCCAACGCAGTTCCGGGAGTATGGATATGCCGTAATTGACTGGATTGCGGACTACTACAAGAATATTGAAAGCCTACCAGTATTGTCCCAGGTAAAGCCGGGAGAAATTCAACAGGCGCTTCCTCCTGAAGCTCCGTCCCAAGGCGAAGCCTTCGCCAGGATTTTGGGCGACATGAAGGAGATAATCTTGCCCGGAGTAACCCACTGGCAGTCACCCAATTTTTTTGCCTATTTCCCAGCCAATGCCTCTGGCCCAGCTATTCTCGGCGACTTGCTTTCCTCGGCGCTGGGCGTCCAGGGAATGCTTTGGGCCACTAGTCCAGCCTGCACGGAATTGGAGACTCGTGTCCTTGACTGGCTGGTTTCCATGCTGGGCTTACCGGAGAAGTTCTTGTCGACCAGCCTAGGTGGCGGCGTGATCCAGGACACTGCTTCCAGTTCGTCGCTGTGTGCCATGTTGGCGGCTCGCGAGCGAGCTACGAACTATCGCAGCAACCGCCGGGGAGGCGATGGTCGGTTAGTGGCCTATACCTCGAACCAGGCGCATTCTTCGCTGGAGAAGGCAGCGATGGTTGCCGGCATTGGTTCAGACAATCTGCGGCTGATCGAGGTTGACGAGGAATTTGCCCTGCGACCGGATGCTTTGACGAAACAGATCGTACGGGATCGCGAGGCCGGCTTCCTGCCATTTTTCGTTTCAGCAACGGTCGGAACTACTTCTTCCAATGCTCTGGATCCACTGCCTGCCATCGGCGCTATCTGCGGGGAAAACAATCTCTGGTTCCATGTGGACGCCGCTATGTCAGGTACGGCGGCGCTGTGTCCTGAGTTCCGCTATATTCAGAACGGACTCGAACTGGCAGACAGTTACACCTTCAACCCGCATAAGTGGATGTTCACCAATTTCGATTGCAATTGTTTTTACGTCGCCGATCGCAAGGCGTTGATCGATACCCTGAGCATCTTGCCCGAGTATCTACGCAACCAGGCGACGGAATCAGGTGTAGTCTTCGACTATCGCGACTGGCATATTCCGCTGGGCCGGCGTTTTCGTTCGCTGAAGCTATGGTTCGTTATCCGGCACTATGGCGTGGAGGGACTGCAGTTCCATGTACGGCGCCATGTGGAATTGGCGCAAGAGTTTCTCGCATGGGTGAGGCAGGACGATAGGTTCGAAGTCGCTGCTCCTGCTCCGCTGAACCTGGTATGCTTCCGGCATCGCGGGGGGGATGAACGTAATACGACTTTGATGAATCGGCTGAATGCCAGTGGCCATCTCTATTTGACGCATACTCGGCTGGACGGCAAGGTTACCCTGCGCTTCTGTGTAGGCCAGACGAATACCGAACAGCGACACGTCGAAAATGCATGGCGACGAATTCAGGAAGAGGCAGGGAAGCTATAGGCTACTTTGAGACGCCAAAGGGCCGGCAGGCTCCCCCTTTAAAGCATGCCAGCCCCCTGTCAGCTACCGCGATGGGTAACTGAGCCTATGCGCTCGCGGTGCGAACGAACTCTCGCGATCTGTAATTTGTCCGATGCGGCTCCTAGCTTAGGCTCCAGATGGCCTGGAACTTCGCATGTTCCAATCCACCTATGCCGAACTTGTCAGCCGGATTCAACAATAGAGCGGCGTGCACCTGTTTGCTACTGGCCTGTGGACGCAATTTGGGAGAGGCTGGGGCGGCTGTCCTTACCTGTCCGAAGGTGCAGTTGGGGGGAATCGCCCAGACTGGCTCCACTCCCATCAGTGCAGTTCCCGCGATTGAGGTATCATTCTCACGCCGTCTTCCGAGATGACCGGAAAGAGCCTGCCCTATGGCTGCCAGCAATTTTGAGTTTAGGTACCGCTTCTGGATCTTCGGTGCTCTGTTCTGGATTGCTTTTGCTAGCTATGGTCTCGACCACCAAAACGTGGCCGCAGCGCTGGTGAATTGGATCGCCCATCTTCGCGGCCAGACATCTACCGACTCGCAAGTCCAAGCCATCTTCGCGATTGGGGTGCTGTTTTGTGTCAGCGCCGCTCTGCTCCGCACCTGGGCCACGGCTTACCTCAATCCTGAAATCATGGTCGATATGCGGATGCACACTTCGCGGCTGGTAGCCGACGGTCCTTACCGCTACGTGCGAAACCCGCTTTACCTGGGCAATATTCTGCTGGGAATTGGCTTCGGTCTGATGGCCAGCCGTATTGGGTTCGTAATTCTGGTAGCGGGGATGATCTTCTTCGACTATCGCCTGATCCTGCGGGAGGAAGCTGGCATCGCGGCCAGCCAGGGTAACAGTTATCTGTCCTATTGCGCGGCCGTGCCTCGCCTGTGGCCGGCCTTGCGCCCCAGGCTGCCTTCGGCAGGACGTGTGCCCAACTGGGCAGATGGCTTTCTGGGCGAAGCCTTCATGTGGGTACTGGCGGCGTCGGTCGCCGCTTTCGCCATCACCTTGAACCAGACTGTGTTTTTTGTGGTGCTGGGGTCCGCGTTTCTGGTGTATGCAATTTGCCTGGTCGCCCTCAAGCTGCGGCACAAGCCGGTTTCGGCGGAGGTTCAGCCATCCAGCCCTGAACCACCACCGAAAGATGTGGAATGAGAGCGCTCCGGGGTGATTAGTCGGACTCGTTGCTGTAGACGGGAACTGTCGTCTCGAATGGATCTTCGAGACCACCCGACTGTCCGAAGGCCGCTTCATCGGCGATCTTCTGTAACTCTTGTTCGAATTCGTGACTGCGCCACCGCACCACTAAGAGCTCCTTGCGTTGGTGGCCGTGACCGTGACAGAGCGGGCAAAGGATTTCGTCTTTTTCGGATTGCATAGCGTCTCTATTGCACCGCCAAACGAAGGCGGACGCTGTGAGCCCGGTCACGCCCGAATGTGAGGGGAAGCGCGTCATGCACACGGAGAACGACACGGAGAACTCGGCTTCAGCCCCTGCAAAAACCGGCCCTCAGGGGCTGAAGCCCAAATTACTCTTACTCGTTACGGCACGGCTGAAGCCGTGCCCTGACACAAACCTAACCTGATACAAACCTAACCTGATACAAACCTAACCTGATACAAACCCAACCTGATACAAACCCAACCTGACACAAACCTGAGCTGATGTCCTGGACGAATGCCCTGATAGTTAACCAGTTCCCGCATCCCCGCTATCGGCTGTAAAACTCCGCGATCGCCGCCGTCACCCGCTGCTGCTCATCCTCCCGCAACTCGGGAAAAATTGGCAGCGCCAGCACTTCTTTAGCGCCGCGCTCCGATTCTGGCAGGTCGCCTGCCCGGTATCCCAGGTAGGCAAAGCATTTTTGCAGATGCAGTGGAACGGGGTAATAAATCTCGCTGCCGAGCCCTCGCTCAGTTAAGAAGTTTCGCAACTCATCGCGCCGCCACGCCCGGATCACGAACTGGTGATAGATGTGGTGCGCCTCCGGAGACGAAGCCAGCAGCGCGATCGGCGATTGCTGGTTGACGTTCCGCGCGTCCGTCTTTACCAGGCCGGTCCCCACCAGCAGCCCGTGATAGCGGCAGGCAACGATACGCCGGCGCTGGTTCCAGTCATCAACATGTTTTAACTTCACTCGCAGGACCGCGGCCTGCATAGCATCCAGGCGGCTGTTCCAGCCAATTTCGTCGTGGAAATAGCGTTGCTGGCTACCGTGGTTTCGCAGCCGGCGTACATGCTCAGCCACCTCTTCGTCATCGGTGGTGACGCACCCGCCGTCGCCGTACGCGCTGAGGTTCTTGGTGGGATAGAAGCTGAAGCCTGCCGCCTTGCCCAACGTACCAGCCTTCTTCCCTTTCCAGGCCGCGCCGAACGCCTGGGCAGCATCTTCCACGATGGCCACGCCGTATTCCTGGGCAAGCTGGCTGAAGCGATCCATGTCGGCGCACTGTCCATACAGGTGTATCGGCATCATCGCGCGAACTTGCCCCCGCGCCCGTTTCAGCGCCTTCTCCACCTTTGCCGGATCCAGATTCAGCGTCGCTGGATCGATATCGGCCAGCACTGGAGTCGCGCCGCAGCGCACGATCGAGCTGACCGACGCGAAAAAGCTGAACGGCGTCGTGATGACACTAGTACCCGCCTCAACTCCGCAAGCTTGCAGCGCCAGCCAGAGCGCATCGGTTCCGGAGGCGCAGCCAACGCTGGCGCCCGTGCCCAGGTACTCTGCCGACTCGCGTTCGAAGGCGTTGACCTCGGGCCCACCGATGAAGTGCTGCGATGTGAGAACCCGCTCGATGGCGGCATTCACTTCGTCCTTGATGCTTTCGTATTGCCGCTTGAGATCGAGCATGGGAACGGGATCGGGTCGCGCGGCGGCAGGCAAACGGGACAAGTTTTCTACTGAATTGAATGGCATGTCGAAATATGGATTCCAGATCGATTTAAGGCTTAGTGTAACCCGACGGGAAGTGCAGTGCTTTAGAGCCGCGTCCACGCTAGCCACAAGAAAGCGTCAGGGTTTGTGCTCATCGCGATGCCTAGCGCCCGGCAAACATAATGTAGTGACTGGACGCGCCCATGAAGAAAAGCATGGGAAACGATAGCCAGAAGTTCACCCGCGAGCAGAGCAGCGACAGTCTCGCGACTTTAGCGGCCTCCGGCGGCAGGGCCGTGCCTTTGGTTGCGTTCTCTTCCGTCCAGCGGATCATCTTCTTCTGCATCCGCCAAACCACGCCCCACACATTCAGCATCATGAACCAGCCCAGCCCGCCGCCGATGCCGATAGACAAGGCGCGATTGCTTTCCCAGCCCTGCTGATTGAGGCTCAGAAAGACATAGGCGGCCGCGATCACTACCACGGCGACGATAATCCCCAGCACTGCTCCCTTTCTCAGTGCCTCAACCGGAGACATCAACAAACCCATCTCGACTACAAACGCCAGCGTCCAGATCACAAAGAAGCTGCCGATCAGACCTCCGGCCGAGGCGGTCTGTCCCATAACAATCGCATTACGGGCGTCGGTGGCCACAATGTGATTCCAATAAGCAATGCCTACCAGCACGGTCACAACCGAACTCCAGCGGAACCACCACAGCGCGCGCGGCATCAGTTTCGGTACCACGATGCTCCGTTGTTTGGCATCCAATTCGTTCAGGAATGGCACGTTGACCAGGTTGAAGAAATAGAGCAGTCCGATCCAGGTGATTCCAGCCATGAGATGTATCCAGCGGAGAACGATCAGGGTAGCCGCTTCACCTCCGGGCAAATTGATTTGCGGAGCGGCGAAGAGCGCCAGCAGAGGAACAGTCATTTTAGGCCTCGAATAGAGCGGCCGGGATATGCCCGGCCTCAGATCCGCCTTCCAGCGGTGGGCGAATTCTACATCACTCGGCTATGTGCTTGTTTTCCTTGAATTCGTAACTCCGGCGTCTTATCGTGAATTGGCTTACAATTTACCTCTATGGTCGATGTTTACAATTTGATGAGTCGGCTGTAGGCGGCCATGTCTACAGACCCGGGATCGTGAGGGGCCGCGACCTCTGGGACTGCGCTGTTTGTCTGCAGATTGCCTGAGAGGGACCCATGGACAGCAAACCAGCACAAAATATCCAAGATTCATTCTTGAATACCGCCCGCAAAGACAAGTCTGTGATCACGATTTACCTGCTCAGCGGAGTCAAGCTAACCGGCAGGATACGTTCGTTCGATAAGTACTCTGTGGTACTGGAGACCAATAACCAGGAGCAGCTCATCTTCAAACACGCTATATCTACCGTTGTCATGGCGCGCGCTCCGCATCTGGAGCGGCACTCCGAATCGCGAGCAGGAGTGGAATCGACGGCTCCGGGCGTGGTCAGCAGCACGAGCACGACATCCGAGGGTTAGCCTATTTCCCGCGCGGATGGAATGAACTCCGGAGAGAGCCGCCGCTCCCGGCAAACTGGCCGGAGCGAGCCGGAACGCGCCTTTCTGGTCGGAGTCGAGTTCCTCTTTCGCCCGCCGGGCAAGCGGCAAAACTCGCGATCCGCGCAGGTTGATTCCTCGAGCGCCGGGGATTCCTCGTCTTCCGGCTCACGATTAAAACCGACCGGCAAAATTCCACCTGCCGCTCGCCTGGCCCGCAACGTGGCCGACGCTGCCAACCTTCCCAACGCGGATCTGGAGCGTCGTGAGTTCTCCGCCGAAGAGTCCATGGCTGAGTTGCGAGAGCTTACCGCCAGCGCCGGCGCCAGCGTGGTGGGCGAAATTTTGCAGCGCCGCCCGAAGCCCGATCCTGCCACCCTTATCGGCAGCGGCAAGCTGGAAGAGCTGAAGGGCGCCGTCGCTTCTACGGACCCGGAACTGGTTATTTTCGACCACGAATTGACTCCGTCGCAGCAACGCAACCTGGAGCGCGAGCTCGAGGTGCGCGTGGTGGATCGTACCCAGCTTATCCTCGACATCTTCGCCCGCCACGCCCGCACTCGTGAAGGCCAGCTGCAGGTTGAGCTGGCGCAATTGCAATATTTGCTGCCGCGGCTGGCCGGACGCGGCGTTCAGATGTCGCAACTGGGCGGCGGTATCGGCACCCGCGGTCCGGGCGAAACTCAGCTGGAAACCGATCGCCGCAAAATCTATCGCCGCATTCGACACGTTAAGGAGCAACTGGAAAATGTCCGCCGCATCCGGGGCCAGCAGCGGCAGCGCCGCGAATCGGTGCCCATCGCCACTATCGCGCTGGTCGGCTACACCAACGCCGGCAAATCGACCCTGTTCAACGCTCTAACCAAGGCCGGCGTGTTGGAGAGCGCCCGCATGTTTGCCACGCTTGATCCCACATTGCGGCACGTTGTGCTTCCTTCCAGGCGCGAAGTGCTGCTATCTGACACTGTGGGATTCATCCGAAACCTGCCGCACACGCTGGTTTCGGCCTTCCGCGCCACCCTGGAAGAAGTGCAGCGGGCTTCTCTGCTGCTGCATGTGTCCGACGTCACCAGTCCGACTGCAGGCGAGCAACAGACTCAGGTGGAAGAAGTCCTGCGGGAACTGGAGTCGCAGGACAAGCCGCGAATCTACGTCATGAATAAAGTAGATCTGCTGTCGGAAAGGAAGCGGGAAAGCCTGCGCGATACCGAGAGCGTAATGCACGTCTCGGCTGCGAAAGGCATGGGCCTCGACAAGCTACTGGAGTTGATTGACGCCAAAATCACCGCAGATCCGCTGCGCAGTGTACGCCTGCGGGTGCCGCAGTCGGAAGGCAAAGCCCTGGCCGCCCTCGATGCGAAGTCGGTGATTTCTTCACGTGAGTACCGCGACGGCTACGTGGAGATGGAGGTACAGGCGCCAGAATCGCTGCTGCGGAAGATGAAGGGTTTCATCACAACAAGGTAGCGTGATACCTATTGGCCAAACCGAGTTCAGCGCTCCGTGAGGCAGGAGTAAAATACAATGTCATGACCTATCGTGTGGTATTAGTCCGGTCGGAGGAAGGGTTCGCAGTCTCTTGTCCTGGCTTGCCGGGCTGTTGGTCGCAGGGAGCGACCGAGCAGGAGGCGCTGGAGAACATTCGGGAGGCGATTCGCGAATATCTTGACGCCGTAACCGAACTTACGCGGGGACAGGATGTCCGCGAGGTGGAAGTAGCCGCCAGTTAATGGGAAAACTTCCTGGGATCCCTCATCTTCAAGCAGTACGCGCTCTGGAGAAAGCTGGGTTCCGCATTTTGCGGCATGGAAAACACATCGTCATGACGGATGGACAGCGTATTCTTACCATTCCCCGTCACAACCCAATCAATGCCTTTACCATGGGCGGAATCATTCGTGATGCCGGACTCTCCATCGAGCAATTCCGCAAACTGCTGTAATTGCTGATTCAGGATAACTAACTTACGCCGGAACTATACCGGCCGCGTGCCCGCGTCCGCCTGTTCGTGGGCGTGATAGCTCGATCGCACGAGCGGGCCGGATTCCACATGGCGAAATCCCAGCTTCAGCGATTCTTCTTTGAGGAAGCGGAATTCCTCCGGCGGATACAGCCGCGCCACTGGCAGGTGGTCTTTCGACGGGCGCAGATACTGGCCAATGGTAAGGATGTCAACCTTGCGCGCCGCGAGATCGCCAAATACCTCAAGCAACTCGTCCGTGCTCTCGCCCAAGCCAACCATCACGCCGGTCTTGGTCGGGATCGAAGGATTCATCTCCTTGGCGCGCTCCAGCAGTCGAAGTGTGCGCTCATAGCGTGCGCCCGAGCGGGCCACGCGATAAAGCCGCGGCACGGTTTCGGTGTTGTGATTCAGGATGTCGGGCTTGGCATCCATCACGATACGCAATGGCTCTTCCAGACCTTGAAAGTCGGGAATCAATACTTCAACCCGGCAGTCTGGAACGCGCTGGCGAATCTCGTTGATCGTGTCGGCGAAGACTCGCGCGCCGCCCACATTGTCATCGTCACGATTGACGCTGGTCACCACCGCAAACTTCAGCGCCAACTTCTCGACAGCTTCGGCCACGCGGCGTGGCTCTGCGAAATCGATGGGTTGCGGACGCCCCTTAGGCACGGCGCAAAAGCCACAGCGCCGGGTGCAGAGATTACCCAGCAGCATGAAAGTTGCCGTGCGATGGTTCCAGCACTCGCCGATGTTGGGGCAATGCGCCGACTCGCAAACCGTGTGCAAGTCCAGGCTCCGAGCCAGGGTCTTCAGGTTGTGATAATTCTCGCCCATGGGCGCGCGCGCCTTCAGCCAGTCTGGTTTTGAGACAGGGCGGCGCGGGGCAACGTCAATCTGGATCAGTTCAGGAGCGGTAGCCATGCGATATGTATATTGTACCGTTGGGAAGCCGCTGTTAGCTATCAGCCGTCAGCCCTCAGCACTTCGATGCTCGAGGAGGAAAGTAAGCTCGAAGATCTCATCTACGCAGACGTATCCTGAAGAAACCGCAGTGCTCCGTCAGTGAGGACGAAAAGCTGAGAGCTGACGGCTGAGAGCTGATGGCTTCTACAACGTATGCAGATACGCCATCAGATTGTCGAACTGCTGCTGCGTCAGTTTGTCCTGAAACGCGGGCATCTTGGCCCGGCCTAGCAGGATGATGTCGGTCACGCGCTCATTGTTTGCCGGTATGCCACTTTTCATGAAGGGCTTCTTGAACAGTCCATGCAAGCTGGGACCACGCAGGTTGTGCGTGCTGTAGGCGTAGTGACAGTCGGCACAACGGGTGTCATAAACCCGGCGTCCGCTGGCCTGCTGCGCGTTGAGTCCCAGCTCGGCATCAGTTTTGCGAGGCTCGGAGTCGCACGCTCCCAGAATAGCGATCAAGATCACGGCGATGGCAGCTAACAGGACAAATCGAGCAGGATTCGGCTTCAACGTTCCTTCCAGGATTCCGGCAGGTAGATTGGCAGAGGCTGACGCTATGCCTCCATCAGAGTTAGAATACACCTCGCGTGACCGTCGCCCTCAAACGCGTGTATGAAGAGCCGTCGCCGCACGATGGGGTGCGCGTGCTGGTGGACCGCCTATGGCCGCGCGGTTTGAAGAAGGCTGACGTCCCGCTCGACGCCTGGTTGAGGGATCTGGCGCCCTCCAACGAGCTGCGCAAGTGGTTCCATGCGCATCGTCCGCAGTGGAACAAGTTTCGGGAAAAATATCTCAAGGAGCTATCGTCAGAATCGGCCAACCAGGCGCTGCAACAACTTTATGAATTGCGGAAAGAGCGGCGCCGCCTCACGTTGCTGTTCTCGTCCAGGGATGAAGAGCACAACAATGCGGTCGTGCTGAAGCAGCTGGTCGATGGCGAACGCAAGCCGCCTACCGGTACCGGGCCGCTGCGCGCAGGAGCCGGCAAGCGCGCCAAAGCGGCGCGGAAGTAACCTATGCTCTCCGCGATTAAGCAAGGCTGAGCCGGCTGCTGAAAAACAAAGGAAAAGCAGATCCTTCACCGACTGAAGTCGGTTCGGAATGACAAAATCAAAAGGCTCGCCGCGGCGCAGCTAAAGCTACATCCCTTCACTCGTATCTACCCGTTTTCCTGCTGCTTTCTCAGCCTCCGCGTTTCAGCCAGCAGCGCCATACTGTGCATAAGGTTTTGCATGGTGACAATTCCCACCAGCCGCTGCTGATCGACCACAGGAATCATATTCAAGCCCTTGGCGCCCAGCTTGCGAAAGGCCGAGGCGAGCGAATCGGTGCGTTGGGCAATGTCGAAAGCCCGCACCATGGCAGACTGCACATAGCCGTTGCCGCTCACCCGCAGTGCCTCCACGATTCGCTGCTTGCTGATGACCCCTACCATATCGCTGCCGCGCACCACGGGAAAGTCGTCCTGCAAGGTGTGCACGGCCTTGTGCAGCGCGTCTTCCAGCGTGTCGGCGGGCGACAGCGTGGAGAACAGGGTGAGCATCACGTCTTCCATGCGTACGCTCTCCAGCACCGATTGAAAGACCACCGAGCGGTCTTCCAGCTGCGCACCGACGAAGAGAAAGAAGCCAATCAGCATCAGCCAGGTGTTCCACACGCCCAGGAAGATGAACAGCATGGCGAAGGCCTGGCCAATGGTGACGGCCCGCCGCGTGGCGCGAACATAATCCATGCGCTCGGCCAGTACAGCCCGCAAGATGCGTCCACCGTCCATGGGATAGGCAGGCAGCAGGTTGAAACCACCGAGAAACACATTGCCCCAGAACAAGGCGCGCGGCAGATCGCCGGCGTGGACAAAGGGGTGTCCCCAGAGCTTAGCTTGCGGCAGAAACAGCAGGATGAAGACGCCCGACACCGCGGCGATCGCCAGATTTACCAGAGGACCGGCTACGGCGATGCGGATATCGCGCGCCGGATCGGCGTTATGCTGGCCCATGTCTTCCATCAGAGTGACGCCTCCGATGGGCAACAGGATGATGGAGCGCACCGCTACTCCGTTGCGGCGGGCGACCAGGGCGTGTCCCAGTTCGTGCAACACCACGCAGCCGAAGATGATGATGACCAGGGCCACGCCACGCATGGCTCCCGGCGCTCCCATAGTCACGGATTGCGTGAACCACACGAACGCCAGCAGAAAGAGGAAGGTGAGGTGAATGCGGATGTCGACGCCAAACAAACGTCCCGCCGGGATGGACCAGCTTCTCATGGCTCCGCACGACTCTCTGCTTTCATTCTATACACTTTGGGCGGGGGTCAGTCGGGGGCGCACGCCGGTCCTTGGCGCACAACTTACAGATTGATGGAAAGCTTGAGCAAGTCTGACGACGTCTAGAACGACGCCTCCAGCCCAACCGCACGGCGATTCGGTTGACGAGTGAAGGGCATAAAGTTCTCTCCTCTTTAGTTCAACAGTTCAGCTCCAATGCCTATTTCTCAAAAGCAAAAATTCGCTTCCAATCGTTCTTCATACTGATCACGGTCCAGCCCTTCGACTTGGCTTCGTCATAGAGCGCCTGGGTGAACGTGCCTATCTTGGTCTCCGGCAGGCCCTGAGCGGGACCGTAAGCATATTCGCGCTGCGCGTCGTCGTGCAGCACCAGCATTTCCAGCGATGCTCCTCCACCCGCCTGGGTGTACTCCAGCATCTGCTGATCGCCGGTGGAGTTGCCGAACGCCGCCTTGGGATGCCGTCCGATGAACAAATAAATATCTTCCGGCTTGCCCGAAAAATTGTTATTCAGCAACAGCTTCGGCGGCCGCATCAGGACGCCCTGGCCCTGTTGGTTGTAAGTGTATTGGGTCTCGATCGCCGACCCTATTACCTCTTCTGGCGCCACGCCATAAACCTGCTGGGCATAGACGCGGACGAAGTCCTGGCCGCCGCCGGTCACAATGTAGGTCCGGTAGCCATTAGCGCGCAAATACTGCATCACCTCCAACATCGGCTGGTAGATGAGTTCGGTGTAGAGTCTTTGCCAGCGCGGATCTTTGGCGGTGGCCAGCCAGTCCTTCGCAATCGGCTGAAACGCCTCGACCGACATTCCGGTCTGGGTGGCGACAAAAATGGCTATCAAGTCGGGATCTGTGAGCTTTGCCATCGCAGCCCGGTTGCCCGAAATAACGGTCTTGAAGGGCTCGGTGGTTTTCCACTCGGGATGCTGCGGCGCCAGAGCCACCAGGCGCTGGAAGGCAAACACCACCTGGGTATACATGGGATGCTCAACCCAGGTCGTGCCATCCTGATCGAAGGTGGCGAAGCGGTCCTCGGGCGGCACATAATTCGGATTCGCTTGATCGGTGGTCACACGCACAAAGTTGAGGATGGCCTGCTTGGCCGGGCCGTCATTCCATGAGGGCAGAGGATCGTTCTGCGCCCAGGCGGCGACGGTAACGAACCATAGAATAAGTAATGCCGCAACATATCGAGCGCGACGTATTTTCATAAGCTTTGTCTTCCCTTACGTGTGATCGGCAGGTTGCTGCGTTCTCTCAAGGGTTATAGCGCGCCAGCCAGGCGGCGATTTCGCGGAATACGTCCTGCCGCTGCTCCCACACTGTGGGAAAGTGCGGCGACCCCGGATACGTTACCATGCGCGTCGTCTTGCCGCGCGCGGCCAGCACCTCAAACAATTCTCGCCCCTGATAAGTTGGGACCCGCTCATCGGCCGCGCCGTGCAGGATCAGCAGTGGCGTCACCACACCCTCCGAGTGCATGACGGCGGAGAACATCAGAAACGCGTCCGGATCTTTATCGGGCCAGCGAGCGTCGTAGTCGGTCTGTTGCACGTCGCTGGTCCATATGAAGCTGAGCCAGTCGGTGATTCCGGCGCCCTCGATCGCAGCCCGGTAGCGATGCGTCTGGGTGACCGACCAGGCCGTCATGAAGCCGCCGGCGCTCCAGCCAAACATGGCCAGGCGGCCGGGGTCGGCCCAACTCTGAGCAATGGCGTAGTCGGTGGCGCTGTCGACATCGCGGTAGGCGCGATCGCCGAAATGCTGATAGATCGCGCTCATGAACTCGGTGCCGTATCCGGTCGAGCCGCGATATTCCGGCTCGAGAACTACGTAACCTAAGCCGGCCAGCACCCGGGTGAACAGGTCGAATTGCAAGGTGTCATTTGACTCAGGACCACCGTGAGGCAGCACGATGAACGGATAACGGCGATCCGTGCGGTAATCTGCGGGAAAGGTAACGATGCCTTCCAGGGCAATGCCTTCCTGGCTCTTCCAGTGGACAGCGCGCACGGGACCCAGCGCAATCTTCGCCAGTTGATCGTCGCCTTCGTTGGTCATCTTCTGCAGCGTCTTGTCGTGGGCGACGGCGACGTTGGAAGTATGTTGCGGATCGCCCACGGTAAAAGCCTTGATGTCGGGCGCAGAAGCGATCTGCGGCGAAATCGGCCCTTCGTCGATGGTTCCATCGGGCCAGGTGTAGGTTGGAACCAAAGCGTTGTTTTGGAAAGCGTCGATTTCAGTCTGGACGCCGCGCGCTACCGCGACCCAGACATGTCCCTCAGTGTCGGATGTCATGTGGATGGCGCTGGCAGGGAGGTCAGGCGTGCGGTCCGCCGGACTCCCGCCGGCAACACTGACCGTCCATACATGGTCGGGCGTCAATACCGGCGAGGTAGTGCTGAGAAAGGCCAGATCTTTGCCGCCGTTGGCAAAGGCAATGTTGCTGGCAGCATTGTCGATGGTGGCGATATGCCGCGGACCGGTGGCGCTGCAAACATCAAGGAACGAGCGCACAAAATGAAAGCCAATCTTGGGCGTCTGCGACAGAACGGCCAGAGAAGTTCCATCGTGCGACCAGGCTATGCCTTCTTCGGCTACATCCCGCAAGGTGGGACACCACCAGCCGCCGCCGGAACCGTCGGCATTGATCACGTAAAGGCTGGTGACACCGGCTTCGATGACGGTATGCACATCCTCCAGCGGATCGGGCAGGCGCGGATCAGCCAGAAGCCCATAGCGCGAGCCATCAGGCGAGATCAATGCCGAATGAATGCCCCGGGGAATAGCCGTAAGTGGTACCGGCATAGCTGCGGCAGCGGCCGGCGTGTTAGGCGACGCCAACTGCAAGGTGGCCAGCTGCGGGTGCTTGTTCACCTCATAGGTTCCATAGAGCGCGGTACCATCGCGAGTGAATCCCGCCGGATTGAACTTCTCCGGGATGGAGAGAGAGCGGGCTTCGCCACCGGCCGTCGGCATCAATTTCCATTCCGTTGTGTCAGGCCCTTTTGTCCCACCGATTCGGACGTGATAGAGAAGGGTTTTGCCGTCGGGCGAGACTGCGACGACCCCGGCGTGGCGAAGCGCCGCCGCGTCATCGAAGGTGAGAGGATGCGGCACGTTTTGCGCTGCCGCCAGAAAAGGAATAATGAACCAGAAAACAAAAGTCAGAACTAAGTTTCGCATAGGACTGTTCCGAAACTCCGAAAGAACGAGAAAGCATACCAAGGGAAAGACGTGAGCGCCACAAACCAAGCAGTTTTCCGAGTAAAGCTGACGGCAGCGGAACGCGGTGGCACAGCTTTCGTTGCTGTAATAGCGCAGGTTTTCGGCCCTGGATTCAGAGGCGCAGCAGACACTCCGGGTCTTGGCGAACGATTCGCAGTGCCGAACCGTGCGGGCGACTATCGCTTAATGGGTATGTCCTATCAGGGTTCTAAGGCCCCAGGCCGCGGCAGCGCCCATGCCGGCCATGAAGGCCACGCTGATCAAGCGCCCTGGCAGGTTGCTCTTGCTCCAGCCCTGGAGCATGGCGATGAGTCAAGCAAAGAAGAGGATGATTGCGACGACAGCAAGAGTTTTGAGCCACATGTGCCGAACTCCCTTGGGTAGAAGTTTGGCATTGAGAGACCTGGCGCGAAAGTGCAGGGGTCACGGCGCGGCGTGACAGCGGCGCAATTTTATTCGTCATGGGCACGGAAGCGCATCAAATCGGCACAGATTACGCCTTGCGAAAACGCACTTCGAGATATTCGCCACGAATCACTGTACTCTTGGCGTCGTCGCTAAGGTTGTGGTCGGAATAGAGTTTCTCCATCTCCGAGGAAAGCTGGCGCTGACCGTGTTCGTCGAGCCGCGAATAGGTTGCTCGCGCGGGCCCGAGATGCTTGCGATGGAAATCCACCAGTTCCGCCGGACTGAAAGGATAGTCGAAAACCAATTCGCGACGTTGCGCTTCGAAGGAGCCATCTACGCCAGCGAAACGTCCGCGAGCCACCGACTCTTCTCCCCATTGCACCGGAGCGGGCAAGCCCGGTGGAGGCGGCGCATAGCGACTGGTCACCAGAAAGCTTTTCCCGATGAATCCCTGGGGAGTCCAATTTGCCATAGCGATCAGGCCCCCGGGACGGCACACCCGCGCGAACTCCGCCACAACTTTTTCCGGACGGGGCGCAAACATCGCACCAAACATGCTGACCACCACGTCGAATGTTCCGTCGGGATAGGGCAGTTCCTCGGCATCACCTTCGTCGAATTGAATTGTCAGATCTTCACGCTCCGCCCGCTCCCTCGCGGCCGCCAGTGAATTCGGTGCAATGTCCACGCCGGTAACCACGGCGCCCGTGCGGGCGGCCGGGATGGCCAGGTTGCCGGTTCCACAGGCTACGTCGAGCACCTTCGCTCCCGGCTGCAAGTTCAATCGGGCGATCAATGCCGCGCCTTCGGAGGCAATGAACGGCGCAATCTGACTGAAGTCTCCACTCGTCCACATCGCTTTCATCCGGGCTTTTAGCGCTTGGAAATCGGCGGCATCGGATTGCGGCTGCATGAACACCTCGTAGACAAAGAAGATTATTAATTCCCAGCAGTGGGATTCACGGTGATGATCTTCATCGTTCCGTCCGGCTGTGGGCTGAACCAAACCTCGCCGTTGCCGACCATCGCTCCCTGATAGTTGCCGAACAGGCACTTGGCCGTCTGCTGCGCAATTGCCTTCTGGATGTGAGGGTCGAAGATCGTGTCGTACTGGGCCAGAAACTGGGTCTGGGTTTTGATGCGCATTTTCCGGCTGCCGTGAATGACCATCAGGGGATAAGAAATCATGGAGGCAATTTTGTTCTTGTTGCCGTCGTGGACCGCCGTCTGTAGCTCAGCCAGGAAGGCTCTGGACTTGTGCGCGAAGGCGGCTCCCTGGGTGTCGACCGTGCTTCCCTGACAACCCTGCGAGTCCGCAGGGCTCTGTGCCTGTCCCGAGAGTAAAGCTGCAGCCATCAGTAGCAGCCCAGCTAAACAGCATGTCTTTCTCATGCTCATGATTCGCCCGCACCTGTCCGCCCCACCGATTGTCTGCAGCCAAACAGTGACGACATTGTATAGCGCGCGGCAGCAGTCTGCCTGCTCCGCCAGCCTGTTGCAATGAGGAGCGGGCGCGGTCAGGCAGGCGCGGCGCCAGGACGTAATAGAGTTGTACCAGGACGATGAAGGCAATGCTCCAGTAAGTGTTAAGGAAGACGCACAGCAGGCACCGAAAGCGTAGAACGACTGGCCAATCACAATGCGGCGCTTGATGGCCACCGGAATCTCCACCGGCAGGTCGGCTTTGACCAGTCCCGCTCCCATGGCGCAGGTCCAACTGAAATAAAGCGTTGCGCCCAACAGCAAAATGTTCAGCCAATAGACCAGCAGCGCGGGACGGTACTGGATGAATTCCGCCAGCAGTGCCGTAGAAAACGGCGTGATCGAGACCACGAACAGGAATGCCAGGTGGATCCAGGAAAGACTGCGGTCCGCGTGGGCCAGATGATTGAGTTGCGTTTGCTGGCCGACCCAGAAGATGCCCAGGGTCATGAAGCTCATCATGTACATGACCAGGCGGGGCGAGAGCGCCACCAGAGCACGCCAGAGATCATGTTCGCTATGGATCGCGGCAGCCGCAGGAGCGCGCAGGTCAAGCACCAGCAGGGTCATGGCGACCGCGAAGATGCCGTCACTGAGAGCGGCCAGGCGCTCCACGCTTCGTCCGGCAATCTGGTTGTACGAAGTTGTCATGCGATCTGATGGTTCACGCCGTAGTCGAGCACCGCGTCATCGGGAGCTGAGAAAAAGCAGATCCCTCGCCGAAAACAATACGGCTGGAGTTTTCTAACTCCAGCCGCTCGGGGACAAACTCAAACAACGTTACTTGGTTAACTTCTCGCCAATCGACTTGCCTTGGGTGAACAGCAGCAGGTAATCCGGGCCGCCGGCCTTCGAGTCTGTACCCGACATATTGAAGCCGCCAAAGGGATGCGCGCCCACCATGGCTCCGGTGCATTTGCGATTGATATACAAGTTGCCGACATGGAATTGCTGCTTGGCTACCTCGATCTTGTCGTCTGACGTGGTATAGACCGCGCCCGTCAAGCCGAATTCCGTGTTGTTGGCAATCTGCAGACCATGCTCGAAATTGTGCGACTTAATCACCGCCAGCACCGGTCCAAAAATCTCCTGCTGCGAGATCGTGGCCATGGGATCAACATCGGCAATCACGGTTGGCTGAATGAAATAGCCTTCGCCCGCGTCAGTGGCCCGCGCGCCGCCCGTAATCAGGCGTCCACCTTCGGCCACGCCCTTCTCGATATAGCCCATGATGGTCTTCATCGACTTCTCGTTGACCACCGGACCCATTGCCGGATTCAGCGTAGGATCGCCCACCGTAATTTTTTCGACCCGCTCCTTCAGGCGCTGCAGAAACTTGTCGTAGATGCGCTCGTCGATGATGGCGCGTGAGCAGGCTGAGCACTTCTGTCCGCTAAAGCCGAAGGCCGCACTGGCGACGCCCTCGACGGCTGCGTCCAGATCGGCATCCGCATCGACCACAATCGAGTCCTTGCCGCCCATCTCCAGGATGGTGCGCTTGATCCAGATCTGGCCTGGCTGCTGCATCGCAGCGCGCTGATTGATGAGCAGACCTACTTCTTTCGATCCGGTGAAGGCGATGTAGCGCGTCTTGGGATGCTCCACGACAGTGTTGCCGAAACCGACGCCGTGGCCGGGGCAGAAGTTGACCACGCCGTCCGGCAAGCCAGCTTCTTCCAGAATTTCGAAGAATTTCGCGGCAATGGTCGGCGAGTCGCCCGAGGGCTTCAACACAACCGTGTTACCACAGACAATCGATGCCAGCGTCATGCCACCCATGATTGCGCCGGGGAAATTCCACGGCGGAATCACCGCACCTACGCCGAGTGGAATATAGCGCAGCCAGTCACGTTCGCCCGGCAACTGCACTGGAGGCTCAGCCTTGGAAAGACGAATCGCTTCCAGGGCGTAGAAATCGCAGAAGTCAATCAGTTCGGCAATATCGCCATCGGCCTCAGGCCAATTCTTGCCAACCTCGAAAACCATCCAGGCCATTAATTCGAACTTGCGCTCCCGCAGCAGGTGGCTCACCCGAAAAAGCAGGTTGGTGCGCTCCTCGATCGTCGAATACTTCCAGGTCTCAAAAGCCTTGAGCGCGGCCTGCATTGCGGGCTCGACTTCAGCTGCGCCCGCGGTCGAGAATACTCCGACTACCTCCGACGGTTTGGCCGGATTGAGCGACTGCGTCTTCTCTTCAGTCTTCACCCGCCGTCCACCGATCACCAGATCGTATTCGCGACCCAGTTCGTTGCGGACTTTCTCGATGGCCGCACGCATGCGGCGCATATTTTCAGGATTCGTCCAGTCGATGGACGGTTCATTCGTAAACTTGGTCGGGATGCGAGCATTATTAATTGTGGTGGCGATGCGAGTTCCCTCCCGGGCGGGAGTCGTGGTTGTAGCCATAAGTGCGTCCTCTCAGTGAGCGATTTAAAGGTGACTACTAATAGATGCGGCGCGGCTGAGCGGGATGCGAGCAGCGCGCAAACCCTTATTTTACACGCTCCTGAAGGACTTCGACGGCCTCAGCTCAGCGGGTTTGGCGATCGCTGGCCGAATCGACCAGTTGCAGATCTCCGGCGCGTACAAAGGCTTCCGTCTCTTTCAGGATTTGCGAAACCAATTCAGGAGAAGCGGCTTCGCAATACACCCGCAATAGGGGCTCGGTGCCGGAAGCGCGAATCAGCACCCAGGCTTCGGCGCCGTTTCCGTATGTCGGAGCGTCGAGGAAAAACTTCACGCCGTCCAGCGTTTCGATTTTCAGCACGCCGAAGCTACCCATCCTGCCGGGCTTGGCTTGGGCGCGGCGCATGGCATCGTCTTTCACCTCGTTGCTTAGGTGAAGATCGATGCGGCCATAATGGTGCTCGCCGTACTCGTGCTGTAGATCGCGCACCAGTTGCCCCAGCGGCTTGCCTTCATCGGCCATGATGTTGGCCAGCAGCAGAGAATTCAGAATGCCATCGCGTTCGGGCAGATGGCGGCGAATGCCGATGCCGCCTGACTCTTCTCCACCGATCAGGATGTCGCGCTCGAGCATGAGATCGCAGATGTACTTAAAGCCGATACCGCACTCGTGCAACTTGCGACCGTACTTGGCGGCGATGCGGTCGAGCATGCGCGTGGTGTTGAAGGCCCGCACGATTTCGCCCGGCCACTGCTTGCGCCTCAGAATCCACTCCAGGATCACCGCGTAGCATTTATGAGCATCGACGAAGCTGCCATCTTCCGCCACCGCACCCAGACGGTCGGCGTCGCCGTCGGTCGCCATGCCCGCCTGGCAGCGCTCGCGCATGACTACTTCCTGAAGCAGGGCAATGTGCGGGGCGATGGGCTCCGGATTGATACCGGGAAACAGCGGGTTGAGCTCTCCCCGAATTTCGATGTGATCGATTCCGCTCTCGGCGAAAATGCCTTTTATCACGCCGCGTCCAGCACCGTACATCACATCGATAGCAAACTTAAAGCCCGCCTTCTGGATGCCCTTGAGATCCACAAAATTCTTGATGGCCGCGATGTAGGGAGCTTTGAAATCGGTGACCGTAACACTGCCGCCTTTGTGCTCCACGCGCGGAGAGTTGAGCTCGCCTTCGATGGAGCGCATAATCGCAGGCGTTCCCGATCCACCGTAGCTGGCCTTATACTTCACCCCATTCCAGTTGAAGGGATTGTGACTGGACGTGATCATCACGCCCCCAGCAGCGCTTAGGTTCTTCACCGCGTAGGACAGCGCCGGGGTGGGTGTGTAGTCGTCCGAGAGGCGGACGGCGATTCCCGCCGCGGCGAGAACCTCGGAGATGACTTCGGCCGCGCGCTGCGAAGCGAAGCGGGTGTCATAGCCAACCACCAGACCCTTGCTCGCGTCCTCGTTCTGGTGGACATAGATCGCCATGGCGTTGCCCACACGGCGAACGTTCTCGAAGGTAAAGTCGTCGGCGATGATGCCGCGCCATCCGTCGGTGCCGAACTTGATCTGCGTTGCCAGAATGCCTCCCTGACTTACTTGTCGTGATCCCTCGATGTGAACGCGGCAGCGCTGCGCATTTCCTGGCGGCTGTCATCATCGAGCTGAGACATCTTGGCGAGCTTTTCCGCTGCTTCGTCCAGCGCGAAGGTATGCTCATTCAGAAGACGAATCACCTGCAACATGTTGTTCGCCTGGTAGACCTCTTCCAGGTCCTCGATGAACTGGGTAACCTCTGGGGGCGCGACTTCGCAATGATTGCAGCCGCAGGTGTGGGTCAGCTTATCCAGCCGCGTGTTCCATGATTTTGGAAGATTCGCATTCACAATATTGTCCTCTGCTGCCCGACCGGGCAGCTCTCTTTCATTCTAACCAGCGGCGTCGGGAATAACGAGGATGGCCGTCACGCGGCAGCGGCCGCAATCCAACTGGGCCAGGAGCATGCATACGAGACATCTGCGGATCCGCTTCTTGCGCACCTTCGTCGGCCACTTCTGTGATTACACCAGGCGCTTCAGCTTTTTCTCGTCGAGATACTTCACTATTTTGCCGACGTCTTGCGAATGTTCGCGCGTAGTGATTAGCAAGGCGTCGTCGGTTTCCACTACCACCAGGTTGCTTACCCCTACCGCAGCCACGAATTTCCGTCCGGAGTGAATGAAGTTTCCCGCCGCATTCAAGGTGAAACTTTGCCCCGCGGTGATGACGTTGGCGCCGTCGTCTTTGCCCCCGTTGCGATGTTCGTAAAGCGCAGTCCACGAGCCCAAGTCGTTCCAGCCGAAGCCGGCGGGAATGCAATACAGGCCCGACTTGCTCTCACCCTTGGCCGAGCGCGGCTCCAGCACAGCATAGTCAATGCTGATGTTCTCGCACTTCGGATACAGCTTGGCAAACGTCTTCTCGAACTTGCGCGTGCCGTAGCTGGCGGCAATCTCTTCCAACAGCGGTGCGGTTTTGGGCAAATGCTCGCGCAAAGCATCGGCCAACGTGCTTGCACCCCAGACAAACATTCCACTGTTCCAATAGAAATTTCCCGCCCGCACAAACTGCTCGGCAACCTCGGTATTCGGTTTCTCGGTGAAGCGGCGCACAAAAACGGCATTCGGCACTTGGCGTTTAGCACTTGGCTCCTGGCTTTCGGTGCTCACTTCGATGTAGCCGTAGCCGGTTTCGGCGCGGGTCGGCTTGATTCCGATGACTACGATGTTTGCGCCCTTGGAGGCGATCTCGGCAGCACGCCGAATGTCTTCACGAAAGCGTTTCTCATTCGTGATCACGTGATCGGAGGGAAACATGCCGATAACGGCGGTGGGATCGTGTCTCGCAAGCAAGAACGCTGCCAGTCCGATGGCGGGAGCCGTGTTTCGCCCCACGGGCTCGGCGACAATCTGCCGCTTGTCCAGCTTCTTGAGTTGCCGAACGATCGGGACGCGCAGATCTTCGTTGGTGATGACCCAGAACTGTTTCGCATTGGCCAGCGGCAGAAGACGATCGACGGTCTCCTGGATCATGCTCTTGCTGCTGTTGAGGGGAAGAAGCTGCTTGGCCATGCGTTTGCGGCTCAACGGCCAGAAACGCGTGCCACGACCACCAGCCAGAATGACAGGATAGAAGCTATTAACCAATCGAAATCCTTTGTTTCACCACAGAGGCACTGAGACAGGAGAATTTTGAATCTCCGATTGTACTGAAGATCGAGTGGGACGCGAAAAGCGGGCAGCACCGGGATTAGCAATCCGCGGCGTCAGACAGGCGAATACTATGGACCGTACCAAATCTAACCTCTAGAAGCCCGATGGCGGGGTTAGAAGTACCCGATCTTTTGCTAAGGCTCTGTCAATATTCCCGTCCAGCTTCCATCGTCTTCAGGTGACAGCTCGAATACGGTTCCTTTGCCATGGAGGCCCCCGTCCAACGTCGTGCCATACAGGTTTCCGGCAGTGTCCATCACCAGGCCATCATAAAAGGGAGACGCGCCGTCGTTGCCGCTGCCGAAACTGTGGAGCACGGTTTCGGTCCAGCCGCCACCCTGCCTGGGCGACAACTCAAATACTGTTCCACAGCCGGCGTCACAGGTATTGTGGATTCCGCCAGCGAATGTCGTGCCATAGAGATTACCGTTGGCGTCCATGATCAAGTTAGCGGAAGGGGTGGCCCCATCGCTGCCATTGAGGTTGAAGCTGTGCAGGACGGTTTCGGTCCAGCCGCCGCCCTCGCGTGGCGAAAACTCGAACGCAGTTCCATAGTCAAACGTGCCGCCTCCCTCGGTGGTGCCGTAGAGGTTGCCGGCAGTGTCGATCAGCAGGCCCGCCGTGGGGAGAATTCCGTCGGTGCCGTGGCCGAAGCTGTGCAGTACCGTCTCCGTCCAGCCACCGCCCTCCCTGGGCGACAGCTCGAAGACAGTTCCAGCGCCATGAATGCCGCCGAACAAAGTGGTGCCATAGAGGTTGCCAGCGCCGTCCAGCACCAGGGCCGTGTATGAGGGAGACGCGCCGTCGTTGCCGTTCCCGAAGCTGTGCAGCACGGTCTCGGTCCAGCCGCCACCTTGTTTCGGCGAGAGCTCGAAGACGGTGCCCCTGACGTGAATTCCGCCAAAAGGAGTCGTGCCGTAAAGGTTACCGGCGCTGTCCATGGTCAGGCCGGTTTCAGGCTGATATCCGTCGCTGCCGTTATTGTTGAAGCTGTGCAGCACCTTCTCGCTCCAGCCGCCGCCCTCCTGTGGCGACAACTCGAAGACAGTTCCAGCTTCGTGAATGCCGCCGATTTGCGTAGTGCCGTAGAGATTACCGGCACCGTCTATGAGGAGGCTCGAAGAGGCGAGGGCTCCGTCGCTGCCGCCGCCGAAGCTGTGTAACAGGGTCTCGGTCCAGCCGCCGCCGTCCCGTGGCGACAGCTCGAAGACGGTTCCACCGGCATGAAGGCCGCCTCCCAAGGTCGTGCCGTAGAGATTTCCGGCACCGTCCAACACCACGCCTGAGTAAAGAGGGGAGGCGCCGTCGCTGCCGTTGCCGAAACTGTGCAGCACGGTTTCGTGGTCGGCGGCCCAGGCGTTCGTTAGAAACAACATAGCTGTAAAGATCACGGAGAGGGAACGCAGCCGGATGAAGAGGCTCTTAGCTTGCACGAGGGTCCTCCTGCTTACACAAAATCGGGAACAGCTTCGATGAGTGAGGTGCAATTCTAAACTAATTCCAGGCTGGATCGGATGAACTTAATGAACTTTATGGAGGAGACACGGAGACGCCTGCCTGAAAGCCAGTTTACCGCCCTTACGCCCAGACTGGCTCTTGCCGCTCCAGTTCCTCCAGCTTTCGGCGGCGTCGGCTTTGAGATCAGCTCTGCCGTTCGCAGGAGTCATGGCGCGCTGCGGATTGCGGCAGTACGGCCTGCGGCTCCGCAACTTTTCCGGTGGGCAGCGACATGCGCATCATTTCCAGCTCCCACTGCGGCCGGACCGTGTAAGCGCGCACGCTGGCGGGAACTACGACTGCATCGCCCGTGGCAAAGCTGATCGGTTCCATGCCTTGCGATTCTACAATTCCCGCGCCCTCTACTGCGAGTAGAACATGCGGCGAATCACGCGTGACCGTGGAATGCAGAGGATCGCGCAACCGCATCTTTTCTACCTGAAAGAACGGCGAGCGCACCAGTACGCCGGAGTCTTCGTTTTCCCGACGCACCACTCTGCCGGCATTCGTATGCAGCTTCGTCGCCGCCAGTCCTTCGGCAACGTGCAATTCCCGTGGGCGGCCGTAATCGTACAGACGATAGGTGATGTCGGAAGTTTGTTGCGTCTCTACCAGGATCATTCCGCCACCAATTGTGTGCACCGTGCCGGCAGCAACGTACAGCATGTCGTGAGGGTGAACGTCCACCCAGTTGAGCAACGCTTCGGCGCGTGTGTCATGGATGGCCTGCTCGAATTGTGGCAGGGTAACCCCCGGCTTCAGCCCGAGAGCCACCTGCGCACCCGGCGTCGCGTGCAAGACATACCAGCACTCCGTCTTGCCGCAGGGCCGACCGATGCTGCGGGCCTGCTCATCATCGGGATGGACCTGCACGGAGAGCTTGTCGCCGGGAAACAGAAACTTCACCAGCAGTGGAAAGCGATTTTCATAACACGCAGCCTGACCAACCAGATCGCGGCCGAATTCCCGGGCAAGTTCACCCAGAGTGCGTCCGGCAAAAGGTCCGTTGGCAATGCGATTATCTTCCCAGGTGAGCCAGCTTTCGCCGATGGGCTCCTTCACCGCACGGGTGTAGATGGGACGCAGGTCGCGAACGCCCCAGGGCCGCTCGTCAAAGATGGGAATCACCAGGAATGGATAGAGGTCGGACATGCCCTACACGTCGGCAAAGAAGTTTCGCATGCGTTCCAATCCGCGCTCCAGATTTTCTTCCGAGGTGGCATACGAAATCCGGAGGTGATCCCGAGTTCCGAATCCCTCGCCGGGGATCACCACGACATGAGCCTCATGCAGCAGTCGGTGCGCCACATCGGAGGCCGAGTTCATGCCGCCGCGGTCGAAATAATGGCTGACGTTGGGATACGCATAGAAAGCGCCGTTCGGCGTCGCGCAGGTAATCCCCGGAATCGCGCGCAATCCGGCAAGCACTTTGTCGCGCAGCGAAATGTAGCCCGCCCGCATCTGCCTCACGCAATCCTGAGAGCCGCTCAAGGCCGCGACCGCAGCCTTCTGCGCAATCGATGTCGGATTCGATGTGCTCTGGCTTTGCAGTTTCTGCATGGCGCTGAGGATGGGCGTCGGGCCCAGCGCATAGCCCAGACGCCAACCGGTCATAGCATAGGTTTTTGAAAGCGAGCCAATAATAATCAGGCGTTCTTTGACCTGGTGAACGCATCCCGCCGAGAAAGGCTGACCGGCGTAATTCAAATAGACGTAGCACTCGTCGGAGACGACGTAGATGCCGCGATCATGGGCCAGCTTGAGCGCCGAGGTCATGTCCTCCGGCTTCATCACCGCGCCGGAAGGATTGTTCGGGGAATTCAGCAGGATGACCTTGGTGCGAGGAGTGATCGCGCGTTCCACCATGTCGGCCGTCAGCGCGAAATCGTGCCTTTCGTCGGTCGCGACGTAAACCGGCTCGCCGCCGGCGTAGCGCACAATGTCTTTGAATGAAACCCAGTACGGCACTGGTACGATGACTTCATCGCCGTGCTGCACCAGCACCTGGATAGCGTTAAACAGGGCATGTTTCCCGCCGACCGAGGCAATGCATTCTTCACGCCTGTAGCCGGAACCAAAATCCGCAGCGTGACGGTTCACGATGGCGTCGCGCAGTTCGGCTGTGCCACCCACCGAGGTGTACTTGGTGAAGTTATTTTGAATGGCCGCGATGGCCGCCTCTTTGACGTGCTCCGGGGTGGCGAAGTGCGGCTCTCCCGGACCCAGGTCGACGAGATCAATACCGGAGGCGCGGAGCTTGTCGGCCTCGGCCGCCACCGCCATGGTCGCGGACACCTCGATGCGTTGGATCCGGCTGGTCAGAAACGAGGACAGTTGAGTTCCCTCAGCGGTCACGGCTTGGGCCTTCATAACAGATGTTTCCCTACAGGTGAGAGATGGCTTTGGGTGATTCTCTGTCGCACCTGTTGCTCTACCATTTCCGGAACCAGGCCGCTCAGCGGCCCGCCGAGTTTGGCAATCTCGCGCACGATCCGCGAGCTGAGATAAGAATATTGTTCCGCCGGCATCATGAACACGGTCTCCACCCGGGGCTCCATCTTGCGATTCATGAGTGCCATCTGGAGCTCGAATTCGTAGTCGCTGATGGCCCGAATCCCACGCAAGACGGCGTTGGCGTTCTTCTGGATGCAATAAGAAACCAGCAACCCTTCGAAGGTGTCGATGGAAACGTTCTCGAGTTCCGAGGTCATGGCCACCAGCATCTCCTTGCGCTCGTCCATGGAGAAGAGTGTCTCGCCCTTGTCGAGGTTGCGAGCAATGGCCACGATGAGTTTACCGAAGAGTTTGCTGCCGCGATGGATCAGATCCAGATGTCCGTTCGTGACCGGATCGAAGGATCCGGGATAGATGGCGACGATATCTTTCAAGAGGCCTCGGAGGCAAGGATTTGCGCGGGATGATTCTATGCTGGCTGGGCGGTGAGAGGCAATCATGTCGCTGCAGGGGCTGAAGTCTGTAACGCGGCCTACCCAGGAATTCCAGCGCAAATCGGGGCAGATCGGGGCCCGGTTCGTCCGGCAGAACTGACGGTCGGGCGGCGCCGGAAGAGAGTGCCGCGGTGCAGGCGCCATCCGCACATCAGGCCGACAGCAGGTCCCTCCGCTCGGACTGAAGTCCTCGGTCGGGATGACACCTCAATTACGGTGCCGCACGTCCCTCCCGGGACTGGAGGCGTTAATGCGGGCGTACCCAGGACTGCGTCCTGGGCTGAACTGAGTCGTCCGGCGGTACCGGGCGGGAGTGTCGCAAGCATTTGCCATATCGCTTCGCCCCAGTCCGGCGGTAGTTTACTTCCGTCCCGCCGGGCCCTTGGGCGTGGGAGTCGGACCTGCCTCCGCATTGGCGGCAGCTGCCTGTGCCTTGTCCTCGACCGAAATCAAGCCCAGCGACTTTCGTACATCCGTCTCGATTCTGGCGGTAATGTCTTTATTGTCCTTCAGGAATTGCTTGGCATTTTCGCGGCCCTGCCCGATGCGCTCGCCCTTGTAGCTGAACCATGATCCCGATTTCTCCACCAGGTTGCCGTTCACTGCCAGATCGAGCAGGTCGCCTTCGTGGGAGATGCCTTCGCCGTACATCATGTCGAATTCGGCTTCGCGGAAAGGTGCGGCGGTCTTGTTCTTCACAATCTTGACCCGGGTGCGCGAGCCAACAACCTGGTCACCGTCTTTGATGGCGCCGATACGGCGGATGTCGATGCGGACGGAGGAGTAGAACTTCAGCGCGCGGCCGCCGGTGGTAGTTTCCGGATTGCCGAACATGACGCCGATCTTTTCGCGGATCTGGTTGATGAAGACCAGGCAAGTATGCGATTTGGCGACGATGCCGGTTAACTTGCGCAGGGCCTGCGACATCAGGCGCGCCTGCAAGCCGACGTGGCTGTCGCCCATTTCGCCGTCGAGTTCGGCTTTGGGGACCAGCGCCGCAACCGAGTCCACGACTAAAACATCAATCGCTCCGGAGCGCACCAGCGCCTCGGCGATTTCCAATGCCTGCTCGCCATAGTCGGGCTGAGAGACCAGAAGATTGTCCACATCAACGCCCAGCTTGGCAGCGTAGATAGGATCGAGTGCGTGTTCGGCGTCGACAAAAGCAGCCATTCCTCCTTGCTTCTGAGCTTCTGCGATGACCTGCAGCGCGATGGTCGTCTTGCCGGAAGATTCCGGTCCGAAGATCTCGACCACGCGGCCGCGCGGGAATCCGCCGACACCCAGGGCGGCGTCGAAGGAAATGGCGCCAGTCGAAATCACCGCGATAGGGACAACGGCTCCCTTGCTCCCCAGCTTCATGATGGAGCCTTTGCCGAACTGCTTTTCGATTTGCGCCAGGGTCAGGTCAATGGCCCGGCCTTTTTCAGTTTTTTCGTCTGCCATGAGTGCCGCTCCTTGAGTGCTCCTACCCGGCGCAGCCTGAATCCGGGAGGGCAGGTAAAGATAAATTGCGCTGGGTCAGCGAGGCAGGCGCTGTCAGAAAATGGGTGATTCGGGGTGAAGAGCGCATGGATACTGACGGCTTATTATACATCCAGTAATCGTCAAAAAGCGAAACAAAAGCGAATCTTCCGGAACGGAAGTACTAGAACCTTGGTGTCTCACATCGGTTTGTGATGGGCGTTACAGGAGCCTCTCCGAAGCCGCTCATCATGCCAGTCGCAGAAGGAGAGGCATTCCTGGATGCCTTATAAGTTATTAACTCCCAAATTACATAAGCAAACTCTGCGTCGCGTCAATGCGATTCCGGCAAGGTATAGGCGAAATCATAAAAGTGCTTTCCGTCAGTGATCTTGATGGTCATGGTGCCGCTGAGGCCGGCGAGTTGGCCCGTTCCGGAATCGGGCACGACGGAGATGGCGAGCTGCGGCGTGCCCCGCGTCATGGTGGCGCTGTGCTGCAGAAGGAAGCTGCCGCTGCGGCCGTTCAGGCTGCCGGTGACCTGCTCGATGGCGACATAGCCGGCCGACCCCTTGGCGACATCGCCTCCAGTTAACATCTCGCCCTTGCTGGCGCCCTCCAGATCGCCGTGGAATTGCTTGTCGATGGACATGCGGCCCATCGATGAGCCTTTTAGAAAATCATCGGACTGCGGCGCGATTTTCACCTCAAACGATCCGGTTGCATGAGCCACGATGGCCTCCTTGTTACCCGTTGTATTTGGCGGATGAGCCTGGGCGAGAACCGCACAGGTAAAGCCCAGCAATAACCAGACGCATACAATTTCAGCGCGAGATGTCCTCATAGATGGCGTTCCTACTTTCGTGGTGGCGGACTCATCGCTTCAGCAAATCCACCGGCTCGCGCACGTCGGTTACACGGAAGTACCTGGCGAGCGCCGGATGGCGCCGAGCCACCGCCTCGTACATCAGATAAGCCACGTTGCGATAGGAAAAGTGGCCCGCGGCTCCGGTTCGCAGTTCGCTGATGTAGATTGCCTCCGCCAGGTCCATCTTGAAGAGCGTGCGCTTCCGGTAGGCCAGCGGGATGACGTATTGCGACTGCTCCACCGCTTCCGTAGCATCGCGAGCAGCGAGTTGCGACGCAGCATCCCGGGCACGCTCCATCACCGAGTCATAGCGGAGTGTGAGGCCAGCGGAGTCGATCTCCGGCGGGATATCGTAGCCGTGAGCCGTGGTGTAGTCCTGGACGATCTGTACACAACGCCGGTGACGATGCATGTCGCGGAAGCCGCCTATATCCATGAGAATGTCGAAGCGGAACTGCTGTCCAGAGCAGAAGGCGCGAGAGACCTCGTCATGCCGGCCGCGATGGCGGAGACCCAGGTCGACGATTTCCTGCCGCCGCGCTCCCGGCAGATCCGAAACCACGTCGCGAATCTGGCGATAGGGATGGTGCGAGTACTGGTAAAGCAGCGTGGCTGCGAGTTCGATCTCCAGCGAGTCGCCGTCAAGTAAATCGACGGTCGGCGCGGGCTCGATAGCGATCTCCGCCAGCAACTCCGAAGCAGCCGCGGTCAGGTCGCGGCGAGTTTCCATTTCGTACACGTTGGGCTCGGCATACTTCATCAGCGTGGGGGCTACCCGCACCGGCCGGAGAAGAAATTCTTTGGCACGTTCGGCCACGGCTGGAGATTCGCGCTCGATTTGTTGCAGAAGCTCGAGGGCCTGGGCGTGTCCCACATTGTAGGCTGGATCTTGAGCGGCCTCCTTCAGCAACTCTCCCAGCCAGCGCACCTCCGTATGAGTGTGCGACAAGAGGCGCGAGACCTGGTTCTCCAAAGTGCGGGCGCTAACGATTTGTCCCAGCGAAGTGTTGGCGGCCAAGGGCAACAGGTAACGCGAAATATCGAAAGCCCGGGCGCGCAGCGTGCGTTCGTATGTCTCCTGCTTCATCTCGGGAGGCCGGGGCGTGCGGGCCAGCAGGTAGCGGAACATTTCCTCCGAGAAGTGGCGATATTCGGCAAACAGCAGATCAACCGTGTCGCGATAGAGCGCACGCGAGGCGACATCGTCTGCAAAATCGGGAACGTAGTAGCCGCTCTTCTGGAAGTCCTGATAGCGGGTCGACCGTTCCTGGCCATCCCAGCGCGGTTCGTCCACCGCGACCGTGGCTGCCAGAATCGATAAGCGCTCGATGGCAAACGCGATATGCGCGAGATCCGCAATGCTGCGGTGACCGTACTGGAAATAGAAGGTGTTGAGAAACTTTTCGGCTTTCTGATCGTTGATCTCGGCCAGCGATTCGCGCATGGAAAGAGCGGAGCGCGAATACTTGGCCATGCCGTAGGCTTGCACTTCGGGGTCGGCGCCGTGAACGGCATATACCTCGGTGCTGGGCTCGCGGTTGGGAAGAGAATCGCTCTCGTGTGGTTTAGGACCAGATGACATTGGGCTGAATCATAAGCGGTATGGCATCGGTGGGCAACCGCAAGCCTGTGGGAATCTTGGGAGAAATCGCCGCTGGTCACGGATCACAGCAAGAGAGCGACTGAGGCGTTAAGCTGATGGCAGACTCACTTGGTCACTAAAGATACCAGTCAGCTGGAAGTGGATGAGGGCCGAACGAAATGGGTTGGCGCCGACTCCATTCTGTTTGCGACGACGCACCGTCCCTGGCCTGCGCCCATGAGCCCGTGGATCATGAGCCAGCGCTGGAACGATTTGCTCTTTCTGCATTATTCGCTGGAACCGGAAACCGTCCGCGCGCTGGTTCCCGAGGTGCTCACCCTCGACACCTACCGGCAACGCGCCTGGGTCACTGTTACGCCCTTCTGGATTAATCATCTGCGGCCGCCGGGAGTTCCGTCGCTGCCCTGGTTCTCTCACTTCTCCGAAATTAACGTGCGTACTTACGTTACCTATCAGGGTAAGCCGGGCGTCTACTTCTTCAGCCTAGATGCCAGCAATCTGTCGGCCGTGTGGGGAGCGCGCGTTTTCTATCGGCTGCCCTATTGGCAAGCGTCCATGAAAGTGAAGGGCAAGGGTGAAGCCAGGATCGACTACGTTTCCAAACGGCAGCACGGACCGAAGCCGGCCGAACTGCGTTGTTCGTATGGTCCGGCCACGCCGTTGAGCTTTCACGCGCGAACGGGATCGCTGGAGCACTTCCTCACCGAGCGCTATTGCCTTTATGCGTTTGGCCGCAAGCGACTCTATCGGGGCGAAATTCATCATCTGCCCTGGGAGTTGCAGGAGGCATCCGTGGATTTGCAGCAGAACACAATGGGGCGGACGGCAGGCATTGCGCTTCCGGCTGCTCCGGATCTGGCTTACTTTGCGCGAGAACTCAAGGTGCTGTTCTGGGCGCCGGAGCGGCTGCTGTGAACCTGAGTCATGCGATTCATCCTTCACCACGACGGAGTGGCGAGGATGATTTCGGCTTGGGTGCGACCACCTCTCAGAAGTGTGCGAGAAACTCTTTCGTCCCGACGGGACTCGAACTCATATCCCAACGTACCCAGGACTCCGCCTGCGGCTCCGTCCTGGGCTAGACTGGGCCGCCCTTACGGGCTGGATTCCCGGCTGGTATAGGACACCGACTCGACGGAACTGAATACGTCCTCGCGTTGAATCAACTGCAAGCGCGCGAGCGGATGGCTTTTCCCAGCCAGCTTATCGGAAGTTAGCCCCCACAGTTCAATTCCGTCCAACGAAGAGACCGAATGCCGTCGATCGAGCCGAGCTAGTTATAATCCTGCTTTACTTTACGAGGAGGTTTTCATGGCGGGAGTGGAGGGCCGGGTGGCGCTGGTCACCGGAGCATCGCAAGGCATCGGACGCGCCTGTGCGCTACTGCTGGCGGAGTCGGGCGCGAAGCTGGCATTGTGCGCGCGGAACCAGGAGAAGCTGGAGCAACTGGCCGCCGAGATCAATGGCAAGGGCGGGGAAGCGGCGGTTTTCAAACTCGACGTCAGCAACGAAGACGAGATTAAAGCCGTGGCCAAAGCCGCCATCGCGCGTTTTGGCAAAATCGACATCCTGGTCAACAATGCCGGCATCACCCGCGACCAACTGGTCATGCGCATGAAGCGCGCCGACTGGGACGACGTCATCGCCACCAACCTCACCGGGCCATTTCTGCTGATCCAGGCCGTGATCGGCTCCATGCTGAAGCAGCGTTGGGGACGCATCATCAACATCACCAGCATTTTCGGCCAGATCGGGCAGGCCGGGCAGGCGAACTACTCGTCATCGAAGGCGGGCTTGATCGGACTTACCATGGCGGTCGCCCGCGAGGTGGGATCGCGCAACATCACCGTCAACGCCGTAGCGCCGGGCTTCATCGAGACTGCGATGACTGAAGTTTTGTCCGCGGAGTTGAAGGAAAAAAACCTGAAGAACGTTCCTCTGGGCCGCGCCGGAAGCGATCTAGACGTCGCTAACGCGGTAAAGTTTCTGGCGTCAGAGGAAGCAGGCTATGTCACCGGCCACGTGCTGAACGTGAATGGCGGCATTCTGATGGGCTGAACGACGGCCGGGGTTGGATGGGTGCGCGCTGTGAGTGAGATCATTGAGGTAACCACCGAAGAGCAGTTGGAGCAGGCGCGCACGTTGTTTGGCGAATACCGGGCGCAGTTGCCGGTGGAGTATTGTTCGCGCGCGCTGGATGCGGAAATCGCCGGGCTGCCAGGCGAGTATGCGCCACCCCAGGGTAAGCTGCTGCTGGCGCGAATCGCAGGCCAACCGGTGGGATGCGTGGGACTGCGTCCGTTCCCGCGCGACGGCACCTGCGAAATGAAGCGGCTCTACGTTCGCCCGGGATTTCGTGGCGGAAAAATTGGAAAACGACTGGTGGATCGAATTCTGCTGGAGGCGCGCCAGCTTGGCTATTTGTTCCTGCGCCTGGACACGCATCCGCCCACCATGCAAGCTGCTTTTGCGATGTACCGCAAGCTGGGTTTTCAGGAAGTGACAGCGGATCCAGTCGAGGCCGTCGAGGGACTGCTCTATATGGAGCTGCGGCTGGCGTCGCCGGTTCGTTGAATCAGCGCAGGGAAGGCTCTCACTTTTTTTGAAGCTCGATTCAACTGCCGGCCGGCGAGCGTAGGAGCATTCCCGGTAGTGGGTTACTTTGAATCGAAGCCGGAGGGTTCGGCTCCGGCTTGAATGACCTGGTCGTGGTTAATTTAGAACAGCTGGCGGCGTAGTATGCCAGCCAGGCCGAGGACGCCGGAACCGAACAGCATGATACTGCCGGGCTCAGGGGTTGTGCCGGACGTGGTGGTTTCTATGTAGCTCAGGGTGAAGGCTTCCGAAGGAATTGTTCCCAGAGTGTTTTCCTGAGCCGAAGACGGGCAGCCGTTCGACAGGCAGCCTACGCCGGAGTTTTCATCCCAGTACAGCGGGTTGCCTTCTAACGTAGTGGCATTGCTCAGGGTGAGGTAGTAGTTGCCGGGGTTCAGGGCCGGGCCGAAGTAGTTGCCGGATTCGGCGCAAACGTCGAAGCCGAAGTTGTTGGTGAAGCAGTTCGACTGGGTGAGGCTAACGGTGCCGTCAAACAGCTCGTTGCCAAAGTATCCAGTCGAGCTAATTTGTACTTCGACGCTCGACGCTACATCGCCCGGCTCTACCCAAGCCCAGAACGAAATATTGTTGATTCTCGTGCCACCCACGATATGGAACGTGTCGCTAACTGAGAAGCCGAAGTTGATGGTCCAGGCATCGACCTGTCCGTTGACAGGACCGTTGTCATAAACCGTACCCTGAGCCAGGGCGGGAACAGCAGCCAATGTCAGGCAAAGTGCGAGCAGTGACCGCGAAGCAATTCGCATTTTCATGGGGGAAGCCCTCCTTTCGGGTTGGACTTATCCGGCCATTCGATGCTGGCCAAAAGCCAAAGTCAAGGCTATTTCTTAGCTGCTCTCAGCCCTCCGCTCGTATTCCTCCCACAGGGGCCACAAGGTCAGCAACATCCCACCAGCCGACCTGTGACACCAGTAGCCATTGCGGGGTCATACGTAGGCTACGGTGAAGATTGATGAAGTTGTAGGCGAAGTAGTTCAGCGCTACTGTCGCCGCGTGGTTCTCCGGCTTGCGTGAAAACCCGTTGCTCAGACGCGCGCAGCCCCGCAGGTCAGAACTGGCGACGGATTGCGCGTGGAGCTTCAAGGCAGCCAACTGCCGGCGTTTCGACTCTGCGCCTGCCGAGTTCTTTCTCCCCGTCTGATTTACTGGAAAGTTACTCACAATTTCGGCAGTAACCCCCGTTTTTTGGGCAAAAACGCGAGTGTTTGAAAATTTACTTGCCAGCCGTTGCATCTGTGGTTACTATGCAGTCACCCCCATGGCCACTTCCGTTCAGGATGCGATTCCCTCATGAACATCGGTGAAACGATACGTAACTTTCGTCTGCAAAAGGGCATGTCGCAAGGCGACATTGAGAAGCGCACGGGATTGCTGCGCTGCTATCTGTCGCGCGTAGAGAACGGACACACCATTCCTTCCCTCGATACTCTGGCCAAGATTGCGACCGCCATGGACCTTCCCCTGGCAAGATTCTTTAGCGAAGGTGGGGGTGAGAATGGCAATAAGACCTCGCCCCAGTTGGCGGAAGATGAGGTCCGTTTTTTGACCCAGATTCGCCGCTACTCGCCGAACCTGAACGACAGCGACCGCAAGCTGGTTATCGCGATGGTGAAGAAGATGGCCGCCAGCGCCGGCCGGTAGACGGTTCGCCGGCTCGGATGCTCCCGAGCGACTCCATAGATTGCAGGCTGCCCAGCGCTGAAGAGTCTGCGTGAGAGCCGCTGCCGTCCCTACTGCCTGTTACGACCAACCGTGCCGCCGTTTTCCCTAATCGGGATGTCCTGGTTACCTTAGTTTCGGCGGATGTCGTTTTCTGTTTGCCGAACTGATTTGCAGACTTAGCCTCATAGACAGGCGGAGAGAGTTCGCCCGTTGGCCAGAATTTGAATCCTGCGCCTACGATCAGTTCTTTGACAAATGAAATTCAACGCTCAGCAAGGTAAGCCATTGTATTTAAAAGCTTTGGATATCTTGTAGTTAAGTCTATTTATTTGAATACTTTAGCAAAGTATTCATAATAAACGACTTGGTTGGATATCTAAGTGCAACGATTTGAATACTTTAGCAAAGTATTCATAATAAACGACTTGGACTCCGTGTAAGCCTAATGTTTGGAATACTTTGCGAGGATGCTGTGTAACCCATTGAAATCAAAGATCTGGATTTTTGATTTTATTGGGGGGAGGGGGGTATGCCACCAGCTTGCGATCAGGCGGCCTTGTTGATGTCGGTCAGGGCCAGTACGGCCAACTCCAGGCGGTCGCGCGAACCGGTTTTCGAGAAGATGCTCTGCAGATGGCGCTTAACCGTATTCTCGCTGATCGCGAGGTCAGAGGCGATCTCACGGTTTCTCATGCCACGGGCCACCAGGTAAGAAATCTGGCGCTCGCGTTCTGAAAGTCGGCCCATCGACGCTGGCACGGCTGGCTGGTCGGAAGCCATGGACTCCAGCACACCCCGGGCAATTTCGTCGGAGAAGGCCAATTCGCCTTCCGCAACCGAGCGAATGGCGGCAAACAGCTTTCGCGGATCGTCTCCCTTGAGGACCAGGCCGCGTGCGCCCAGGCGGACCACTTGCACGTAATCGTTCTGGCTCTCCGATCCGGTCAGCACCACGGAAGCCACCCGATCGCCAGCACGGTCGAGGGTGCGCAGGACCTCGAAGCCGTCACTTTCCGGCATAAACAGATCGAGCACCAGGACCTGGGGGCGGTACTCCCGTACGAGGTGCAAAGCCTCTTCTCCATTGGCAGCCGCGCCCACCACGTCGAAGTCGGGTTGCGATTGCAGAAGGGCGGCCAGGGACTCGCGCAGCACCGCATGGTCGTCCGCAATGACAATGGTGATTCCACTCGGCATGACCACCTCCGCATAACCCTTAGATGCGGTGTAGGGGAATCGGGGGCGCCCCGGCCGGGAAAGATGGCCGAAAATTGTAAGATGGAATTATGGGAAAAATTGAACGGGCAATTTTAAGCGTCACAGATAAAACCGGTCTGGTGGAGTTTGCGCGCTCGCTGACAGCGATGGGTGTGGAACTGGTTTCCACCGGAGGCACAGCCAAGCTGCTGCGCGACTCGGGCATCGCGGTAAAGGACATTTCCGAGCTTACCGGATTTCCGGAAATGCTCGATGGCCGGGTCAAAACCCTTCATCCTAAAGTCCATGGCGGAATTCTCCACGTGCGCAAAAAAGAAGAGCATCGGGCCGCGGTGAAGGCACACGGCATCCAGCCGATCGACATGGTGGTGGTTAACCTCTATGCCTTCGAGAAGACCGCAGCTAAGCCGGGCGCGGAGTTCGAAGACGTGATCGAGAACATCGACATCGGCGGGCCGTCGATGGTGCGGTCGGCGGCAAAGAATTTTCAGGATGTGGCGATTGTCACCTCGCCTGCCGATTACGAAGCCATCGCCAAGGAGATGGAAAGCAGCGGCGGATCGCTGTCGCTGAAGACGAAATGGCAACTGGCGCAAAAAGCCTTCGCGACAACGGCAGCGTACGACTCGGCGATTGCGTCGACGCTGGAACAGATCGGTGCGCCGGAGAGCGATGACGGCAAGTTTGAACTCGGGCATAGTGACGGTTTCCCGGAGACCCTGCGGCTCAGCTTCCGCAAAGCGTTCGATCTGCGATATGGCGAAAACCCGCACCAGAAGGCGGCACTGTATTCGGACGGCTCGGGCAAGGGCATCGCGAACGGCAAGCAGTTGCAGGGCAAGGAGCTTAGCTACAACAACATTGTTGATCTGCAAGCCGCATGGGATCTGGCTCAGGAGTTCGAAGAACCGGTATGCGCCATCATCAAGCACACCAATCCTTGCGGAACCGCCGTTGCTGGCACGCTGGTCGAAGCCTACAAGCGGGCTTTGGAATGTGATCCAGTGTCGGCGTTTGGCGGCGTGATTGGGGTGAATCGACCGATCGATCGCGACACTGCGACGGAGATGGCGAAGCTGTTCGTGGAAGCCATCGCCGCTCCGGGATTCGATACAGCCGCGCGCGAAATCTTCGCAGCGAAGAAGAACCTGCGGCTTGTCGAAGTCGTTCCAGAGGAGCAGAAGTGGGTGCTGAAGAATGTTTCTGGCGGCGTTCTTCTGCAAGACAATGATATGCGGCCGCTAATTGAGGCTGACCTCAAGATCGTCAGCGAACGCAAGCCCACGGAACAGGAGATGCGCGACCTGCTGTTCGCCTGGAAAGTCTGCAAACACGTGAAGTCCAATGCGATTCTTTATGCCCGCAACGGCCAGACTACGGGCGTTGGAGCGGGACAGATGAGCCGAGTGGATTCGGCGAAGATCGGCGCGATGAAGTCGGTGCTGGGGATCAAAGGCTCGGTCGCGGCGTCGGATGCGTTCTTCCCTTTTCCCGACGGCGTGGAGGAAATTGCCAAGGCTGGCGCGACGGCCATCATTCAGCCCGGCGGTTCGGTACGCGATCAGGAAGTAATTGACACTGCGAATCGGCTGGGCTTGGCGATGGTGCTGACCGGGGTGCGGCATTTCCGGCACTAAGAAGCTGTCAGCTCTCAGCTGTCAGCCAAATCAACGTCAAGAAGGAGTATCTCGGTCACACAGTTCTTTCAAATGCGAAGCGGCGCTCGCTGGAGTCCAGGAGCACCCAATCTTACATATTGAAAGGAGGCTTCTCTTCGGTCGACTTAGCTGATGGCCGAAAGCTGACGGCTGATAGCCCTCTTCAGTTTCTGCTGCGAAACTTCGACAACAGCCGGAGAATCTCGAAGTAGAGCCAGATCAGGGTAATCATCAGCGCGAAAGCGCCGTACCACTCCATGTACTTGGGAGCGCCATAACGAGCACCGTTCTCGATGAGGTCGAAGTCGAGCACCAGATTCAACGCGGCGACAACCACGACTACCAGGCTGAAGCCGATGCCCAGCGGAGTTGCGCCATTGATCGAGTTGAAGTGCACGCCGAAGAATCCCAGGATAAATTGAAGAAAGTAGAAGACAGCGATTCCGCCGGTCGCGGCGACGATACCGAGCCGCAACTTGTCGGTGACTTTGATCAGGCCAGTGCGATAGGCCACCAGCATCGCGATCAGCGTGCCAAAAGTCAGGGCGACCGCCTGGATAGCGATGCCGTGGAAACGCTGCTCCAGCAGGGCCGAGATGCCGCCGAGCACCAGACCTTCCAGCAGCGCATAGATAGGCGCCGTCACTCCCGCCCACTGTTTCTTGAAGATGGTAACCATGGCCAGTATGAATCCGCCAATGCCGCCCACCGCGACCAGAGGCGCAATGCTCGACATGGCCTCTTCCGGCGAAGTGGCGTTGAAGAAGCGATTCCAGGTCCAGGCCGCGGTCACGACGCAGCAAAGCAGCAGCAGCCCAGTCTTGTTGACCGTGCCCGAGATGGTCATACTTTCGCCGAACGCGGCCTCGCCAGTGCGGAAAGTGTCGCCACTCAGGGCAGGGTTCGACGTTCTCATCAATTGCGCCATGCGAAAATTTCTCCTTACTCGATTAGCTTACTAATTAGACGCGCTGAGCGCCACCACGACTCTAGTGGGAACTCGCTCTTCGCCTTTCGCTATCGGTTCTTCGCCAGAATCGTCATCCCGAGCGCAGCGCAGCGGAGCCGAGGGATCTGCGGTTCGACGGTTGCTAGATATGGTAATGACCGAAGACTGCGCCTCGGATGTCTGGGACGGTGCCGGACATTTATGTTCCAGGGAAGGACCGCAGATCCCTCGGCTTCGCTCGGGATGACAATCTGCGGGGGAGATGACGGCAGCGGGATTTCTTCTGGCGAAAAGCGAACAGCGAAAGGCGAATCGCGTCCGTCAGAACAATGTCTCCTGCCCGCTGGTCATGCTTCCCGGCCGCTTGATTCCGAAGTGGTCATACGCCAACTGCGTGGCCACCCGTCCGCGCGGCGTGCGATCGAGAAAGCCGATCTGTATAAGGAACGGCTCGTAGATCTCCTCGATCGCGTCCGGCTCCTCGGCCAGCGACGCTGCCAGCGTGTTCACGCCCACCGGCCCGCCCTGGTACTTCTCGATGATGGTCAGCAGCAGCTTGCGATCGATCTCGTCGAAACCGTGCGGATCGACTTCGAGCATGGTCAGCGCAGCTTGCGCTGTAGGCTTGTCGATCTTCCCGGTGCCGCGTACCTGAGCGTAGTCGCGAACCCGCCGCAGCAGACGGTTGGCGATACGCGGTGTGCCGCGGCAGCGAGTGGCAATCTCCATCGCTCCGGGCTCGTCGATCTCGACTCCAAGAATTTCGGCCGAGCGCTGCAGAATGATCTTCAGATCGTCGTGGGTATAGAACTCCAGCCGCAGCACGATGCCAAAGCGCGAGCGCAGTGGCGCCGACAGCAGCCCCGCGCGCGTGGTGGCTCCGATGAAAGTGAACGGCCGCACCTCGATGGTATGAGTGCGCGCCGACGGCCCTTGCCCGATGATGATGTCGAGCTTGTAGTCCTCCAGCGCCGAGTAAAGCAGCTCTTCCAGCGCGGGCTGCAGGCGGTGCACTTCGTCGATGAACAGCACCTGCTTGTCGCGCAGGTTGGTGAGGATGGCCGTCAGGTCGCCCTTGATCTGCAGTGTCGGCCCGGAGGTCTGCTGAAACGCCGCGCCCATCTCGTTGGCGATGATGTTGGCCAGCGTCGTCTTGCCCAGTCCCGGCGGGCCGTAGAGCAGCACGTGGTCCAGCGGTTCTCCACGCGAACGCGCCGCCTGGATGGCGACTTCGAGGTTGTCCTTCACCTTGTTCTGGCCGATGAATTCGCGCAGCCGCTGCGGACGCAGCTTCAGTTCGAAGGACGAATCGTCTTCCAGCGGCACCGCCGAAACGATGCGGTCAGGATTTTCTTTAGGCAAAGGCACGCAGGGCGATAGTAAAGCGAAGTCGGGGAACAGTGCAATGACGAGGTCGCTGCGCTGCCATGCGCTGACATCGCTTGCCCTCGCAACGTATCATAATTTCTCACTCATGAAGAATCTTGGCATCCTTCTTTCCGGTCGCGGGTCTAACTTCGAGGCCATCGCCGACAACGTCGTCTCGGGTAAACTCGAGGCGACGATTGCGGTCGTCATCTCGAATCGGGCGGACGCCGGCGGCATCGAGTCGGCACGGCAGCGAGGGCTGACCGCGCTGGTGATCGGGTCGAAGGGCAAAGTCCGCGAGGAGCATGACCGCAAAGTCGTCGACGCGTTGCGCGAGCATCAGGTTGATCTGGTCTGCCTGGCGGGATATATGCGTCTGTTGTCACCGTGGTTTGTGCAGCAGTTTCCCAACCGCATCCTCAACATCCATCCCTCGTTGCTGCCGGCGTTTCCCGGACTTGAGGCCCAGAAGCAGGCCTTCGACTATGGCGTGAAGGTCTCGGGCTGCACCGTACATTTGGTCGACGAAAACCTCGATCACGGCGCGATCATCGTGCAGAAGGTCGTGCCGGTGCTCGACGCTGATGACGATCACACGCTGGCCGCGCGCATTTTGGAGCAGGAACACATTGCTTATTCCGAGGCAATCAAAATCGTGCTCGAGGGGAAGTACAAGATCGACGGGAGAAGAGTGGTCAGCGGATAACGTCCGCTCACAGCTCAAGATTCCCGTCGAAGCGCCGATGAATGTTATGGGAGCAGCATGCGCGCACGGACTATGTCTGACGTCGAGTTCTGTAAGAACTGCCTCAAGTTGATACGCGAGGTTTACGAAACGAGGCGTTCCATCATCGTCACAAGAAACGGCATGCCTCTCGTAAGAGTTATTCCCGCTGGCCCCAGGCCTACTCCAAAAATGCCATCGTCGAAAGCCGTCAAGACCCCGTCCCGGCCACGCCCTGCAACTACAGATCCTTCGACCACGCGTCCGCCCGACTCGCAAAAGCCTGCGAGTCGGAAAGGCAGGCGGACGCTCCGCTCAGGATGACAAGTGAGAGGCAGTCTGATCCCAATTACTAAATCGTGTGGAGTTCCGCTGCTCTTACATCTCGTAGTGCAGCAGCGAGAACACGTCGTAGCCCTTCAGCTTGTCGCGGCCTTTCAGTCCGTCGAGCTCCACCACGAATCCCAAGCCGCAGATGTTGCCGCCCAGCTGCTTGGCCATGTCGGCGGTGGCTTTCGCGGTACCACCGGTGGCCAGCAGATCGTCGCAGATGATGACACGCTGGCCAGGCTTGATGGCGTCTTTGTGGATTTCCAGTGTGTCGTGCCCGTATTCCAGCTCATACTTCCACTGCAACACTTCGGCGGGCAGCTTTTTCGGCTTACGCACGGGAATGAATCCGGCGTTCAGGCGGTAAGCCAGCGCAGGGCCAAAGATGAAGCCTCGCGCCTCGATACCCAGCACCAGGTCAATGTCTTTGTTGAGGTAGTGCTCGGTGAGCGCGTCGATCAGGCGAGCGAAGCCCAGCCGGTCTTTCAGCAACGTGGTGATGTCGTAAAAGAGAATGCCGGGTTTGGGGAAATCGGGAACTTCGCGGATGAGCTTTTTCAGATCTTCACAATTGTGCGCCGGGTGCGGCTGCATGAGTTACCAGACTCCTTCAATGCGAAATGAGGACGCCACCAACAGCGGCGCCCGGGATTCTCCCACATGATCGACCCGCGATGCCCGCGGGCCCTGCTCCAATTTCCGGCGTAGCGCGCTGAGCTGCTCGCGGCCGCCCGTCGCCATGACTTCAACGTCGCCATTTTCGCAGTTACGTACCCAGCCGGCGATGCCAAGCTGCGCCGCCTCGCGCTCCACAAACCAGCGGAAGCCGACGCCTTGCACGCGTCCGGATACAACGAAGCGGCGGGTTTCGAGATTGTCAGACATAGAGAATCAGCACTTGGCAGTTGGCACTTAGCAACTGGCTTTAGAAATTAGCTCTGAGCTCATAGCTCCTGCGAAGCACGATTGTAATCGACTAGCGGGATCGCGTGCAGACAAAGAAACGCGGCCCACGAATTGAAGCAGGGCCGCATCAGCTTGGTCGTCGACGAACCGCCAGGTTGCGCGGATCGATCCTACATGCGTTTCGGCGACATCCGGTCGAGCAAAGAAACCAGTTGCCGGCCTGCGGGAGGCGTTTTGACATCGCCCTGAAAAATAATCTGCTTGGCGTTGAGATTCTTGCCATAAAGATTGTTGTTAGCGTCATCATCGGAACGCAAGGTTGAGCCGTCCAGCGAGACGCCGGCAAAAACTCCGCGATTGCGCGACCAGGAAAGAATTTCAGCTTTCATCACAATATCGGTTTCGGCGGAAGTCGTCCGTCCCACCGGACCGGCTGCGACCGAAGCATCACCGCCGAGTTTTACTTTGCTCGAAATCACCGAGCGTGCCCCGTCTTCGTTCATGATCAGCAATACGAAGTCGGTAGCCTCGCCACCAATCTGCAAGCCAAAGCTGCCACCTTCCAAGGCGAAGAATGCGGGCGCGCTCCAGGGACCGCGGAAGTTCGCGCCCGAACGGCAAGTCATGACGCCGCGCCCATAACTGGCGCCCACTACGAAGGCCGCCTTCTTGACCGACGGAAACACGACCACGCACTCCGACTTATTCAGCAGGTCGCGCGGAATGCCGTCAGGCATGCCGGCGACGGCCTTCATCACGTCATACGACGATTGCAGACGATCTTCCTCCTTCTGCTGAGTGAAAGCAGGAAGTGCGAAACTCAGACACAACGCAAAAATCGGCCACCCCTTCAAGCTTTGTCTCCAATCTAAGGAAAGTAATTTACCCTCGCTGCTCCGCACTTAGAAGCAGGTGGCGACCGAAAAGGTGGCTTCCTATCTGGAAGATCAATGAGGAACACCAGATGGGCCCTCGCAAACACATCCGCTGCTGTCCACTTTAAGGGACGATCAGATTACGTTCCAAGATTGATTTTGTTCGGCCATGAATCGCGAGTAGTGTCCTAGAATCTGTGGATGTCGCACATGAACCTCCTCTGTTCGACGACGGTCTCGCAACTAGGATTTCCAATTTAGGCTATGGGAGCCGAAGACTATGTCCCCTCTTTGCCTGAGCTGTGACACATCTTGATTTTCTTGATTGAACTTGAATATGCGCACGAGGATTGATCTTGTGTGACGCATTCTTGTTCTCCTGGTTTGAAATTTCTGTCGGAAGACCAGAGGGCCGAGAGACATGCTAGTGTCCCTGGGAGCGAGTGGGCGGTATCTTATGAACAAATCACCAGGCGGTCAAGGCTGAAATTGCGTGGAATCGCAGTTTCGGGGCTGCACCACTATTAGTTGGGCGATCCTAGTCTGCGGTCAGAAGATCGAAGCTGCTCGGCTGGAGTGTCAAAAAACGGGATTCCAGGATTTTGATCGGGCTGAATGCTGATGGCTGAATACTGACTGCTAAGTACTGAGTGGCGACAACTGACAACCGACAACTTCCTACAACCACCCCTTCGACCTCGCGATCCGCGCCGCTTCGACGCGGTTAGCGGCGCCAAGTTTGCTGATGGCCTCCGACAAATAGTTGCGTACGGTTCCCTCCGACAAGTTCAATTCTGTGGCGATGTCAGAGCTCGCCATACCTTCTCCGGCCAGACGCAACACCTGGCGTTCGCGTTCGGTGAGGGGATCGGGCTCGTCGCTCCAAGCCTCAGCCGCCAGTTGGGGATCGATCACCCGCAGTCCGCGATGCACGCGACGCACGGCCTCGGCCAGTTGTTCGGCAGGCATGTCTTTCAGCAGGTATCCGGAAGCTCCTGCATCCAACGCACGACGCAAATAACCGGCGCGCGCGAACGTCGTCAGGATAATCATGCGTACGGGCACGCTACGCCGTTTCAACTCAGCGGCGACTTCCAGCCCGGTTAGTTTGGGCATTTCGATGTCGGTGATGAAGACATCCGGGCGAAGCTCCTGCACCGTGCGCAGCGCTTCCTCGCCGTTGCGGGCGCGGGCGATGACCTCGATGTCGTCTTCCATTTCGAGCAGCGCGGCCAGCGCACCCAAGACCATGCCCTGGTCTTCGGCAATGACGACGCGGATTTTGTCGCGCTTGGCGCCCGGCATCCTCTCAGTTTCGCAGAGCGGGGGCGACCTGCGCGAGCGGCAAATGAATAATCAGGCGGGTTCCAGCTTGGGTCTGGCGTTGCAGCGATCCACCAATGGCTTCCAGGCGTTCGCGCATACCGCGCAGTCCGTTCCCCTCAGGAGCGTCGGCGCCACGCCCATTGTCGGCGATTTCCAAGGTGCATAGCTGCTCGTCGCGACGCAGGCGGACACTGCACTGCCGCGCCTGCGCATGCCGCACAACATTGGTCACGGCCTCGCGCAGGGCCAGGGCAAGCACAGTTTCCTGCGCCGGCGTAAGTGGAAGCTCGGCGACCTCGGCGTTCACCACGATGCCTGCGGTCTCCAGAGTTTTGCGGGCGCGAATCAGTTCGGTGGCCAGTCCTTCGCCCCGGTATCCGCTGATGGCTTCGCGCACGTCGGCCAGCGCGGCCCGCGAAGTGTGTTCGACGTCCAGCATCTCCTGCTTGGCGCGTTGCGGATCACGGTCTACCAGCTTGCGCGCCAGCTCGGCTTTGAGTGTGATCAGCGAAAGGGTGTGTCCCAGCAGATCGTGCAGATCGCGGGCGATGCGCTCGCGCTCAGCCACCTTGGCAAGATGCTCGATCTCCACGTCGGCCTTACGTAGCTTCTCGCCCCTGCAGTGCGCAATCGCACCCATGTGGTTAGCGACGCCCACCACGCTAATGACCAGGAGCATCCAGCCCCACAGACCTACAGGTAAGTGCTGGTAATAGACGCAGGCGCCGAGAAGCCCGAGAGCGATTCCCAGCAGAACAATCACTCGCGCCCGATTGACCGTGAATGCGCCGGCGGCGATGGCGTAGATGAGTAGCGTAGTGACCGCACCGTTGTGGTAGTTGATCACCAATCCCACCATGACGAACATGGTGACGATCGCGTACAGACGTTTGGGTTCGGGCCGCGAGAAAGAGTAAAGGTACAACCAGATGAAAACCAGGCCGAAGACGGTGTTGCCAATCCAATGCAGCGGGGTTGGATGGTTCCAGATCGGGTCCAAAAAGAACCAGATCATGAAGGGAAGCCATATGATCGGCATCCACTTATGCTCGTCCTGGTTGGGGTACACCCAGTACCAGATTTTCTGCAAGATGGTCATACTCGCCTCAGCTATTGTTATCTGGAAGTGGCGCGCGGCACAACCGAATACCACACCGCCGAAGCTACGATCATGGCAACGATCAGCCAGTCAAAATGACCGCTGAGGGTTAGCCAGAGAAAGACGACCATCGTAACCGCCCATAGAATCCATTGTGACGTCTTGCTTTTCATGGGGAGCTCCTTGGTACGTGTTTCGCTGTGGGCAATTAGCTCTTAGCCCTTAGCTATTAGCTCTTAGCAGGCCCGTTCTTTCAAACTACCGGCTCACTTCGCATAACAAGCTGCCCCAGCCTGGTTGCTAACAGCTAAGAGCTAAGAGCTAAAAGCCGCGAGGAAGCTTGAAACTAACTCCGAGCCAGTGCTTTCCTACCCGTACATCTTTCCTTCATCGCGCCGGTAGCCCCATGCGGCGAAACCCAGGCAGAGCAGCGTAAAAGCCAGCAGAGCTTCGACATGTCCCCAGGCCGGAGTGGGGTGCATGGCCATCCCCACCGAGTTCAGCGCCAGTTGGGCCAGATGGTAAGGCGGCAACACTTTTGCCAGCACCTGCAATCCATGGGGCAGCATGAACAGCGGAATCCATAGTCCCGAGCAAAACGACATGGGTAAATAAATAAGGTTGACTACCGCCGGCGCCGAGTTCGGCTTGGCGAAGTATCCGAGGGCCAGGCCCATGGCGCTGAACGGGATAGCTCCCGCCACCAGGATGCCCACCAGCTTGGCTGCGGTCGCAAACGGCAGACGTACACCGCCGAAGGCGATTCCCACAGCGAGCAGCAGCAGCATGATCACCGTGCTGAATACCACCGCAGCGAAAAGTTTGGCCGCGAAATAGGCACTCACCGGCATGGGCGAGGCGCGTTTGACCTGCAGCCATCCTTGTCCGCGCTCCATCGCCAGGCTGACGCCGAAGCCGAACAGCGCGACCGCAATTACGCCGAAGCAGCCCATGGTCGCCAACATGTAGGTGGCGTTGTCCTTGCGATCATGAGCATTGCCCAGCACGATGCCGAACAGCACGTAGAACATCAGGGGAAACACGACGGTTGAGATCGCATAAACCGGAATGCGGATTTTGTTGATCAGCTCGTACTTGGCTTCCTTGGCATAAAGCGCAAGCGTGCGCGACAGCGAGCGACGCGGCACAGCAACAACCGCCGGAAAAGTAGTGGTAGCCATGTTAGTTCTTCTCCTTCGCTTCGGCATTGTGGTTTTGGGTCAGCGCCAGGAACGCCTCTTCCAGCCCGGCGTTGGTGACTTCCAGATCGGCGAGCCAAGTGTCGCGCTGCAAGAGCTCGCGGACCACCGGCTCCGCGGCATTCACTTGCAACTCGAAGGCATTGCGGTCAGCCTTCACGCTGAGCACTCCAGGGATCTGCCGCACCTCGTCGATCGTCAGCCGGCTGGTGCAGCGGACCTGCTTGCCCATGGCGCGCGCCTTGATCTCGGCGGGCGTACCTTCTGCCACCACCGCGCCCTTGTCCAGCACCAGAACCCGGTCGGCCAACGCGTCAGCTTCGTTCAGGTAGTGGGTGGTGAGCAGCACAGTCTTGCCGCGCTCGATCAGGATGCGAATCTGGGACCACATCAGGCGGCGCGCCTCCACGTCGAGACCAACTGTCGGCTCATCGAGGAACAGCAGATCAGGATTGCCGCAAATCGCGATGCCAAACAACACGCGCTGCTTCTGTCCGCCCGACAGCTCACCGTAAGGGCGATTCTTGATTTCCGTGAGTCCGGCGATTTGAAATGTTTCTTCCAGCGGCAGAGGGCTCGGGTAGTACGACGAGAACAGATCGATATGCTCGCGCACCTTCAGGGTCTCGGGCACGCGTCCCACTTGTAGCATGGCGCCCAGCCGGGTCTGCACCCGACCGCCATAAGGATTCACGCCGAAGACTGACACACTGCCTGAGTCAGGGCGGGCCAATCCAAGCAGCACTTGCACCAGGGTGGTCTTGCCTGCCCCGTTCGGTCCCAGCAGGGCTAGCAATTCGCCGCGACGGATTTCCAGGTTCAGGTCACGCAGGGCGACGATGTCGCCATAACTCTTTTTGAGTTTGCGGGTCCGGGCCACGCAGGCCGGCTGCATGACTGGCACGCTGCCCAGCACTTCGGCTCCCGGCAAGTCCCGCGCTTGGACTGGGTTGGACGGTAGAAAGGCGGTTGACATCGTTCACTCCCATGCGCCTGGTTTATCCAGGTACGGGAACGATCATCGCTCATGAAGAAGCAGGCCAGTAGTGCCGATTGTCAGGGAGTAGGAATGACAAATGTCATGAAGGCCCCTTTTTTCGCTTCTCGCTTTTCGCTAAGGCGCAGATTCGCAAGGTCGAGCCTTGTTCTGCTGAGGGCCACAGATTGAACGAGGGTAGGGGTCTTTCGACTCCGATTCGCAAAATCGGCGAATCTCCGCTCAGGATGACAGCCGCGTTTTGATGACGGGCATGTTATTAGCTGACGGCTGACGGCTGACAGCTAAGAGCGAAGAGCCAAAAGCGAAAAGCGAAAAGCGAAAAGCGAATGGCGAACAGCGGCCCCTAGTGACCTTCGTCACTTTCCCAGGTGATAGCAATCACGGCTGGTTTGGCCGCCTCAGGCGACACTTACATGTAAGAGAGTGAGGGCCAAAGCCGCTGGGTTGCACCCTGCCTTTTGCAGCCACGGCCGAGGTGAACGAGGTGAGCCATGTTGCTCGCGTACCGCCTGGTTAAGCTGATCGAAACCCATTCCGACGGACTGGCCCGCAGTCTGCAGAACCGTTACCGCGAATGCAATAAGTGTTCGGGTTACGCCAATGTTCCTGATAGTCAACTGACGGAAAAAGTTTATGACGTCTACCGCCATTTGGGCGAATGGCTGTTAGGCAAGACCGAAGCAGACATTGAGCAGCGCTATCTCGAGGTTGGTGCGCAGCGCGCGGCCCAGGGCGTTCCCGTCAGTCAGGTGGTCTGGATGATCTGCCTGGTGCGCGAAAACCTGTGGGAGTACATGCAGAAGCATGCGGAATTGGAGCATCCGGCGGAAATCTTTGGCGAGCTTGAATTGCTGGAAATGCTGGACAAGTTTTTCCATCTGGCCATCTATTACGCTGCGCTGGGACACGAACGCGCCACGGCCGGCTACTCCGTGAAAACCGAAACCGTACCTGTTTAATCGAGGCTCTTTGTCTATGTCCTGGATCGACCATTACCGTGACAAGTTGGTGACGGCGCGCGAGGCAGTGGCTTGCGTGGAGTCGGGAATGCGGGTGTACATCCATCCCGGCTGCGCCGAACCCGAGGCGCTGGTGGAAGCCCTGATGGGACGGGCTCCCTATGTCAAAGATGTTGAGGTCATGCACCTGCTGACCTCGGGAACTTCGCCCTACTGCGCGCCCGAGATGGCGGAACATTTTCGCCACAACGCGCTGTTCGTCGGGGGTAACGTGCGCGAGGCAGTCAACGATGGCCGCGCCGACTACACCCCCATCTTTCTCAGTGAGGTCGAGGCGCTATTTGAAAGTGGCGAGATGCCGATTGATGTGGCCTTCATCCAGGTGTCGCCACCCGATCCGCACGGGTATTGCAGCTTTGGGGTGGGCGTGGATTGCACGCTGACGGCCGCCAAGTATGCTCGCCGCGTAGTGGCGCAGGTGAATGCCCAAATGCCGCGCACCTATGGCGACAGCTTCATTCATGTGAATGAACTCGATGCCATCGTGGAGCTTTCGCGTCCCTTGTGCGAATTAAAAATGCAGCCGACCAACGAGACTTACCAGCAGATTGGGGTGCGGGTGGCGTCATTGATCGAAGACGGCTCAGTCTTACAGTGTGGGATAGGCACAATTCCCGACGCCATACTGCCCAACCTGATGGACCGCAAGGACCTGGGCATCCATACCGAGCTGATATCCGACAATGTGATACCTCTGATCGAGGCTGGGGTAATCAATGGCCGCCGCAAGAACTTGAAGCCGCGCAAGATCATCCTCGGTTTTGTGCTAGGAACCAAGCAGCTATTCGACTTCATTGATGAGAATCCCATCTTCGAATTTCATCCCTCTGCCTACACCAACGATCCGTTCCGCATCGCCATGAACGATCGCATGGTAGCGATCAATTCTGCCATCGAGATCGACTTGACCGGACAGATCTGCGCCGAGTCCATCGGACCAGGGTTCTACAGCGGCTTCGGCGGACAGCTCGACTTCATCCGGGGATCGGCGCGGGCCAAGTATGGCAAGCCGATCATCGCCCTGCCATCAACCGCTAAAGGCGAAACAGTCTCGCGCATTGTGCCGCGATTGGCCCATGGAGCCGGGGTGCTGACCGGGCGCGGGGATGTGCATTATGTCGTCACAGAATACGGTGTCGCCTACCTCCACGGTCGCACCATCCGGCAACGGGCCGAATCGCTGATCCAAGTTGCTCATCCCAAGTTTCGCGACGAATTGCAGGAATACTGCGAACAGCAACGCTGGTTCCAACGCAACGCTTATGAAGTGGAAGTGCGAGGGTAACAATGTCATCGCAACCGCGCGGTAACGTCATCATCGATCCTGAAGAATGCAAGGGATGCGGCTTGTGCGTCGAGTCGTGTCCTCCGGAATGTTTAGAACTGGCGCCCGAACTCAGCAAATACGGCGTGCATCCGGCGCAATACACCGGCGAGGGCTGCACCGGCTGCGGCGCTTGCTTCTACTGCTGTCCCGAGCCCGGCGCCATCGTAGTGGAACGGCTGATCCCGCCCGCCAAAACGGCCACGGCCGTCCCGCCGAAGCAGGAGGTGGCTCATGCGGCAGTTGTGTAAAGGAAATGTTGCCATCGTGAAAGGCGCTGTGGTCGCGGGTTGCCGGGCCTTTTACGGATATCCCATCACCCCGGCCAGCGAGATCGCTGAATATGCCGCCCTCCTCATACCGGAAGTGGGCGGCACTTTTTTACAGGCGGAGAGCGAAGTGTCGGCCATCAACATGGTCTATGGCGCTTCGTCCGCGGGCATGCGCGTGATGAGCGCGTCTTCCGGCCCCGGCCTGAGCCTGATGCAGGAAGGCATCTCCTACATGGCGGGCGCAGAGTTGCCAGGCGTCATTGTCGACGTGGTGCGCGGCGGGCCTGGACTGGGAAACATTGCCCCCGAGCAGAGCGACTACTTTTGCATCGTGAAGGGCGGTGGCCACGGTTGCTATCGCAATCTGGTGCTGGCCCCATCGTCGGTGCAGGAGATGTTCGACCTCACCGTGCTGGCTTTCGAGCTGGCAGACCGCTATCGCAACCCAGTCGTCATTATGACCGACGGCTATGTGGGACAGATGATGGAGCCGCTCGAGATCAAGCTGCGCAACATTGAACTGCCGGCAAAGGACTGGGCGGTCAAGGGAACGGCAGAGACCCGACATAACATGATCAGCTCCATCGTGCTGGAGCCCGACGCGCTGGAAGCCCACGTGCGCAAGCTGGAAGCGAAGTACCAGCTCGCGCAGGAGCTGGAGAGCCGTCACGAAAATTATCTGACCGAAGACGCGGAGGTGCTGCTGGTTGGCTTTGGCATCGTGGCGCGAGTGTTGCGCTCGGCTATCGATCACCTGCGGGCGCAAGGGGTGAAGGCGGGGCTCTTCCGTCCCATCACTTTGTGGCCGTTCCCCTCGCGCGAGCTGCGCGAGACGGCGAAAAACGTGAAGTCCGTTCTGGCAGTTGAGCTGAGCACCGGCATGATGGTCGAGGATGTACGGTTGGCGCTCAATGGCAGCGTTCCGGTTGAGTATTACGGACGCGTTGGTGGCAACGTTCCCAGCGCGGAAGAGATCACCGCGCAGGTTTTTGCGCGCATGGCAGCCCACGTATAGCCACCCCATCAAGCGCAACAGCGGCGCTTGTCGGGGACCCCGGTTGGGGACTTACTCAGGATGACACAGTTTAGGAGAGAGATTGTGGAAGGCTATCAGGTAATTCACGAAAAATCGCCGGCGTTCTATGACAACTACGATCGTAAAGCCGAGATGCAACAGCAGACGCATTATTGCCCCGGTTGCGGACACGGCATCGCCCACAAACTGATTGCCGAAGCCCTCACCGAACTCGGCCTCAAGGACCGCGCCATTCTGGTCAGTCCGGTGGGCTGCTCCGTGTTCGCTTACTACTATTTCGACGTCGGCAACGTGCAGGTGGCCCACGGACGCGCTCCGGCGGCGGCAACCGCCCTTAAGCGCTCAAATCCCGATTCGATCGTCATGGCGTATCAGGGGGACGGCGATCTGGCGGCGATCGGCACGGCAGAAATCATTCACGCCGCCAATCGTGGCGAAAACATTTGCGTGTTCTTCATCAACAACTCCATCTACGGCATGACGGGCGGGCAGATGGCGCCGACCACACTGGTCGGCCAGAAAAGTACAACCTCGCCCTGGGGACGCCGCTCCCACAATGAGGGACTCCCACTCCACGTCTGCGAACTGCTGGCCGCCCTGGAGACGCCTACCTATCTTGAGCGAGTCGCTTTAAGCGACATGAAGAACATCATGAAGGCCAAGAAGGCGGTGAAGAAGGCGCTGGATATACAGAATAACCATGGCGGATTTTCGCTGGTCGAAATCCTTTCCCCTTGTCCCACCATCTTGAAGATGGATCCGGTGGTGGCGCGCAAGTGGGTTGCCGAAACCCTGACGGAAGCGTTTCCGTTAGGTGTCTTCCGCGATCGCAAACCTGAGCTGCCGCCCGATGCGATTTTTCCTCACCTGACCGTGGCCCAGGCGCTCGGGGTTGAAGAAGACAGTACCAACGAGCCGGTAGTCCGGCGTCATCATCACACTCGCGATCTGACAGTGAAGATTGCCGGCTTTGGCGGACAGGGCATTCTGCTGATGGGGCAATTGCTGGCCGAGATGGGTTTGCGGGAGCATCTGGAAGTGAGCTGGCTGCCCTCTTACGGACCTGAGATGCGCAGTGGCAGCGCGCACTGCCATGTAACGCTTTCGCATGATCGCATCGGCACGCCGCTGATTTCGCAGCCGGACGTACTCATTGCGATGAACGAACTGTCGCTGCACAAATTCGCCGCCAGCGTGGCTTCGGGAGGATTGATTCTCTACAACGGTACCCAACTGCCCGATGGCTTCAGCGCCAATCAGGCACGGACAGTATGCGTGCCGGTGGCGCAGATCGCCGATCGTCTGGGCTCGGCTAAGGTCGCAAACGTGGTCATGCTGGGTGCGCTGCTGGAGGAAACTGAGTGTCTGCCGGCCGAGACCGCGATGGCCGTGATCGAGGCGATGGTCAAGAATCCCAAGATGCTGGCTCTCGACCGGCAGGCCATCGCCGCGGGATGTGACTACGTTGACACCCAAATCGAAGTGGGAGCCGTATCACAACCGGATGGATACTCGTACTGAGAAAGCGGTCCGCCGTCGTCGCTCAGAACAATCCACCACGGCAAGCACGGAGAAACCAGAACCTTCTCTAGCCAATCATTGTTGCTTGTGATGGGCGTGTTTTGGCGCCGATTGCGGATGCTGGGCGCGCCGTGCGCCAATCTCTTTCATCCGGGCCGCCAGAGCAGCGTCGTGCTTCGCCTTTTCCGCTGCTTCCTCTTCGGGCGAGAGCACACGCTTAACGATGGGGCCGTTCAGCTTGTAGGTGACTTCCACGATCTGGCCATCGTCGTTCTTCTTGCGAATGGTGAACGTCGGCAAGTCGCCTTCCTTGCCGAAATCCTGATGTCCGACTTTTACCGGCAGGTAGCCTTCGAGATTGCGCTCGCGATAGGCAGTCTCGTAGCGATGCTTGGCACGATTACGGGTAAAGATACGAATCTGGTTGTAATCCCAGGCCAGGCCGTCCTTGGGTTCGTTCAACAAAACCAGGTATTGCGGTTGCTGCTTGCCGTCTTCCTCAACGGTGTTGAGCACGAAGTATCCTATGATGCGCTGACCTTCGGCGTACTGGGCGACATCGACTGGAATGTCCAGATCCACCATGCGCAGCAGCACCCAGCCAACGTGTCCGGAAGAAGTTCGCACCAGATACCAGTCTTCCATGATGGGCTTGGGCGGCGGCGGCTCTTTGCCCGCAGCAGCGCTGGCCTTGGTGGTTTTCGTCACAGCCGGAGGCGCCGGCGGGGCCGTTGAAGGCGGCGTCATAGCTGCGGGCGCGGAAGAAGCAGATTTTGCTGAACTGCCCGCAGCTTTGGTGCTAGTTGAAGCTTGAGGCTTGGGCGCGGGCGGAGCCTTGGGCGGATTCTTTTCAGCCGTGGCGCGCTTTAGGATCTCGACTTTCTCGCCGTCTTTCAGCTGGTAAAGATGCTCGGCTTCGCGCGAGGGAGTGACGTGCATGTTGAGCTCGGCGCGAGTGGTGCCGTGGGCCTGCACCGGCGTATTCGCATCGTCTTGCGCGAGCTTTTGAAATCCATCGTAAACATCCTGGGGCACCAGGCTGCGCTCTTCAATCCAGCCTTCCTGGCCGCTGTCGGTTCGCACCCGCAGAAAGCGCCGCTGTTTCTCCAGAACCTCGACCCGATCGCCGTTATGTACCGTTCCCAGCTTGTTGTACATGGTGGCTACGCGATCACGCAGGCTGGTCTCGGAAGCGGAGACGTACATGTACTCGTGATGGGTCAACTGGTGACGCTTGCAGCCCACAGCCAGCATGAGCGCCAGCAGCGCGGCAGCGATTAGAACTCGATGGAGATGGGGACGGAAGGATTTCACCGGGCCACAGACCACTATAAACCAGGGGCCAGGGGTCAGGGGTTAGGGCATTAGGAAATAGGCGTTGGAGAACCACGGAAGACACGCGGGAGTTTTTCTATTCAGGAGTTCCTGAAGGAGTTTGCGTCTGAGGAGGTGCCGCCGCTCCGCGGCTGTCTGGATTCCTGCCTGACCGCGGGCTCAGGAGGCTGTTACGAAACTCGGTCCGCGCTTGCATCGGTGGAACAAACCGCGCGAAATCGAGTGCCGAAGGCACGGCATAATCTAGCCCAGCACGGAGCCGAAGGCGGAGTGCTGGGTGAAGTGGAAAAAAATCTCCGAGTCGCGTAGCGACGGCACAGTTTCGTAACAGCCTCTCACGCCCGCGGCTGACGCAAATGACGCTGCTGCGCGGCTGATTTCAAGTCGTCAAAAACCGGCGACATGGATGGCGGCCCGCACAGGAACCGCAGGTCCCCCCGCTCAGACTAAAGTCCTCGGTCGGGATGACAATTGCGAAAATTCTCCGTCCCTCAGTATCTCGGTGGTGACTCCGGCCTCAGAACTGCCGTATCGCATCTCCGCCGGAAACCAGGTTAGTATCGACTTCCAGCAACAGCACGCGGGTCTGGTCGACGATATAGGCGACATAAGTCCGCGTGCCCTCGGAAGTGGTAATGGTGGCCGTGGTACGGCCCGGAGCGGCTGTGCCGACACTATAGGTGCCTTGGAGGGTGTCACCCGGAAAGACGCCGTTGGGATCGTTGAAGTCCAACGTCCCGGCCAGATTGCCATTGCCGTCGGCGGAGATTTGTCCGCTTACGCTGCTGCTGTTTGCGGGCAGAATCAATCCACTGCTGGGAAGGAAGTATCCGAACTGCTTGGTGGCATAGCTGCCGGCCCAATCCGCGTTGCTGGTCACCGACGCACTTTGCGCATACACGTTGCCGCCGCCGATCGCGGTGGTGCGCTGGTCGAGGTAGTACGCCTGAGTGGGCGAAAACAGATACATGCTGAAGGGCAGCGCCACGCCGTTGACGGTGAACGATCCATTGACCCGGCCGTTGGATGCCAGGCTGTATTGGCCACCCAACGATGCCTGCCCTACTGTGCCAGTGTCGTTGACATCGTAGTGACCCGAGGAAACGCTGCTTGCGGAAGCATTGAATTGAATGAGCGTGTACGAGACCCCGAGCACCGATCCGTGCTCGGTGTTGGCCGAGGTGTTAACCACGTAGCCACCGTTGAAGTCGGAATTGGCGAAGGACGCCTGGCTTTGCAGGTCAGCGCTGCCCAGAAAGAACGTGGCCGTGTCGGGACAGACGAAACGATAGCGGTTCGCCGATATCACGTAGTACACGAAATCGGCGCTGCCGACGCTGGTGGAAAAGGAGCCGATGCCGCGTCCCAGGCCGTCGATAGCGCCATAGGAGCCGCTCAGCGATTGGCTCTGGGTCGTCGTTCCATTGCAATTGGTGTCCTGCAGGCCGCCTACGCTGCCGCTGCTCAGACTGAAAAGTCCGATGGAGTTGATGGGGTTCAAGACCGACGTTCCACAGAGCGCGCTTCCCGCGATGCCGAAGGCGTAGTTGCCTGAAGGAGCGCTGACTCCGGTCGCGGTCTGCTGCTCCAGGTTGCCGGTGGCATTGACCACGTTGTTGTCGATTTCGGTCAAGGCGGCGTTGTTCAGCGCGCGTATGGCGAAGGCATAGGTGAAACCGGTCGAACTGATGGCCGGAACGCTCAAGGTGAGCGTACCCCGTCCGTCAGATCCCACAGTGTAGGTGCCGGTAATGGAAGTCGCCTGGACATAACCCACGGCAACGTCGTTCAAGTCTTCCTCGCCGCCGGTGATGTTGCCGTTGCCGTCGGCGGTGATGGCCCCAACGGCATAAAAGGTGGCGAGATTGGTGTCGATGCCGCTGAGACTGAAAATGTAGTTGCCCTTCAGCGACGAGTTGCTGAATTGCACTGCCGTGATGGTGGCGATGGCATTGCTGCTGAGGTTGGGGTTGGCTTGCAACACGGCGGTGACGGTTACGCTGGCCGGACTGGGAACGATTGCTGGAGCGGTATAAAGCCCTGTGGCGTCGATGGTGCCTACCGATGAATTGCCGCCTGCGACGCCGTTCACCTGCCAGGTGACGGTGGTGCTGCTACTGTTGATGACGGTAGCCGTGAATTGCTGGGTCGATCCTTCCACCACATTTGCTGTAGCCGGAGAGACGGTGACGGCAGGGGTATTGTTGTTATTGTTGCCGCCTCCGCCGCAAGCCGAAAGTGTCATCACCATCACGGCTGCCAAAGCAGTCAGGATCGCTAGTCGCATCACGGGCCTCACTTCTGAAATGTGCTGTCTTGATGGTCAGTCAAACGCGCGATGGAGAACCGTCGCGCCCGGATGTTGCGCAGTCTAACACACGATGCCGCAACTCTAATTCTGTTTGCCTATTTCTGACAAACAAGTTCCGCAAATCTGAAATGAAAAGCCCCACCCAAGCAAAAGAAGCTTGAGTGGGGCACCCATTCATGAACTAATTGCCAACTGCCAACTGCCAACTGCTAACTGCTAACTGCTGTCTTACTCCTCTACTTCGACTTCTTCGCCGCGCTCGGCCTTGGCAGCCGCGATGATTTTTTCCTGCTGCAGTGCGGGCACAAAGTCGTAGTGGTGCATTTCCATGGAGAAGCTACCGCGGCCCTGGGTCATCGAGGTGAGATCGGTGCCGTAGGTCAGCATCTCAGCCATAGGCACTTCAGCCTTCACGATGGTCTTGCCGCCCTTATTGTCCATACCTTGAATGCGTCCGCGGCGACTGTTGAGATCGCCCATGATGCTGCCGGCGAACTCGTCAGGGATGGTGATCTCAACTGTCATAACGGGTTCGAGCAGCGTGGGCTTAGCCTGCTCCATGGCTTTGCGAAAGGCGATGCGGCCAGCGGTCTTGAACGACAATTCGTTGGAATCGACATCGTGATAGGAGCCATCGTAGAGAATGACCTTGAAGTCGACGACCGGGAAGCCGGCGAGGAAGCCGCGCTGGGCCGCTTCCACGATGCCCTTTTCGACCGCGGGAATGTAATTCTTGGGAATGGCGCCGCCGAAGATTTCGTTGGCGAACTCGAAGTTGCCACCGCGGGGCAAAGGCTCCATCTTGATCTTGCAATCGCCGAACTGGCCGTGACCGCCGCTCTGCTTCTTGTGACGGCCTTGCACATCGGCACGGCCGCGAATGGTTTCGCGATAAGGAACCTTGGGTGCCTTGAGGACTACCTCAGTGTGGTACCGGTTCTTCAGCTTGGAGACGATGACCTCGATGTGCTGCTGGCCGGTGCCGGCGATCAGAAATTCTTTGGTTTGCGGATCGCGGAAGAAGCGCAGCATGGCATCTTCTTCCATCAGCTTGTGAATGCCGTTGCTGAGCTTGTCTTCGTCGGCGCGGGTCTTGGGCTCGATGGCGAAGGTGATGGCAGGTTCGGCGAATGTCACCTGCGGATACTGAATAGGTGAGCCTTTGTCGCCCAATGTGTCGCCGGTCAAGGTGTCTTTTAACTTGGCCACTGCGCCGATGTCGCCGGCGTGGAGTTCGTTGACCGGAACCGCAGTCTTGCCCTGCATGAGCGAAATGTGGGCAAACTTTTCCGAGGTGCTGCGGTTGAAATTCTGCACCACGGCATCGTTCTTCAGCACGCCGGAGTAAACCTTGAAGAAGGAGATGCGGCCGGAGAAGGGATCGCTGATGGTTTTGAAGACGAACAGCGAGAGCGGCTCGGAGTCGGCGACTTTGCGCGTAGCTGGCTCGCCGTTGTTCGCCGTGGGAGCAGCTTTCACGGCTTCGCGTTCGGCAGCGGTGGGCAGGTAATCCACGACGAAGTCGAGCACCTCGTCGGTGCCGATGTTGCCCAGACCAGAGGCGAAGAGCACGGGAAAGATTTTGTCTTCGCGAATGGCATTATGCAGCCCGGCGACAATGTGCTCCTCGGCGATGGTGCCCTTGTCGAAGAACTCTTCCATCAGCGAATCGTCGCCTTCGGCCACCAATTCAACCAGGCGTTCGTGCGCAGCCTTGGCCTGCTCAGCCATGTTGTCGGGGACAGGACCGACTTTCGCTTTGCCGTTTCCACCCATTTCATAGGTGTAAGCCTGCATCTTCACCAGGTCGATGACGCCGGTGAAGCTCTTCTCCGAGCCGACGGGCAGCTGCACTGGAACGACAGTGCGTCCGAAGGTCGTGGTAAGCGATTCCATCACGCGGTTGAAGTCGGCGCGCTCGCGATCCATGCGGGTACAGACGATGGCGCGCGGCAGGGCAAACTTGTCGCAGTACTGCCAGATGCGCTCGGTGATGACCTCAACTCCGGCGACCGCGTCGACCACCACGAGCGCGGCTTCGACAGCGGGCAGCGCCATTTCGGCTTCGTGGATGAACATGCTGAAGCCGGGAGTGTCGATGAAGTTGATCTTGGTTTTGCCCCACTCGACCACGGCGGTGGCGGCGGCTATCGACATCGCCCGCGAGATTTCTTCTTCGTCGTAATCGGTGGTGGTGTTGCCTTCATCGACACGGCCCAGACGCTGGGTGGCGCCCGCGGTGAACAGCAGGGACGAGGCGAGGGAAGTTTTACCGGAGTGTGAATGCCCAACCAGGGCGACGTTGCGAATGTTTGCGCCTTCGTAATTCTTCACCTAAGACTCCTTGATATGAGTGGCAATAGCGATGAAAGGCCGCCGACTCCCCACCCTCACAAGCGCAAACCCGGCGCGCGTTGCGGGCTAGCTGCGACTGCGCGAACGGCTGGAAGGCAATGCCCCTTACCTACCGCAACGGCGACGCAGATCAGGACCCGGTTGCACGCCTGAACCGTGCTTGTACAACCCCGAAGTTGCCAGTGAGGCAAAAGGGCGGGGCACCATGCCGGCCGGGCATGGTGAAGCTGTAACAAACCTGAAATGCTAGCATACGCGCTTTGCGGGGCTCAAACCGGGCAGAGAGCCGAGCCCCAATCGAGCGGTGGGAGGGTAGTGAGTCAACCTTCGGATCGCCCAACATCGGGGACTAAGTCTGGAGCTATTACCATCGCCGCCGATCGCTTCCACTTTACGCCCATGTGATCAACTGTATCAGCCAACTCTCGGACGGTTAGGCACTCGGAAAACTGGCGGACAAGTTGTCGTCAGCGAGACTGGCGAGGAGGAAATCCGTTACTATATTTTGTTGTACTCCCTGCACCGCCAGCCGGACCGACCGGCCCAAAAGGAAGCTATCGGAATGAACCGTTTTTCGCGTATGCAATTGCTCTCGGCCGCCATTCTGCTGCTGGCCAGCACGCTGGCCTGGAGCGCTGACACCTCCATGCTGCGGCCGCCCAAAGGATCCAAGGTCGCAATCATCGTGTTTGAGGACCTGGAATGTCCACAATGCGCCCGGGCCGCGCCCCTGGTCCATGAGGCGGCCAAGCAGTACAACATCGCGCTGGTGCAATACGATTTTCCGCTGCGCCAGCATCCCTGGTCCATGGAGGCTGCGGTCAACGCCCGCTACTTCGATACCAAGTCGCTGAAGCTGGGGGACGAATACCGTTTGTACATCTTCGCCAACCAGAACAGTATTACCAAGCAGAACCTGCGCGGGGTCACGGAGAAGTGGGCGGAGGACCACAAGGTTACGCTGCCGTTCGTGGTCGATCCCTCAGGAGAGCTGACGGCCAAAGTGGAAGCGGACCGTGCCCTGGGCGGTCGCATTCCCCTCGATCACACGCCGACGATCTACATTGTCAGCGACACTGGACACGGCACGTCGGTAGTGGAGGTTTCAGACATCTCGCAGCTCTACCAGACGATTGACCAGGTGATGAGGACCAGCGGCGCCAGTTCGCAGACGCACAAGACGGCGAGTATGCACTAGAGGAAACGCCTGTCGTCCCCGGAGAAGGCCTCCCGTGAGGGGGGCCTTGCCATTTCTGATACTTCTTTCGCAGCTGGCCGCAACTTCCTGAAAGTCGTCGGGTTGCTATGACCAGGTCCGCTTATGCCTGACATTATGCCTGAAACCGCAGTTGTAAAAACCATGCCTCCGGTGTCTTCTCACGACCGTATCCTTATGTCGGCGAAACACTTGTTCGCTCGCAATGGATACGAGAACAGCAGCACCGTGGCTATCGCCCGGGAAGCTGGAACCAGCGAATCGCAGCTGATGAAGCATTTTGGCAGCAAGCAAGGTCTGCTGGTGGCCATCTTCGATCGCGGCTGGACCGGCATTATGGACAGAGTACAAGCGACCCAAGGAATCGCCGGGCCTGCCGAGCGGCTGCTGCGGATGCTGGAGGCGATGGTGGTCGAGTTGGAGAACGACTCCGACTTGAAAGAGCTGGTGACTTTGGAGTCCCGGCGGGTCCGTAAAGACAACCGCGACGTCCTGTTAAGCCAGGGATATTGTCAGTTCACCAACTTGCTCGAAGGAGCGCTGGGAGAGATGCAACGCCAGGGCCAGATCCGCCCGGATCTGAAGCTGGACGCAGTGCGGGCAGCCTTGCTCGGCTTGACCGAAGGTCTGGTGCGCGACCGGGTGGTGGCACGGCGTTCCGAGCTGCACGCCGACTATGCCTTCGACGATATAAAGAGGATCCTGGAAATCGTGGTTCCTGCCCTCGACGGCGAGGCCCTGCAGCCGCTGAAGGCGGTCAACCGCTAGATCAGGAAGTCTGGTTCAAATCCGAATCCGAAATCTTCCCAGGCTATTGATCACGGCAAAAGAAATGTCCGCAAGAATCGGTGGAACAGCTTAAGGCGTGCGATTCGAAAATGGCTTTAGCCCCGGTCAACCGTTGGCTGAAGCCATTCTTGATAGCGTTTGATTTCGCCGGGCTTAAAGAGACCGTGCCGCCGCTCTGCGGCTCGCAATAATCGCCCACTTGACCGGGGGCTTACGCCGCCCGGCTAACTTCATCCCGCCGCGTTGCGGCTAGTTTGTTCGATTATTCCACCCTTTGTTCCACCACAAAATTTCCTCTTGGGTTGCGACACAGTCTCTGGAAGACCGTCCTCTTCGAAAAACGAAATCTAAGCAGGGGTTTAGTTAGGCAGGGGCGGGACCGGTTTGCCATCCATCAACGCCTGCACATTGGCGGCTACAAGGTCGACCAGTTGCGGCTTTCGCGGATCCATATTCAGACAGTTGTAGAGCACGACGATGGCGCGGTCGCGCTTCGGTTCGAACATGATCAGCGACGAGTAGCCTCCCGTGCCGCCGTCATGCCAGTAAACGTCGGTTTCCGGGCGAACCGACCATGCCAGCGCGATCTTCAAGCCGCCCGCCTGATCGGCTTCTGGTTGCAGAGCTAAACGAAGGGCCGCCGGCAGGGTCGATGCTGCACCGGAGCTGGCCGACGATAATTTCTCCGGATGGATATAGGCTTCGCTGTAGGTGAGCAGATCGTCCACAGTTGAGCGTAGCGCGCCAGCTCCCGCTAGTGCCTCGAAGGTCCAGGGACGCTGCTTGTCATGCGCACCACCGTATCCTTGCATGAAGCGGGCCTGCTGTGCCGGAGACAGCGTGATGGTCGTGTCCATCATTCCCAAGGGCTCAGTGATTTGCTGTTGTATGAGCGTTGCATAGGGCAGGCCTGCCTTATTCGCTAGCGCCTGCCCCAACAATCCAAATCCCAGATTGCTGTAGGCGAATTCCGTCTTTTCCGGATGCCCAACTCCGTGGCTCGCCAGGTAAGCGTATAGCTTCTCCGCCGTATAGTCGGCATAGGGATCGGTTTGCGTTTTCGGACGGAAATTGTCTGGCAGACGCGGCAGTCCCGAATGCTGAGTCGCCAGATCAAGCAGAGTGATCTCCGGTCCCGAGGCTGGTTTGGTCACGGTTCCGGCAGGCAACAGCTCGCGCACCGGCTCGTCGAGAGTAACGAGGTGCTGCTGAACCATTTGCGCCAGCGCCAGACCGGTGAAGGTCTTGGTCAGCGATCCGATCTCGAAGATCGAGTCGGTTTTCGCCGTTCCGTAGGCAAACACTTTGCGGTCGCCGCGATCGAGCACGCCCACCACCACGCCCGCCTTGGACCAGGCTGCGATGACTGGCGCGAATTCCTTGTCCAACAGAGGCTTCAGGTCGTTTAGCGATACCGGAGGCCTGGCCGGAGCAGGCGCCGCCGGCTGGGTCTGCTGCTTCACCTCGCGGGTCAGGTCGAGCGGCAGCGGAGCGCCTTGGTCCCAAGTACCGGAGAGCTTGTTGCCATCGCGGCTCAGGGTCGCTTCGTAAAGCCCGTGAACCAAAGGAACCGCCAGCGACAGCTTCTGTCCCTTGAGCTTCACGTTGTTGCAGGGAATGCCCATGGCTCCCTGATCGATGGAGTCCATCGTGCAATTGATCTTGTCTCCCGATGCAACGTGGAAATGGAATGCCACCCGCAACGACGCGTCGCCGGCACGCAGCACTCCGGTCCAGTCGCCGTCGACAGGAGACGGTTTTAGCTGAGCCAGTTCTGCCGCGGTTGCGGACTGCTTCAGCACCAGCGGCAGAGGCTTGCCTTGTGACCAGGTGCCGGAGATAGTCTTGCCGTCGGCGCTGACGGTTCCGGTGTAGGTACCAAGAGCCGCCGGCACGTCGAAACTGAAGGTCGATCCTTTGAGTTGGACATTGCTTCCGGCCGCTCCATAACCGCCTTGCGCCGGACTGTCGAGCGTGGCGCTGAGCTTTCCATCAGCCTCCACCCTCAGATGAATCACCAGAGGCAGAGACGAGCTGCCGACAGTCAGTGCTCCCGACCAGTCGCCAGCGAGAGTTTGAGGAGTGGGTGTTTGGGCAAAGAGGGGCAAGCCGCAAAATGCCGTAATTAACACCACCAGCCATTTCATAAGTCACTACAGTTTGCGCAGCGCTTCGAATACTTCGTCATTGCTCGGCACCTGGCCGATGGGATAGACCTTGGCAAATGCCAGCTTGCCGTCCTTATTCACCACGAAAAGTGCCCGCTCGGCGATGCCCGGGATAGGATCGCCCTCGCGAAGAATGCCGAACTTTTTCGCCACGCTGCCGTGGGGATAGAAGTCGCTGGCCAGGGGAAATCCCAGAATTCCGATTTCCTTCTTCTGCCACGCGGTATGGCTGGGGATGGAATCCACGCTGATGCCTACCACCTCGGCATCGTAGCCGGCGAATCTTTCCAGGTCGGCGTTCAAGCCCGGCAACTGCGAGGCACACACCGGCGTCCAATCGGCGGGATAAAAGGCCAGCACCACGTTTTTCTTTCCCCGGTAGTCGCTCAGCTTAACTTGGCTCTTAATACTTCCCACGACTGCGGGGAGTTCAAAGTCCGGAACTTCATCGCCAACTTTCAAAGTTGCCATGCTGCCCTCCAACCTTCCTCTTGGGTGTAATCAGCGATTCTAGAGGTCATGCTCGTGGCGAGCAAGTGGCGTGCATCTCGTGGTGTTTCAATTTGATGAAAACAAAATCCAGGTATGTCCGGCCTGAAGGTTGGCACGACCCGAGCATCGCTGTTTCAGCAGTCTGGCTAAGGATTGTTCCCGAGAACGATCTTGTCCGTCAGGCCAATGGCCAAGGCCGACAGCTCCTGGAATGGCCGAGCCTCGAACAAGCCGCTGCAGCCGGTTTCCCGGAGGATACCGGGAACCGATGCCCTTAACGCGCGATAAATAGCACGCATCTGCGGAACCGTTGGCGCCGGAACTGTCCGCAGGAACGCGTTACCCAATTGCGAAAACAGACGGTCTGCCTTGCCCCGGTGAATATAGACATCGGTGCCGTTAAGGTCGGAAAGCGATTTCATGATGCGCCGGTCCATCGTTTCAAAGACGAACCAGGCATGCTTGCCTCCCGCCTTCTCGTGAGCTACCGCCAGGCCCAGCTCAAAGGGCATGTTGAATCTCGGGGTCGGCGGACGGCTGCGCTCCAGTTGCACTCGCGAGAGATCGTGAATCGAATACGGACAACTGGAAAGCCGTTCGTAAATGCGATCCAGGCGGCGTTCGCTGCCAGCTATCTCCAGAGTGGCGTGAGGAGTCATGCCAAACGCGCTTACCCCCGCGATATAGGCCAGGAAGAGTGACTGGAACCTTCGATCATAAGGCAGGTTGAGAAATACGGCCGGGCGGAAAGCGTTATTTCGCCGGCGTCGTCCGCTTCTTGGTGTGGGCATGGGGGGAACTCTTGTTGACTCGCGACCGCGCTTTAGCTCCCTTCGTCTTTCGCGCAGCACTGCCCGCGACCGGCGTTGACGATGGCGCGGACTTGCCAGGGGACGACAGGTCTTGCACCATGTTCTTCAGCCGATCTAGACGGTTCGCAGAAATCCCGTAGACTTCAGCCGCCTCTTCGATGGTGGGATAGGGGGTTGCGAGTTTTACCGGACTGCTCATGCTGAATCCAGCATACCGCTGACCTTAACGATGCACAACCATCTCCCGGGACTCCGACCAGCACAGTCTTCTGGAACTTTGATCGTTAGGTGACAACCCGCGCGCTGCAATCGGCCTCTCTTCTGCTATCGCCACTCGCGATCGCGCTGAGTAGGGAGTTGAAAGCATGCGTCTGGCAGTCGGTCTCCTTTTTCTCGGATTCATGAGTCTCGCATCTAGCCTTCCCGTCACAGCTCAGATTTCCCAACCTGTTATCTCCGTCCAGCTCGACGGCGAGCCGCGCTCTACCCAAGTTCCGCCGTATTCCATTCTCGGCAGCAGGCAGTGTGACGGATCGGGTTTGCTCTACCTGCGCTACGCATCGCCCGCAGGAGGCACATATTCGTCGGTCATCGCCAAAGTTGACGAGGACGGCAACACGGAAACGGTGTCGCTGGGCAATTTGCCAGGCGCCTCGGCTGACCGCCATAGCTTCGTCTTCGTGGCGGCCGAGGATGGCTCGTTTGATGAGATCCTGCGGGCCGGGGACTCCGAGCAGGATAAGGATTCGCAGATCGATTATGTGCGCTTCGATCCGGACGGCGCGGTTCGCTCTGATGCTGCTTTCGCCCAGGAGTTTGTTCCCTCAACCCTGGTTCCCCTGCCCAACGGAAACTTCTTCGCTACCGGGTCTGTGTTGCGGGAGGAGAGCGGCGAGGTGGTGGAAACCTCGCTGGCCGGCATTTTCAATTCTGATGCCAAGTTGCAGCGAAAGGTGAAGTGGGATGCCGGCACGGCGGCCGCCAAGGGAAAGAAGCAGGATTCGCAGGATGAGAGTGAGGAAGAGCTGCTAGGCCAAACCGCCAGGCTGGGCGGAGATGGAAATATTTATCTGCTATTGGATGGCGATCGCGCGGAGGTAGCGGTCATTACCCAGAGCGGCCGCATCGCGCGCGTGCTGCATCTGAAACAGCCCTTCGAAAATGGTGTGGTGAGTGATATGTGGGTCTCGGGCAATCGTCTGCTGGTCGCCTATGAGGGAGAAACCGACGATCCCCGGGACGCCTTCCTCTATGTGATGTATGACGCGCAAACCGGGGACGTCATTCGGGCCTACCATCCCGACTTTACCGGAACACCAGCCTGTTTCGAGGATGGCCAGACCCTGAGCGTGCTGGTGCGGCAGCCGGCGTCGGGAAGGGTCGGGATTGGGACGGTGGCGTTGCCATAAGAGAACGAGTCTTCCGCGGGTATAGGGGTCCTTCGACTACGGCGGCCGAAGCGCCGCCTACGCTCAGGATGACAAACCAAAAACTCTGGGCGGCCCTGGCGGGACCGCCCTTTGATTTAGCTGAAGGCTGAGAGCTGACGGCTGACAGCTTTTTACGCCTGCGCTGGACGCTCGCCGGGAGCCACATTCGGCTGGCCGGGAGCGGGTTTCAGCACCTGCTGCACATCGTCTTTCACCGGAGGCGGAGAATTGGGATTCACCTTTACCGGCAACTCCTTGCCTTCGATGAGCAGTTGAATATCGTTGGCATCGATCACCTCGCGCTCCAACAGCGCCATGGCAATCTTCTCCAAGATCGGCCGATTGCTCTCCAGGATGTGCCGCGCTGAGTTGTAGCCGTCGTCGACAAAGCGACGGACCTCGGCGTCAATCTTCTGCGCCGTCTCCTCGCTGAAGTCGCGATGCTGGCTGATCTCGCGGCCCAGGAAGATCTGCTCTTCCTTCTTGCCAAACGTGATCGGCCCCAGCGACGACATGCCGAACTCGCAAACCATCTTGCGAGCCAGGTCCGACGCCTGCTCGATGTCGTTGCCCGCGCCGGTGGTCATGGTATTGAGGAACAACTCCTCGGCGATGCGGCCGCCCATCATGATGGCCAGTCGCGTTTCCAGGTAGTCGCGAGTGTAGGTGTGTTTGTCGTCGATGGGCAACTGCATCGTCACGCCAAGCGCCATGCCGCGTGGAATGATGGTCACCTTGTGCAGCGGGTCAGAATGCTCGCGCATGACGGCGACCAGGGCGTGCCCGGCCTCGTGATAGGCCGTGACCTTCTTCTCTTCGTCCGAGAGCAGCATCGACTTACGCTCGGCGCCCATGAGGACTTTGTCCTTGGCCTGCTCGAAGTCCCACATCAGCACCGTCTTGCGGTTTTGACGGGCAGCGCTCAGCGCAGCCTCGTTCACCATGTTGGCCAGGTCGGCGCCGGAGAAGCCCGGTGTACCGCGAGCCAGCACGGGAAGATCGACATCGTCGCTGATAGGAATCTTCCGCGTGTGAACGCGCAGGATCTCTTCGCGGCCACGAACGTCAGGACGCGAGACTACCACCCGGCGATCGAAGCGGCCCGGCCGTAGCAGCGCCGGATCGAGCACGTCAGGACGGTTGGTCGCCGCGATCAGGATGACGCCTTCGTTCGATTCGAAGCCGTCCATCTCGACCAGCAACTGGTTTAGGGTCTGCTCGCGCTCGTCGTGTCCGCCGCCGAGGCCTGCGCCACGATGACGGCCCACGGCATCGATTTCGTCGATGAAGATGATGCAAGGCGCATTCTTCTTGCCCTGCTCGAAGAGGTCGCGGACACGGCTGGCGCCGACGCCGACGAACATTTCCACAAAGTCGGAGCCCGAGATGCTGAAGAACGGAACATTGGCTTCGCCGGCTACCGCACGGGCCAGCAAGGTTTTGCCGGTTCCGGGAGGCCCGACCAGCAAGACGCCTTTAGGAATGCGCCCGCCCAGCTTCTGGAACTTCTGCGCCTCGCGCAGGAACTCGATAATTTCTTTGAGCTCTTCCTTGGCTTCATCCACGCCGGCAACGTCTTTGAACGTCACCTTCTTCTGCTGCATGGAGAGCAGGCGAGCCCGGCTCTTGCCGAACGACAGCGCTTTGTTACCGCCGGTCTGCATCTGGCGGATCATGATGAACCACAGTGCGCCCAGCAAGATGAACGGCGCCAGGTTGAGCAGCCAGGTCGGCCATCCGCCAGCTTGCGCGTCCTTTACCGTAATGTTGACGCCCTTGTCGCGCAGTTCCTTAATCATGTCGGTGTAGCCGGACATGACGGTGGTATGGAAACCTGCCTTGTCGTTCTTGAACTTGCCTCGGACTTCCTGGCCGGTAATCGTCACTTCGCTGACGTTGCCCTGGTCCACCTGGGAGAGGAACTCCGAGAAATTGATTTCGCGATCTTTCGCTCCCGAGTTCGCGCCCTTGACGACCTGCCACAGCAGGACACCCGAGAGTACGATCACGAGCCAGAACACGATCGTCTTGACCGTCGAATTCACTGAATACTCCTGTTGAAAGGGGCAGACACGCATCCCGTGCCCTGAGAATTAGATGCTCCCCTGACGCGTCGGATTTACAAATTCCGACCTACGCTAGATTGTAACCCGCAGCTAAACCGAATGGCGCAAAACACTTGTACAAAAATGTACGGATTCTGGAAGCCCTCAGCATAGGTTCAAAATGGGACTCAGGCCCCAGGTTCGGAAGGGTAGCTGCGGTTCCAATTCTCAAAGTATTGACGAGCGAGGGGCGAAAGAGGTGAGGGGGCGGTAAGCGGTGGTCGTGAAGCGCGCCCAGGTTAGCCCAAAAGAAGGGCGAACCTGGGGCACAGGCACAAGCGGAACTTAATCAGAGCTTCCTTAGCCCTTGGCCACTGATGTGTCATTCCGACCGACCCCGCTTCGCTCCGGGCGGGATGACACGCCATTATTTGGCGGCTAGAAGCTATTTCTGCAGGAGCTCGATTTTGACGGCGTCGCTTTCGCCTTTCCATTCATAGGAATGCGCCACCGGAAACCCTCTTACCCACACGATTTCTGTGCCGTGGAGGGCCACCGGCCAACTGGGGCGCTGCTCTGCTGGAATGTGCTTTTCGGCGAAGAGGCGCTTCAGCTTCTCTTCCGAGCGGCTATGGGCAGGCCAGAAGCGGTCTCCCGGACGCCAGTTACGAACGGTCAGCTCCGGACCAATCAAGGCTGCGCTGAGTAAGCTGCTGTCTGTCACCTCGCGGGCGAGGTCGTCGGTAAGGATGAGGGCTCGCACGGTCACGCCTAACTCGGCGATGTGGACCTCGCCGGGAACGGGAAGGCTGTATTCGTAGCCGGCGGCTGATGCGGTAGCGGATGCCAGGGTTCGCAGTTCCAGACAACCGTCGCGGCGTTGCGCCAGCCAGCCCGAAGGAAGCTGGGCCTTCGACCGTTCACCCAGTGCGCACTGCAGCAGCTTTTCGACGTGCACGAAATCGAGGGTGAGGCCCGCAGCTTGGGCGAACGCTCTGAGCAGGCGGCGTTGCAGAGCCAGCGGCAGCTGCGATAAGCCGGTGAGGACGACGCCTCCAGATTCGCGCATTCGTGACTTCAACTCGCGCCCGACCAGCGCCTGCCAGTATTCCTCTTCGGCGCGCGAAATCTCAGCCGCGTCGTTCAGCAGGGAGCGAAGGTTGGGATTGAATTCCCGCTCCAGCAGGGGCAGCAGATCGTGACGCAGGCGATTGCGGGTGTAGCGGCGATCGAGATTGGTTTCGTCCTCGCGCCATTGCTGGCCGAGAGATTCGAGGTAGGTCTCGACCTCGGTGCGGGAGACGGACAGCAAAGGGCGGATGATGCGGACATTTGCCCGCTCGACCAGCGGATAAATTCCGGCGAGTCCGCGGGTACCGGCCCCGCGCAGGAATTTCAGCAGCACGGTTTCGGCTTGATCGTCGAGGCTGTGAGCGGTGGCGACGGCGTTGAAGCGCTGTTCGCCCGCTAGTTCTGTCAGCCAGCGATAGCGCAGAACGCGCCCAGCCGCTTCGATGCTGAGCTTGCTGGTGAAAGCATGGTCGCGGACGTCGGCGCGCCCGACGAAAAATTCCAGGGTGTGTTCTTTGGCCAGTTCGGCGACGAAGGCTTCGTCGGCCTGCGACGCTTCGCCGCGCAGACCGTGATTGAAGTGTGCCACCGCCAGCACGATGCCAAGTTCTGCGCGCAGATCGAGCAGGACGCGCAGCAACGCGACCGAGTCTGCCCCGCCGGAGACGGCGACAGCCGCGCGGTCGCCCGCGTGCAATAGATCATGCTCGCGAATGTAGCGAAGTACCTTGTCACGCACGCGGTTTATAGTAGCAAGTACCGCCATTCGCGATTCGGTTTTCGCTCTTCGCTCTTCGCTCTTCGCTACACCATCTAGCGAGTGTCATCCTGAGCGTAGCTCCCGCAGGGAGCGGAGTCGAAGGACCTCTATTGCCACGAGGAACCGTAACCGCCGATAGAGGTCCTTCGGCTTCGCATTCGCGAAAGCCGCGCGAATGCTGCGCTCAGGATGACAGAGTGAAACTCTATTGCCATGCAAGATTCCCGCCGCATGCAAAAGAAAGCAGGTCCCTCCACTACGCTTCGCTCCGGTCGGGATGACACCGAGAGGTTGGTTGCGAACCGCCGCTAGCGCAGAGCGAATCGCCAACCGCGGCTAGCGCAGAGCGGCTAGCGAAAAGCGAAGAGCGAAAAGCGAAAAGCGAAAAGCGAAAAGCGAAAAGCGGTTTCTCTACTTCGACAGTGCTCCCAGCGCGGCGCGGAATATCGCGTCGAAGTTCTCGTGGCCTGCGGACTGAACAGCGCGCTCAACCGCCTTTTCTGACAGGGCTCGCTGATAGCCGAGGTTGGTGAGGGCGGAGATCACGTCCTCCTCCACCGCCGAATGCGACACCACCGGCTGCGGCGCGCCAAAGCCTTCCAGCTTGTCGCGCAGCTCGACGCACATGCGCTCGGCCGTCTTGCGGCCGATGCCGGGAATCTTGGTCAGGCGCGCGAAATCGTTGCCGCGGATGGCGCCTACCATGTCGGCTGTGGCCATGCCGCTAAGGATGGTAATGGCCAGCTTCGGTCCGATGCCGCTGACGGTGATCAGCTTTTCGAAGAGCTGCTTCTCTTCCGGACGAAGGAATCCGTAGAGCGCTAGCGCGTCCTCGCGGACATGGGTATGAATGTGCAACGCGACCTCGGCACCCACTGCCGGCAGGTTGGAAAAAGTAGGGATGGTGATGGTGACGTCGTAGCCGACGCCCCCTGCCTCGACAATGGCCTGGTTGGGATGCTTGGCGATGAGTCGTCCGCGCAGATGAGCGATCACGCGCTCATTGTAAATGGCACGAAGATCAGTTCACCACGGAGGCACGGAGGGCACGGAGAAGTTCAAATAAGAAAACCGATAGTTACAGGATCGAGTAGCGAGGCACAGAAGAGTTTCATGCAGCCGCCGCGAAACCAGCGCGACGGCTCCGCCCAGCATGATGGAATGAAACCCTGCTGCGGTGGAAGATTTCAGATGTGTGAAAGAGAAAGCGGGTCCCTCCACTTCGCTGCGCTTCGGTCGGGATGACACCGTGAGAAGTTGTCGTGATAGGGGTGCTTCGACTCCGCATTCGCCAACCCGCGCGAATGCTGCGCTCAGCATGACAATTCCAACTGGAAGTCCAAGCGAATAGCGAATAGCGAAAAGCGGCAGTTTTTACTGCCTTCTCCGGTGATAAACCGCGAACTCGAATCCGGGATTCGTGGGGAACAGTTCGTTGACTTTGCGCAGGCGCTCGGCCATCGCATTGGGAGCCAGCAGCGGATAGTCGCGCTCGCGCAGGTCCTGATAGTCCACATCAAGATAGAGCGACAGCATGTACACCGCAATGGCGTCGGCGAAAGTGGCCAGCAGGTATTCGTGCTTAGCCTTTTCGGCTTCGGGGCCATTGGTGGTCGCCACTTTGCGCAACTCGTAGGCGTCCAGCGAAGTCTCGCCGCGAGCTTTGTCATCCACCTGCTTCCACACTAGGTCAGTGAACTCCTGCGAAACACCCACGCGATCCACGAAGTTGTGTCCGATGTTGATGAAGAACTCGAAAGCGATGGCGAAGCTGTCTTCCATCAGCCGGGTGGAGATGAAGACGCATTGCGAGTCGCCCAGCGTCTGGTTGCGATGGCAGACAGCGCTATCGGACAGCTGCACGTCGTAGCGGTCGGCAATCATGGTTTCATCGCCCAGGTTCAGCGTGAGCGGGACGAAGTAGTAGGCCTTGCGATCGAGGGCAGCGGCGATGGTGCGGGGCACGGCGGCGATCAGGCGCTCCAGATCGGCGATACCCGGAGTGATCTCTCCCAGCACCGAGTAGCAGATGCCGTTGGCTGCCTGCGAGACCGGGGCCATCCGCACTACCTCGGCGGGGGTTCGAGTTATAACTTGGGAAGTTGAAGACATGAATACTTGATTGTAACGCAACGGAAACGATCAGCCGACCGGCTTCGAAGCGCAGGCCGGGTTGCAACCAGGTTTCCCGGTGGTATGAGAGCTGCCTGTTGCCGGCGAATTTGTGCTATATCTTGCAAACTAACGTGCTCGGTTGATACGGGAGGTTTGGGATGCGGCGAAATCGCCCTGTCGCGTTGAATGACCCGCTCGGCATACTGGTCGCCAAACGGCCGATGGAAAGCGGGTGCCTCCTGGGACTGACTTTCTTCTGGGCGCTGTTGGCGATATTCGGATTGACGCCGCTGTCGAGGGCGCAGGTGCTGTCGCCTCCGCCGCAGTTGGGCCCAACCGCGGCCGCGCTCGACGGCATACATAAGTGCGGCGAGAGCATTGCTCACAGCGATTCCAAGACTTCCTCCAGTTTGATCGATGCCGGCGACCAGTTGTTCCAGGGCCTGGTGAAAGGCGGCTATGCGAACGGTCTCGGGGGCGGTCGCGGATACGGCCAGAATGGCGGCTACCAGAAGAACGGCGAATGGCTGCTGGTGCCGCCTCCCAAGGAGTATGTAGCTGACCTGCAACACGAGGCCCGCTGGTGCCTGGAGGTAGCCAACATCCTGAACACGGATCCCGCCCGGAAAGAGGCAGCTAAGAAAGTTCTGGCCAGCATTGCCGACGACCTGTACATCAAGGTGAAAGACTGCCGCGACTGGGGAGCAGGCCGATTGATCACGGTCATCGCCAGCACGCTGAAAAACGGCCAGCCCGATCCCGGTTGGACGGTGATGTACAAGTGGGTGTCGGTGAGCGGACTGAATTCGATCGATCTGGCATTTCCCCAGATCAGCACCCCCACCTCGAAAGGATTGCCGCCCGGCGTGTACGCGGTGTACGCCACAAAACAGGTGGGGAATAACGTGGTGAAAACCCCGCCGGTAACCGTATCCGCGTTCCAGGAACAAAAGGTGAAATGCGAAATACCAGTACCCTGAGTTCGACCTCGGCCGCAGCGGAAACGCCGGAGCCGGCGCGCTTCACTGCCTTCGCGAAGTTCTTCAAGGCCTACATGGGAACCGCGTCGGTGGTGACCGCATCGCTGCCTATCCCGGTGGCGACGTTGCACCTGGTGCCGACCTACGCGGCCCAGGAAAAGTTTCTTTCCACCTATACCTCGCTGTTCTGCTTCCTCATGCTGGGATATCTGTTCTATATCCGCCATTGGCTGGGAAGACTGATGTTCTTTACCCGGTCCGATGGACGTCTCGTATTACGATCTTTTCTAGCCTTCGTTCCCCTGCTGCTGATTCTGACCTCGCTCGGTCTGGTGACGCTCTATCACCATTACCTGATGCAATCGCTACTGGTGTTCACCCAACAGGGGGTGATGGTGGGCACCAACGACATCCTCAAGTCGATCGATTATCGCGAGATTCCTTACAGCCTGCAGCTGACGGTGTGCTACGTGGGAATGTTTCTGGCTGCGGAATCGGCGTTCATCCTGATGGCCTTGCGGGAGTATTTGCAGGATGTTCTGAAGATCTCGGATGAGTCGCTGATTCGGGTGCCTCGGGCGCGCGCGGCCCGGGCCGGGGCAGTCGCTGTAAGCCAGGTCAAAGAAACCGCGCCGGCAGGCAGTTCCCGACTCGATCTAGACCGTTAGGCAGATGCGGCGGTTACACACCCGTTTTCCGACTCTCACTTTTTCCGACAACGCTGCCGCAGGACAAAAGGCATTCAGCTTTTTTCCCGGGCGATAGCGCCGACTGTAGCACGGGTGAGGCGAAAGTAGTCAGGGGGAGCGAGCAGGATCTGGGTGCCGCGTACGCCGGCGGAAATCGAGATCACGTCCCACAGCTGAATGGTTTCATCGGCATAAACCGGGAAGTCTTTCCTCGCTCCCAGAACGGTGACGCCGCCGCGAATGTATCCGGTCAGCGGCTGCACTTCCTTCAGGTGGACCATTTCTACACTGCGATCGCCGGTGAGTTTGGCCAGCGCTTTGTAGTCGAGTTCGGTGTTGCCGGGGATGACGGCGAAACACGGCCCGTTGCGATCGCCGCGCGCCAGCAAGGTCTTGAAGACCTGTTCCGGAGGCAGTCCGATTTTGGCGGCGACGCTTTCGGCGGCCAAGTCGTCGGGATCGACTTCGTACTCGCGAAGTTCGTAGTGGATTTTGAGCGAGTCGAGCAGGCGGACGGCGTTGGTCTTCATGAGAATCAGTGGTCAGTGATCAGTTGTCAGTTGTCAGTAAAATGCAGTTCCGCGGCGAAGGCAAGAGCATCATCACGGCGAGGGCAAGAGCAATCATCACTCTCACATTGTGAGGGCCGAGTGTCGAGGCTGACAACCGACTACTGACTACTGACAACCGACAACTGGCAACTGACAACCGACAACTGGCAACTGACAACTGACAACTGACAACTAGGTTACTTGCGGCGTGGGGAAAGGATGCCGAGAATTTCCTGCAAGCCTTGCCTGACCTTCTTCAGTTGAGCAGCAGAGTTTTGCCGGGGAAAGGGGAGGCCCGATTGTCCTTGCGCCGATTTGGCTTCGCCCTTCAGGTGTTGGCGGGCGCCGGCAATGGTGAAGCCCTGGTCGTAGAGCAGTTTCTTGATGCGCAGCACATTTTCCACGTCGCGCTGGCGGTACATGCGCTGGCCGGTTCCGCTCTTGACCGGCTTGAGCAGGGGAAATTCGGTTTCCCAAAAGCGCAGGACGTAAGCCGGCAAGCGACAGAGACGCGAGACCTCGCCGATACGAAAGTACAGCTTGTCCGGGATGACCGGATCGGCGGCCGCGCTGCTCTTACGTTTTTTTTTCTTTTCGGTCATCACGAGTCTTGGATGCAGGCTCGAAAGCTGGTCCATGGCTGCGGAGCATTATAACGAGAGAAACGTCGATCGGGGACAGAGATCGACGCCGCCTTGTCCAGCTCGGGACTGGCGCCCGATGGAAAAACCTGGATTGCCGTTCCGCCGGATGAGCCGCGCCCCGATGCACCGGGCTCCCGTTCGCCCGCAGCCGCGCCCAGCGAAAACAGGCCAGCCCACTCGGAGTGAAGTTCTCGGTCGGGATAAAACGGAACATGATGGATACCCTCGCGGCCGTTCAAGTCAAGGATCCCCAGGTTAGCCCAAAAGTAGGGCGAACCTGGGGCACAAGCTTTCGAAAAGTCAGTGACCGATGACGGAAGACCCCCACCCAAGCAAACCCGGCTTGGACGGGACACCCTCAGATACGTAGGGTGGGCCAACCTGCTTCCGACTTTGCCACCAGTCGTAGCACTTCAGACGTCCAAGTTTCCCAACTGAAGTAGCTGGAGCCAACTCCGCGACAAGTTGTCGAATCTTAGCTCCTGCGGTCGCAGCGAGAGAAGGGCGTGCGGCATTTGGCCAGTCTTCCCAGGCCAAAAGATGAGCCCTGTGGCATTTGAGGAGTGGAGTACACCTATGTTCCGGTTGCGCACAGCCCCCCTGGTAATTGGTTTTGTGTTGTTGTTGATCGCCGCAGGCTGCGGCGGAGGATCGAATAGTGCCGGCTCTGGGAGCAATGGTAGCGGAGGCAGCGGCAGTAATGGCGGCAGTAACGGAGGCAGCAGTGGTGGATCGACCGCTCCCACGGTCAGCAACTTCGCAATTTCGCCGGCCGTGGCGGCTCCCGGTCAATTCGTCAATTTCACCTGGGCCACGACGAATGCGACTTCGATTTCGGTAGCTCCTTCGATTGTGAACTCGGGCCAGGACGATGGTCAGGCTTTGCCGCTGCAGGCGAATCCGTACACCGACACCGGCATCCCCACCACAACCACCACTTTCCAGGCTACGGCGACTTCGGGGACGACCAACTCGCAACCGGCGTCGGCGACTTTGACCATTGTGGCCGTGAACCTCACTGCATCGCCCCTAATCGTTCCGGCTGGAAGCTCGGTTACGCTGACCTATAGCGGTCCGAGCAACAGCAGCACTTACACGTTGACGACTCTTCCGGCCAATACCACCACTCCGCTTAGCCCGAGCTGCAGCGGCAACACCTGTACCGGTACCTACACGCCGCCGCCGCTGAACAGCAACACGACCTATCAGGTGTCGGCGAAAGGGCCCATTGGTAGCGGCGCCAGCGGCACTGCCTTCTCCCAATCGGTGATGATCACAGTTAACCAGCCCACGACGTTGACGTTCACTGCGCAGCCCAGCACGGTGTCGCCGGGCGGATTGGCGGTTTTGTCATGGACCACGCAGAATGCGTCGGCCGTTAGCATCAATCAGGGAATCGGAAATGTGACCCCGGTAAACATGGGAACGCACAACGTCAATCCCCAGGTAACGACGACCTACACCGCGACGGCCACGTCGATTTACCCCAACACGCCGCCGGTGACGGCCACCGCGACAGTGACCGTGAGTACAGGTGGAGTTTCCAACCTGAACCACATTATTTACATGGTGCAGGAGAATCGCGCCTTCGATAACGCTCTGGGGGTGCTGGCCGAATACCGGGTGAACCACATACCGCCGATTCAGGGCGCGCAACTCAGCGATGTAAACGATCTGCACACCCTGCCGCAGGGATACACCATCAAGAATCCGCAGGGCCAGGCTTTTGGGCCATTCCATCAGCGCACCGAGTGCATCGAGAACCTCTCGCCGTCGTGGGATGAAACCCATTACGACATGGATCTGGTGGGCAACGACTGGATGAACCTGACCATGAACTCACAGTATCTGATGGATCGGTTCCTGGATACCACGCTGTCGGGAGGCACAGGCGATCAATATGATCCGACCCACTCCCGGCCGCTGGGCTATTACGACCAGACGGATTTACCGTTCCTGTACGAATTGACCACGCAATTTACCAGCAGCGATACCTGGTATTCGCCGATTCCCGCCAACACCATTCCGAACCGGATGTATCTGTTCGCAGCAACCTCGTGGGGCCATGGTTATCCGCCCACCAGCCCCAGCGATCCGGCCTGGCAGCGGCCTACGATTTTCCGGGCGCTGCAGAACGCGGGTATCACCTGGCGCTACTATTACCAGGACAACAGCGTCTTTCTGGCGAACTGGGCGGACTGGAACGATCCGCAGATCCAGGCGAATGTGCGCAATATTCAGGAGTACTACAACATTCTGGCCAGTCCGAATGCCGACACTGAACTGCCCCAGGTGGTGTTCATCGAGCGCGCCGCCGCAACCGCCCTGGATGAGCATCCGGGCAACAACATTCAGACCGGCGAGGCCGATGTGCAGAGAATCCTGAACGCGTTACTCACTAGTGCGGCGTGGCCCGACTCGGCGTTCATTCTGACTTACGACGAGGGCGGAGGGCTGTTCGATCATGTGGGACCGATTCTGGTGACGCCGCCGGATGATCAATTGCCGACGGATTTGGGAGGACACACGCAAGGGCTGTTCAACGTGACCGGATTCCGGGTGCCGGTGGTGGTGGTGTCGCCGTGGTCGAAACCGCATACGATCTCGCACATGCCGACGGACTATACGTCTATCCTGAAGCTGATTGAGACTCGCTATAACGTGCCGGCGCTGACCCAACGCGATGCCACGACGGGAGACATGACCGATCCGACGAACGGCTTCTTCGATTTCACCGCGCCCAACATGTTGACCGTGCCTCCGCTGCCTACCCAGCCGACCAATGGGACATGTAATTATCAACTGGAGGGCTCGCCGCAGTAGGGGTGTGAAGAGACGAGAAGGCCTCCGCAAACCACGAGCGGAGGCCGGAGTGAAAACAAAATCGGCGGGGCTAAGGGCCTCGCCGGATCACTTACTTCTTTTTCTTTTTGGCGGCTTTCTTGGTAGCTTTCTTCTTCGTTGCCATTTGGATAATCCTCCTTGTAATGGAACCTTCCCTTGAAGGTTGTTGAGCTTCCTTGGCCCAAATTGCCATAGCTGCCCAAGATGTTGCACGAGCAGTATGTCTATCGCAAGATATTGCGGTTACTTCACCGGAATGTCAACAAAAATCTTTAAAAAATATCTTGCGCCAAGTCCGCTTTAGTGAGTGGGCTTTGCCCGCGTTCCGATTTGCAAGAGAATTTCTCCGCCTTCGCTGGAGTAAACTGCCCCAGGTGCGGCCTGATCCAGTCGAACTCGAAGTCTTCAAACATCTCTTCCACTCTATTGCGGAAGAGATGGGAGCCACGCTTCGCCGCACTGCGTTCTCTCCCAACATCAAAGAGCGTCGCGATTATTCCTGCGCGCTATTCGACGCTGCCGGACAGGTGCTCGCCCTGGGCGATCATATGCCGGTGCATCTTGGCTCCATGCCAATGTCGGTGCGGGCGGCCATTACTCAGCTCAATCTCGCTCCCGGCGATATCGCGATGTTGAATGATCCCTTCCGTGGCGGCACGCATCTGCCCGACATCACGGTAGTCGCGCCGGCATTTATCGCAGACGCCGGACGTTTGGCCGGGGCTGGTCGGGCCAAGCATGACCGGGCGCCACGCCGAGGACCGCATGCAACCGCGCCAAGTTTCTATGTCGCCGCCCGCGCCCATCACGCCGACATGGGCGGAACTTACGCTGGCTCCATGGGCCCATGTCGCGAGATTTATCAGGAAGGGTTTCGCATTCCGCCGGTGAAGATTGTGCGCGGCGGGCAGATCGACCCTGATGTCCTGGCGCTTTTGCTGAACAACGTCCGCACGCCCGAGGAGCGCGAGGGTGACTTGAGCGCGCAACTGGCTGCCTGCCACACCGGCATTATTCGTTTGTACGAACTTTGCCGGCGTTACGACCTGGCGCGAGTGCAGCGTGCCGGCCACGTCTTGCTCGATTACTCCGAGCAGATGATGCGCGCCTTCCTCGCGACCCTTCCTCCCGGGACTTACGCTGCCGACGACGCTCTCGACGACGATGGTGTCGGTGACGGTCCCGTCCGCATCGCCGTGCGCATCACGTTTCCCCGCAAGCCCTCCAGCGCGCGACCGGTCATCGTCGATTTCACCGGCAGCTCACCGCAAGTCGCCGGCAGCATCAATGCGGTCGAGGCCATCACCTATTCCGCGTGCTTCTATGTTTTTCGCTGTCTGCTGCGCGAAGATGTTCCCGCCACCGCCGGCCTCATGCGCCCCCTTCAGCTCGTCGCTCCGGAAGGCACTGTCGTGAACGCCGACCCTCCGGCAGCGGTGGCAGGCGGCAATGTCGAGACCTCGCAGCGCATCGTCGACGTGCTTCTCCGAGCACTGGCTCAGGCGCTGCCCGATCGCATTCCGGCAGCCTCGTCGGGCACCATGAACAATCTCACCATCGGTGGCATGGACACGCGCAGTGGTGAGGCTGTGCCGTTCGCCTATTACGAGACCATCGCAGGCGGATCGGGCGCCAGCCCTGCACACGATGGCGTCTCGGGCGTGCACACTCACATGACCAACTCGCTGAATACTCCCGCCGAAGCTCTGGAATACAGCTATCCTTTTCGGGTAACGAAGTACGAACTGCGCGCTGGCAGCGGTGGCGAGGGTAAGTATCGCGGTGGCGATGGCATTGTGCGCGAGCTAGAATTGCTGACCGACGCGGTCGTGACTCTGCTCGCCGACCGTCGCAAAACTCGCCCCTATGGACTGGCGGGTGGCAGCGCCGGAGAACCCGGTCGCACCATGATCGTTCACCTGGACGGCTCGACCGAAGTTCTGCTCGGCAAATGCAGTGTGCATGTGCGACGGGGCGAAGGAATTCGCATCGAAACTCCCGGCGGCGGCGGTTGGGGTCCGCTTGCCGCAAAAGCCGGAAATTCGGAATCGTAGATTCGCTCTGTGCCCCAGGTTCGACCTTCAGTTGGGGTTACCTGGGATCCCGCGTCATCACTAGTTGAGTTAACCTGGGATCTGCGTCATCTCGCACAAACGCCGCTGGAAATAATGTGGATGATTCGTTTTTCGGTTTGTCATCCCGACCGAAGCGAAGCGGAGTAGAGACCTGCTTTCTCTTCCCTGGCGGGTGCCCACCCTCCAACCTAGCGTGTCCCACCCAAGCTGGCTGTGGGTCGAGTAACGAGAAATGCTTTACATTCTGTAAAGGATGTCATCAGACTGAACACCGGCTTTGCTTGATGGGATTTCTTGTCCCAAGTCACTGACTTTTCCACAGCCGGATGCCGGACACGTTCGAGCTCTTTGGGTCAACCGTCCGGCACCAGCATTTAGTTTAAGCATTTTTCGCGGTACCGTGTCCTCATTGTTGTTTTGAACAAATGACCATATATTTGATATTCTAAAGCCCTTCTCACAAAGTTCTCGCCCATCGAGGCTGGGGTGTCCATGTTGAAAGCGCCATAGCCGATGGGTACGCGTCATTGGAGAGGCCGTTACAACAATCATCAGTCAACTAAATGATTTTGGTCGAGCCATGAAGCGCTAAGCGCATCCTGCGTGCGACCTGTCAAGCGAGTGGAGAAAAATCCATGAAGGCTTATGCGAGAATTTCTTGCTCCCCCATGTTCCTCGTGGGTACGCTCATGCTTTGCGTCATCACCGGAACAGCACAGAGCCAACCTTCTCCCCAGATGACGGCGCGGCAAGCCAGCCGCTTCGCGGTTTCTGCGCCCATGCGAGATCTGGCCGGACTGCCCCCGCAAATGCAGTATGGCTTTCAGGAGGTCGACCAAATTCGTAAGCCTGGTGCTATGCCGACTCAGTATATGTATGACCCGGTCCAACAAGACTTCCCCGGGCACTCGGCAGCTACCATCGTTCCCGGGCTGAGTGTCGAAGGTATCAACGACATTTGCCTGTGCGCTCCTCCAGATACGAATGCCTCGGTTGGAGACACGCAGATTGTCGAGTGGGTGAATGAAGACTTCGCAGTCTACGACAAGTCGACGGGCGCGCTGTTACTCGGCCCGCTTCCCGGCAACTCCTTGTTCACCAATCTGGGTGGGGACTGCGCGACGCAAGACAACGCGGATCCTATTGCCCAGTTCGATAAAACTGCGCACCGCTGGCTCATGGCCGTGAACCTGCTTCTCAGGCCGCCGTACGCCGCGTGCGTCGCAGTTTCCACCAGTCCCGACGCAACCGGTACCTACTACCTCTACCAGTTCCCGCTCAACGGCTATCCGGATTATCCGAAGTGGGGGATATGGCCGACCGGTTATTTTCAGACGCAGAACACGGGTGGGTTATCGTCGGCCAACGTCTGTGCCTATAACAGCACCAAGATGCTGGTTGGCGACTCGACGGCGGAACAGATTTGCGAGCAACTGTCGTCAAGCGATTTCAGCCTGATGCCTGCCGATCTGGATTCGGCCACGCAACCACCGGTTGGGCAGGATGAGTTCTTCATTGGTTCCTATAACCAGGATAGCTCGTTCAATCATCTCTATCTCTACTCCATGCATCCGGTGTTCTCCAATCCCTCGGAGACAGTATTCATTGGCAACGGTCTGGCCGATCCCATCACGGTACCCACTTACACTCCCATCTGTAATGCGTCTTATGGACTATGCATAACGCAGCCCGGTACAGGACGGACGCTGGAGGCGTTGGGAGATCGCTTGATGTATCGGCTGGCGTACTGGGAGGACCAGCCTCTGGTCAACGTGAGAGCTACTCCGCCCCGGCCATTGCCGTCACAGCATTGGTTCGTAAACCATATTGTTGCCGGCTCCTCCGGCCAGGTAGCAGAGCGCTGGTACGAGTTCACTGCTCCTATCAAAAAAGTGGATCTTACCGGTGTTTCGCTGTTCCAGTCGGGCACCTTTGCTCCGGATAACAACAATCGCTGGATGGGCTCTATCGCCCGCGATAAAGTAGGCAACGTCGCCTTGGGCTACAGTATCGGCAGTGCCAGTATGTACGCGTCGATTGCGGTTGCCGGACGCTCTCCCGGCGATCCGCTTGGTCAACTGGGAGGCGAAGTGCAGTTGACTACGGGAACCGGGGCGCAGACGGGCTTAGCTGGCCGCTGGGGAGACTACTCCGACATGGTTGTCGATCCTGGTAATCCCTGCATTCTTTGGTATCTGCAGGAGTATCTGACGACTACCGGCTCAGCCGATTGGCAGACCCGCATGAACCAGATTCGCTTTAGCAGTTGCCAGTAGCTTGGCGGCAGTTGCAACTTGAAAGTCACGAAATAAACATCGCAGGCTTGTTGATATCGCTATGTACCTAAGGGACAGTCAGCGGCCTACATAGGGGACCTCACACTTGCGAAAAGACGAGGTACACTGATCTCGAGCCCGCCCGACTCGATCGCCCATAGGTGTTCAACTATGCCTGATCTCGGCACTCTTTATCTCGACGAAGCTTTCCGCAGCCTGCGTGGACACAAACGCCTGGCCGACGACGCCATCGCTCAGCTCAACGACGAGCAGTTCTTTGCGTCGCCCGATCCCGAATCCAACAGCGTCGCCATCATCGTGAAGCACATGGCTGGCAATATGCGCTCGCGCTTCACTGATTTTCTGACCAGCGACGGCGAGAAGGCCGACCGCAATCGTGACACCGAATTTGTCATGCGCGACGACGCCAAGCGCCAAGAAATCCTCGCCTCGTGGGAGCAGAACTGGCAGCTCGTCTTCGAGACGATCAACTCGCTTCAGCCCGCCGACCTGAAACGCACGGTCACCATCCGCGGCGAACCGCACTCCGTCTTGCAGGCCATTAATCGGTCCCTGGTGCACTTGGCTTATCACGCCGGCCAAATCACGTTTCTGGCAAAACACTGGAAGGGCGGGGAGTGGAAATCGCTCAGCGTCCCCAAGGGTCAGAGCGAGCAGTTCAACGCCAGGATGGCCCAGAAACATAAAGGCAGCGCTAAACAGGAATAGTGCGCGGCGCCTCCAGCGCAGTATCCGCTAACTGACCGCAGCTCTTCTTTGTCTTTGTCTGAGACGTGATTTTGAAGGGGCGTAGCTTTAGCTACGCCGTAGAAGGCTTTTTCATTTTTGTCATCACGAGTCGGGCTTTAGCCCGGCGAGGGACCTGCTCTGCATCCTGCCGGAGCAACAGATTTTCGTCCGCGACGATCAGCCCAGCCCGTAAGGGCGACGATCCCGGTTAAGAGCGCTGCTGCGACGGCAGCGATACGGATAGCAATCGCTCTGCCCTTAGCGTGTTAAACTTAGCGGTTTGCCCACCGATTTCTGATCCCACTGGGCCAACGTAACTCGAGTTCAAGAGCCATCCTCATGTCGAATACCATGATTGCTGTTGTCAAACCGGAGCCCGCGCCGGGCACCGAGATCCGCGAAGTTCCCATCCCTAAGTTCGGACCCTCCGACGTTCTGGTCAAAGTCAAAATGGCCTCCATCTGCGGCACCGATCTCCACATTTATCAGTGGGATCAGTGGGCCCAGCGCCGCATTCATCCCCCGCTCATTCCTGGCCACGAGTTTTGCGGCTACGTGGAAGCCGTGGGCAGCGAAGTCACCAGCGTGAAGGAAGGCGACTTCGTCTCTGCCGAGATGCATGTGGCCTGTGGCAAGTGCCTGCAATGCCGCATCGGCGAAGCGCACATCTGCCAGCACGTGAAGATCATCGGCGTCGACGCCAACGGCGCCTTCGCCGAGTACGTCGTCATTCCCGAGACCAACATCTGGAAGCTCGACCCCTCCATTCCGCCGGAGTACGCCTCCATTCTCGATCCGCTGGGCAACGCGGTGCACACCGTGCTGGCCGGCGACATCGCCGCCAAGAGCGTCGCCATCACCGGCTGCGGCCCCATCGGACTGTTCTCCATCGCGGTGGCGCGTGCCTGCGGAGCTACCCAGATCTTCGCGCTCGAAGTCAACGAGCATCGCCGCAAGATTGCCAAGCAGATGGGTCCCGACTTCGTGCTCGATCCCACCAAAGACGACGTCTACCAGATCGTGATGGCCAATACCGGCGGCACTGGCGTCGATGTGGTGCTGGAGATGGCGGGACGAACCGACGCGATTCGAACAGGATTCAAGATCCTGCGTCTCGGCGGTCGCATGTCCCTCCTCGGAATCCCCTCCAAACCAGTCGAACTGAATCTTGCCGAAGAAGTCATCTTCAAGGGCGCCACGGTGCAAGGCATCAACGGCCGCCGCATGTATCAGACCTGGTATCAGATGACCGCGCTGCTCAAGGCCAACAAACTCGACCTGCATCCGGTCATCACTAATAAGATTGCGATGAAGGATTTCGCCTCGGGAATGGAGCTGCTGAAGACCGGCGAGGCCAGCAAGATTCTGGTGTATCCCAACGGGACAAAGTAGCGGCATTACAATTCTTCAGGTGTCATCCTGAGCGCAGGCGGCCCGATTTTGGCCGCCGAAGTCGAAGGACCGCTATGGCCGCCTCGAATGCTGGCGTCCCCTCCCGTCGCCATAAACGCGCACCCGACAACGCATGATATGATATGTACATATTGTGCATACAAAAGATGCTTGCGCCAGTTGGGAATCGCAAGTGCTTTTCGAGTGGGACGAGGCCAAGCGGCGGGCGAACCTGACCAAGCACCAGATCGATTTTCAGGATGCAAAACGGATTTTTGACAGGCCGGTGTTCGAGAGACTTGAGAGCCGCCACGATGAAGAACGCATTTTCGCCGTCGGTCTTATGGAAGACATTGAGATCGTGGTCGTCTAGGTGATGCGCGGCAATCGGCGCCGGCTGATTTCGGCAAGGAGGGCTCATCGCGATGAAAGGCAAGATTACGCAAACCACCTCAGAAGCGCGGACCAAGGGTAAGACCGACTTTAAGCGCGTGCGCCAGATACGTGACGCGGACATTGACTCCTCTGATATTCCAAAGCTGGGTAAGTCGTTCTGGAAGGCCGCTAAGCTCACGATGCCGGAACCCAAGGACCGCCTCACCATCCGTATCGACCATGACGTTGTGGAGTGGCTCAAGAAAGAGGGCAGCGGCTATCAGACACGTATCAACGCCATTTTGCGGTCCTACATGAAGGCGCAATCGGAGGAAGGCGCGGATCGCCGGACATAAAGAGAACTCTTTCGTACGATATTATGCCGAAGACTTCTGGCGAAAAAGCAGTCGGACCGCGGCAAGTCCTCGGGGTGTCCAACGGCTATCAAAAGAACGTAGTCTTGAACTGTTCGTGCCGGTGGAGTGCCTGGTTCATAAGCTCCCGGAATTCGGGCTCGCCGTGAAGGCTTTGTAAGAGAGGATCGCGCACAAAGTAGGAATAGCAAAAGAACCCGCCTCCAATGCTATGCCGCAGCATGTGCAAGGCGGAAACCTTATCCCCCAGAACGGCATAAGCTTGCGCAACTTTATAGATACCTTCAGGGTCGCTTACGCCCCGCTCTTCAATCTTGTCTTCGGTTTGTCGCAGAAGCTTGAGACCGCGGGCGTTGTCATGGCTGATCGAGTAGCTCAGTGCTTTACCTACATTTGCGGGAAGTAAGAAGGGGTCTTTCTCAAAGGCGCGATCAAAATCGCCAGCCGCCTCTTCGCGATGATTCATGTAGTACTCGGTGAAGCCGCGGTAGAACAGGATATAAGCAGAATCATTGGTAGGTAGACTCTGTAGAAATTTTTCATACTCTCCCAGATAAAGGTAACTGTTCAACGCGGCGCTGCTTATCTTGACCTGAGGATTGTTTTGCCGCGCCTTTTCACACTCCGCGACGGATTCCTCCAGCATGCCGGCAAAACGGTAGGCGTAGCCAAGTTCCCAGTGCGCCTCCGCGTTATTGGGGTTATCTTGCAGCACCGATCGTAGCAAGGGCACAGCCTGTTCCACTCTGCCAGTATCGGTTAATAGGTTGGCTAGATAAATTCGTGGCTCAACCAACGCGGAATTTAATGAGATCGCCTTCTCGTAGGCGGCTTGTGCCTTCCCATATTGCTCTCGCCCGCCAAACTGCAGGGACGCATTGGTTGTATAGGCTCGCCCCAGTTGCGCCCATGCGGGGGCATAGTTCGGTTCAAGCGCCGTGGCCTTCTCCAGCATTTCGATGGCTGCTGCAAACTGATTCAGCGAGTAAAGATCGATTCCTCTGAGATAGTCTTCATAAGCGATGGTGCTGATCGGCTTTTCAGGCTTGAGATTTGCAGCTTCCGCAGGTGACAGCTTCAACTCTAATTGCTTGATGATCTGCTGCGCCACCTGGTCTTGAACCGTCAATAGCTTGTCATATTTCAGATCGATGGCTTCTCGCCAAAGAATCTTGTCTGGTTTTACGTCGATTAATTGGGTAGTGATTCTGAGATCATCGCCATCTTTAAGGAAAGTCCCGGTGAGCAGGGTATCCACGTTCAATTCCGCGGCAACCTTCTTAGGGTCGATGACCTGATCGCGATACCTGTCGATCGAAGATGACGGACGAACGGTGAGGGAATTGACATAGTCAAGTTTAGTAATGATCTCGTCCGCCAGCGAAAATCCCAGGAAATCAGTCTTGGGATCTCCATCGAGATTTTGAAATGGGAGAATTGCCAGACTGCGGGGACCTTTGGATATGGGCAGACTATGGAACTTCCTGACCACGAAGAAGTAGCCAAGCACCAGCAGCACAATCAAAAATATTGCGACTCGCAAAAACCAGCGTCCTCCGGGCAACGAAATCTGATCTGACGGAAATGCCACTGCCTGCGCTGGGGTTCGCCGATCCGATGCCAGGTTCTTCGCCTGATTACCGGCGGGCGCCTGCAGTTTGGCTTGGAACTCCGCTTCCTTCTTGAAGTCCTGAAGGTCGATATATAGCTCGCGGACCGTCTGATATCGTGTCTCGCGATCTTTGCGCAGCGCTTTTCCCAGGATGCGCTCGATTTCAGCCGGCACCTCCGGCGCAAACTCGGCGGGCGACTTTGGTTCAACTTTGAGGATCTCAGCGATCACATCGCTGGCAGTCTCACCTTCAAAGGCCGCTTTTCCGGTGACCATTTCGTAGCTTACGGATCCCAGGCTGAAAATGTCGCTGCGTGCGTCCACCACAAGTCCGCGCGCTTGTTCCGGGGACATGTACTTGGCTGTGCCCCGTACCATTCCAGGTTCGCTGGTCAAAACTGCAATGGCTGACGCGCCGCGATGGAGTGCCTGGCTGGCGCGCCTTGCGCTGAGCTTGGCGATTCCAAAATCCAGGACTTTGACAATCCCGTCCGATCGAATAATAACGTTCTCTGGTTTGATGTCGCGATGAACAATGCCGCAGGCGTGTGCCGCAGCCAGCGCGCTGGCGATCTGTAGTGCAATATCAATCGCCGTATTCAACTCAAGCCGGCCGCTCCCCAGTCTCTGGCGAAGGGTCGCACCTTCGACATATTCGGAAGCAATAAAGTGCAATTCATCCGCCTGAGCGAATTCATAAATGGTGAGAATGTTGGGATGATTCAGAGCCGAAGCCGCGCGGGCTTCCTGTTCGAAGCGACGCAACCCTGCCTCATCTCCCGTCAGCTCTGGCGCCAGCATTTTGAGTGCGACCTTACGTTTGAGTCGCGTGTCCTCCGCCAGGTAGACCTCGCCCATGCCACCCGCTCCCAGCATGGAAATTACCTGGTAGTGCGCCAATCGAGTGCCGGCTGCTATCGTTGGCCGGTAATGGGCCAATTGGACACCGGTGGGAGTAATTTCGTGGTCCCCATCCGCCGCCATCTTATGCGCCATCTCAACCACGGCCTGCGGCAGGAAGTCGACGGATTTCTCGGCAGAGTCCAGAAGCGACTGAAGCTCGTTCAGTAGCTCGATGTTCGATCCACAGGCTTGCTGAAGAAATGCGGGACGAGCCTGCGGATCCAGATCCAGCGCAGCATGGAACAACTCCTCGATCCGGCGCCAATGATCCGCAGGGTCCATGTTGAGGGTTCCCTACGACTGGCTCTGCGCCAGTTCCCGATGCAGCCAGGCTTTCGCTAGTTTCAGTTCGCGGTGGACGGTTGCTGGAGAAATGTCGAGAGCCGTGGCTGCTTCATCGTAGGTCAGCCCGCCGAAGAACAGCAGTTGAATAATCTCACTCTTGCGCTGGTCCAGCACCGCCAGGCGTTGCAGGGCTTCGTCGAGGTCTAAGACAGTCGACGCCGTCTCTGGACCAACCACGACCGCTTCATCCAAGGGAATCGACTCTACCCCGCCGCCACGTTTTTGGCGACCGTGGGTGCGGGCGTATTGCACCAGAATGCGGCGTACCACGCGCGCGGCCACCGCATAGAAGTGCGCCCGGTCCTGCCAGCCGATGTCGGCATCCATCAGTTGGAGGTAGGCTTCATGGACCAAAGCGGTTGCGCGTAGGGTGTGACCCGGCCTTTCCGACTGCAAGCAGCGGGCGGACAACCGGCGCAGTTCGTTGTAGACGATCGGCATCAACTGGTCGAGGGCCTCATGGTTGCCACCCCTCCATTGCTGGAGCAACTTCGTAACGTCTTGCCGGTCGGGCGACATCCGCGTTTCCTTGATTCAGAACGTTCGTTTGCGGCCCAATGATCGAGCCGTTCCAGGCCGATAACCCTTACCCCGCGATGATTTGTGGGCTGGATTATACCTCCAAACTCACTTGCTTTTCGACTCCTCCTGCATCCACGTCCGGCCGCGAAAATCTGCCGCGCTCATGAGGGAATGCGGACGGGAATGTCACATATATAAGTGGAGACGGATGCCGTTGTTCGAACCCCTGCGGAACCGCTTCTCTGAACCCAGAAAATTTCAATTTAAGAGGAGAAAACTATCATGAAACGCTATCGACTGTCCGTGACAGAGAAATGCATAACCTTGAAACATCATTTCAAACTCGCAATGGGAGCGCTGGCATTCGCGTGCCTGGTGTTACTACCGACCGGGAACGTACTGCAAGCTCAGGAAGCGACATCCGCTCCCTATCTCAGAGCGACCCTTAGCTCCTTTAACCAGGTTCCTTCTGTCCTTGCCCCGAGCAATGGGCGTTTTGAAGCCGAAATTACCCCGGACGCGACCATTTCGTTCTCGCTGACCTATGACAACATGAGTAGCCCGGTGCAGCAGGCTCATATTCACTTTGGCGCGAGCCGGACCAATGGCGGCGTTGTCGTATTTTTGTGTGGAGGTCCTAAGCCTGCATGTCCTGCGTCAGGCACCATTACCGGCGTCCTTACGGCGGCGGATGTGAGCGTGCTGCCCGCGAACAATCCGGATTCGGTCATCCCACAGGGCATCCAACCGGGCGACTTAGCTGGCCTGTTGCAGGCGATTCGCTCTGGCAATACCTACGTCAATGTCCACACGGCGAACTTTCCCAGCGGTGAACTTCGTGGGCAAGTCGAATTGGGTGGACAAGGCAGAATCCAATAAGCTCCCCCAGTGCGAGCACGGCTCCTTTACCTTATCTCGCATCGGAAAGACAGGATAGACGCCTTCTACAGCCAACTTTTGCGGGGCCGCTTCGGAAGCCGCCCCGCGATTTATTTTCCGATCTGCAACCTGTCCTCGGCCGCTTCCAGACTATCCACTGAATTCCAATTGGATTCGACCATGGAACGTCGCTCCAGATAACCATTTGTCCTGCCAGGATTTCCGGGCAGGGTGAGCCAGAGCCCCCGCCTTTCAACTCCTCTTTACTTTCTATCCCGACGGCAGCCGCAAAAATCTTTTGCCCGCATGAGGGAATCCGGGCGCGAATGTCACATATGTAAGTGGAGGCGGATGCGGTTGTAGGAACTGCACACCGCGTCCCCAAAATTTCAGACTATTTCCGGCACCGCCGTGAAAAACACAAGAGGAGAAAACACCATGAAGCGCTTTCAACTGTTCTTTGCCCTGGCCTTGGCCCTACTGCTCTGCAGCTCAGCATTTGCCCAGAGCTACAGCTTCAAGACCGTCCTTAACCCCGGAGACCCCAACAGTCCCTTTACCCAGTTGCTGGGAATCAACAACAGCAACGTTATTGCCGGCTACCACAATTTCAACTCCAACCAGGGATTTACTCTGGTTTTGCCCAACGCCTTCAACACCGAGAACTTCCCCAATTCGGCCATGACCCAGGTCATCGGCATCAACAACAGCCTGACCACGGATGGCTTTTACGTGGACAACGCCGGAGTGACTCACGGATTTTTCCGGACCAGTAACGGCACCTTCACCACGGTCGACTATCCCCGCACGCAGTTCAACCAGTTGCTGAGCCAGAACGATTTCCACGAGGCGGCCGGTTACTACAGCCTCAGCCTCAACAACACCACTCCTGACATCCCCTACATCTATGACGAGGTAGGCGGGATCTTCCGAGTGATCTCGATTCCCACGGCGGTAGGCGGAGCGCAGGCCACCGGCATCAACAACTCCGCGGTTGTCTGCGGTTTCTACATCGACGCCGCCGGCGTCAGCCACGGCTGGCTGCTCAATCTGGGCGTCTTCATGCGGCTGGATTATCCCGGCAGCACGGGAACCCAGGCTTTGGGGCTGAATAACCGCGGACAGGTAGTCGGCTTCTACATGGATGCTGCCGGCTTGACTCACGGATTCGTCTATAAGATCGCTACCGCCAGGTTCGTGACGGTCGATGCTCCCGATGGCGTAGGTTCGACCATCGTCAATGGCATCAACGACGCGGGCAAGCTGGTGGGCTTCTACGGTACGGCTCCCATCAACACCGGCTTCGTAGCCAGTCCCCGGTCGGATAATTCCAACTAAGGATGGCTTGAAGCAAATCTTTCAAACCTGCGGCGACCGAGTGCTCCCTCGGTCGCCCTTTACTTTTACCGGGCTCACGGCTGGCAAATGAACACGCAAAACGGAGACCAGTTTCTGGTCAGCAAAATCCGGGTGGGAGAAGCTGGCTCGCTGACGCTGTCCTTCGTAAGACAACGGTCGACCAGGTTCTCCGGACGCGGCTCAGGCGTCCAGATGCGCCAATCACTGCACGCTGATTACTGCCCCTTAGGTTTGATCGACTGCAGTTCCACCTCGAAAATCAGGGTTGAGTTAGGACCAATTTCGCTACCGGCGCCGCGTGCGCCATAGGCGAGATCGGGAGGTACAAAAAGTTGCCACTTCGATCCCACCGGCATCAGTTGCAGGGCTTCGGTCCAGCCTTTGATGACTCCGTTCACCGGGAAAGTCGCCGGCTGGCCGCGCTTGTAGGAGCTATCAAATTCCGTTCCATCGATCAGCGTGCCGCGATAGTTGCACACCACGGAGTCGGTCGCCGTAGGTTTCGGTCCGGTTCCGGCCGTCAGAATCTTGTATTGCAGACCGCTGGGCAGAGTAACCACGCCCGGCTTGGTTTTGTTGGCAGCCAGAAATGCGTCACCTTCTTTCTTGTTGGTCTCGCCTGCCGCCTGCGCTTTTTCTTCCTGCTTCTTACGCAGACTAGTCTGGAGTTCCACGACCGCGGCTTGCGCCTCCTGGTCGGTCATCAGGGTCTGGCCGCCAGTCAGTCCGTCTTTCATGCCCTGCAACAAAAGATTCGTGTCGATGTCGACTGCGTCCCGATGCAAGTTTTTACCAATATTCATTCCAATGGCGTAGCTGAGTTTCTGCTTCTCTGTAGTAAGGGTGGACGAACTCGAGCCGCCGGAGGCGGGCGCTTGCGCCTTCGCAGCGGGAGGGGTGGTATTTTTTGCCGGCGTCTGCTGTGCCAACGCTGTTCCCAGGAACAGCGCTCCAGCCGTCAGGAAGGGTAGGGTTGCGGTGAAAAGTTTTCGCATAAAGGCATTGTTTCATTGATGTGGAATCTGCGCAAAAGCCGGACTGACACCCTTCTGTCGCGCCAGTCACAGACTACTCAGGGAGTTCTCGTTTTCTAAATAGGAACCAGCGAGGTCTGCTTTTTACCACGCCGCCACTTTCGCATTGCCGGGGATAGCACTGAAGCGTATATTGATCGGCCAGATCAAATCGTCAGATGAAAGATTCTCGATAACCTTTCTTCCGAGTCGCCAGCGGGTTTCTCTATGCCAAATTGCAGACAAGCGCTTTCGTTTTTTCTGAGCTTTGCGGTAACGGTTAGTGTGATTGGCCTGGACGGCTGCAAGAAGTCGGAACAGTCGCAGACCCAGTCCAACCAAAGTCAGGAACAAGCGCCCGCGACAACCTACGCGGCGCCGACTGCGGACCAGCTCTACCAGATGGTCGCTCCCATTGCCTTGTTCCCAGACAACCTGCTGGCGCAGGTGCTTGCCGCTTCCACCTTTCCCGATCAAGTCAGCGCGGCCTACACCTGGTTGCAGCAGAACTCCAGCCTGAAGGGTCAGCAGCTTCTGGAGGCGGTCAATCAGCAGGCGTGGGACGCCAGCGTCAAGGGCCTTACGCAATTTCCCGGCGTGCTGAACCAGATGGCCACCAACCTGTCATGGACATCGGCTCTGGGCGACGCCTACTTCAATATCCCGCAGAGCGTGATGAACGCCGTGCAGGTGATGCGGCAGCGGGCGCAACAGTCCGGCAACCTGAAGAGCACGACGCAGCAAACGGTGACGGTACAGAATCAGGCTCCGGGATCAGCGCCGCCTCCACCAGCTTCTTCCGGCGAACCGCAGGCCACCGTGGTCGTGCCACCACCGCCGCAGACGATCATCATCGAACCGGCCCAGCCTGACGTTGTCTATGTGCCAGCCTACAATCCGACCGTGGTGTATGGAGCTCCGGTGGCGGTTTATCCCGGTTACTCGACCGGTGCATTGGTTGCCACCAGCTTGATCTCGTTTGGAGTTGGGATCGCGGTGGGCGCGGCCATCAGCGGCGGAGGCGGGTGCTGCGGATGGGGATGGAATTCGTGGGGATGCGGCTGGCACAACAACACCGTCGTCTACAACCACAACACCTATATCTCCAGCTCGAACACGTTCGTCAATCGCAATAACTACTACGGGCACAATAACGTCAACTACAACAATTACAATCGCAACAACGTTAACGTAAACAATTACAACCGAAATAATGTTAACGCGAACAATTACAACCGGAACAACATCAATACCAACAACGTCAATCGCAATAACGTAAACAACAACAATCGCGCCAACAACTTTAACAATAGCAACTACACTACTCCGAAGTTCAATCAGAAATACGATCAGCCTCAATACCGAAACAGTGCGAACACCAATCTGGCCCAGAACAATCGCCAGCAGCCGAACTTCAATCAGCAAAATCGGCAGCAACCGAATTTCAATCAGCAGAATCGCCAGGGTTCCAACCCGGGGCAGAGTCGTTCGAACAACTACAGCCAGGCCCAGCGCAGTCCAGAACGCGGTTACGGACAACAACCGGCGCGGGGCACCAACACCGGCGCGTTCAGCAACTACGGCCAAGGTGGAAAGACGCAGACCAACAGCGCCCGCGGACAGCAGAGTTTGGAAGGGAATCGCGGCGGCGGAAACGCTGGGGCAAGCCGGGGCGGCGGATTCCGTCGATAGAGCAAGTGCAACCAGCCCTGTCAGGCAGGATTTCAGTTCAGAGTCGGGAGAAGACGTTCATGCCGATCAAGCCAGATCTCCGGGAGTTACTTCGTTGCAGCTGGACAGTCCTATCGCGTCATTTGTTTATTCTTTCGGCAACGATTCTGACGTTGGTCTTAACCGCGCCATCCTCCTTTGCGCAAAGCGGAAATGAAAAGACCTTCGCCTCACCCGGCGCAGCAGTGTTGGCTGTCTACAACGCGGCCAAGGCGGATGACAGCCAGTCGCTGGCAACGATCTTTGGTTCGAACTCCAACGATATTCTCCATACTGGCGACGAGGTTGCCGACAAGAACATGCTGACGAATTTCGTTCGCCGCTACGACCAGATGCATCGCGTGGTGATGGAGCCGGACCAGACGGTGACGCTTTATGTCGGCGCCGAGAATTGGCCGCTTCCTATTCCCCTGGTCAAAAACGCCAGCGGCGCCTGGTACTTCGACACCGAGGCGGGCAAGAAGGAAATTCTCTATCGGCGGGTGGGCACCAACGAAAATGATGCTATCGACATTCTGTACTCGCTGGTGGATGCGCAGCGCGAGTATGCCTCCGAGCCGCGCAACGGCGAGAAGACGGCGCACTACGCCGCTAAGTTTCTGAGCGACGACGGCAAGCAAAATGGCCTCTATTGGAAGACAAGCGACAATGAAACGCCAAGTCCGATTGGGCCACTGCTGGTTTCCGCTGCCGGCCAGGGCTACAACATGCAGCAGGGACAGCAAACTCCCTATCACGGCTACTACTACCGCATCCTTACCAAACAGGGCGCTGCTGCCAAAGGCGGAGCACGCGACTACGTGGTCAACGGCCAGCTCACACGAGGGTTCGCGTTCGTCGCCTACCCGGCCGAATACCGCAACTCCGGGGTGATGACTTTCATCGTGAATCAGGACGGTGTCGTCTACGAGAAGGATCTGGGAGCGGACACCGCAAAGCTTGCCGCTGCCATGACCGAATACAACCCTGACCGCACCTGGAAGCCCGTCGACTAATCCTTCTTCGGGCCGAGCGGGCGCGAACACGTCTCGCTGGTCAATGGAAGTGGCCCCATGCGGAAGTTTTTCAGTTGCCTCTTCAAACAACGCCACGTTGGAGGAGCTGGAGCTCTCAAGAATAATGGTTTCTCATTTTGGGACAAACCGGCCGCAATCGGGTTAATTCCGGTTGTGGGGCACAAGCCGCTTGAGTAGAATCCGGTGCGCCTGGAATTGGCGCCCTTGACAGCCCCTGAAGCGCTGCAGAGGGAACGCGAAATGCCGATAGACGAGAGGGATCGAAACTGGCTAACTCGACATGGTTCTGCGGGTTAACGGCTGCTTACGGAGCCATCTCAGCCTCGTTTTCCTGTGCATCTTTTGCACAAGCGAGGCATCTAAACGTTGAGTGTGTTCCACTCAAGGAGTTATATGTCTAACGATAATAAAGATTTAGAGAAGGTTGATCCGGAGCTGCGAGACGACTCGGAAGAAGCTCGGACGCTGCCGGTTCTGCCAGTCCGCGACACCGTGCTGTTTCCGCACGCGGTGCTCCCGTTGACGGTGGGACGTGAAAGCTCGGTGCAGTTGATCAACTCGCTGGGTGAAGACAAAACGATTGTCGTGGTGGCCCAGCGCGAGGCGCGGGTAGACACGCCTCAGCCCACGGACCTGTTTGCCGTCGGCAGCCTGGCGGTGGTGCACAAAGTCGTGCGCATGCCCAATCAAAGCTTGTTCGTGTTCGCCGAAGGTCTGGAGCGGGTAAAAGTCACCGAGTACGCCCAGCTGTCGCCCTTTATGCGCGCCACGGTCGAGTCTATTCCCGAGGTGCCAGTCCCGAAGAATTCCGAGATTGAAGCGTTGCAGCGTAACGTGCTGACGCTGTTCCAGCAGATTGTTGCGGGTTCGCCGACCTTATCGGATGAGCTGTCGACCGTCGCTGGCAACATCGACGATGCCGGCCGCATGGTCGACTTCATCGCGTCCTCGCTGCCGTCGCTGTCAACTCGCGATAAGCAGGATGTGCTGGAGACGCCCGACGTGCAGGTCCGGCTGGAGAAAATCAACCAGCATCTGGCCAAGGAGCTGGAAGTTCAGCAACTACGCAACAAGATCCAGAGCGAAGTGCAGGATCGCGTGCAGCAGACGCAGCGCGAGTATTACCTGCGCGAGCAAATGAAGGCCATCCAGAAGGAACTGGGCGAGCAGGATGAAACCACGCGCGATGCCGATGAGCTGCGTCAGAAGATCGAAGCGGCGGGCATGCCGGACGACGTCAAGAAGGAAGCATTGAAGGAACTCGGCCGGCTGGCGCGCATGTCGCCCATGGCCGCCGACTACGGCCTGACGCGCAATTACATCGAGTGGCTGGCGGTGCTGCCATGGCAGAAATCTTCGGGCGTGGAGATCGATATACCGAAAGCCAAGGAGATTCTCGACTCCGATCACTACGATCTGGAGAAGGTGAAGAACCGCATTCTGGATTACCTCTCTGTGCGGCGTTTGAAGCCGAGCATGAAGGGGCCGATCCTGTGCTTCGTCGGACCTCCGGGCGTGGGCAAGACCTCGCTGGGTAAATCGATTGCGCGTTCGTTGGGCCGCAAGTTCGTGCGCCTGTCGCTCGGCGGCGTGCACGATGAAGCCGAAATTCGCGGGCATCGTCGCACCTACATCGGCGCTTTGCCGGGCCAGATCATGCAGGGCATTCGCCGGGCGGAAACCAACGATCCGGTCTTCATGCTCGACGAGATCGATAAGGTAGGCCGCGATTTCCGGGGCGATCCGGGCTCGGCGCTGTTGGAAGCGCTCGATCCGGAGCAGAACTTCAGTTTCCGCGATAACTACCTCGACGTGCCGTTCGACTTGTCGAAGGTGCTGTTCATTACGACAGCCAACATGCTCGATCCCATCGCTGAGCCTCTGCGTGACCGCATGGAGATCATCGAGCTGCAAGGCTACACCGAAGAGGAAAAGGTTCATATCGCGTTTCAGTACCTGATTCCGCGCCAGATCGAAGAGAACGGAATCAACGGCAATCAGATCGAGTTTCCGGAGGAGACGATTCGCTTCTTGATCCGCCACTACACTCGCGAGGCTGGAGTGCGCGGACTGGAGCGTACCATCGGCACCATCTGCCGCAAGCAGGCGCGCCGCATCGCAGAAGGCAAAACCGACAAGATGTCGGTAACGCCCGAACTGGTGCAGCATCCCGACATGCTGGGTGGGATGAAGATTCGGACCGAGGGCGAGATTGCCGAGCGCACGAAACGTGCGGGAGTTGCTGTAGGACTGGCGTGGACGCCAACGGGCGGTGACGTACTCTTCGTCGAAGCCAACAAGATGAAGGGCAAAGGTGGGTTCACCATGACCGGACAACTCGGCCAGGTCATGCAGGAGTCGATGCAGGCCGCGTTAACCTGGGTGCGTTCGAATTCAAAGCAGTTGGGTATCGACGAGGAATTTTTCGCCGGACACGACATCCACATTCACGTGCCGGCGGGAGCGATTCCGAAGGACGGTCCCTCGGCTGGCGTAACCATGGTGACTGCGCTGGTCTCCCTGCTGACGGATAAACCAGTCCGTCCGCTGACCGCGATGACCGGTGAGATCACGCTGAGCGGCAATGTACTGCCCATTGGCGGCATCAAGGAGAAGACACTGGCAGCCAAGCGCGCGGGCGTAACTGACATCATCCTGCCGGCGGATAATCGCCAGAATGTGCAGGAGGATCTGACGCCCGAGCAGCTTCAAGGCTTGAACATGCACTACGTCAAGACGATCGAAGAGTTGCTGAGCATTGCTCTGCCGACCACTCACGACGAAGCAAAAGAAGATGCCGAAGTCCGCGAGCAGGTTTTGAGCACGGTGCCGGTGGGATAAAGGCCGCAGCTTATTTTATTCAACGGCGGGTCGATCATGGCCTGCCGTTTTCTTTGCATGAACGGTTGAAGGCCGCCTTCTGTTGCCTTTGAGCAGTCGTTGCCTGTTCATAGTTTTGCCCGTGACGTCCGCCGTTGCTTCGCCGAGTAGGCACCGTTCCACAAAGCGCCATCCACGAAGCCTCCGCAGGAGGCGACAGCTGATAGCCCCGCCCTTCAGGGCGGGGTGGACGTATAGGTAAGCCGAGTGCCCCGGGCACGACACATCCGGCTGTGCCGACGGTCACGGGAAAACCTCGACGCCGCCGATATCCTGCGAACATGCATACCCTGGCGTCGAATCTGGTGCATTGCGTGTTCAGCACCAAAGATCGAGCGAACCTGATCGCAGACCCGGAGCGTCTCTGGCAATACATGAGCGGTATCGCGCGTGCCAAGCAAATTCCCTTGGTCGCCATCGGCGGGACGCCAAATCACCTTCACTTGCTCGTCGCGCTTCCTCCGGCTATACCCCTGGCAAGGGTGGTTCAGGAGCTTAAAGGAAATTCGTCGCGCTGGTTGAGAGAAACCTATCCCAGGTTCGGTTGGCAACAAGGATATGGAGCTTTTGGCGTGAGCGAGTCGCGGCGCGAAGCGATCATCCAATACATCGCCAGCCAGGAAGAGCATCACCGGAAATGGAGCTTTGAGCAAGAATTCTTGACCCTGCTACGAAATTCGAAGATTCCGTTTGATCCGCAATATATCTGGAGTTGAACAGGCCTGCCGTGCCCGGAGCACTCGGACATTATGGCCTGCTTACCCCGCCCTGAAGGGGCGGGGCTATCAGCTTGCGCCTCCTGCGGAGGCTTGGTGTGGTCCGGAGTCATGCGGGGTTACGCTGCCGAAAATAATACGTGCCGCCAATCTTTAAGGTACCGATACAAACCTTAAATATCAGGTTCCCTTTCCGGGGTCGCCGAACCGTACAGGAGTTTCGCAGCATTGGTCGGACTCGCTTCGCGATCATAATGGCTCAATCGGCCGGTCGGTGTGGAAATATTTCTTGTAGGCAGAGATCCAATCGGTAGCCAGGTCGCGCTGAGCGGTGGAAAGATCGATCTTGTTCTGGCAGACCAGCTGGTGCAGGCGATTCTCCAGCGCATCCTTGTCGCGCGCATTCCAAGCGCTGGCCGCAGCCGGCTCGGGCCACAGGTTGCGAACGTCATCGGTCCCGCCAAGTTGTGGGCTGATCAGGTAATCCAGTTCGTAGTTCGTGGATTGCGGCGCCATGCCATATTCCTGGAAGACGCGTTGCTTGACGGCCGCCGGAACCACCGCCGCATCGTCACTGTAGGTCTCCGTACAGACTTCGCTGGTACTGACCGGACGTGAGACGCCCGGAGTCAGATGCCGGTCCGGGATAGGTTGCATCGCTGAGCCTGGCCGCGACGCGAGGTGATCGAAGGCGAGCACACTGGCCAGTACGATGAACATGGCCGCCGCTGCATATCCTAAGTTCTGTCTCGCGAAGGCTCGTCGCCACGCTTCGGCCCACGAATGCTGGCGAGGGCTGGCAGAAGCTTCGGCTAGCCGAGCGGACAGCAGCGCTCGCGGTCCGGTTGCGGACGGGATGCGGGAATCGACAGTGGCGTGATGCAGGTCGACGAAGTTAGCAATCGTTCCCTCAAACTGCCGCAGGCGAGCCCGACAATCCCAACACCCTGCGAGATGTGCATTCACTCGCGCGGCCCGGCGCGAGGACAGTTCGCCATCGGCCAACCGAAGCAGCTCTTCATCTGACAGGTGAGTGTAGTTGTCCTTCATGATTTCACCTCCCGTCCGCGCGAGACAGGCGCGCCAGCGACCGAGCCAGGGAGGCCGCTACGCTGCCCAGCGAGATACCCAGCACATCGGCAATTTCCCGGTACCTCAGGCCTTCGGCTCGCAAGCGCAGGCAACGCTGATCCTGCGCCGGTAGCGCTTGCAGCACCGCCAGCAGGCGGGTCTGCCGTTGGCTGAAGGCTAGCTGTTCTTCCGGGCCGGGAGTGGGGTCCTGATGAATTTCGGCTTCGATCGCAGTCAGCTCAAACACATTTCGCCCTCGCCCCTCTCGCGACAGCCTCTTCAACGCCAGATTGTGCGCCACGCGAAACAGCCATCCCCGGAGGTTGTGGCGGGAGCGGCCCTGCTGCAGATGCCGGAACAGCGCCAGAAATGCCTCCTGGATAATCTCCTCGCCGTCGGCCGCCGCCAGGCCAAACGAAAAGACGTAGCGCAGAAGCGGGCTGCGAAGCTCGTCAAACAGCTCGATGACTTCCTTCTCCACGCCAGAAGGAGCAGCTGGGCTTTGGCAAACGGTTGCCGCCGGCAGCGCAAATTCGAGAATCGATTCAGAAGACGGAGATGTCACCGGGTCTGGGCCCTCATTACAGACATTCCATCGGGCGGCATTTTGTTCAGGCTTTTTCATCGCAAACGCTGCCAGGGGCGGACCAAAATAATCCCTGAACAAACATGAAAGTGCGGGACTATTCTAACGGAGCCAGTATCACGCTGACCGGGTGCCGCACTCCGTTTTCGGCCGCTGCTCCCCATCGCCTATGAGCAGACTGCCGCGCCTTGTTGTCCTTCTCATCCTGCTGATGATCGGGGTTCGCGCTCTTGCCCAGAGCAACCGCGGCGAGCTGCGTCTCACGGTGACCGACCCGTCCGGACTTGGCGTCAAAACGACCGTCCAGATTTCGAGCGAGGCCAATCAGTACCACAATACTCTGACCACCAGCGAGAACGGCACGCTGAACGTGCAGCGTCTTTCGTACGGAGTCTACCAGCTCACCATCGAGCAACCCGGTTTTGCACCGGTCTCGGAATCGGTCGAGATCCATTCCTCGATACCCCTCGATTACCCGATTAAGCTGAAGGTGGCTGAAGCAAAAGAGTCGGTAACCGTGAAAGCGCAAGCGACCTTGCTCGATCCCGATCAAGCCGGATCGGTCAACGAAATCGGTTCTGAGGCGATCCAGCGGCGCCTGACTTCTTTGCCGGGCCGTTCGATTCAGGATTTAGTGAACAGCCAGCCAGGTTGGCTTTACGAAGGCAATGCGGTACTGCATCCCCGCGGCTCGGAGTATCAAACGCAATTCGTGGTTGACGGCATTCCGTTGACGGACAATCGCTCTCCCAGCTTCGGGCCCGAGATCGGCGCCAATGATGTCGACTCGATGAGTATCTACACGGCTGGGTTCCCGGCCGAGTACGGCCGGAAAATGGGCGGCGTGGTCGAGGTCAACACGCTGCGCGACCCTCAGCCCGGATTTCATGGCCAGATTGTTTTGTCTGGCGGCAGCTTTGATAGCGCTGGAATCTTCGCTCAAGGTCAGTATTCCTGGGGCAAGAACGTGCTTGGCTTTTCCGGTTCGGGGGCGCAAACCGACCACTATCTCAATCCGGTGGTGCCTGAGAACTACACGAACAGCGGAACCTTGGGCGATTTTTCCGCCAATTACCAGCGCGATCTGACGCCGAATGACCGCGTGAATTTCATCGTCCGCTATGAGTTGTCGCGCTACCTGCAGCCGAACGAGATCGTTCAACAAACGGGGTGCTATCCGCCGGGCGTGACCGAGGGACCGCCTTGCCAGCAGCAAAATGGCAACAATTTCGAAACCATGGCGGTGGCCTCCTGGCGGCACATTTTCTCGCCCAAAGTGGTGGCTGATTTTCGCGGCATGGCGCGGAATAATGGGAATGACTTCTACTCCAACGCGCTTTCCACCCCCATTATTTTGTTGCAACACAACTGGTTCAACGAAGCCTATTTCAAGGGCATGGTCACCATCGACCACGGCCGCAATGAATGGAAAGTAGGCGTCGAGTCCGACAATACGTTTCTGCATGAGAACTTCAACTACCAAATCACCGACCCTTCGCAGTTCGACCCGGGTACGGCACTGACGTTCAGTTTCCCCGGCGCCTATCCAAGTCAGGGCCAGCGCCCGGACCTGGAGCAATCGGCGTTTGTTCAGGACTTGATTCACCTCGGCAACTGGACAATGAACCTCGGTCTGCGATGGGACCATTACCAACTCGTCGTCAACAAGCAGGCCGTGGATCCGCGTTTGGCGGTTTCGCGATATTTTCCAACGCTCGGCTTGCTCGCGCACTTCTCGTATGACCGCGTTTTCCAAACGCCGTCGTTTGAGAACCTACTGCTCGCGAGTTCGTTTGAGGTTGAATTCATCAATCCGGATGTTCTGCGCTTGCCCGTCATACCTTCACAAGGCAACTATTACGAAGCTGGGGTGTCCAAGGCTTTCGGCGACAACCTTCGCGTCGACGTCAACTACTATTTGCGCAACGTCGCCAACTATGCCGACGACGACCAGATCGACAACACCACTATCAGTTTTCCGATTGCGTTCGAGAAGGCCGTTATTTATGGCGCGGAAGGAAAGATCACAGTACCGAACTGGCATAAGATTTCCGGCTTTGCCAGTTATTCCTATATGGTTGGCAACGCCTGGTTCCCGGTGTCAGGCGGGCTGTTTATCGGTGCGGACGCTCAGGCGGCACTTGCCCAGTCGACCGGTCACTTTCCCGATTCGCAGGACCAGCGCAACACGCTGTTCACGCGCTGGGTCTACCAGGTGAAGCCTCGCCTCTGGGTGGCGGGCGGCGTGCAATACGGCAGCGGTTTGCCGTTCGATTTCCAGGGCACCGAGCAGGAAGCGCTGGAAGAGTACGGGCCGCAAGTGATCAGTCGCACTAACTTCGCGCGCGGGCGAATTTATCCGTCGACACTATTCAGCGCCTCGGCCGGAGCCGATGTCTACAAATCAGACCGTATGAACGTCAATTTCCAGATTGACGGGCAAAATCTTACCAACGTTTTGGATGTCATTGACTTCGGCGGTCTGTTCTCGGGTAATGCAATCGGTCCGTCACGAAGCTTTAGCATGCGACTCACAACCAGCTTCTAGAGCAGTTTCTGGGTTGCTGTAACCGCCTTGAAAGGGCGCGGCTTCAGCCGCGCCGATCGGCGCTACACGAGCTCGGCCTTTAGAGACTGTGTCGCAACCAGAAAGAAAGTTTTCTGGTGGAACAAACAGCTAGAATAACCAGTCAGCCTAGCCGCAACGCGGCGGGATGAAGTTAGCCGGGAGGCGTAAGCCCCCGGAAAGTGGGAAATAGCCGTGAGCCGCAGAGCGCCGACACCACTCGCGACGCAGTCTCTTTAGGCCCTGGGGGACGCCCCTCAGCGGCTAAAGCCGATGTCTTACACCCAGCTTTTCGGCACGCCTGAAGGCGTGCCCCTTCAAAGCGGATACAGCCACTGTGAAATTGCTCTAGGGTTCAACGGTGCTTTGGGATCGCTCGCCCCGAATGCGGCCGGAGTTCATGGTCTTCTGAATATCCGAAAGTAGAAATTCAGCAGAGCCGAACGATCCTCTGTTGAGCGCGACTGCTGCCAGTCATAGATTTGCCGTTCCGAGTCGCGCAATCGGGTGAGGAACTCGCTATCATTGATCCTGCGCGAGGCTAGCAGGTTACGGTGCTTTGCTCGCATACTCCCGCTACCGCGGAGGGCGCCAATCAATCCGCGAAAATACGCACTCGGCTCGCGGTTTTGCAACGCGAACAGCAGCCACATCCACTGATAAAACAAGATTCGCGGGAGCAAACGAAAAAGCACCGGCCGCGGATAATCCTTGAGTAAGAGATAGATCTGATTGCGGGTGAGGTATTCGATGACGCGAGGATGAAGCGTGTCCCCCAATGTCGCACTGCCGATGTGGTATGCGATCGCATCGGGTAGATATACGCCGCCGTATCCCAGCAGTTGCGCGCGCAGCCCGAGATCGAGATCGTCAAGATAGGCAAAGAACTCCAGATCCAGCCCGCCACTGTTAACGAAAGTTGCGCGACGATACAGCACCGCCGCACCGCATCCGGCCATCACAGGCAGGGCACGATCGAACTGTCCATTATCGGGATCGAGATGCCCAAGCCGATAAGCGGCGCCGGCCATCAGCATCGCATCGCCGGCTCCGTCGAGATGAGTTCGCTGGGTAGCGCGCAGGAGCTTGCCGGTAGCAAAACCCAGCTTAGGATCGGCATCGAGTACGCGCACTAGCTTCTCAACGTAGTCCGGCCTGAGTTCGATGTCATTATTCAACAGCAGGACATATTGCGAGTCCGTCGCCGCGACGGCGCGGTTGATGGAGCCAGTGGTGCCTTCATTCGTTGGCAATTCAATGCGTCGAGTGTTTGGCGGTAAGGGATCGGGCAAGATTGCATTGGGTCGCGCTTCGTTCTCGATGACAACGATTTCCCACGTGCTCGCGGGCAGAGTTTGTTCCTGGATGAATTTAATGCAGCGTGCGGTGAGATCGGGACGATGCAGCGAGGGAATGGCGATAGTGACGGTCTTCACGCGGCTCCGCTGGCGATTGTACACAGGGCGTGACTCGGTTGACAGCATCGGCTACTTCGAGGTAACCGCGCGCCGGCCCAGCTTCGCGGCTGCCTGCTGAAAAGCGGAAATCAGCTCTTCGTCCGAATGGAAGAGCAGATCGTGTTCGCTCGCCTGATCGGGAAGCCCCCCGACGGCCGAGACGATAGCCGGGCGATCTAGCAACTTGGCGCGGCCCAATACCGCCGAAGACCAGATCTCAGAGTAGGGAAGAACAATGTAGTCGGAGGCGCTGATCCAGGTATCGAAATCTTCATTGCTGACGAACGACTCAACCAGCCGAACATGGCTGTGGTCTTTGGCGAGATCACGCAGCTCATCCAGATACCTCTGGTTTTCAGCGTCCGCGACCCGCATCGAACCAACGACAAAGAGTTCGGCTTCCGCTAAGTTTGCGAGGATGAAGGCTCGGATAGCGCGGTCGAAACCCTTGTGCCGCTGGATAAAGCCGATACAAAGGAAAATGGCGGGCTCCGCCGGCAACTTAAGCAGCCGGCGGGCCGAAACCTGAGTAGTTGCTACGAACTTCTGATAAACCTCATCGTGCTGGCGATACTCAACCCGCGAATCGCTGAGCCGCAAATGATAGTGCTGCTCAAATTGATCGCGCTCCTTCTTGGTGTGAAAGATAACTTTGGGAGCGAGCTTCCACTTCCACTTATACAGCCAGCCTTGTTTACCGGGCAGGTAGGGAATTTCGTGGGCTACTACTTCAAGTTTGCGCGATCGCAGAAAGAGCCAGACAAAACACAGCGTGGTCTGTAGCGTGTCCCAGCGCAACTCTCTCACAAACGGATTATCGTAGAAAAATGCCCAGTGATACTGAATAACCACGCGATCGTAGTAGGGCAGAAGGTCCAGGAGTTGTAATAGTTTCGATCCGCCGCGTAGATCCCAGGCGAAATCCACATTACCTTGCTCGTCGGGCGACACAACGTCGACAATGTGTCCCTCGGCCCGAAGCCGGGTCACGCTTTGCTCGCCATAGGCTCCGATGCCGCAATGTTTGGGCGGGTAAGTTGAAACCATCAGATACCGCAAAGCAAACTCCAAACTACTTTTTTTCAAACGCCAGGCAAGCCCCAAACGAGCCCGTCGGATCGGTCGATAAGCGGACGAATCCCAGTGTCATTAGAATACTCACATCAGGATATTGATCGTGCCAGCCACTCTTGTACCAGATCTCGTTCCAAGGTTCTCCGTGGAAGCTTTCTCGAAAGGAGTCGTTAAAGAGTTGCATAAACTCCGGTGAGGGTGAAACCATGTGCAGTTGGTCGATCAGTTCCAGGTCGGGCCGGCCCAAACGCTGTTGCAAAGCGGCCGGATCGTAACGCCGCTCGAAACCCGCATAGTAAAAAGTACTTTCATTCTCCACGTAGCTGGGGCTTGCCGGAACCGTCACCACCAGGCGCCCCTTGGATGGCAACACCCGCGCAAACTCTGCCATGGACTCGATGTCTCCGTTGCCCGGAATGTGCTCGATGGTCGAGACGGCACTGATAAAATTAACCGAGCCATCCGCAAAACTCAGGCGGGTGGCATCTTCCGGCTGCACGAAAAACGCATCGCGTCTGCCTAGCCCCAGGGTCTTCATGTAGCTTTTCTGCCGGTCGAGGTACACCTTGTCCGTCTCCGTGGCATAGGTTTGGGCCTGGTGACGCTGATAGAGAAATGTGGGGACGACAGACGACCCACTTCCAATATCCAGGTACACACTCGTCGAGGTCAGGCAAGGATCGGCGTGCTTCACGGTGAAGGCATCCTCGACGTTGCGGAATATGTCGGTACGCTGGTTAAGGACCTTCGAATGCCGATACAGCATCCACCAGTACTGCAGCAGACCCTCACGAAGCATGAGCCAAACTTCCTTTCAGCAGGCTGAGTATGGATTTCGCAGCATGGGCTGCGATTAAAGACCAGGCGTACTGCTCGACTGCAAGCTTTCGCGCATTCTCGCCAAGCTGATGGCGGGTTGCGGGATTATCGATCAACACTTCGATCCTGGACACGAATTGATCCGAAGAGCAGGCTATGCAGTCGTCATCCTTAAGTTCGAGTCCTCGAGCTCCTGCGGGAGTTGAGACTACAGGAAGGCCGGCAGCAAAATAATCGAGCATTTTTAAGTTCGTGCCCGATCCCGAGAACATGGGATTCAGCGCAATATCGGCAGCCTGATACAGAAGTAGCCGCCTGGCTGCTTCGACCGTTCCTAGCCAGATGACATTTGCCGATGATTGCGGACCACGGGAGGCTTGGTAAGAGTCTTTCACGCCGCCAGCAATCATGATGGTGCAGCCTTCCAACCGGGGAGCAACTTCCTTCACCAGGAATGCAGCTGCCTCAGTATTCGGTGCGTAGCCGCTGCCGATGAAAATCAACACCGGCCGGTCGCGCGGCAGATCGAATTGTTGCCTGGCTGAGTCACGCTCTTCTTCGCTGGCCGGCTGGATTCCTTCCACGTCGACGCCGTTGGGAACCAGCACAACCTTGTCGCGAGATATTCCATAGAGATCGACAAACTGACTGGCATCGTCGTTCGAGCAGGCGAAGATGAGGTCGGCCTCGCGACACAACTTGCCTTCGACTGAGCGAACTTCTTCCACCAGTTCCCGTCCCGCGGCCGTGTCACCTAGTATCTGTTTTTTCACCGCGTATTCACAGTTGTGAGAATCGTAAATCAGTTTCTGCTCCGGACGCCGAGGTACGTAGGGATAGACCCAGGGATGTGAAATGATGACAGCTGCCGCGTTTCTGCCATGCTCTTCCGCCATGCGCTGGAAGCGGGGAGAATACTTCAACAGTTGGGGAATCGTAACGTCGATGGTTGTCTTACCGCCGGTAGCTCGCTCAAATCGGCGATTGCGCGCGAAATGGGGCTGGGTCAAAGGCGTGACACATTCCCGGAAATGAGGCGCCAGCATGTGATCGCGATAGACTGGCCCGGGCCAATCGTAGGCGCCGACATAGGAGACCTCGAAGCCCAGTGCGGCGATGTGGCGATAGAGTTCGTAGATGCGGATGCGCCCGCCACCTACCGGTGGATCGAGCACCTGATTGTCGGCAACCAGAATCGGAATGTGGGGATCGAGTTCCGCAGTGCCGTGGGATCGGGAATCCCGGTTGTTCATTGGAAGTGAGCCGGCGTCGAGCAGCCGTTGAACAATCTCGTCCCACGATTGCGACGGAGCGTTCCGATAGGCAAGTTCTCCCATCTCACCGGCCAGACCACGATCTCCCGCAAGAACATTCATAGCCTTGGCAATCTCCACTGGGTCAGGATCTACGACGAACCCAGAACGGCCATTCTCCACCAGGCGCGCAGGCTCACCTGAATCGGTGCAAACGATGACCGGCTTGTGGCTTAACATGGCTTCGACGGCTACGTATCCAAAGTCTTCTTCCCGCGTAGGAAAGATAACGGCGAGTGCATCGGCATAGAGCTTGAGCATCTCGGCATCGCTTACAAAACCCAAGAACCTTATGCGGGAATCTTTGGCCGCCAGTTGGCGGACGTGTTCCTCATCCTCTCCCGTACCCGCTATCAGCAAAGGGATATCGCTCGACAGGTGCTCCATCGCCCGGATAGCGAGATCCACCCGCTTCCAACGGTGCAAGCGGCCTGGCAGGAAAAAGTATTCTTGAGCGCCACAGTAGTGACCTTGCATAAATGCGGGCGGGTAGAGTACTTCGGCGTGGAATCCGTTGTAGCGCTGTAATCGGGCAGCGGGTTCGTGTCCAATACTAAAGATCTTGCGAACCCGTTGGAAGGACAACGTGTCGAGACGGTTGATGACTTCGCGGTTTCTCGTCTTTTCGATCAGCGCGCTCTCTGGAAGTGCGCCGAACTCCTCATCGAAACGATCGTAAAATACTCGCACCTGATGAATGAGCCAACAGACATGATTAGGATGCTGCACGGCGAAGGTAGGGGTTTTCGTGGAAATCACCAGATCATAGGCGGACAAGTCCAGGTCGTAGCAGTCGACATAGCCTTGTAAGATCCCTTCCCAACGCTTTTCGCTGACTGGAACCTGGATCCAATCAGCTTGAACCTTACTCTGAAAAGCCGCGACCAGACCGGCAAACAGCCGCTCGGCGCCGAAGAGGTGTTCCGGATCGGGGATAGCGGGGGTGACGATTGCGACTTTCATACTGTCTGTTTAAGGCTAGCGTTTCGCAGGCGGAACGATACTAAAAACATTACAAAGGCCACATCGCCTGATTCGTCGGATAAGAGAACCAGCCGAAGAGTCGATGCAGTACATACACAATATTGTAGGGAAAAATAGAAACCATTGGTGTACCTCCCCATGCCCAGGGCCAGGGAACAATCAGCCAGATACCGAAGATCCAAGATACAAAACGGCTGTTCAACGATCGCAAAAAGTCGGGATTCAATAACAAAAAGGCAGCCACAAGAGGAAAGCTGATAATCGCGAACACGCGCGTTTCATCGCCGATAATCGGCAGCATTAACAAAAGCCCTAACAAGGGAAGCAGAAAGGGAATAGCCGCTTTGCCCCGCTCCGCAAACTTTGCCACAGCCAGCCAGCCCACCCCCATTACAGACCAGAGCACATATTGAAAGTGGTAGTAGAACATGCTGGCATACATTTGACCAAACTGTTGGAGGTAATAAGGCCGTCCCGAATTTACTGCAATCTTATAATGATGAAATATCAATATCAGGACGATCTTCCCCAGAATAACTCCAGCCAGCGAAGCAGCAGCCCAGGCAATGGTAAACGCGATTTTAGTCTTCATCGCGCGGGACAATACCAGGGCGAACAGCAAAGCTCCGAATGCAAAGAAGCCTTGCTCGGCGTGTTGCATTCCCAGAGCAACCCCGAGAAGCATGGCAAGCAGCGGATGCTTTCGGGCGACCAGCATAAACATGATCAGGGCAATGGTTATGGAGTCCATACCGACCCAAAAATAGGCTGTGGCCGAAGCTGGAATAGCCAGGAAGAGTACCAGTGAAGTCCGGGCATCCCTATCGTCAAGGTTCAGGAAGATATAAAGGAGGAAGGCAACCGTGAAAGCAATCGAAAAAGCCAGATGAAAATAGAGGAATGACTGCGGGTTATGAATCCTAAGCCGCCACGCTAGAAATGGTCCCAGCCAATTCCAGAAAAGATAATGTGCTGCCGGATCTTTAAATGGGTTGTGAAACGGATCCCAGGACATCGGCTGCCAGCCATCAAAGTTCGGCATGTACCATATACCGGTCTTCACGAACGACAATAGCAAAGCAATCGCAAGCAGCCGCCCGCGTTTGGATCGATAGATAAACTGATCGATGGTAGGAATCAATCGCATATTCTGGGAAACCTTGTTATCGTCGCGCGTTCACCGCCGGATAATCCCGCGTTTTTCCCGTGCCCAAGATGCCGAAGCGCCAAATCTCATTGAGCATTATTTACTTTGTGGCGGACGCGGCGACTCGCTCGAACTCTTCGGCATGGCGTCGCCAGAGGGCGTTGCCTTCGTATTCCAACGCTGTCTGATAGCCGCCCGCACCCATCGTCTTGCGCAGTGCGGGGTCACTTAGGATTCGCTCGATTTCCGCAGCAAGCTGAACTTTATCGCCGAAGGGAACGACGCTTCCCCCGGCACGATTGCTAACGAGTTCGCGTGAAACTTCGATGTCGGCGGCAATGACCGGCTGGTGGTTGGCCCAGGCTTCCAGCAAAACCAGGCCGAGGGATTCCACTCGTGATGGCTGCACCACCAGGGTAGCGGAAGCAAGAAAATCCCGCTTTTCAGCATCGGTAAAAGCAGGCAGGTTCAGCAATCGAGGCCAGGAGTGCCCGCCGGTAGCCAGGTAATCGTCGAAAGCCGAAAGGCTCGCGCCTGCCATCACCAGCCATGCTTCCGATCCTTTCTCCCAAAGGAGTTTCATGGCCTCGACCAAGGTCACCGAGCCTTTCTCGAAGGCCTTCATGCCGAGATGCAGAACGACCGGGCCCTGGACCCCGTACTTTTCGCGCAGGAATTGGGGATTACCACCCGTCGCCGTGGGCCAATCGATGCCATAGCCGATCACCAGCTTCTCCGCGGTAACACCAAAATCTCTCAGCCGCCGCATTTCCGTCTTCGTCATACAGAATACTTTGGTACAACGGTTTAGCAGTGCGATCTGGTGAGGCTGCAGGTAGTGTCGCGTGACTTCGTCGTTACTCTCCTCGCCCAGGTGAGTGCAGGGCGTAGCGATCACGGGCGCGCCGCGAAGTTCAGCCGCATGCCAACCGGCATACATCAGGTTGGTGTAGGGCAATGGGCCGATGTGAAACAGGTCAGCATCAACCTCGCGCAGGGCTTTCGCCAACCCGGGAATGCGGAACGCTGGGGTCCAGTACTGTGACTTCCATCGCCAATAAGGCGCCAGTCCCAGCAAACGGGTAGCCCGCCGGCGCAGCAGGTTATAGCAAATCGGAAAGCGCCGCACCACCACGCCGTCGAGGGAGATTTCTTCCTCGGAAAAGGACTTGAAATCCGGCAGCCAGAAAGCTTCCAGGTCGCTGGCCACGGTAGTAAATACGGTCACTCGATGGCCGCGCTGAACTAAGCACCGGGAAAGCGCGAGCAGAGAATTCTCATACCCGCCGCGATAAGGGAAAAAGCGTGGAAGCACGAAGGCAACGTGCATCGGCAAGCGACGCCACTCAGTGTGCGCCGACAACCTCCGGGGTCATCAGACTGGTGTAGATTGCAATGACCCCTGACGAAGGACCATCGGCGATGATCGATCCGTGATCGATCAAGATTGCCCGCTCGCAATGCTTGGCGACATCAGACATGGCGTGACTAACGATGAGAATCGTTTTGCCGGCTTCCCTGAAGTTCCGAATGCGATCGAAGCATTTCTCCCTGAAGCCCATGTCCCCGACTCCCAGGATCTCATCCACCGCCAGAATTTGGGGATCGACCTCCGTGGCCACCGCAAAGGCCAAGCGGGCATACATACCTGAGGAATATTGCTTGACCGGAGAATCGATGAACTCGCCGATGTCGGCAAAGTCGATGATGGCTTGTTCTCGCTCTTTCATATCCCGCTTGGAATAGCCCATTAATAAGCCATTGAGCAGGATGTTCTCGCGGCCAGTCAATTCGGAGTGGAATCCCGCCCCCAGCTCGATCAGGGGCGCGATGGTTCCTTTAACCTCCACTCTGCCGGCCGTGGGCTGATACACCCCGGCAATGAGTTTCAGCAACGTGCTTTTTCCCGAGCCGTTCCGCCCGATGATGGCTACCGCCTGTCCCCGGGGAATCTCAAACGAGGCATTCCTCACCGCCTCAAAATCGTGAAAGCTGGATTGATGCCGCAGCATTTTCGAAAAGAGCTCGCGCAGGGTATCGGGCCGCTCCTGGATGACCCGGAAGCGCTGCGTCACGTTCTCCAGTCGAATTACGATTGAACTTGAAGACATTTCCCGCTCAGACATAGAAGACAAAGCTATTCTGATATTTCTTAAATAGAGCAAACCCGATCAGTAAGCTCACAAAGGCACAGACGAAGGATGCGATGATGGATGGCGCCTTGGGCAATTGGCCGTAGTAAACCGACAGACGGAATCCGTTAATAACGTAAATGATTGGATTCAGCTTGAAAATCCATTGATACTGGGCGGGAATTGCGTCCAAAGGATAAATGATGGGAGTTACATAGAACCAAGCCGAAAGTACGACCTGCAAGATGTGGGAAACGTCTCGATAGAACACGTTAGCGGCGGCAAAGAAGAATATTGCTCCCAAGGTAAAGATGGCCAGAGCCAACAACGGCACCGGCAGATACAGCCAGGTCCAGTAAAAAGGATGCCGCATGAGTGGCACAAGTACGGCCAGCGGTATGAGGGAAAGCAGCAGATTGATGATGTTGGAGACCAGCGCTGCCATGGGAAACACTAACTTGGGGATCGAGACTTTCTTGATCAAATCTCCATTGCCGATAATCGCCTCGGCGCCATAAGAAAGCGCTTGCGAAAAAAAAGTCCAGGGCAGCATCACGCTCAAGAGAAAAATGGCGTAGTGCGGAATGTTGAAACGCATGAGGGTGGAAAATACCAGCGTCAACACCAGCATCATGAAAGCCGGATTCAACAACGCCCACATGAAACCCAGCACCGAGCGTTTGTAGCGGACTTTCAGTTCCTTGAGGGCCAGTGCCCAAATCAATTCCCGGTAACGGTAACTGTCGCGAATCAATTGCGTCATAACAGGCTTGGACCCAATTCCTCAGCCAGGAGAAAGGCGGAAAATGGGCGGATATTAGATGTTAAATGATTTTCGAGGGGCGGTGTCGGAAAAAGCCCGATGCGGCTGTTTCCCCGGTTCTATTTGGTCGGCGGAACGTTGAGATCAGCCATGCCCCGCAGCAGGTCTCGCTCCTCGTCGCTGTAGTTATTGCGGAACTCGTCGGAGTTGAGCAGCTCATTGCGCGCTGCCGGAGGCATGCCGCGCAATCTGCGATAGGCTTGCGAGACTTTGCTCTTTTGGTCATCCGGCAGGTTGTGGTAGCGCTGGAACAAGTTGCGGGCAGTCTGCTGCTGCTCGGGGGTCATGTGCTCGAAGGTTTCCATGCGGTTCAGGATCTGGGCCTTCTTTTCCGGCGACTGGCTGTTGAAGAGGCGCAGCCGGTCGAGGAGATGGTTCTGTCTCTCCGGAGAGAGACTGCGAAAACTTGGATCCTGTTGCAATTGCTGCTCCTGCTGGCTGGGGGGCAGCTTCATGTATTTCCGCAACCAGTCGCCGCGATGTGGTCCGGGGCCGTTGAGGTGGAACTCCTGGGTCGCTGCATTCGGCGCATTATTGGAAGGCGGGTTACTACGAGGAGCGCTGGGTGGTGGCGCGCTTTGCCGCGGTGGGGGAGGAGCAGCCTGGCGCTGCCATCTGGGCGAAAAGGCCAGCGCTGGAAGTGCACCGCACAGCAGCGCCGCCGTCAGCGAGATGGACTTGGCCAGCATCACAAGGTCTACTTACTCCGTGGACGATTGCCCGTCAAGGGCGTCAAATTCGGAAAACAGGTCAGCATTCTTGTCCAGGTACTGCAGGTCGCCGACAGCGCTTCCCGGAGCACCACTGCGAACTACGCCGTCATTAGTGGCAAGAGTATTGTGGTCGCCACTCACGTGACCTATCTCCAACAAGCCCGCACCCACGGCGATTAAGACAGCTGCTGCCGCCGCCACGACGGGACGCCGCAGCCATGCCAGCCAGCTTTGCGCCGGGGTTCTAGATTCTTCGCGCAGGCGCGCCTGCAATCGCGAACTGAAATATGGTGAGGGCTCAGGCGCCTGCCATTCGTCGAGCAGGGTCATCGTCTGCTGGAAGGCAGCCAGCTCGTCGGCACAAGCCGTACAATTCCGCAGATGTTCCCGCACTTCGGGCGAAGCCGCTTCCAGCCCGCCTAACACCGCTTCCATAAATCGGTCGCGAAGTTTCTCACACTTCATAATCGCACCCTACTTCTTGCCAACTGCTTATATAAATTGCTTCAACGTTTCGCGCAGCGTTTCATAAGCTCGAAACAACAATGACTTGGTCGCCGATTCGCTTAACTTCAACACCGCCGCGATCTGCTTGTAATCCATGTTCTGGTATTTGTGCATAAGGACGGCAACCCGCTGGCGTTCGGGCAACGCTTCCACCTGGCGGCGAATGGCCGCCAGACGCTCTCGCCGCAGAATGATCTGCTCGGCGTTCAAACCGCCATCGGCGACGTCCATGGTCATGCCCGTGTCGCTGTCGGGCTCGTCGAGATTGACCGTGTTCTCCGGCCGTTCGTGCTTGGTATCGCGGGCGTGATTCACTGCCAGGTTGGTGGCAATGCGATACAGCCAGGTAGTGAACTTGGCGCTCGCCGCATAACTTTGCCGGGAGCGATAGACGCGCAAGAAAACCTCTTGCGCCAACTCTTCGGCCACCGCCTGATTACGAGTCATGCGATACATGAAGCTGACCATCGGCCGGCGATACTTGTCGACCAGATAGTCGAAGGCAGTGTCATCACCGGAGGCCACACGCAACATGACCTCGGCGTCGCTCAGCATTTCTAAAACGACAGGTTCAGCCAATTCGCCCCGTACTGCGGTGGGCGGCGACGGTCTACTCGGGGCGGCGCCCCCAACCAGCATGGCTCGATCTAGTGCAATGCTGCCCACATCGGCTGTAACCCCTGCTACTCCAGAAAGTTGCGCCGAAGTTCCCCAACTTTCCGCAGGTTTGGAGCGCACCGGCTTGGAGACGCGACTAAGGGAGTTCCCCGCCTCCTCGTCGCGTTTTGGCTCGTCGCTCGCCATGGCCTAAGCTACTGTATTGCAGCAGGTAAAGCAGTATTATGCACGAGAGGCCGCCTTGCCGGCACTTCCTTTATGACTTTGATGCCAAAACCTTGGATCTGTTACGAATTGCTGCTCCTGCTACTGTTAAGTGGATTGTGCCACGCTTCGCCGGGTCTGTTTCCACCCCGCTGCGGTTATCCCATTCCACGGGTGCAACAGCAGTCGGGCCAGCCTGCCCCGGCGCCGGACTCGAACCCACCCAATCCCTCCCCGGAGGACAAGCTGAGCCTGAGCGATCAGGTGGTACAGGATGTATTGGAACCCCTGAGCAACGGAGTTAGCGCGCAGGATGTAAACCAGGTTATATCGGTCTTCGACAAGGCAATGCCGGGCTACTCAAGTCTGCAGGAGCAATTCAGGTCGTTTTTTGGATTCTACAGTGAGGTGAACTTTCACTATCAGATTCTTCAGGTTACGGCCGACAAGGACCATGGCTCCGCCACCGCCGACATTGAAATGGATGGCATACCCTATGAGGTGACCCGGATGCCGGAACGCCGCAGCGCCCAGATGCGCTTTCAGTTGAAGCTCACGGCCCGAGGTTGGAAAGTGCTGGGATTCACTCCCGCGAACTTCTTCAGCCCGGCATTCAACCGGACTACGGTCCGATGAAGCGGGATTACCCGGAACAGCCCATCATCGGAGTGGGCGCCGTGATTGTCGAAGGCGGGCGAGCGCTGCTGGTTCGACGCGCCACCGAGCCGCTCAAGGGAGAATGGTCGGTCCCCGGCGGCATGCTGGAGCTGGGAGAGAAGCTGCGCGATGGCGTGCGCCGCGAGGCGCTGGAAGAGACCGGCGTCGAAGTCGAGCCGGGCGAGGTGCTCGATGTCTTTGACAGCATCTTCACCGACGTGCAGGGTCGCACGCAGTATCACTATGTGCTGATCGATTACCTGTGCCGGCCCGTTTCCGGCGAGGCCGTGGCGGGCAGCGACGTCAGCGACGTTCGCTGGGTCAGCGTCGACGCGTTGCCGGCGATGGGGCTGCGCGAGTCGATTGAGCAGGTGGTACGCAAAGGATTGAGCCGGGCTGGAAAAACTACCAGTTGACTCGCACCGTTTTTGCGGCGACCATTTTGTTTTCGAGGAGAACGGATGCAACGAACGATTTCGCAGGTGATAGTGTTTCTAATTCTCATGACGGCCGCGATGTCGGCCGTGGCGCAGTCGACTCCTGCAACCCAGGGCTCCTCGAGCCCGGCTTCTGCCAAACCACCTGACATGGTCTGTTTCGGGTATGGGCCGAAATGGAGCGTGCAGTTCATCAGCGGTGAGGCAAGGTATCTGGGGATCAACCAGCCCGACCAGACTTTTCTAGGCGATTTCTACTGGGTCCCGGAAGACAAGGCGTGGGAGTGGCACCGGGCCAACGGGCTGGCGCCGATGAGCGGAAGCTTTGGATTGTCGGCGACCATCCAGAAAGCGTCCTGCGCCGATCCAGTCCGCAAACAGACTTATCCATACTCGTCGCAGGTGAATCTGCCGAGCGGCGACATGGTGAGCGGCTGCTGCCGCAAGTTGCGACCCGGCGAAGCTCCCGTAGGGAGGCATGGACTGCAGCAGATGACGCCACCGTCGGGCAGTGGGCAGTCTGCGACGCCAGGCGCGGCCACCCCACAGTCACCCAAAGCGCAGCCGCAGTAGTCGGGTCATGGAGTGGGGTAAGTCGGTCCTAGAGTATTCCGAGTCAGCGGAGCACGCTTTAGAAACAGCTACCAGCGCCCGGTTTAGACTGCCAGTCGCCTGCGTGAGCGGTTGACCATTATCTCGGTGATCAGCAGATTCGGCACCCAGCACAGCCAAGAGATGGTATCGAAGGCTTGCACCAGATCCACGGAATTCCTCGACACGGTTATATTCAGCGAAACATTCTGGCGCCTGGGCGAGTAGCCGGCGGATGTCAGGCAGTCGAATAGTTTGTTGTATACCTCTTTCAACGTTTCGCTCGTATGCTCCGACAGGGATAGAAACAGGTCGATATCCGTCCCGCTGAGAACGGCAGTGCCTTTATGAAAGAACCGCTGGGATAGACACCCAGCAGATTGTCTCCTGCCCACTGCCGCAGGACGGGCATCAAGGTAGCTTGCACGGCAAGTAGCGGTGAGTTTGGGCCGGCATCCACCGCTTCACGCAGAAGGATTCTGTATAGATACTGGTCTGCGGTCATGGTTAAGAGTGAATTGTAGGCTGGTGCCCCACCCGTTCCCGGTTCTTAAACCCTCATCCTAAACCTCGGGTGCCCCATCCTTCTCCCCATTTTTTGGGGAGAGGATGGGCCCAGAGCAGTCACCGGCCCGGGGGCCACCGAAGCTGACCGGGGCAACTATCTTCAACCGAAGCGGCATGCCCATGCGTTCGCGCTTGCGTCCGGTCCACTCGGATTCAATCTCCACGACACCCTCTACCCCAGTCGCATAATGACGGAAGCTACTCCACTCCCAGTCCTCTGGTTTCTCCACCAATCCACGCTTCACCGGATTGCGGTGCAGATACCGTAGCTTCTCGATTTGTTTCTCCCGCGTCCTGACATTGAAGTCATAGTATCGAACCTGCCAGAAACGTCTTCGTCCACTGTTTTGGCTGGCATCTGACAACTTGGGTCCAATCTTCTGTGCCGTGATCTGTTTCAACATCTGAATCACGACTCGCAAGCTGCTCCGTTCCGGTTCGCTGAGCAGAAGATGAACGTGCTCGGGCATCACGACGTAACCCTTGATATCGACACCGTACCAGCGGCGCACCTCCTCCAGAGTTTCCTCGAAGACGCGGCGTGCGGAAGAAGTGGCAAAGAACGGCTCCCTGTGGTAGCAACTGAAGGTGATGAAGTGAAGGTCGCCCGTGTTCTGGTAACGTTTCAAGCCCCAAGGCATACAAGCAGTCTAGAAACCAAGACAAGGCCTGCACCGTGATGCGGGTCACAGCTCTGGGCCCATCCTTTCTGATCTGGGTGCCCCATCTTTTCTGATTTGGGTGCCCCATCCTTCTCGCCTTCAGGCGAGAGGATGGGCCCATGGTCCCGGGAAGGTTCAATACCGAGGGCCCACCCTCTCGGCAAAAGGCGCCGAGAAGGATGGGGCACCCGAGTTATCATTCCGTCGGAGGCGCTTCAAAAGGGTGGGCCACCCGCCACAGACAATTACAATCAATCCATGCCCACTACAGTCTTCTTCTCCTGGCAGTCTGACCGCCCTGGTCGCAACTTTATTGAGAAGGCGCTGCAATCTGCAATTGACCGTATATCTCAAGACGTTAAGCTAGATGAGCCTGAACGCAATAAACTGATACTTGACCGGGATACCAAGAATGTTCCCGGCTCACCGTCAATTTTCGAGACCCTACTGAAGAAAATCGCGAACGCTGCGATATTCGTGGCTGACGTTACCTTCGCCGGCAGGTCCATCGATGATGATCTGCTTCCGAATCCAAATGTTCTGCTCGAATACGGATATGCACTCCGCGCGCTCGGTGAGAATCGCATAGTCGCAGTGATGAACACAGCCCATGGAAACCCTTCGGCGTTGCCGTTCGACCTGACAGCCAAGCGTTTCCCCGAAACATATGAGCTGCCCGATGATGCGAGCGATGAAACACGAGCCAAAATCCGACAATCACTCAGCAAAGCCCTCGAAGCCTCAGTGATCACTTGAAAAGCGGCCAACGATTATCACTTCAAAACCGGCCAACGGGATTGGCCGTCCAGGACTGAGAATGTTCTACCCTGCCGCCTCCTGTAGTGGCAAGTCGGTTTTGGTGCGC
>JBAVSY010000023.1:0-41939 GCA_049695855.1 Candidatus Korobacteraceae bacterium | reverse complement strand
TTGTCCGTGATGACTCCGACTGGATGCAGCCACGCATCGAAGATGAGCAAGGTTTTGAGCGCGTGCTGAGTGAGAGCGCGCGAGCCGTGCTGGAATTCTTGCGCCGCCGGGGCGCGTCGTTCTTCGCCGACATTGTGCGCGGTACCAGCAAGCTGAAGGCGGAGATCGAGACTGCACTGTGGGAGTTGGTGGCGGCCGGGATGGTTACCGCCGATGGCTTCGACAATTTGCGCTCGCTCATCAATCCTAAGCGCCGACTGGGACCAGGCTCGGGCAAAGCGCCCAGACCGCGGCATACGCCGGGGCGTTGGTCGCTGCTTTACCCGGCGGAAAGCTCGGATCGCAGCAAACTGGCCGACGCTACCTGCTGGATGTTGTTGCGGCGCCACGGCGTGGTTTTTCGTGAGATGTTGGCCCGCGAATCGAATATGCCCAAGTGGCGCGAGTTGCTGATCGCCTTCCGTCGTCTGGAAGATCGTGGGGAAGTGAGGGGTGGACGATTCGTCAGTGGATTCCTGGGCGAACAGTTTGCTCTGCCCGAGGCTGTCGAGTCCTTGCGCGCTATGCGCAATCTGGCTGTCGCCGGCCAGACGGTGACAATCTCGGCTGCCGATCCGCTTAACCTGGTTGGCATTGTCGTTCCCGGCGAGCGCGTGCCGGCAATCTCCGGGAAGTACGTCAGCTTCCGCGACGGGATTGCAGTAGAAGGCGAGGATCGATTGTCTGCCATCTCAGCGAACGCGACTTGGGCAGGCCAGCCAGAGCCTTTGCCACCTCCCGAAGCTGCCGCCCAATGATGCCGGACGAGTTGATTGAGGGCGTCGACTACTACGTGGAGAACGGCTTCCTGGTCTTCACCGCGATTTATCTGCAGAAGCGCGGATATTGTTGCCAGTCAGGCTGCCGGCATTGTCCGTATGGATTCACAGCGGTTCCGGCTGAGGAGAAGTCGCAGGAATAGAGGTCCCTCGACTCGCTGCGCTCGCTCGGGATGACAATCGAGCTGCGCTCGCTCGGGATGACAATCGAACTGCGCTCGCTCGGGATGACAATCGAAAAGATGCGCTCTTAACGGGCAAGGTAGGCAAAGAAAGCGGGCACGAAGCCCGCTGGTCTCTTCATAGTCGCTGCATCAACTCCTGATATCTATCCGTGCGGGCTAACGTGCAGCGGGTCGATTTTGTAAATGACGCGCTGTTCGCCGGGCTCCGCGAAGGGATACTTATCTTTGTCCAGATACTTCTTGGAGAGCTTGTCGATCAGCTTGTCCGCGCCTTCCTGGGTGATCTCGCTGACCCTGCCGCGCACCTCTAAATAGCGATAAGGATTGTCAGGATCGATGAGGGTGATCGCCACGCGAGGATCGCGACGGAGGTTTTTGTCTTTCTGGCGTCCCAGGGCGGAGTTGACCAGGAGTTTGCCATCCGCATAATCCACCCACACCGGTGTGGTCTGCGGACTGCCGTCGGGCATCAGGGTAGTGAAACTGCCGAATGCTTTTTTCTGGAAGAGGTCAAGATAGTTTTCGGGGATTGAAGCGGACATGAATCTCTCCTCACTTATTTTCGAATCTGACTTCGACGAACCAGCAGCCAATTGGATTCCGCAACCATTGTAAGAGGTGCAACCGGCAATGCAAGCCGTAACCGAGCGAGCTACCGACGCCGGAGCTAGATTATTTTTGCTTTCCTGCGGCGGCAAACCGCAAGCACCGCGCACACATCTTAGATCATCAATCTTATGTGCTGAGTATTCGAAGGGAAACCCGCCGGCTGTGCAGACGTCGATAGAGGATCGCAAAACCGCAAACCTAAGGACACACCGGCCTTCCAAGAGCCGCTGGCTGGTGGTGACGGCGATTGTAGTGCTTGCATGCTTCTCAGTTTTTGCGGTGAGCGTCGCCCACGAATGGCCTTTCAGCCGCACTTCTATTGTTCAGGCTTTGCAGCAGCAATTGGGCACCCCGGTTCAAATCGCAGGCTTTCGCCAGTTCTATTTTCCGCATCCTGGGTGCGTTGCGGAAGGACTCAGCTTCCGTCGCGGCCCGGGCAGCAGTGCCGGACCGCCTCTCATCACCATCCAGAAGCTGGTGATGGTGGGAAGCTATCCCGGTTTGTTGACCCATCACATCGACAAAGTCCATGCCGTAGGTTTGCGGGTGTCAATTCCGCCGCCAGAACAGTCCGAACCTGGAGGTGGATACCAGGGAAGTGTCGGAGCGTTGAGTTCCGGCCTCACGATCGGCCAAATCGTAGCCGACGGCGCCGAACTTGATGTCATGGGTAGCGCCGACGACAAGCCTCTTATCTTTCGGATCCCAAAGCTGGTGTTAAACAATTTGGAAGACAAACATCCCCTGACATTCAATGCCAGCGTGCAGATTCCGCAACCGCCGGCCGATGTGGATGTCGGGGGAAAATTCGGTCCCTGGCAAGCGGGCAATGCCGGACAAACTCGACTCTCCGGCTCCTATGCTGTGCGGAATATGGATTTAGGAGTGTTCGGCGGGATTGGCGGGCTGCTGGCTTCGAAGGGTAGTTTCGACGGCGTGTTGCAGCATGTTCTGGTGCAAGGTACCACGGAAATCCCGAAGTTTGTAATAACGCGAAGCGGTCATCCGCTTTCACTCAAGAGCGAATTCCATGCCATCGTAAACGGACTGAACGGGGATGTGGCTTTCGATCCCGTGACAGCTCATTTCGCCAAAACCACGATCGTTGCGACGGGGACGGTGGCGGGAACCAGCGACGCTCCGGGCGTGGGTAAGACTCTCACGATGGAGGCATATTCCACGCAAGCGCGAGTTCAGGATCTGGTCAGATTATTCATACGAGAGCCCACTTCTCCTATGCTGGGCACCATTACTTTTCGCGCGAAAGTGACAGTTCCGCCCGAGAAGCGCTCTTTCATCGATAAGGTACGGCTGTCAGGCGATTTCGGAATTGCCGGCGGTAGCTATACCAGTCCGGAGACGCAGAAAAACATCGACGTGCTGAGCGCTCGCGCTCGCGGCAAAGCCGACCAGGTGGAGGATAAAGACGACAAACTCGGCAATGACAATTACGATCCCGGACGCGTAGTATCGAATGTCAAGGGCCACGTCGAGTTGCGTAATTCCGTAGCCCACCTGAGCAATATTTCCTTCGATGTTCCCGGCGCTTCCGCGTCGGTCAACGGAACCTACAACGTGATTACCGAGCGCATCAACTGCACCGGACAGATGCGACTGGATACTGAGCTGTCGAAAGCTACGACCGGAGTGAAATCGTTTCTGCTAAAAATTATTCAGCCACTGACTGCGTCCAGGAAGCATAAAGGATCCATCGTCTCGCTTACGATTGGTGGGACCTACCACAATCCTACTTACACCGTGTTGCCGGTCGCCAAGAAGTGAGTAAGGTCAGCTTCTGGAGCGGTCATTTGGTTTCAGGGCAAGAACTGGACTGCGCGACCGGTGCTGTCTTTTCGCTCCGCCACTGGAAATACTCAATTCGACTCTACTTGCCGATGCGCATTCCCTTGGGCAGATGGTGAGGGTCGTAGAGAAAGTCCACCAGGCCGTCGCGGTAGTCGATCTTGATCTGCAAGATACGCAGCATGGCAAAGCCCAGGATGCCCGAGACCTCGGTGCCCGTGGTCTTGCAGACGGCCGACAGATCGAAGGTCACGATGTCCTGGTTCTGTTGTTCGTAGCGGCCGAATTGGAGCGCGGCTTTGTCGGCCCGATAAACTTTCGCGACGCTCCCGCTGAGTCCGCTGACCTGGGTCGCCGGATCGGACCGGATCTGTGTGACCTCACGCGCCGCCCGAGTGGAAAGCACGTTGCTGAATGAGCCGGTGTCGATCATGAACAGTACGGGGCCGGTCTGATCAACCAGAGTGGGCACCAGCAGAATCTGTTTGAAGCGATAGACTTTGGTCCAGTTGGCCATTTCGGGGGCGACATAAGCATCCTTGGGCAGGGAAGCGGCCGGGCTTGCGGGATCGACTTCGGGAGCCTCCTCGGGGGTGGTTTTCAACGAAGCCGGCGCGGCCGCCTCATCCGGACGTTTGGGAAGAGGCGATAACTTGAGCTTGGCCCCGGGAATGTCGATGTCGATCAGATATGAACTGAACACGTCAGTGCCGATCAGGCCATCCAGGCCGGTCACCGGAGTGGCCGAATCGGTGACGCGCACCACGCAGTCCTGAAATTCCAGGTCGCCAATCCGGATCTGATCGGCCACCGCCGTATAACCGCCTTGTTCGCCGGCGTCTCCCATACCGGCGACCGGTCGATAGGCGAGACGCTTGACCCCGGCTTTTTCCGCCGCGGTACGGCCCAGCAGGATTCCACTCGCGCCCGTATCCACCGCCAGGTGCAGCTCTTCTTTATTCAGTTTGACCGCCAGTCCGGACGCTCCCAACTGCATGCCGGCACGGGGTACGGCAAGGAGCTTGGTATTGGTTTCTTCAACGTTGCTGGCCAGCCTGCAGGAGTGCTGCGCCGCAGGATCAGGATTGTGCTGCAGGAAGTAAAGATACTGCTGCATGGGCTTGGCTGCCTGCGGATTCTGCGCGCCCGGTCCAGCCAGATAGGCTTGAATCGCGGCGATCCGGGCTTGCCAGGGAAGCGACTGCAACCACAGGAGCTGGACCGCCATGTCGTTGGGTGCAATCTCGCGGGCCCGGTTCATCTCGTCGGAAGCGTGACGGTAGAGTGAATAGGAACGATAGACGCGCGTCAGACCCAGGTAAGGAGCCGGGTCTTTGGGATTGAGGTTTTCGGCCTTGATGTACGAGCGTTCCGCATCCGATATCTTACCCAGACGGAATTGCACATCACCCTGGGTCAGCAACAGCAAGGGGTCATTGGGGATCAAAGCCAAGGCGGCATTGAGTGTTGCCAAGGCTTCGTCGACTTTTTGCTGTATCAGATAAATGCGAATCAACCCAACCTGCGCTGCCACCGATCTGGGATCGGCATTGATAATCGCCTGATACTTGGCCGCTGCTTCCGGCAAAGCCCCCGACATGAAGAGCCGATCGGCAGCCGCCATTTCAGAACTTTCGGAAGTGGGACTGGCAGCTTGCGCGATCCCACGGACGGGAAGCCACAGGGTGAGAAGAGCCAGCAAGAAAGCGAGTGGGCGTCGATTCATGGAGGGCAGATTCCTGAATTGCAGAGTAGCACGAGATTGTGGAGTCGACGAAGCCCAGCGAATGCGAATGCCTTGTTCGTGTTGCCGCAGACCACTAGCGCAACGCGTCTTCCACTTCGCTGAGCCAGTCGGGACGCTTGAGGAGTTCGCGGGGCTTGGGGCCGTCGGCGGCGCCTACGATGCCGTCGCGTTCCATCAGGTCGATGAGGTGAGCTGCGCGGCCATAACCGATGCGCAGGCGCCGCTGCAGCAGCGAGGTCGAAGCCTTGCCGTATTCCAGCACGATGCGCACTGCGTCCTGAAAAAGTTCGTCGTTATCGTCTTCTGCTGAACCACTAACGCCGCCACCAGTTTCGGAGTCGCCATCCTCGCGCGGAGCCTCAAGGAATTTCTCCTGATACTGCGCGGTGCCTTGCGAGCGCCAGAACTCGACTACCGCCGCGATCTCTTTTTCGGTGACGAAGGGAGCATGTACGCGATGCACGCGCGCCGAGCCGTTGGGCAGGTAAAGCATGTCGCCGCGCCCGAGAAGGGCTTCGGCGCCGTTGGCATCGAGGATGGTACGCGAATCGATCTTGGTAGCCACGCGGAACGACATGCGGGCAGGGAAGTTGGCTTTGATCAGGCCGGTGATCACGTCGACAGAAGGACGCTGGGTGGCCAGTACCAAATGAATGCCGACGGCGCGTGCCATCTGTGCCAGACGCGTGATGGATGCTTCAACGTTCTGTCCGTCAAGCATCATCAGGTCCGCCAACTCGTCGATGATGATGACAATGTAAGGCAGAGGCCGTTCTTCGTCGCCCTCTTCGAAGAGGCTCGCGGTGTTGCCGTCGAACAGCCGGTTGTACTGGTCGATGTTCCGTACGCCTTTTGCTGCCAGCACCTTCAAGCGGCGTTCCATCTCGCGAACCGCGTTGCGCAACGCGTTCGAGGCCAGCTTGGGTTCGGTGATGATGGGCGTGTGCAGATGAGGGATGCCTTCGTAGTTGCCCAGTTCCAGCCGCTTAGGATCGACCAGAATCATCCGAACCTCGTGCGGCGTGGCTTTGTACAGGATGGACATGATGAAGGCGTTGATCGCCACGCTCTTGCCCGAGCCGGTCGAACCGGCGATCAGCAAGTGCGGCATTGCATTCAGGTCTGCGGTAACGATGCGGCCGTTGATGTCTTTGCCCAGCGCCAGCGTGAGTTTGGACTTGGTGCCGAGAAATTCCTGGGCTTCGACCACTTCGCGCAGCCAGATGGTCTCGCGCTCATGATTGGGCACCTGAATACCGACCGTCGATTTGCCGGCCATGCGCTCAATAAGAATGCTTTCGGCGCGCAGGGCCAGGCAGAGATCGTCGCACAGGCCGGTGACCCGGCTGTATTTGATGCCGGCTTCCGGCTTGAACTCGAAGGTGGTTACGACCGGGCCGGGATTAATCTGTACGACTTGTCCGCGAACGTCGAACTCGCCGCACTTTTCCGCCAGCACCTGTGCCAGTTTTTTCAGCTCGAGCTCGTTGATGGCGCTGTGCTCGTCGGGACGGTGCAGCAGCGCAGTCGAGGGCAGCTTATAACTGCCGGCGAGGCGCGGCATGGTGGTTTTGCCGGTATGAGTGGTATCGGCGCGCGAGGTGACGGCAATCGGTTCGGCCGGAGTTTCCTCGGCCTGCATCTCCGGAGCGTTGGCTGGGCTGTCGCCTTCGAACATGCGCTCGATGCCGGTCTTGGCGCCAGTCGCAGGACGCGCCGGTGGCACCGGGGCAGGTACTGCGCCGGGCTGCAACGTCGCCGGTTCCTCCGCCGGCGCGATGTAACGTTTAGGAACTAACTGCGCAGTTACCACGGGCTTGGCGCTGGCGGCAGCCGCACGCTTCCTCTCCAATTCCTTGGCTGCCCGTTTGCGCGCGCGTGCCATACGCCAGTCGGTAAAGCGATCGAGTGCGGCATAGGCGAAGCCAAAACGCGTTTGCGACCAGATCTGGATGGCACCGAAAGAGAACGCGGTGGAGAGATACAAAGCCACGGCAATTACGGCGACGCAAATCAGGTAGGCGCCGACCAGGTTGAAGTAATGAATGAGCGCGTCGGCGATAATGCGGCCCAGCAGGCCCTCAGAGGGAATCGCTCCCAGCCAGCGCACGCTCCAGGGCAGCAGTCCGATGAAGCCGGAGAGAAAAGTAATCAGGGCAGCGGCGCCGATCGACTTGGCATAAGGAGACTGGATGGGCCGCGAACGAAACCAGCGCAGCGAATACATCGCCAGGAAAGCCGGAATCAGAAACGCGGAGACGCCGAAAATCTGCAGCGCCAGGTCGGCGACCAGTGCGCCAAAGACCCCAATCCAATTATGTGGAGGCCTGCCAGCCAGCGGAGTTGCCGCAGTATTCAGCGAAGGATCGAGGGGCGAGTAGGAAATCAGTGCGAGGACCAGGAGGACCGCGAAGACGAACACCAGGAAGCCGATCAGCTCATTGAGCCGCCGGTTGGCCGTCGGAGTGAATGCGCGCGAACCGATATTCATTTTGGCGTTCGATCGTTTTGCCGGAGCGCGCTTGCGAGGACTCATGTTGTCTGCCCCATCTGTTGCAGACAAACACCAACCTCTAACGCGCCGAGAAGGAAAGCGCGTGATCCGGAAAAATGATCGATGCGGGTTTGCCCATCGCAGCCGTTGCCGGTCCGATGGAGCTGCACGTATGCCAGAGCCAAAATGATTATCCCAAAAGGCAAGCTACCGCGCTGGAAAATAAAACCTTAGCCGTTGCCGAACTAGTATCCCCCGAAGCCAGCTGTCAGTTGTCGGTAGCCAGTTGTCAGTAAAGGCGCGTAGTCAGGATGCACTGCCAGCCAGCTACGGTCCTGACGGCGACGACACAAAGTCGGAACTCACCCATGCACGCGACTGATCCAGAACAGCACTGCTGCGCCCACGATAATGCGGTAAATCGCGAATACGGTGAAGCCACGCGTGCGCACCCAGTTCATAAACCAGGCGACGACGCCGTAAGCCACTACGAAAGAGACGACGAAGCCGATGATGAGCACAATCCAGGAATGCGCGTCGCTGGGCATGGAGCCGATGGCGCTGGGCTGGCCGTGATGCGGCCGCATCGATTTAAACAGGTCATAAAAGGTGGCGACCACCATAGTCGGGATCGAGAGAAAGAAGGAAAACTCCAACGCTGCCGGGCGGCTCATGCCGGCCAGCTCGCCGCCAGTGATGGTCGACATCGAGCGCGAGGTGCCGGGGAAGACCGCCGAGAAGATCTGGCAGAAACCGATCCAGACCGCCTGGGCGACCGACATCTGTTCCATGTCTTCAGTCAGCTTGCCGCGGGCGAAAGCTTTGTGCTGCGAGCGTTCGTAGACAGCGTCTACGATCCACATGATGATGCCCCCGACGATTAGCGATACTCCCATGATTTCCAGGCTCTCAAGATGCTTGCCGATAATCTTGGTCAACAGGAACGCCGGTATCGCAGTCACCACAAAAGCAATCAGGGTGAGGCTCAGGGGATGGGTCAGGATGGTGCGATCACCGCGCTTACCCTGAGGAAAGTCGCCGACGAACTCCACAATGCGGTTCCAGAAATAAATCGGCAGGCAAAGAATTGCGCCCAACTGAATGACGATGGAGAACATCTTCCAATAGCCATCGCCCAGATCAATGCCCAGTAATGACTCACTAATGCGCAAGTGGGCGGTTGAGCTGACTGGAAGAAATTCGGTTAGACCTTCGATAATTCCCAGAACCACGGATAAGAAATAGTCGTTCAATTGGCCTCCGCCAGGTACCGTTAAACGCGAAAGTTACCGCAAGGGCAGTTTGCGTTAGAAGCTACTCTGCCGTCCCTGCGGGACTCGGTCTCGTTTTCCGACTTACCCAGCACTACGTCTGCGGCTCCGTGCTGGGCTACGCTCTTCCGCGCCTATGGCGCTCCTTTCTCAAGCTTCGTATTCCGCCGCCGAAACACGAAGTTAGTTCCCACGCAGACTTCAAAGGCACTGATTTTGGTGAGCAGTTGGAATGCGGCTGAAGAACGCACTACCCGACCTGCTGACAGCATCCGCTCAAGGACTGTTACCCCAAGCAACTCCGCAAATCTTCAGCCCGGTCTCACTATTCCACCGTGTTCCCAAATGTGGGGATTTTGTTCGTCACCATATATACCAGACGCTCGCCTCGATTGGACCAGTCCGTGTCGTTGGGGTATTGCGCAATTAGCTTCTTGGCCACACTGAGCGAGCGCGCCGCTGAGTCGTCGGCCTTCTTCTGCTGATTGTCGGTCTGGTAAATCGCGATCAGCGCCGAATAGCGCCAGGCCGCCTTGTACAACGCCTCGGGTGCCTTCGGGGATTGCGGATGTTCGTCGGCATACTTCAGGTAGATGGCGGCCTCCATCTCGGGACACTTGGCCAGCGCTTCCCATTCACCACACAGCTTGTTTTCGATCAGGTGATAGGCAGCGAGGTCGGCCCACTTGGTACGAGGAAACTTCTTCATCACCTGGCGCATGTGGTCTTCGTCGATCTGAGCCCGCAGATCGGGGTCGCGCAGCTTCGCTGATGGCCGCGAGGCTATATCCGCGGCGTCGATCTGCCAGCGAATGTCGGCGGCGCGATAAAGCGACTCGGCAGCCAGCGGTGAATTGGGGAAGTACTCGGCGATGCGAGCATAGAGCCGCAAGGCGTCCTGCGCGGCGCCGCGGCGTCCATCGCGATGACTGGCTTCCATTTCGCAATCAAAAGCCTCGCCAAACAGAATCTTGTCGCCATCTGGAGTGGTGGTGGTGATGACCCCTTTGTCCTCGATCCAGCCGGTAACGTTGCGATCGCCTTCGTTCTCCGGGTCAGGGCTAACTTCGACCGTGCCGACCACGTTCACCCAGCCGGGAGTGCGCTCCATAACGGCAACTTCACGGCCGCGGCTGATGTTCGAAAGTTTCGCCGACGAGGTATTGGGAGCGACGTAAATCACTCCCTCGCGCAGCATGATGCCGCGCTCGATCGCTAGAGCTGAAACAGAAACAAAAATAACCGACAAAATCACGGAACTGCGAACGAATCTGTGTACCACCTGCTACTCCTGCAATGTCAGACTCTTACTTTGTCATAGTCTCTTCGCCTAATACCTGGGCCAGCAATCGGGGCTCGACATTGCCACCGCTGATCACGGCGACAGCCTGCCTCGACCCCGGTAATTCTCTCGCATGAAACAGCCAGGCTGCAAAAGTGACCGCGCCGCTAGGCTCGGCCACCAGCCGTGCCTCGATTGCGATACGTCGCATGGCGCCGCGGATCTCATCTTCGGTCACCGTAATCACGTCATCCACATATCGTCGGAGGTGTTCAAAGTTGAGTGGTCCGATCGCCTGCGTGCGCAGGCCGTCGGCCAGCGTGCTGGAGACCCGATCAGCCGACAACTGGACAATCTCGCCTTTACGAAAGCTCTGCTGGGCATCGTTGGCCAGCTCAGGCTCGACGCCGATCACCCTGGCGCGGGAGCCGCTGAGCTTCAGCGCCGCGGAAACTCCGCTGATCAGTCCACCGCCGCCGGTCGGCACCAGCACGAGATCAACTTCGGGACAGTCCTCCAGGATTTCCAATCCCACTGTGCCTTGTCCGGCGATAATTTGCTCGTCGTTGTAGGGTGGCACGATCACATAGCCATGCTGGCGGGCCAGCTCTTCAGCCTTCTGCATGCGCTCGGCGCTGGCCGGACCAACGGTAACGATCTCAGCTCCCAGCGCGGCCGTGCTCTCGACTTTAAGGCGAGGCGCATTGCGCGGCATCACGATAACCGCCTTCACTCCCAAGGCCCGAGCCGCATAAGCCACGCCCTGAGCGTGATTGCCGCTGGAATACGAAATAACCCCGCGCCGCCTCTCCGGTTCCGTCAGCGAGGCGATCTTGTTGTAGGCGCCGCGCAGCTTGAAGGAGCCAACGGGCTGCAGACTCTCGGGCTTCAACCAGAGTCGCCCACGGGAGGAATCGTTTTCCGTTTTCGCTTCAGAGGCCGGCTGCTTGGCCGGGGGAAAGTAGGCAATGAGCGGCGTGCGCGCTGCGATGCCGCGCAATCGTTCCTGCGCTCGTTTTATGTCTTCGAGTGTCACCATGGCAGGATCACCGCACGAGCGCTTTCGCAGGCTGGTTCTGCACTGACTTGGTGCTTAACCGAGCCGCTGTCGCCGGAGCCAGCCACATTCCGGCGGGCGTGAATCCCGGCCCCTTGCCGCCAGCCGTGCTGCGCGCCTCGTGGATCATCGATGCCATCCAGTGTACAAGCGCCAGCCGTTCGCGCAAATTGATCTTGCTGCCAAAGTCCACATGCCCGATGGCCGGGCTGATCAGCGCCGCCACCAGATATTGTTTGGGGATGTCGCGCTCCAGCCACAGCATCTCGGTCGGCGGAATGATGGGATCGTCGGCGCCGTGTAATAGCAGCACCGGCACCTGCAGAAAGCGCAGATGCCCCGCCGGCGAAGCCGCTGCCAACTCGTCGCTGCGTTTGTCTATCTCGCTAAGAATGGCTGGGGCCAGGCTGGCCCGTTGCTTGTGATAAATGTCTTGCATGATCTGCTGACCGGCAGGCGTCATGGTTTTGGTCAGTGCTTCAGAGGCTTTTCCATTTCCCGACAGCAGTATTTTCAGGGCGTCGTGCGCCGTCTGCGCATCCTGAGGAGGGAAGAAATCTTGCGGCTCATCGTAAATCACGATCAGCGGGCCGTACTCGTGTGGCGTCAGGTGCTCGACTGAACCGTCGGGACGAAGCGCTTCGCCGGTGGCGAAAAAGCGAAGCACGTGGGCCAGATCGTAGTAGCCGCCGATGGAAGCCACCCAGGCGATCGACGGCGCATATTGCGGATCACTGGCCGCCAGCAGCGCTAAGCCCCCCGAGAAGCTGATGGCCAGAACGCCGACCTTGGGCACACTGAGCTGTTGCGCGAAACTCTGCACGGCGGTGCCAATGAGGTCGGCCGATTCGCCCCGCACGCGATAGTCGGCGAGGCCCGGTACCAGGGGCGTCATAACGAAGTAGCCGCTGGCCGCCAGGGAGCGCGCGAAGCTGACCAGGCGCGGCTCGTTGATGCCGAGCTGGTGCATTCCGTGGACGACAACGATGCCGGGCGCGAATCCGACTCCGCGAGGCAGGTAGAGGCGCGCGGGAATCGGCTTACCGCGGAAGTTGAAGGTCGTATCGTGGGTATCGACGGGATGCACTTCGTAGTTAGCGATCCAGCCGGTGGCGCTGGGATCGGAAATGCGATCGAGCAGGGAAGCGGCTCGCAGATAGTCCTGAGCGATGGGATAGAGCAGAGCCACGGCAATCGGAAGCAGCAGCAGAACCCAGGCCAGCAGGCGGGCGTTGCGGGATGGGCTACGACCTTGCCAGGGTACGGTGGTCATGAGAGAAGACGGGAAGCTGGGTGACTCAGAGGCGTACAGGCCCGGGTTTAAGTTCCAATTTCTATTGTCATCACGAGTCGGCTTTACAGTTTGCTAAAAAACTCGGAAAAGCAGATCCCTCACCGACTAAAGTCGGTTCGGGATGACAAATATAAAGGAGTTGCTACGGCGTAGCTAAAGCTACGCCCCTTCAAAATCGCCTTAGGCCGAGTTTTTCAGCAAACTGTTTAGCCGGCGAGGGATCTGCTGTTTCGACTCGACAGAGGAAAGCAGATTCTTCGCTTCGCTCGTAATGACAATCTTCCGTAATGACAACCTTCAAGAAATCGCCGCCCATCGCATGGCTGTGTCCAGTTGTTTACACTTCCAGAATTACCGGCATAATCAGCGGCCGCCGCGAGGTGTTCTTCACGATGAAGCGTTTCAGGTCCTGGCGAATTTTTTCCTTGATCATGCCGTAGTCGCCCTTTTCTTCGTCGCTGGAAGACTCCAGCGTGTTCATCACGGTGCGGCGAGCCTCGGCCAGGAAGCCGTCTTCATTCATGTTTCCCGCAAAACCTCGCATCACGATCTCCGGGGAACTTTCCACCTTGCCGGTCAGCTTGTTGATGGCGATGATGGGCAGCACGATGCCGTCTTCGCTGAGGTGACGGCGATCGCGCATTACCAGGTCCTCCACCACGTCGCCCATAGAATTGGAATCAATGCAGACGCGGCCCACATTGATCTTTCCAGCCTTGCGCGCGCCCATCTCATCAAACTCGAGGATATCGCCGCTCTCGATCATGATGACCTTGCCGACGGAGCTGTGCATCGCTCCCGCCATCTCGGCGTGCAGTTTGAGCTGCCGGTATTCGCCGTGAATCGGGATGAAGTATTGCGGTTTGACCAGGTTGATGATCAGCTTCAGCTCTTCCTGGCTGGCGTGTCCGCTGACATGCACCGGCGGCGACGAACCGTCGTCGTAGATGACGTGCGCGTCGCGGCGGAAGAGATGGTCTACGACGCGATAGATGGCCTTTTCATTTCCCGGAATAATGCGTGATGAGAGTACAACCGTGTCGCCCGGCTGAATGCGGGCGTGCTTGTGATTGTCGACAGCAGCGCGGGACAGCGCCGACATGGGCTCGCCCTGGGTGCCGCTGATCAGCACGCAGACTTTATCGGGTGGGAAGTCGCGAATCTGCGCGGGATGAATCAGCAGCCCGTCGGGAACATCGAGATAGCCCAGATCCTGCGCGATCTCGGCCGACTCCATCATCGAACGCCCGACCAGCGAGACCTTGCGGCCGTTCTCGAAGGCCTGATCGATGGTCAGTTTGATGCGGTGAATCGAGGACGAGAAGCAGGTGATGAACAGACGGCGTTCGGCGCGAGAGAAGATTTCCTGGAAGCGCGCGCGAACCGCGCGTTCGCTGGGCGTGTAACCCTTGCGCTCGACGTTCGTCGAATCCTGAAACAGCGCCAGCACTCCTTCTTTGCCGTACTCGGCAAAGGCGTGCAGGTCGAACAGGCGATTGTCGGTAGGCGTGGGATCGACCTTGAAGTCGCCGGTATGAATCAGAATGCCCAGCGGGGTGTGAATCGCCAGCGCCACGCAATCCACCAGGCTGTGAGTGACGTGAATGGGGTTGATGGTGAACGGCCCGATCTTGAAACGCTCGCCGGGCTTGATCTCGTTGAGCACTGCGTTGTCGAGCAGGGCATGCTCTTCCAGCTTGCCTTCCACATAAGCCAGGGTAAATTCAGTGCCGTATACCGGCACGTTCAGCTCGGAAAGAAGCCAGGGCAGCGCGCCGATGTGGTCTTCGTGGCCGTGCGTCAGCACCACGGCCCGCACATGGTCACGGTTTTCGATCAAGTAAGTGAGGTCGGGGACGACGATATCCACGCCGAGCAATTCAGCTTCGGGGAACATGAGTCCGGCGTCGATAACGATGATGTCATCGCCCCAGCGAATGGCCATGCAGTTCATGCCGAATTCGCCGAGTCCACCGAGAGGTACAATCTGAAGTTTTCCTATGGGCATCTGCAATTCTCGATGCTAGCACAGGAAGCGAGCTGAGATTTACAGGCCCGATGCCGAATGCGGGCGCTCGCGCCTATACTGGAACAGTCAACCATGCGACACGACGAGCGAAAATCCTGGCTGCGGCGGCGCTTGGAAGGCGCGATCCGCAATGCCTTCCTGAAGGCCTACGACACCATCAAAGTCGATCCCCAGAACTACCTGCAACATTTGCGGATGGCTTATAACCTTCCGGCGCTTACCTATGACGGGGTGTATTCGGTCGATTCCGAGATTCTCGATCGCATTGCCGAAGACACCATTCGCGCCCACATGCGCATGGCCGCTGCCGAGGGCGCCGGACTAGGGCTGGGCGGGTTGTTCACTATGTTGCCCGATCTCGGCATCCTGGCGGGCATCACGCTGCGCATGATTCAGAAGCTGAGCTTGCTCTACGGCTTTGCCTACAATACCGAGCAGGAAGAAGCCGAGCTGTGGGTAGCCGCGGCCAGCGCCGCCGGAGTCGACATCAGCCGCGAACTGGTGGAGAAGCAATTCGTGTCGAAGTTCGTCCCGCGCGTGATCCAACGTATCGCGGTCAGCGCCAGCGCCGAGATTGTGGAGAAGTGGACGGCGCGGCTGATTCCGCTGGTCAGCTCGGTGATCGGAGCAGGCTTGAACTATTACTTCGTGAAGATCTGGGGCGAGCGTGCGGTGGCGCACTTCCGGCAGAAGCATCTGGAAATTCGCCGGACCAAGAATGCGATTCCGCTGCCCGCCAGTCGAAACTAAGCCTCGATCTGCGCCATCAGTTTTTCTCGGCCGCGCCGGCGGAGCATACCGAGGAAGGTCAGACCCACCGGGATCAGGAAGAAAATGAAGCCTGCCATTCCGGCCGAGTTGCTGGGAAGAAGCGCCGCCACCACGGCACATAGGGAGCCAATCGCAAACTGCATGCCGCTTTCGATCATCGTGGTATGAGTGTCGAAGACTTCCAGCCGATTCAGATCCAACGTCTGCGCCTGACGCAGAGCATTCCAGTACAGCAGAACAAAAATCAGGTAGACCGTGGCATATCCCAGTCCGTAAATGATCATCAATTGGGCGCTTTGCTGAGGTTCAATCCAATGAATCGGCTTGCCGTCGGGAGCGACCCTTGCCGCATCCCCGGTCATTTCGCTGAACATGCCGGTGAACAGGAATTTCAAGGGATAGGTGTAGAACAGCATGACGAATAACAGCACGAAATTCAGGGTCGCGGTGATGCCGTCGTCCAGACCGTAGCGGCGAAAGAAGTTGTGGTGCTGCCACCACACCAGGGCGAAGATGGAGAAGCAGATCGCAAACGGCAAGAAGCCGCGCATGTCCGTCAGCAAATCGGTAAATGTGCGCGGAACCGCCAGCGAAACCACCAGCAAGGTAAGCGAGAAGCCGAAGACCACGTCGCTGAAAGCTTCGATGCGGGAGACTTCACGGCTGCGCTGCCGAAACTCTCCGTCGGGAAGGTTCTTGCTGCTGACAAGTTTTTGGGGCATGGAGTCGTCTCCGAAATCGTTCTACTGTAGCGCGTCAGCGACCACGGGAGAAGGCGTTTCGGTGTTGAATTCTCCCTCCCACTTGGCCATGACGACAGCGGCCAGACAATTTCCCAGGACGTTGACCGCGGTCCGTCCCATGTCCAGCAGTTGATCGACGCCAAGCAGGAGAAATACCGGCTCGGTGGGAAGTCCGGTGGAGCTGGCCGTGGCCAGCAGAATCACCAATGCCGCGCGCGAGACCCCGGCCACGCCCTTGCTGGTGAGCATCAGGGTCAGCATGATCATGAGCTGCTGCCCCAGTGACAGATGAATGCCGGAAACCTGAGCCACGAAAATTGCTGCTACCGACAAGTAGAGCGAGCTGCCGGTGAGGTTGAAGCTGTAACCGGTGGGAATGACGAAAGCCACGATCTGCCGGGGAACGCCCATGGCCTCCATCTCTTCCATGGCGCGAGGAAGCGCGGCCTCTGAGCTGGCAGTGCCGAAGGCGATGGTAACCGGCTCGGCCACGGCCTTGAGGAAGGTTCGCAGTGGGACGCGAAAGATCAATGCTATGGGTAACAGAACGCCCAGGATGAAGACCACCAGGGTGGCATACAGCGTGAGCAGCAGCTTCAGCAGGCTGCCCAGCACGGCCAACCCTGTATGTCCCACAGTGTAGGCTACGGCCGCGCCTACCCCGAGCGGGGCCATGTACATCACCAGGTTGGTGAACTTGAACATGACTTCGCTCAGGCTCTCGCAGAACGCCAGCATGGGACGTCGCTTGGGCTCGCTGATCATGGCCAGCGCGATAGCGAAAATCAGGCTGAAGACCACCACTTGCAGCACAGCTCCGTCGGCGACCGACTTGGCGATGTTTTCGGGAAAAATATGCAGGATGGTGTCCTGGCCGCTGAGCTTGCTGACGCTGGAGCTATCGGCGCTGGGGGTCGTCGGCAGGTGTACGCCGACGCCTGCTTTGCTCAGATTGATGGCGCCGAGGCCGAGAAAAATCGCGATGGTGGTGACGATCTCGAAGAAGAGGATGGAGCGAAGTCCCAGCCGCCCCACTTGCCGCAGATTGGAGTGGCCGGCGATTCCGACCACCAGCGTTCCGAACAAAAGCGGCGCGATGATGGCCTTGATGAGCCGCAGAAAGATGAGGGCCAGGACGCGCAGATGAGTGGCAACGTTAGGGAAGTCGTGGCCAATCTCGGCGCCCAGCAGCATGGCGATGAAGATCCATGCGGTGAGCGTTCGCCGGAGGCAGCCGTAGACCACCAGAGCAGCCAGCGCGATCCAGCGGAAGGCAGGGAAGAGCAGCGCAGCAGATGGGCCGCTCATCCGCGAACAAAGCAACGCGGCCAACGCAGCCGCGGCCGCGACTAGGAGTGTAATGTTCTGGCGGCGATGGCTGGGGGTCGAGGTCATGGGTTCGGAATCCGGCTCCAGTCTGGCAAGGACCTATTTCTGCTTTGAAGGGGCACACCTTTCAGGCGTGCCGTATAAGGATTTCGGGAGGTCCGGCTTCAGCGGCTGAGGTAACTCTTTGTTGACTCGACCTGGCACCCGGAATCCGGGGCTGAAGCCCCACTTTAATAATGACTCTGACGGCACAGCTAAAGCTGTGCCCCTTCAAAACCAAACAGCACTGAACAGCGTCCTTTTCAAAAACAAACAGCTGTGACCAGCGTCCTTCTACCGCAGAATGTCCTCTAACTCCACGCCGCGATCGGTGCGCTCGTCGCGATATTTCGCGATGACCGGAGTATAGAGCGACAAGCCCCACTCCGCGGCTTTGCCCTTGGTGATGGCGCGCGAGCCCGGGACAACGACTGCCCCTGGCGGAACGCGCAGCGGCTCGGTCGCCGAAGCCCGATAAATCTCTCCCGTCACCGTGTCGAACAGCGGCGTAGAGCGCGTGAGAATCGTCCCCGCTCCCAACACGGCACGCGCGCCCACCTGGGTGCCTTCGTATACGCCGCAGTTGCCGCCGATCAGCACGTCGTCTTCGATGATCACCGGCGAGGCGTTGATCGGTTCCAGTACGCCGCCAACTTGCGCTGCCGCGCTGATGTGTACCCGCTTCCCGACTTGCGCGCAGGAGCCGACCAAAGCGTGCGAGTCGACCATGGAGCCTTCGTCAACGTAGGCTCCGACATTGATGAACATGGGCGGCATGCAGACCACGGACGGAGCCACATAAGCGCCGCTGCGCACCGACGAGCCGCCGGGAATGACGCGCACTTGCTCGGTCGCAGTGAAGTGACGCGTGGGATATGTGTCCTTGTCGACGAAGGAGAGCACACGCGGGTCGCCACTTTCTGCCAGCTTGCCGATACGAAAACCGAGCAGGATGCCTTGCTTCACCCAGGCATTGGTTGTCCAGAGGCCGTCGACCTTCTGAGCGGCGCGGATCGTGCCTGCGGTTAAGGCATAGCGGAAGCGCAAGAACGTCTCGCTGGCGTTGGGATCTTTCGAAGCGTCTGATCCCATGGCGTACAGGCGCTCAATTTCACGCTGAAGTTCGTGCATGGCGGGCAGTATACGCGTTGGCTTGGGCGCACTCCAGCCAGACACGGTGCGGGAGGGCAAATCGCGATCAAAGAACGGATCGCGGACGAAACTCTTTGTTCAGCGAGCTACGGAGTGGCTCTGCAGCAGACCGACGTCATTCGCTACCTTTTCCAGCCTGGCGCGGTTGTCCAGCTTCATAGGGACAAGCGGCAGGCGATAGTTTTCTTCCAGGCGGCCCATCATGGCCAGCACGGCTTTCGCTGGGCCGGGATTGGACTCGATGAAGTTGGCCTGCATCAGCGGAAGATACTTGCGGAAAAGCTGACGTGCGCTGTCCCACTTATTGGAGAGCGCCGCGGCCGTCATGCGGGTCATCTCCGCCGGGATTTCGTTCGAGGCTACGGAAACGATTCCGACACCGCCCAGTCCGATGACTGCCAGCGTGATCGCATCGTCGCCGGAGAAAACCAGGAAGTCTTCCGGCACCGAGGCGCACACCTCGGCGATCTGCGAGATGTTGCCGCTGGCTTCCTTTACACCTGCGATGTTGGGAATTTCCGCGAGCCGGAGCAGCGTGGGCGTTTCGATATTGGTGCCGGTGCGGCCGGCAATGTTGTAGAGGATCAACGGCTTGGTCGAGGCTTCGGCAATCGCCTTGAAGTGCTGGTAAACGCCTTCCTGGGTAGGCTTGTTGTAGTACGGAGTCGCCGTCAGAATGTAATCGACACCCGAGCGGGTCGACATCTCTTTCGTTTTGGCAACGGCCTCACGCGTATTGTTGGAGGTCGCGCCCGCCATGATGGGCACACGGCCGGCGACGGTCTCGATGGTCAGATCAACCACGCGTAGCCACTCATCGTGCGACAACGTTGGCGTCTCGCCAGTTGTGCCGCAGGGCACCAGAAAGTCGATACCCGACTCCACCTGCCAGCTAACAAGGTTGCGGAGCGCCGCTTCGTCAACGCTGCCATCTTGCTTGAAGGGAGTTACCAGGGCAGTACCACATCCACGCAATTTCATCTCTGCAGGATAATCCTCAGGGCTGGGAATCTCAAAAAGGGAATCGCCATAAAGACACTAAGTTCTTTCACCACGGAGGACACGGAGGGCACGGAGGAATTCTTTTCATTACGGAGCGGACAGGAGGGACATTTTTTCATCAATGACCAGCCTGAGGCGCAGAGGAAATCCATTCGATGGGCGTTAGGAAAACTCTGATCGAGTGAAGCGAGGTTCCACAGCGGCTGAAGCCGCGTGATTCTTGGATACTTAACGGACGACCTGAAGGCCGTCCCCTTCAAAAACCGGGCTTAATCAGAGTATCCCTAGATCATTGCCGGCATAATGATCGCACTTGGAGAAGAAGTTACGGATTCTTAGTCTCATAGAAAGTAATATCTCTCGGTGTCTTTGTGGTGATAAGAAGTTCTCCGTGCTCTCCGTGTCCTCCGTGGTGAAAAGAGTTCAGAGCTGGGCGAAGATATCCTTGAACTCGTAAAAGCCGGTTTTGTCAGCGATCCATTCGGCGGCAAGCAGGGCGCCTTCGGCGAAGGTGCGGCGCGATTTGGCGTCGTGCGTCAGTACGATGCGGTCGCCTGCGGAATTGAGCTCCAACGTATGCGTGCCGGCAATCTCGCCTTCGCGTTCGGAGGTGATATCGAGTCGTACCCCGCAAGCTTGTTCCAGCACGCGTTGCAATGTCGAAGCCGTACCCGATGGCGCATCTTTCTTGTGGATGTGATGGATTTCGGTGATGTGTCCGCTATATCCGTGGGTCAATGCGGGGGCAGCGGCTTGCACGATCTGCAGGAACAGATTCACCCCGTAGGAAAAATTAGCGCCGAAAACAAATCCGGTTCCCGCCTGCTCGACCGCCTTGCGTAAGCGCTCTATCTGGCTATACCACCCGGTAGTTCCGACGACCATTGCCCGGCGCGCCCGGATGCAGGCTTCAATGTTCGCTAACACTGCGTCCGGCGCGGTGAAATCGATCGCTACATCGATATCGCGCAGGTTCTCAGACGTCAGCCAGGCGGCGTTCAAGTTTACGTCGGCATCGATGCTTTGTACCCTGTGTCCGCGTTCGCGAGCCACTTCGGCTACCAGCGAGCCGGTCTTGCCGGGACCCAGCACCAGCAGGTTTAGCGAATGGTTGCTCAATCGAACACCTCGGGATCAACATCAGCAAAAAATTTTGCGTGCAGGCGGCGCACGGCTTCGGGGACGTCGGCTTCGTCGATGACGAACGTCAGGTTGATCTCCGACGCTCCCTGCGAAATCATGCGCACATTGATGTCGCGAATGGCCTCGAAGATCTGCGCCGCCACCCCGGGCGTGTCCCGCAGGTTCTCGCCCACCAGACACACAATCGCCTTGCGGCCAGAATATTTCACAAACGCCAGCTTTTCCAGGTCGGCGGCAATCTGGGGGATTGCTTCATTGGAATCGACAGTCAGTGAGATGCTGACCTCGGAGGTCGACACGACATCGACGGCGCAATGGTGACGAGCGAAAATCTCGAAGACCTTGGCGAGAAAGCCGTGGGCCATCAGCATGCGAGCCGCAACAATCTCGACCACGGTGATGCGGGTTTTGGCGGCGATGGCCTTGAAGAGCGAATGCGAACGGGGCGTGTGCGACAAGATGCGTGTGCCTTCGTTCGAAGGATTGCGCGAATTCAACACCAGCACCGGAATGTTCTTCTCGACCGCAGGCAGCACGGTTGCGGGATGCAGGACCTTGGCCCCGAAGTAGGCGAGTTCGGCGGCCTCTTCGAAGCTGATGAGCTTGATGCGGCGGGCATCGGGACAGATACGCGGGTCCGTCGTTTTCATTCCGTCCACGTCGGTCCAGATTTCGATGCGCTCAGCATTCAAGCCCGCTCCGACTAAGGCCGCTGAAAAATCGGAACCGCCGCGACCGATGGTCGTCGTAGTTCCTTCACGCGTGGCGCCTACGAAACCGCCCATGATGGGCACGCGTTGCTGCTCAATCAGCGGATGGACGCGGTCGTGCAGACGATCGTTGATTTCTTCCACCTGAGGTACGGCCCGGCTGTGCTGTGCGTCGGTAACAATCACCTGGCGAGCATCCACCAGAGTTGCAGGAAGGTGGCGCGCCAGAAAAGCGGCAGTGATAATCAGGCTCGACAGCCGCTCGCCGTAGGAAACGACGTAGTCGGAGGTGCGGGGCGTGAGTTCGCCCACAGCCGAGATGCCGCGGAGCAGTTCGTCGAGCGAGTCGAACTCTGAGCCCAGCTCGCTGTGCAGTTCCGTGTGCAGGCCGGTGCCTAGTAATTCGCCGGCGGTAAGGTAATGGCGCTCGCGCAGAATGCGGCAGATATCGAGGGCCGACTCGCGCTCGCCGCGTCCGGCGGCAGCGGCCATAGCCAGCAACTGGTCGGTGACCTTGGCCATGGCGCTGACTACGACGAAGGGACGCTCGGGCAGGCGCGATTTTACAATGTCCGCAACGCGATCGATGGCGGTGGAGTTTTCGACTGAGGTGCCACCGAACTTCATCACGATCACGGGCGCACCGCCAGTAACTGGCCAGTCACTGCAACAGACCCTGAACTTTAAGTAATTCGGCGTTGAGCAGCGCCGCGCCGGCCGCTCCGCGAATGGTATTGTGCGACAGCACTGTGAACTTGTAATCCAGCACACCGCAAGGACGCAGCCGGCCGACGCTGACGGTCATGCCATTGCCGCGATCCACGTCAAAGCGTGGTTGCGGGCGATCGGGGGCAGTGTCATAAACAATCGGCTGCGACGGAGCCAAGGGCAGTTTCAGTTGTTGCGGAGTTGAGCGGAACTGGTTGAACACGCCGATGATCTCATCCGCAGAAGCCTTTTGTTTGAGCTTCACCGACACCGATTCGGTGTGGCCATCTTCCACCGCGACGCGGTTGCAGTGGGCCGTCATCCTGAAGCCGGCGTCTTCCACGTGATCGCCATCCAGACGGCCAAGAAGTTTGCGTGTCTCCTCTTCCATCTTTTCTTCTTCTTTGGCGATGTAAGGGATTACATTGCCCAGGATATCGAGCGAGGCCACGCCGGGATAACCGGCGCCGCTGACTGCCTGCATGGTGGTGACGAACAGCGATTCGATGCCGAACTTTTGCTGCAGCGGGGCCAGCGCAACTACCAGGCCGATCGCCGAGCAGTTGGGATTGGTGACAATATAGCCACCGGAATTTTTTCGCCAGCTCTGGCGCTCGATCAGGGCGAGGTGATCGGCGTTGACTTCGGGAATCACCAGAGGAACATCGGGCTGCATGCGAAATGCGCTGGAATTGCTGACCACGGCGCAACCGGCAGCGGCAAACTGAGGCTCAAGTTCGCGGGCGATTCCGGCATCAAGCGCAGCGAAAATGACCCGGGGCACGCCGTCGGGGGCGGCGTTCGAGACCATCATCTTGCGGACGCGATCGGGGATGGGAGTTTTCAGACGCCAGCGCACGGCCTCACCATAAACCTGCCCGGCGGAGCGGTCGGAGGCAGCCAGCCAGGCGACCTCGAACCAGGGATGATTTTCGAGCAACTGGATGAAGCGCTGACCCACCACTCCGGTAGCGCCGAGAATTCCGATAGGGATTTTCTGCGATGACATTTTGGTGTGAAAAGTCAAGTTATATCACGTCTGGGGGGAATGAAGAGCGGCGTGAGTTCTCTGCTGCAACAGAGGTCCTTCGACGCCGCGCGAGTAACCCGGACTCGCGCTGCGCTCAGGATGACAACTTTAGTTTGCCAAGCGAGAGTTTGCCAAGCGAGAGTTTGCCAAGCGACCAAGCGTTGCCTTTGGCCGGAATGACAGACCTGCGTGGATCACAACTTTATTTTCCGGAAGAAAATTCCTCAGCGTTGGCGGGGAGTCAGTCGCAGGGCGGCGGCAATCTGGCGTGCGACTTGCTCGGCTGTCTTTGACGCGGTGCTCACGGTCAGCTCCGCCTTGCGATAAGAGGGCAGCCTCTGAGCGTAGAGAGCGTAGAAAGCGTCCGCATCTTCCGCCAGGGGACGAGGATTTTCTGGACAACGCACACTGGCAGCCCGACAGCGATGCAGCAACTGTTCCACGGCGACCTCCAGGAACACGACCCGGGCCCGATACCGCCGCAGCAGTTCAGCATTCTCCGGCTGAACGAAGGTCCCGCCTCCCAGCGCGATCACCGTAGGAGCGGACGCAGCCTTAAGTACGGTGCGAAGAGCCGCGGCCTCTTGCCGGCGAAAGTACGGCTCGCCGTGGCGCTCGAAGATTTCGCGGATGCGGAGCTTTTCACAGCATTCAATCTCGTAGTCAAGATCGTAGAAATTCCAGCCGAGAAGATTTTCCAGGGCGCGGCCCACCGTACTCTTGCCTGCCGCCATGAAGCCGGTGAGGGCAACAATAGGCGGTCGAGCCTTGTCGCTTTTGGATTGGGGAGGCATGGAGTGGATGGTTGATCGCGCTTAATCAGAGGCAGCGCGCAGTCCCAGAGCAAGGAGAAGATTGCGAAGAGATTCTAACACTGGGTCGCAAGCCCGTGCTGCCGCTCCGCGGCTCTGCGTTTTTCCCACTTATCCCCGCGGGCTCACGAGGCTGTTACGCAACCCTGCCGTCGCTACGCGACTCGGAGATTTTTCCCACTTCACCCAGCACTCCGCCTTCGGCTCCGTGCTGGGCTAGGCTATGCCGTGCCTTCGGCACTCGATTTCGCGCCGTTTATTCCACCGATATGAGCACGGACCGAGTTTCGTAACAGCCTCTCACGCCCGCGGCTAACTTCATCCCGCCGCGTTGCGGCTAGACTGACCGGTGATTCCGAGGTGTTTGTTCCACCAGAAAGCTTGCTTTCCGGTTGCGACACAGTCTCTTAAAGCCCGGCGTTTCTACCGCCGGCGAGGACATCAGTTTTGCGGTCATCAATAATGATGGTCTGATTAAGCGTAAGCGAAGTCCCTCAGCGGCTAAAGGCGAAATGATTTTGCGCCAGGTACGGACGGCCTGAAAGAGACTGGGTCGCAAGTGGTGTCGCCGCCCTGCGGCTCTAAGTTTCTCCCACTCGTCCCGCGGGCTCACGAGGCTGTTACGAAACCGTGCCGTCGCTACGCGACTCGGAGATTTTTTCCCACTTCACCCAGCACTCCGCCTCCGGCTCCGTGCTGGGCTAGATTATGCCGTGCCTCCGGCACTTGATTTCGCGCGGTTTGTTCCACCGATACACGCACGGACCGAGTTTCGTAACAGCCTCTCACGCCCGCGGCTAAAACAAATATCGCCGCTGCGCGGCTGGCGGAAGATGATTTGGATGCGTTTGTCCCACCGCAAATTCCGTTTGCCGGTTGCGACACAGTCTCTGAAAGGCCGTCCCCCTCGACGAGCCGGAGGTCATCCGAATTTCTGGCATAGCCAACATTCCGATCGAGTCAAAATGCTGTCTACGTCAGATGTGGTAGTGCCCTGCGACCCACGGGGGATGATCGCCAAGCCAGCATGGACTAATCTTCGCGTCATGCAACTCATTCAGATTGGCGAAACCAAGCAGAAGACGGTCCTGGAGCTAGTGCAGGAGATGGCAGCACGTCAGCTCGCGGAAATCGAACAACTGAAAAACACCGTGCAGAGCAGAGCGAGAAGCCGGCATTCCGGGCGATCCCGGCGCCGTTGCAGTTCCATGAAACATCAGGGATGAACCATCGGCGGAGGTCTTGCAAGACCTCCAGCTTGAAACACTGCGGTCGAATCACCTTAGAAGAATTCCTCCCACTTCCGCGGAACACCTAGGTAGAAAAACTATTGACAGCTCAGGGGTTAACGGGGGATTAGTTCTTAGCTCTTAACTCTATACTCGCGTCGTATTTCCTCCGCATTCTGTGCGTAGCCCATTACAACCTGCCTGGTGATGGCCCTCCCCAGGCGTTGGGAGTTCTTTGATGTTCAAGCTTCAATTCGTATTCTGCGTTTTTCTGTTGTCTGGCATCACAGCTTTCTCTCAGACCGCCCGCGGCGTTTCCAACGAGCTGACCATTATTCCAACCACCACCCTAGCTGCCGAAACCAGCAATAATACTTCCGCCGCCAATTCGTTTCCGGGATGCGAGATCACCACGGTCACCAATGGTCAGTGCGTCGATAATGGCGATCTCATCGCCAGCAACGTAAGTAAGGTCGACGTTCATACCTTACTGTCCCCGTCGCAGCAGGGCGCCAAGATCTATACCACCTATATTCCTTATTGGGTGCATGGAACCCATCCCAACATTGGATATAGCTCGCAAGATCCGCACCAGGTGACGCGAGAGATCACCGACCTGACCAGCCGCGGTTTCGACGGCGTGCTGGTGGATTGGTACGGGCCGGGAAGTTATGAGGAAGGCGCTACCGAATATCTAGAGACGCAGCTGGAAGAACAGAACACCTTGAACTTTGCCCTGATGATTGATCAGGGCGCCATCGAATGGTTTTCCTGTTATCCCAACTGTTCAGCCACGCAGGCTTTGCTGAATATCATCGCGTTCGCGCGGCAGAAAGGTTACTTCGACTCGCCGGTCAGGATCCGGGACACCGACGGAAAGACCATTGTGAGCCAGTTCGGAATGGAAGCCTACAACATCAACTGGACGACCATCGAAAGCCAGAATCCCGATCTGGAGTGGGTGTTTGAGAACGCAGGCGCATTTACCAACTCTTACACCATTGGAGCCTACGGGTGGCTGTCGCCGAAAGATCCGTTACAGCAGGGATACGAAGGTCTGGATTACACCCAATATTTCCTGCAGATTGCCAACGAACATCCGTCGAAGAAGAATTGGGCTTCTACCTGGAAGGGATTCAACGACGTGGTGGCAAACTGGGCGCCTCCCGGGGGCCGTCACATCCAACAATTGTGCGGCAAGACCTGGCTTGACTCCTGGAACGCCGTCCGCAGCTATACCGGCCGGCTGGATGCCGTGCAAGTGGTGACCTGGCATGATTACGAGGAAGGCACCGAGATCCAGAGCGGAATCGACAACTGTCTCAGCATCTCGGCCGGTGTCAGCGGAAATCTCTTGAGCTGGACGGTCAACGATGACTCGACCCTGGATCATTACACCGCTTACATCTCGACCGATGGACAGAACCTGATGTCGCTGGGCGACTTTCCGGTAGGCACCCAGTCGCTGAACCTGTCGCAATTCGATTTTCCGCCAGGGAACTACACGTTGTTTGTCAAAGCCGTAGGTCTGCCCAGCATCCGGAACCACATGTCGCCGTCAGTGCCTTATAACACGACAATCGCCACCCCCCAGATTCAGATCATGACGCCTTACAACGGCCAGCACGCGGGGCCGGCGACCAACCTGGTGGCGCAGGCTTCGAGTCGCAACGGACGCATCACGCAATATCAGGTCTACCTGGACGGATCACTGGTAAGGACGGTTCCCGGTGCACCGTCATTCCAGGCGTGGATTTCCACCAGCATGGGAAACCATACCATTCTGGTGGAGGCCGAGGATGTGGATCGGCAGTGGGCGAGCGCCTCAGTCTGGGTCGAGCGTACGTACTGAGCAAGCTTGCGCTGCGGAAGGTCTGAATAACTTGGCGAACTTGCCGCAGGGCTGAAGAGGTTGCTGAAAAACTCAAGAGAGCAGATCCCTCGCCGGCTAAAGCCGGCTCGTGATGACAAAAGCAAAGGGCTTATACGCGGCGCTGAAGCGCCGCACTACCCGAACCGTTCCTCTCGGCGAGTTTTTCAGCAAACTGTAAAGCCCGTTGATTTTGCGACGCTTGCGGCATGGCTGAACAGAGTGCTGAAAAACTCGAAAAAGCAGATCTCTCACCGACTAAAGTCGGTTCGGGATGACAAATATAAAGGACTTGCTACGGCGCAGCTAAAGCTGCGCCCCTTCAAAATCACTTCAGGCAGAGTTTTTCAGCAAACTGTAAAGCCGTGCCCTTTCAAAACCGAACTTAATCGGAGTTTCCCAGACGAAAATCTTTGCCAGCCTCGAATGTTCTCCCTGGGCGAGCGGCGCGCGCCGAAGCTGGAAGTGCGGTAGTATCCGAGCGAGGGGTAACGCATGTCCTATCGCAATGGAGATAAGTCCCGGGAGCACCGGCTTCGCAAGGCAAAGCAGAAGAAGCGGGAGAACGTTCGCGAACTGATCACTAAGAGTGAGCCTACTGCGAAGTCAGCCGCAGGCGCTTCCGCCAAGACGAAGGCCTGAAGGGGCGACATACCAGGATGTCAACCGAGCCAAGATATCTGGCTCAATGCCTGGCGGAGCGCTGCTTGGTCAGGTGTACTTCTGAGCCTCCGCGCCGATAGCTGACGTCATCCATCAAACTGCGCATCAGGCAAATGCCCCGGCCGTGCTCGCCGAGGTTGATGCCATCTTCGGCGCAGCCGTTGACGCTGGCCAGATCGAAACCCGCGCCGGGATCGCGAATGACGACCGTGACGGCCGCAGGATCGATTTCAATCCAGGCATAAACCGTCTTGCTGGGATCGCTGCGGCAGCCGTGAAGGACTGCGTTGGCCAGAGCTTCCTGCAGCGCGAGAAAAATGTCGATTTCCTCCTGCTCGCTGGAACAGTGCTCGCGAACGAAGTCCATCATGCTGTCGCGGGCGGCGACCATGGAGGCCGCGTCGCCGGTGAACACAAACTCTTTCGAGATCGCGTCCTGCTTCACGGATTGAGGGCCTTCGTGCAACAGTACGTTCTCCATTACGCGGTCATGGCTTGTTGTGTGTCGTCCTGATCGGGCTCTTCGCATCCGGCTTCGGCCCCGGCGGAATACGCAATCCGCAAGGCCGATTGGAGCGTGGTCAGGGCGAGCAGTTGGCATACCCAGCGCGAAGGATTGGCGATGATCAACAGGCTGGTCCGCTCCTGAGCCCGGCAGTGCAGTTCGGCCAGCAGCCCCAATCCGGCGGCGTCGATAGTATGGATACCGCGTAGATCCAGGATCAGACATCGTTCCGCGCGGGCAGTTGCGATGCACCTTAGAGTTTCGGCTTCCACGCCCAGCACGATTCTTCCCGAGCAAAAAAGCTTCGCCGCGGCCGGCGTAGTGTGAATATCAACTCTCAACATACCGAGTCCTGACACAATTGCTCACCTTATAGGCGTTAAGGTTGGTGGGACTATTTTGGTTATTGGTCAGTTTGCCAGTTCAGTATGCCGGAAGCTGATTGCAGTACGATGAAAATCAGGCGAAACGAAAAGAAATGGAGAGAAGTGACTTCACGGCCGGCAAAATAGCCTTCGGCCACGCTTCCGGTTGCAATGGTTAGATTAAACGGATTCAGCGGCTATGTGTTGGCTATGCCGTCAACTCTTGGCACTCTGGGTCTGGAGGGTTGCGTATTCGGCTTTGGCTTGCTTCAGCAAAGGAATTTCTGGGTCAGCGTCTTTCCAGAGGGCAAAGAAATCCTGATACGACTTGCGGGCGGCCTGCTCGTCACCGGTCATCGCCTGGGCTCTGGCGAGCTGTAAATGCGCCAGAGCTGCCAGCGGGAAATTTACGACAATGCCGCGATGGTCAACGATCTTCTGGAACTCCGCAGCCGCCTGCTGTCCCTGGCCGGCTTGCAGGTAGGCTTGTCCGCGAATGTACACCGGATACAGACTTCCGAATGCCGCAACGCCTGGAGAAGTACCTAGAGCCGTGGTGCCTAGTTCGTAAGGAGCCGCCAGTTTGAGCACGTCGATCGCCTCATTCGGGTTAAGCTTCTCCAGCTCAATTGCCGCCCGGACGGTCGGAAGCCAATAGTTCTGAATCAGAATGTCCAAGGGGAACTCGGGGTTAAGCTTGTCAACCAGCTTCTGCGCCCGCGCCGCGTCCCCAGCGCGGGCCAGCGCCAGCGCCGCCTTCACTTGCACGCCCGGCTGCGTGCTTAGCGCCAAGGCCTCCGCTGCGTACTGCCGAGCCAGGACGGAATTGCCAATCTCGGCCTCGCGTAAGGCTTCGTTGGTTCTCCATTGCGCTGCTGCTTCCTCCGTCTTGGCATGCTTTGCCGATTGCACCGCTTCTTCCGAAAGCCTGCTCGCTTTGGCCAGGCGGCCATAGTAGGCCTCAGTATCGGATTGGGCCGACAGCAGCCGGTCTTCAATGGTCGGCTTGCCCATGGCCCAGGCCAGTTGCTCCTGCATGGCTACACTGTCGTTCTGAAGAAAAGCCAGCGAGTATCTCATCTCGCGCCAGAACAAATTATCGTTCTCCGAGCGGGATTCTTTGATGAGAGATTGAGCTTCACCCAGCCGATTCAGGCAAGCGTAAACCCCTATCAGGTTGTAATCGGGGTAACCGGACAAGCGCACTTGTTCGTGCATTTCAACTTCAGCTTTGTCGTAGCGGCCTAGCTGGGTGTAGATGAAACCCAATATTTTGTGCGGCAAGGGATCCTCAGGATAGGTCTGGATCCACTCCGAATAGGTCACAATGGCCTTTTCCAACTGACCAGTTAAAAACGCATAATTATAGCCTTCGATGAGTAACCACTCCCGTTGACTCACCCGGTCTCGAAGTTCATACGCCTTATTGAAGTTCTCAAGCGCCGCTTGGGTGTCGCCCAGGTTGTAGTAAGCCACTCCCAGAGAGGCGTAAGCGCGAGCGAAGTTGGGATCGAATTGCAGGGCGCGATTCAGGAACGGAATAGCAGCGTTGGGCTGCGCCTTCATCTTTTCGGCTTGGGTAAATGCTTCCAGGGCTTCCAGCGAAGAGGTGGTAGCTTTCTCCAGAGGTGCGTTGTACTTTTCCACCGAGGGCCGGGACTCACCCAGCTTCTTGCGCAACTGATTGCCCGCCTGTCCCAGCACCCTCACTACCTGATTGCGATTCTCAGCCTCGGCATCAGCGCTGGCGATGGTCTCGCCGGTCTGACAATTCATCGCCTTCAGCGTGATCAGGTAGTGTTCGCCGATGGGGGCGATGGAACCCTCCAACACTAACTTATGGTTATTGCGCAGGCAGATTTCTTCGGCAACGGTTTTGGTGATCCGCTCGTTGGCGGGACGGTTCATCAGCTTCAAAGTCTCGGCCACAGTGCGATCGGAAAGCATGGACAGGAATGGAGACTGCTCCAACTGGATGGCCAAAGCCTGTTTCAAGGTGTCGTCAAACACCGGGTCTCCGGTAGTGTTCAGGAAATCGGCGAGGACAACGGTATCTTTTTCCGTCAGCGCATCGGCCCGTTGCGAGTGCCAATAGAAGATGCCGGCAATCAAGGCCACAATCACCACCGAGACCACTGCCAGGCGGACCCAACTCCGGCGCTCAGTGGTTTCGAGGACGGGAGCCTTTGACGGAGCGGGTGCGGCTGCGGCGGCGGCTGTGGCTGGCGTGAGCGGGCCGACCGGCTCCGGGAGCCCGTCAGTGGAGGGCGCGGGGTTGGCATTCGGGGCAGGACTCGCTTGAGCCAGGCGCACGCGCCCGGTCACTGCGGGCACCAGGCCTTGTATTCCAGACTTGGATTCGACCACGGCAGGCTGCGCTTCGATGGTCTTGACGGTGACTGGAGCGATAAAACGGTAGCCCTTGCGAGGAAGCGTCTCTACGTAAACCGGGTTATCGGTATTGTCGCCCAGCACGGTGCGAATCTGCTTAATGCACTGGTTCATCCCGTGCTCAAAGTCGACATAGGTTTCGCCGCCCCAGACTTGCTGCCGGATTTCCTCCCGAGTAACGATTTGCCCCGAGCTACCCGCCAGCATAGCCAGGATCCGAAAAGGCTGCGGCGAAAGCTTCAGGGGGGTGCCGTTCTTGCGCAGTTCTTCGGTGGCGAGGTTCAACTCGAAGCTTCCGAAGCGAACTAGTTTCTGAGTGGCGCGCAAAAGATAGCCCCTAAGTTACGGATTGGGCGCGATTATATACCCGCATTCCCTCCGGCCAGCATTCTTTTGTTCACTGATGTTTGGTGATAACTCCTAGCTTCTCAATTGCTTAGCCGCTGACCTGGAACTTACCTCCAAATGATCTCGCAAGTATTGATCGCGCCGGCGATGGGGCGCATGGTGCGCTCATGAAAGCGAGGTTCACTTCCATGAAAAACGATCTCCGTGAAATGTACGAAGCCGCGCAGACCTTGTTCCGCGCTTTCTGCTACCTGCAACCCCGGATGACGAGCGCCGGGAAGCAGGCACAACCGATGAATGCCGAGACTTTGGCAGGATGCGTTTTGCACGCCTGCATGGCCAAGCTGATGGGCGATATTCGGCAGCGCGCGGCAGGGTCTTGCATAGGACTGGCGGCGTAAGGTCCGTCCCTCTGTTCACCTTGGCGCGAACTTCGCAGTTCGCATAACCACAACCCGGCGCCGCTCAGGTTCGCGTCGCCCTAGCTCAGGAAGCCCAATCGAAGTTGTACGGAAAAAACGGTAAGCAGTGAAATTCAAATCAATACTCAAGGAGAAAAGACAATGAACCATACGATGACGACAAGGAAGAGGAAGACCATGAAACTCGCATTGGGAGCCGTGGCATCCGCACTGCTTTTCGCGGCGCTGGCCGTGGCCCCAGCCTGGGCCCAAGACCCGCCTCCGGGATTTATTTTTCAGCTGGCCGGGCCGGGACAAGGTGTGCTGTCAAACTACCAGGAGTACACCGCTACCTTCACCGCCGACTCGAACGCTACCTTTGTATCGTTTGCCTTCCGGGAGCAACCGGCGTTTTTTGCCTTTGACGATGCGTCGGTAGTCGACTTAACCAATCCTAATGGAAACCTGCTCAACGACGCGGGCTTCACCAACGCCCAAGTCGGGCAAACCATTCCGACCGGCTGGGGACGCTGGATACAGCCCATCGACCAGTCGTTTATCGGATTGGTCAGCAACGGGCCAGGGTCCAATTGTGCTCCCAACCAGGGCGGTCCGGTCAGCGGCGGAAACTTCTGGTGTGATGGTTCCGTTCAAGGCTATGACGGGCTGTGGCAGCAAATCGCTACTCATCCGGGAGACACCTACCAGATGAGCTTCTACCTGGGCGATAACTCGGGCCAAGTACCGACTGACCCAACCATCGATATGTTCGGCTATGCCGGCGACTCCCTGCCTCAGGGCACGGAAAACCTTCCCGAGCCGTCTTCGCTTCTTCTGTTCGGCAGCGGAGTTCTCGGCGTGGGTGGTCTGCTGCGCCGGAAACTTAGTCCGTAATTCGGTGCTTATGGAGGGCCTCTTCCCAGGAAGCGGCCCTCGTTTTTCAACCGAGGAAGATTGAGTTCGCACGAACGGCCCGCTTGCTTTAAAGCAGGGAACCAGCAGCAAGCGAAGGATAGTACCCACAGCGAGAGAAAAAGCGCTCCCCAACCAGGAGCGCGCTGTAAAGGTTTGGGTAACTACGCAACCTTTAAGAGATGAGCAAGCACGCGGTAGCTGCTCTTCGCTTCGACCAACATCGCCGCCCTAACCATGACCACAAGGAGGTCATTATGAAACCGCAACTTCGCAGCGCTTCTCTTTCTCTGCTGGCAGCTATCTGTTTGACTCTAGCTGCTGTTCCAGCCTTTGCGCAAAACGACCTGTATGACAACGGCCCGGTCAACGGTGAAACGAGCGCCTGGCAGATCAACTTTGGCTTCGCAGTCTCCGACGAAGCTAAGGTTGCCAATATCAGCCGGTCAAACGTTAAGAACAACATCGTGGTCTGGGTTGAGCCGAACGAGACGCCGACGTCGATTGGTTGGGGGTTGGGTACCACTCCCTTCAGTACGAACATAGCGTCCGGGACTTCCCCTGTGACCATTACCAATTCGTTCGTCAACCAGTTCGGTTACGACGTGGATACCGTCAGCTTCTCGATGGGGACTCTCAGCCTGAGCGCAGGCAACTACTGGGTCACGCTGGAAAACGCAACCACAGCCGACGGCGCTCCGGTTTATTGGGATGAGAACAGCGGCGTTGGCTGCACGTCACCCGGTTGTCCGTCTCAGGCACAGGAGAACGGGGTCGGCACCATTCCTTCGGAGACGTTCACGCTGGAGGGCAGTCCCGCCGGATCGACTCCAGAACCCAACACTTTGGCGCTGCTTGGCTCGGGCTTTGTAGGGCTGGCGGCCTTTCTGCGCTGCAAGAGTCGCGCGTAAACCGGCCGCTGTGGAACTGCTCGCACAGATGTGTAGGCGAACACTACCGCTCGCAAAACCACAACCCGGCGCCGGTCAGCCTTTTGATCGCCGCCCCAACCGTGACCCAAGGAGGTCCCCTGTGAAAAACCAAATTCGTATAGCAACTCTCTCGTTACTGGTACTTGTCTGCCTCGCACTGAGCGTCGTTCCGGCGTCCGCTCAGCTGCTGAATCTCTATGACAACGGCCCGGTGAACGGCCAAGTCGCCGGTTGGCAGATCAATAGCGGCTTCAGCGTCAGCGACAGTTTTACCGTGTCAACGGGAAGTAACGATTCCCAAATCAATGGCGCTGGGCCGCCGGCAACCCGGGTTGGCGGTGAACTTGAAAACGTCACGTTCAGCGCGTGGGTATCGCCGGGCGACACCCTCACGTCGGTCGGAGTGCAGATCGGCACGTCAGCGTTCGACAACTCGCTGTTTGATGGGATGGTCAGCCTGACCCAGGCGAGCTGCCTGACTAACAATTTCGGCTTCGACGTCTGCACCGAGACCGGTAACTTCAACGGCCCAACTTTGGCCAACGGAAATTACTGGTTGACGTTGAGTAATGCAACCGATACCAGTGGCAGCCCGGTGCTCTGGGATGAAAACTCCGGGGTAGGTTGCCAGTCGTCTGGCTGTCCTTCGCAGGGGCAGGCGAGCGGCATCGGCTCCATTCCGTCGGAATCGTTTGACCTTTCGGGAACCACTGTCGCCGGCGGATCGACTCCGGAGCCTGGCACTCTGGCGCTGCTGGGTACGGGCGTTGGGGGACTGGCTGTTCTGCTGCGGCGCAAACGTAGCCTGTGATCCTGTGGTTATTGAGGCTGCTCTCCAAACAGGTGTGTAGGTCAAATGGGCGAAAGAGGCGCTTCCCGCCAGGAGCGCTTTTTTTGGGCTTCGGCAATTCCGCCGGTCAGAAAGCTGTGTCGTTCGTGTGGGAGTCAACAAATCCTAAGGAAGCTCTGATTAACTTGTCGAAGTTGCCGCACTGGCTAAAGCCCCATTGATTTTGGCGATGTTTGCGACACGGCTGAAGCCGTGCCCTTTCAAAACCGGGACTTAATCAGACCCTCCCTAAGCAGTAGCGCACAAGTGCCCTCGGCCGCTGAACAGGTCACTGAAGAACTCGGAGATCGCTGATTGCCGCCGGCTGAACAGTTTGCTGAAAAACTTGGGAAAGCAGATCCCTCACCGGCTGAAGCCGGTTCGGGATGACAAAAATAAAGGGCTTAGACGCGAACCTGAAGGTTCGCTCTACCCGAACGGCGCGTTGCCAGGAGTTTTTCAGCAAACTGTGAAGCCGGCTCCGGACATCATAAGCAGGAGATCCAGACGCGATGCTGAAGCGTCGCTCCACCCGAACAGGGCGTTGCCAAGAATTTTTCAGCAAATAGTGAGCCCGCTGGGGATAACAAACTTAAAGGATGTGCAACGGCGCAGGTGAAGGTACGCTCCTGCAAAACAGCTTCTCATCGAGTTTTCAGCAGACTGTAATGCCTGAAGGGATTCCCCAGCAGCGAACTGGAAGAGCCGCCCGCAAATATTCATAGTTCGATGGGGCGGGAGTCGAAAGCTCGCTCTTGTTCCAAGGCCGTTCTTAACTCCTCATCCGGTGCCGGGCTTCGATGACTTCTTAGGCTAATCATTGTCACTTCAAGCATTTAGCCACTGACCTTCAACTTATCTCCAAATGACCTGGCAAGTATTGATCGCCCGAGCGAAGCGGCGCATTGTGCCCTCACGAAAGCGGAAAACAGGCACAACCGGCCGGCCGCTTCGTCAAGGGGAGAGCCCGGGGGCGGGACAACAATCCCGCTTCCGGGAGCGATAAGCAAACAGTTGTTAGTCGGGGAAATCGGCAGTCATTGCCAAAGGTCATAACTGAGGAGGAGGTCACCATGAAAACCCAAACGACATATACGAAAGCCACGACGCTGGGACCATTCCTGTCCCTGATCCTGCTGTCGTCAGCGCGGCGCGGCCGAGCAGCCAGCGAAAAGTTGCGGTCGTCGACCAGTGAAGTTCCGGCTGTCGCCTGCGACCGCCTGGTGGCGCGAGAAGAGGCATTCAACGAGAGCAAGCCTGCCTCGCGGCCTCCGCTGAATGTGGGACCGATGTTGACATTGATTTTGACTGTGGGCCGGAGCCAGCCGCAGGCGGGCGGGAGCTGACAAAGCCCGCTTGTGCTAGGGAGCGCGTTCCTCTCGCGCTTCCTGGCTCAGATGAAAGTTTGTTGGACTCTACTGACAAAACGGTAGTAAGGGGAATCGTTCCCGAACCTAGGTGAGGTATCAAGCTTCACATAGTGAAACTCGGCGCCGGTCTCAAAAGACTTAGCCACAACCCATGACCACAAGGAGGTCATTATGAAAACAACGATTAACACTTCGTCCACGAAACTCGGCACCGGGCGCGTATTTGGATCTATGGTGCTTGCGATGGCGGCTGCACTGTCCTTTACCGTTCCAAACCTCGCTTTGGCACAGGAAAAGCCACGCGATTCGTTCGAGATCCCCACTGTTCCGCCGGAAGTCACTAATGCATTTGTTCCCGCCAGTAGCGTCGAGCATCCGGAAGATATCGGGGTACGGGCGCACACCAACTACGTGCTTTACACTAACGATGGCGGCAAGCCCGCACCGATGAGGAGCCCGGCTATTCCGCCGCCTTCAAGCAATCCCCAAACTCCGGCTTCTTTGGGCTGTGTGTATAAGGTCGGTCCGGTCTATTCACAGCAGTGTAGTCCAGCGAATGGAGGTACCAATCACCCTACCGGCGGCTGGGGCGCGATCGCTATCGTTGATGCCTACGACAATCCTTACGCGGCCAGTGACCTGGCTTATTTTTCAGCCTACTGGGGCTTGCCGGCGGCAAACTTCCAGAAAGTCCTGGCTACACACGGTGGGTGTACCGTTTCCGGAAACACGGGTTGGGGACTGGAAGAGTCACTGGACATCGAATGGGCGCACGCGATGGCGCCAAGCGCCTTTATTTACTTGGTGGAGGCTTGCTCGAGTAGTTACGCCGACCTTATGTACGCCGAGGAAGTGGCGGGTTCTTTGGTGGCTGCCAAAGGCGGCGGGGACATCTCCAATAGTTGGGGCGGCAGCGAGTGGTCCACGGAAACCAGCTACGACTCTGATTTCTACGTTTACTGGAACCAAATTGCTTACTTCGCGTCTGCCGGAGACGTAGGTGGAACAGTGAACTACCCCAGCGTATCGCCGTGGGTGGTTTCGGCGGGCGGCACGACGGTAATCGATGGGTCGGGACTCCCCAGTGAGAACTGCTGGAGCGGTTCCGGCGGCGGACCAAGTCTCTATGAAAACATGCAGGGATCGCAGGCGGCGGTTAGCACGGGCAAACGCTGGACGCCGGACTTGTCCTTTGATGCGGATCCGAACACCGGCGTGTGGGTGTATGACGCCTACAATGGAGGTTGGTATGTCGTAGGCGGCACCAGCGTAGCTTCTCCCTCGCTGGCTGGTATCGTCAATAACGCGGGCAACAGGTTGGGGCAGGGCTTGCCTTACACCGTTCCTTACGTCAACCAGGAGGACATGTTGCTGTACGGTGCCCTCGGATCATCCGTGGTTTTCAATACCAGTTTCTATGATGTCACGGCCGGTTCCAACGGCTACGGAGCCAGCGCCGGTTATGACTTCTGTACCGGCATTGGAACCCCTCGCGGGCTGCTTAACAAGTAGTTCGAGCAACCCCTAACTGCTGCAAGTAGATGAGGTCCTGCCTAGCACAGGACCTCTTTTTCGTCTTCTGGCGAATTCCGGGATTCCTACTACTGACTGGGCCGGGTACGCTTCGGAGCCGCAGTCGGCGTTCCGCTTCCCGCGCTCTTATGCGTTGTTCCTGTCTTGGCCGGATGGCGCGGATCGGTGATCTTGATGCGAATGATCTTGGGCGGATCGTATGGACGGTCGTTGCGCGGATCAGTCTACAGGCGCGCGATGTTCTTGATTACGTGGATGTCCTGGCACTGTCCGAAAAGGTGCATTGACGAAGTCCCGAGTAATGCAGATCGTTTCCGCGGTAAGACTCAAGACTTCAGCCCTCAAAAAATGCAACTCTAGTTCCGTTCCCCTTGCCGTGTTCCCTGCAGTTCGATGAACTTTATCGCCAACCTACTATTTGTCAGCTACTTAGCCGCTGACCTCCAACTTACCTCCAACTTACCTCGCAAGTATTGATCGTGCAAACGAAGCGGCGCATTGTGCACTCACGAAAGCGGAAAAAGAGGCACAACCGGCCGGCCGCTTTCGTAAGGGGAGCCCGGGGGCGGGGCAACAATCCCGCTCCCGGGACGCAGCGAAGCCGTAGTGAACCCAGCGAAATTGACAGACCTGGCAAGAGACCTAATTAAGGAGAAAGCAGCCATGCAAACGCAGATCAGCAAGTCGCACGCCAACGTAGTCGCAGTCCCACCCCGAAGCACGTTCCCTAAGGAGGGTCGTATGAAAAAGCACAGCTCTACCACATTGACACTGGCTATCTTCTTCGCGATGGTCGCAACCATGACATTGTCGGCAGTTGCGCAGGAAGAGATTGTCGGCGGGCCGAGCTCAATGTACTACAACCCGAATCAAGTCGCGCTAAAGGCGTGGTATCTGGCCAACGAGGTCATCGACTTTAGTACCGTTTACGACTCGGCGGGCGGGGCCCATGCCCTTTCTCAGCCATCGGCCATGGCATTTGACGGATCTAACCTGTGGATTTCGAATGCCGGCAACAACACCGTGGTGAAGATAAGGGCAAGTGATGGTCAGTTCCAGGCCAGTTACGCGGTTACGAGTCCTGGATCTCTGGCCTTCGACGGCCAACGAATCTGGGTCGACCAGCGCACGTCCACTGGTGGAAATACGGTAACCGTGCTCTTCGCCGCCGATGGCAAGCAAGCTCTGACTCCCGTAACGGTCGGAACCATGCCTAACATGCTGGCCTGGGATGGTTGGGGGATGTGGGTAGTCGCCCGCGATAGTACGTTCAAGAGGATAGACAATTGGGGCAACACGTACTGTTCCGGAACGACCCCAGGGGGAACTGGCTGGGACTACGGGGTGGCCTTCGACGGAAATAACACTTGGATTACCGACTACGCCAACAGCAAGGTGTACGAGTACAACTGGCAGTGCCAATTGCAGCAGACCGTTAGCGTTTCAGGCGGGCCGGTGGGCATTACTTTCGACGGAACCAATATGTGGACCGCAAATGAAAATAATGGGACGGTGGCGCAAATCACTCCCAGCGGCGTTGTGCACTATTATACAGTTGGTGGATACCCTTGGGACGTCGCCTTCGACGGTGCCAACATTTGGGTAACGACCGGCGCCGGCGGTACGGTAAAGAAGATCACAGCCTTTGGCAACAATCTTGGTACGGTAAGTGGAAGCATTACCCCCTGCGTGAACACTAGCGGACCGACTCCACTCGCTCTGGCCTTCGATGGAGCTTCGATGTGGGCGAGCTGTCCTTCGAGCAACGCAATTGGCAAAATGTAGCTCAAGAGTCGGACGTGTAGGGACAAATACCTAGAGGCCGGAATAAACCCGGCCTCGGCTTTTGGTCACTGCGACAAACCACACTTGTTGTTGCAATTACTACTGACTCGGCGGCGTACTCTTGGGAGCCGTGCCGCTTCCCGTGCTCTTGTGCGTCGTTCCGGTCTTCGCCGGATGGCGCGGGTCGGTAATCTTGATGCGAATGATCTTGGGTGGATCGTAGGGACGATCGTTGCGCGGATCGGTTGCCAGGCGAGCAATTTTCTTGATCACGTCGATGTCCTGGCACTGTCCGAAGATGGTGTGATGGCCGTTCAGGTGAGGGGTTGGCACTTCAGTGATGAAGAACTGGGAGCCGTTGGTATTAGGACCGCTGTTGGCCATCGCCAGTCGCCCCGGCTGGTCGAAGGTGAGGTCGGGACTGAACTCATCCTTGAAGCTGTATCCCGGATCGCCCGAACCATTGCCCGCGGGATCGCCACCCTGAATCATGAAGTTAGGGATGACGCGATGGAAGATGGTTCCGTTGTAGAGCGGCACGCCTTTCATCATCTTGCCGGTCTTGGGATCTTTCCATTCCTTCGTACCTGTCGCCAGTCCGATAAAGTTGGCCACCGTGAGGGGCGCTTTGTCGGGAAAGAGGGTACAGGTGATATTGCCGTCCGTAGTTTCGATAACCGCCGTCGGCTCCTGGACGGCCTGAGCGTTCTTCTCCGTGGTGGCATGCTGTTGCGAGGTGGTGCTGCCGGTTGTCTGGGCTATGGCGAAGCTGCTCAGAGTGAGACAAAGAAGTGCGGTGCCTAGGTTACGCATGAGTATCTCCAAAGACTGTGGATCGTGATTCGTGGATAGTGGATAGAAGGTATCGCATAAATCGTTTTTGTATCAAGGCACTCCTCGGCTCGCCGCAACCGCGTCAACTGAAGTGGGTTCCAACGTCTGACTCCCGTGTCCTTGGCAGGACTAAAGAGTTCGAGTGAAAACCTCTGTCGTCCCTACGGGACTGGGATTCGTTTTTCGCCTCTCCCAGGACTCCGCCTGTCCACCCCAATTCGCGCAAGAGCGGTGCGAATCGGGGGCCCCGGTCGCGGCTACGTCCTGGGCTAGGTTATGCCGCCCTTCAGGGCTTGATTTTCGGGTTGTCCGAAGCTACGACGACCCATAGCTTTCTTCTAGCACACACTGTGAAGGTCGGCTTGAGCTGAAAATGAAGCTTTCCCCAAACCCTTTGCTGTTCTTAGGGAACAGTGCAATCCACGAACTACTGATCCCTGATCCCCAGCCCCTAACCCCTATTTGCTTTCCGCTTGCATCTGCTGCGAAACCTTCTCGACGTCGCCGAACACTCGCAATAGATTGCCGCCAAGAATCTTATCAAGATCCGCGGCCTTGTAGCCGCGCGCATACAGAGCCTGGGTAATTTTTGGCAGGTCGGCCACTGAGTCCAGACCTTGCGGCGAGCAATCAATGCCGTCGAAATCGGAGCCCAGTCCCACATGATCGACACCGGCGACCTTCACCATGTGATCGATGTGGTCGATGAGGTCGCTGAGCGGCGGACGCGGCAGCTTGGGAGCCAGCCGCGCCTTGGCATCGGTCAGTTCCTGCTTCACCTCGGGCGTCATCGGCTTGATGAAGAGCTCCTGCACTTTCAAGTAATCGGGATCGTGTTGCTCGGCCAGTTGATGAGCGGTTTGGCGATACTTCTCCGAGATGAAGGCGCAATAGAAGTTCACCTGCGCCACGCCGTTCTTGGCGGCCAGGGCTTTCAGCATGTCGTCAGTCATATTGCGCGGTGCGTTGGTCAGCGCACGCGACGACGAGTGCGAGGCGATCACCGGCGCCTTGCTCAGTTCCAGCGCCTGATAGAAGGTGCTGTCGGCCACGTGGGAGATGTCGACCATCATGCCCATGCGGTTCATCTCGCCTACCACTTCGCGCCCAAACGGCGTCAGGCCGCCGTGATGCTGGATGCTCTTGTCGTCGATGTCGCCGCTGGAGTCGCCGATGTCGTTGGTGTTGGACCAGGTGAGCGTCATGTAACGCACGCCCAGGCGATAATAGTCGCGCAGGATGCGGATGTCGCCTTCAATGGCGTGCCCGCCTTCCACGCCTAGCAACGCGGCAAACTTATGCTCGCGATGCGCGGTGAGGATGTCCTGGGTGCTGAAGGCCATCATCATTTTGTCGGGATGGCGGCGGGCCTGCTCGTAGACCGAGTCGATCATGTCGAGCGCGCGCTTGGCTTCGTTGCCCTTGTTGGCTTTGGGCTCGACCCAGATAGAAAAGAATTCGGCGCCCAGATTGCCGGCCTTGATCTCGTTGAAATCCATGTAGCCGGTGCCGGCGGGTTGGGAGAGATCGAAATTTTCGTCGACAAAGCGGCCCGGGGTGTCGGCGTGGGTGTCAATGATGATGGCTGAATCGTGGATGGCGTGCCAGTTTTGTTGGGCCGAAGATTTGGATTTGAGCGGCGCCTGGGCGGGAGTCGGCGCCTGAGCCATCAGAAGAGTGGAAAAGAGCAAAGCAGAAGCGAGCAGCCGGGGAGGCGTTGGCATGGATCGAGTGTGAACTCCGAAGAGAATATTGGTGCGCTTGGATTGTAGCTCAGCGGTGATCATTGCGGGGAACCGCAGATCCCTCGGCTGCGCTTGATCTCATAACGAGGTTGGCCCCAAACCGGGTAGTCTGTTTTTTTGCGAAAGGCAGAGGACCCAGAAGGAGCCAACCATGTGGATTATAGGTTGTGATTTTCATTCTGGGTTTCAGCAGGTAGCG
>JBAVSY010000022.1:0-4607 GCA_049695855.1 Candidatus Korobacteraceae bacterium | reverse complement strand
ACCTGCTGAAACCCAGAATGAAAATCACAACCTATAATCCACATGGTTGGCTCCTTCTGGGTCCTCTGCCTTTCGCAAAAAAACAGACTACCCGGTTTGGGGCCAACCTCGTTATGAGATCAAACGCTGACCGAATCTACGAATGAAGACAATTTATTTGCGGGAGCGAGAGAAACTGAACTACCGGCAATCGGAGCCGAGCCCCAAGCTAGGCATGAACTCGGTGCTTGGGAGCTGAAGCGGCGCGACTCAGTACTAATGAAATAACTACTACTACTGAGCTTGGATTCGCCGGAGTCTAACACAATTTAGTGGAAAGCCGTAACAGATTTATGTTAAAGAATGGAAATTCTTATGAGGCTGACAGTAGTCGCAATACTACTGTCTCTTCTGCTTTCTGTACTGGCAGCCGCACGGACCTATCCAATCCGCGTTTACACCACGCTGGATGGACTGCCGCGTAACGGCATTAACCGGATCGTTCGCGATCCCCATGGATATCTGTGGTTCTGCACTTGGGATGGTCTCTCCCGCTACGACGGCCAGACTTTCACCAACTATGACAGTAGACAAGGGCTGCCTGCCCGTTCCGTCACCGATCTGCTGATCACCCGGGAAGGCGAATATCGGGTTGCGACTTCCGGGGGCATCGTTCGCTTTCTGCCCGATGGTGAAAAGACCGATTCCGCCGTAGGTTCACATACCCGCTATTTTTCCCCGCCGATCGGGCCACGCTTGGTCAACCGACTGTTTGAGGATCTCTCTGGCACGATCTGGATCGCCACCGATGACGACGGCCTCTTGAGAATGCGAAAGGTGAACAAACAGTGGTCAGTTGAAAAGGTGGCTATTGGGCTGCCTCCTATTGAGTCGCGGTTGCGGCTGAACATCAATGACATGGTGGAAGACAAGAACGGAGCGTTGTGGATTGCGTCCAACTCTGGTTTATATCGTTTGGACCGGAATGGCAACCATTGGCGCTTTAGCGAGCAGGATGGCTTACCCGGCGTTCAGACCACGGCCCTGGCTCTCGACAAAAACCAACGACTCTGGATAGGTACTGAGAATGGTTTGGCCTTTGTTGACTTGCCCCATGCTGATCCTGCATCCCTTCACCTTCAAGTCTGGTATCGCGCAGTCCAGAACTTCCCTATTGCGCCAGGAGTACCCGAGGGTTTTGTTAGCGACGTACTGGTTTGCGACGATGGCGGACTGTGGCTGGTGGCGCGTAGCGGCGTGCGCCACATCGCCCCTGGAGAGAGCCGCCCAGGAGTGTTCGATTGGCTGGTGACGCAGAAAGACGGACTGCCGAGACGCGGGGGCGAAGGACTTGCGTTGGACGCGGCCGGCAACCTATGGGTGGCGACCGGCGCGGGCGCTGTCCGGGTGAAGCTGAATGGGGTGACTCGTTATACGCCGGACGACGGAATTTCGCAGGACCGACCTCTGTCATCTTTCTTTGAAGATTTGAATGGAAGGCTCTGCATTGCCAGATCGGGCGTTTTGTATTGCCGCCAAGGGGAGCGTTTCGAGGCGATTCATCCCCGGCTCCCGTTTAAGATCAGGTACTTTGGTTGGGGGACAATTCAATACACCTTCATCGATCACGCAGGCAGCTTGTGGCTTCCGGCGGGCTATTATGTGCTGAAGTATCCGGCCGTGGCAGATCTGTCGCAACTGGCGAACACGCCGCCAGAAATGAGTCTCGAAGTGCAAGCCAAGTTTGGTTTTGAGTTGCGGGCTTCAGTCTTTCGGCTATTTGAGGACTCCCACGGGAATCTCTGGATAGGTATGGCACGCCACTTGGTCTGCCTGTTCCATTGGGAGCGCACAACAGGAAAGCTCACCGCCATCCCCCAAGTGCAGCCACGACTCCCCAACAGCTTTGCGGAGGCGCCGAATGGCGACATCTGGATTTCGTTCTATACCGGAGATCTGGCTCGCTGGCGAAACGGCGAGTTGCGAATATTCACTCAAAAAGACGGCCTGCCGCCGAGAGGAATCGGACGCTTGGTTTTCGACCATGCCGGACGCCTCTGGATACCAACCGTACGCGGCGGTCTCCTCAGATCGGATAACCCCGCTGCGGAACATCCAGTCTTCCGGCCGTATACGAGTGCCGACGGCCTCTCCAGCGACGATGTTGAGTTTGTCGCCGAGGACCAGTATCAGCGCATCTGGGTCCTGACCGGCCGTGGTCTGGACCGCTTAGATCCCGAAACCGGTGAGATCGAGGCGCGGACCGAAGTGGACGGATTACCTCCGCCGGCACCGGATTACACGGGCTACAAAGACTCACATGGCCACCTCTGGTTTGGAAGTGACGAGGCCATATACGAACTGGTTCCCCCGCCGCCAGTGGAGCAGACACCGCCCGACGTACGCATCACGAAAATCAAACTTGGAAATCAGCCCATTCCAGTGTCTGAGTTTGGAGAGCGGCTAATTGAGGGATTGCAATTGCAGCCGGACCAAAGAAGCCTGGAAGTTGTGTTCCGCTCCATTGGGATTTATACCGACCAGCGGCCTCACTATCGTTATCTGTTGGAAGGGGCGGGCAAGGAGTGGCAGGCGGCGCCGGATGCGGGGACGCTATTGCTGGCCGGCCTGGCCGCGGGCTCATACCGCTTGCTTCTGCAGGCCTCTTCGGGCAGCGGAAAATTGTTTTCCACTCCGGCCGAGATTCGGTTTCAGGTCTTGCCACCATATTGGCAACGCTGGTGGTTCTTTCTGCTATGCACCGCCGTCACTACGCTGATCGTTTGGCGGCTATATGCCTATCGGGTAAACCGGTTGTTGGAGTTGGAGCGGATCCGAACGCGTATTGCCGCCGATCTGCACGATGAAGTCGGTTCCGGCCTCTCACAGATTGCCCTGTTAAGCGAGGTGGCACGGCTCAAATTGCAAGGCCGCGAGGAACAGGAAGCAGCTTCACTGAACAGGATTGCCGGAGTCTCGCGGCAGTTGGTCGAGTCCATGAGTGACATTGTCTGGGCCATTCGTCCCGACCAGGATTCTTCGGCCGATCTGGTCCAGCGCATTCGCCGCCATGCCAGCGATCTGCTCACCGAGTGTGGCATAGAGTTGGAGTTCATAGAAGATGACAGCCAAAAGCCGCACCAGATGGGAGCCGATCTGCGGCGTGAAGTGTTGTTGATCTTCAAGGAAGCGCTCAACAACATTGTCAAACACGCTCATTGCAGCTTCGTGGAGGTGCAAATCGAGTTCGTAGCCGGATCGTTGCGCGGCTCCATCCGTGACGATGGCCAGGGATTTGATCGCACCCAGTGTTCCAGCGGTAACGGACTGGCCAATATGCAGCGGCGGGCGGAAAAATTGGGTGGAAGCTTGACGGTTCACTCCCAGCCCGGGGCCGGAACCGTGGTCAGCCTGAAAATTCCCCTGGTTCACAAAGCGGTTGCTACCTGAACAGGTAGGCGCATTTTCTGAGTATCGAGGTATCCTTTCCTCGCCATCGGTTGAATCATGGAAACAGCGGAAACGATCTCCGTTGCCGTTATCGAGGACCAACCAGAGATCCGGGAAGGCCTGCGTGTCCTGATCAACGGTTCCCCTGGGTTTGAATGCGTGGGCACATTCGGCAGCATGGAAGCTGCACTGGAGGGGATTGCCCGCCGCAGTCCAAGGATCGCGTGCATAGACATTGGCCTGCCGGGAATGTCAGGTATCGACGGAATCAAGATTTTACGCCATCGATACCCGGAGATGTTGCTGATCGCTCTGACCGTGTATGAAGATGACGACCGCATCTTCGGAGCACTCTGCGCCGGCGCATCCGGCTATCTCCTGAAGAATACCCCGCCGGCACGCCTGCTCGATGCCCTGCAGGAGGCTGAGTCGGGTGGCTCCCCTATGTCGCCCGGCGTGGCGCGTCGTGTCGTACAACTTTTCCGCAAGTTTCAGCCCCCGAAAGAAGCCTCCCACGAATTAACGCCTCATGAAGTGCGCCTGCTTTCGCTACTCGCTGATGGCCATAACTACAAAACTGCGGCCGGCAAACTTAATGTGAGTATCAACACCATCGCCTTCCACATGAAGCATATCTACGAGAAGCTGCACGTCCACTCCAAGTCAGAAGCGGTCTCGCGCGCCCTGCGTAGCGGGATTGTTCGCTGACACAGAGAACCGTTCAGCGCTAGCCGACATTGCACCGCGTGTAAATCTCCAGCTCTCCTGCTGATCGCTGCCAGATCTTACTTTGCTTGCCTTGCCCATATCACTCATCTGCTACCTGCACGAGTGGTGACTGGATTCGTAGGTCATGTTTCCATGCTGACACACGGGGTCCCGTCATCGACGAAGACGACACCCAGCAGGCGCTGGTAGCTGGCGTAGCCCTGCTCGTTGGAGAACAGAAGGGTGAGGTTGAAGGGGGGCAACTGATCCGGCTTCTTGTAGTAGAGATCTCGGGGTGGGCGGCTTCCCGATTTAGGGCTTGACAGGAAAGAGCAGGTTTCTATAATGAGTATATGAGTATTACTCCAGACAGCTTATCCGGGCCGCCGGGTAGGGCTGGGAAGGGGGGCGGGCTTTCCTCCAGGCTTGGGCCGGCCAGCCCCGGTACTCATCAGCTGTATATACTCACC
>JBAVSY010000021.1:0-2622 GCA_049695855.1 Candidatus Korobacteraceae bacterium | reverse complement strand
CCTCTGATTAAGTATTGCTTTGAAAGGGACCGCCTTCAGGCGGTCCGCAAGCCTCGCAAACGGACCCGGCTTTAGCCGCTGCGAGCCTCGGCGTTGAGTTAATCAGAGCTTCCCTAAGTATCTGCTTTCTGGTCGGATAGAATCGCGACAGGAGCCCCACTGTGGACGAAACCGGCAAAGTCCGCCGATTTGAAGTGCTTTTCGATCACGCCGAGCCTAGTCCGATTGAGGACGCAGCGTATGCAGCCTACGGCAACTTCGGCTTTCCGCCTGCGCCGACTGACCGGCCGTGGGTGTACTCCAATTTTGTGCAATCGCTCGACGGCATTACGACGCTGTTGGGCAAGCATGGGTCGGGAGGCGAAATCTCGCAGTCGCGTGACGACCGCTGGCTGATGGACCTGCTGCGCGCACATGCCGATGGGCTGCTGATGGGCATGAACACGCTTCTGGAGGAGCAGCGCTTGCGTGGTCCCGAGAGCCGCGGCATCGTCTTCCAGGTTGCCGATCCCGCATTGCGAACTCTGCGGACGCGGCTGGGCAAACTCCGCGAGCGAAACATCTTTGTTACGCGGGCCGAGAATCTTGATCTATCGCGGCACAAGGTATTCGATGGCGACGTCGTCGACGCTGCGATCCTCACCTCTCCCGCGGGGGCCGAACGCTTGCGCGCCCAGCGTGGCCACTCCCACGTTGTGGTAGTTGCCGCAGGCAAGGACGAGGAGCTCGATCTGGTCAGGGGAATCTCTAAACTCCGCGAGGAGCTTGGGATTCGCTACCTGCTGTGCGAGGGAGGTCCCACACTGTATGGCAGCCTGGCGCGAGCCGATCTCGTAGACGAGAAGTTTATGACGGTGTCGCCGATCGAGGTGGGGCAAGTTGTCCCGCCGGAGCAAGAGCGGTTGGCAAGCGAGCCCTCGACCGGCCTACTCATGCGCCCTACGGTGTTTGGAGGCACCGGATTTGTCCGGGAGAAGGTTACTCATTGGACCTGGATGAGTTGCCGTAAGGCCGGCGATCATCAGTTCAATCGCTATCGCAGGAAACGCGGGGGGTAGGGGCGGTGGGTCGTGGTTGGTGGATCGTGGATCGTGGATTGTGGTTCGTGGTTCGTCTCAAGCGAACCAGATTTCGTGAAGTGGAAATGCTTGACGAGGAATCATCCACGGCACACAATTGGCTCGCGCTCCCGCTGGCGATCCATTGCCCCGGAGGAGAACGTCCATGACAGATCACAAACTACCTCTTTGGTTGACGATAGTCAGAAACAGGCGTACGTCTGGCTCCGTGCTGGCCCTGCTGCTGGCTGGGTTGTGTCTTCTAGCGCAATCGGCACAGTCCCAGACCTTCACCGTGCTGCACAACTTCACCGGCGGAGTAGATGGGAGCCAGCCCGAGGCGGGCCTGACCATGGATGCGTCCGGAAATCTTTACGGCACTGCGGAGGCCGGAGGAGAGGCGGGCGGATGCAGCGGGCTCGGCTGCGGCACGGTATTTAAGTTGGCGCGCCGCGGGTCCGGCTGGATCTTCAGCCCACTTTATTCCTTCACCGGAGGCAGCGACGGGGCTTTCCCGGTAGCCCGAGTGGTCCTCGGCGCCAACGGCACTCTGTACGGAAGCACCTTCGCCGGAGGTGATGCTGATGGGGGATACGGCGCGGGCGTGGTTTTCAACCTGCGTCCCCCGGCGCACCTCCAGGGCAGCGTCTTCAGCCCCTGGACCGAAACTGTGCTTCACACCTTTGCGGGTGGTGGCAATGGGGCAAATCCGGTTGGCGACCTCATCTTCGACCATGCCGGCAACATCTATGGCGCCGCCTCGTGCTTGAGTGGCGAGCGAAACTGCCAAGGAACTGTCTACGAGATCATGCCCTCGGGTGGCGGCTGGACGGAAACTATCCTTTACGCGTTCAGCCTAGGGAGCGACGGCTACTATCCGACTGGCGGCGTAATCTTCGATCATGCCGGCAATCTCTACGGCGCGACCGAGGCAGGCGGCATATTCTGGGGCACGGTTTTCCAGTTGACTCCTTCAGGCAGCGGCTGGACAGAAACCGTCCTCCACAATTTCCAGGACGCGAGCGATGGTGGATTTCCTGCGGCGGGTCTGATCTCCGATTCGTCAGGGGATCTCTACGGTACAACCGGCGCGTATGGGCCGCAGGAGGGCGGCACGGTTTTCGAACTGTCACCATCGGGCAGTGTTTGGATGTTTGATCTGCTTTATGGTTTCCACTGTTCCGGCGGTGCATGCTACTCGCTGCCCGGGCCTCAGGCCAGCCTGTTCATGGATTCGTCGGGCAACCTGTTTGGCACAACAACGCAAGATGGTGCCTACGGATACGGCAATGTTTTCAAGCTGACACCCCAGGCCGTCGGCTGGACCTACACCTCGCTGCATGACTTTACCGGCGGAAGCGACGGTGCTATACCCTACAGCAGCGTGCTTGAGGATGCCAGCGGCAATCTTTTTGGCACCGCGGCAGAAGGTGGCAGCTACGGCAAGGGCGTGGTGTGGGAGATTACGCCTTAAGCGGAAAGGAAAAGTTCCATGTCTCGAATCGATATGCAATCGAAACCGGCGACACTTGCTTCAGGAGTGATGTTTGTGCTGCTGGTTATC
>JBAVSY010000020.1:0-10648 GCA_049695855.1 Candidatus Korobacteraceae bacterium | reverse complement strand
AGTCGAGATGCCAGCGTACCCGGAAAATGATTCGGGAACTGCAAAAACTAGGCTATCGGGTCGAACGCTCGAGTGTTGTTCCAAATGCACCCGCACCAGCGCAGTGATTTTCGACCCAGCCTGCTAGCCAGTCCTGCAGATGACTGGCAAGAAGGGGATGCAGCGGAACGTAACCGTCCGATGCATCTGTCTTGGTTGGGCCTTCTCTCCCATCAGACCATCGTTTTGACAGCCGAATCTTTTCTTCATTCCAGAGAATGTCTGCCCAGCGCAGCGCCAGAATCTCCGAGGACCGGAGTGCCGTTGCTGCGTAGGTGAGGACCAGCGTGAAATGAAGGAGGTTCGCTAGAGATTTAAGAATCCCGAACGTTTGAGCGGGCGTAATAACAATGGGTCTGTAGTTGGTTTTGGCCGGTGTCTCGACATTCAGCACAGGATTCTTGCTGGCCTTGTCGTGCAGCATCCCAACCTTGTAGATGCGGCTCATGACACCGCGCATCTTGGAGATCGTCGTCCAGGCAAGTCCGGAGTCGACATGAAGCGACCTGAACCAGCACTGAATGTCGAGAGGTTTGATGTCCTCGGCGATCTCGTTGCCCCATCGGGAAACGAGATAATCGCGGACGATGTGTGTGGTGATGATGATGGTGTTTTCCGACTTTGGACGCACGGCATGCTCGCCGAAGTCGGCCTTCAGGTAGTGCTCTGCAAGAGCGTCGAAACGGATGCGAACGTCGCCGGGGTCATCATTGATGCGAAGCAACAGCCCAAGCTTGTCCACCTCTCGCCATTTCTCCTTCGGAAAATCACGCACTAATGCGACCGGCATCGTATGCTCAACCCGCCTGCCATCCGCTTTGGTGACCCGGTAACGCAGCACCCAGGTTTCTCCTCCCTTGCGCGGCAATTTCTTAAGTGATCCACGCTGATAGCTCATACGCTCCTCTTTTCAGCGCGGAGACTGCCTGACCGAATCGTAACGCACTTCTGGGCTCTTGGGATCAGGTGAGCTTGCTCCTCAACAGCGGTGGCGAGTTCAGAGAGACGGAAAACCCAAACTTTGCGCATTGTGCCCGTGCCAAGGGCGTAGGCGCCTGCAAGGCCTCTGCGGGCGAGCGCAAGGAGGTAGCGGCGCTTTACCGAGAGGAACCGTGCCGCTTCTTCCGCTGAGACAAAGGGCTCGGGAGTCATAAGGACCTCGCTTCGCTCTGAACAGCAGCGTCCCCCGGTTTTCGCAGCCGTCTTTCTATTCGGTGGCAAACTGCGCGGTGAATGTCATCAGTGTGACGGGTTGCATCGGGGCAAAGACCGTCCAGCGTTTTGTCGGCGTGAGATTCAATAGATCCGTTCGGCACGCTGGCGCCTTGGGTTACGGGAAGCAGCCCCAGAATCTGGGCGGCTGGTTGTGCGTCAATCAGCGGTTCGATATGCGCCATGTTCTGCTCGTCAGCTGCCAGAAAACCAGCGACCGAAAGACTTGGACCTGCTGCAGAGCTTTTGAAATAGCGGCAGGATTCTTCGTCTGTCGGCCCGCAATTTGGCCTTACGGGCACCGCCAGGAGGCGACAATAAGCTTCGTCACCTGGAGCAGTGTCGCTGTCAAGAGGTCAAGAATTCCACGAGTACAAAATTTGAGCAGGCATTGAGGGCTAGAGAGAAAAGGGATGATGGTTTCACCCCTTTCTCGCCGGCCCGGCAGACCGATGTCGGGTCCACACGTATTTGGTCTGCAGAACAGAACTGCAGATGGGTGTGTCGACAAATTACAAGCAGATTGGACGAGCGATTTCGGTACCGACAGGATTTAAATAGCCTTGAGCGCGTTCAGGGTGCTCAAGAGACAGGTCGATGACAGCGAAACCGTGAGACAGCTCGCAGCCACCGGACAAGATCGCGCGACAGGTGATCGTCTCCGCAAACTTGTTGCGAAATACTAAAACACCATTGCGGGGGGAAGCAAGAAAAAATTGGCGGTGATACCAAATTATTCCCGGCGCTCATGACCGATAGCGGGGGCTGAATATGTGGCGGGAGAATTTGCCAATAGCAAAGTACTTGTCGTAACGTACCCCACGCGATGCGGCTTCGGCAACGACCTCGACAACAGATTAGCGACCCGATAATGGTCGCAGCGCGCCAAGAAGTACGTGGGCGAGCGTAAGCCAGGACCTCAATCAGCGGTGCATCGCCGGAGGGAAGAAACTAGCGTCATGCAATACTCGTGCCCCACCTGCGGCAGCCAGAACACGCAACGACTCTCCACAGCGTACATGTCTGGTGTATCAGAGTTCCGGCCGTGACGAGCGGATTTGGTTGGGCGAGGGCTCCCGTGTTTGGGAGCGGTTGGACAAGTGGAACCTCACAGACACAGCTCTCGAAGATTGCCGCACCGCCGACCAAGAAAAGTTACCGGAACGCTCTCTTCCTGCTTTTCCTGGCACCATTCATCGGTCCGGCGCCCTTCGCCATACTTGAGCGCATTTACGGAGTCGCTCCTGTTTACGAACATCTGGCCGTTGTTTTTGGCATTTTGCTGGAGATTGTCGCTTTCGTTTGGCTGATCTCGACGTTCACTTTCAATAAAACGGTCTGGCCCAAATTGTGTCGGCAATGGCAACGCCATTTTGTTTGCCTTCGGTGCGGGCAGATTTATGTCTCTGGCTGAAGCACCGTACTGACGGCATAGGTGCAAATTGACGATCGGGATGCGCAGCAATATGCTGGCCGGGATTTGAAGAAGAGGTGCCCCCCACTTGCCCAGAAAACTTCACGAACCAGCATCTCAAGCCGAGGCTCCTCCTTGGGAGATCCTCCAAGAAAGAATCCTAGCCGTTCTCAACGACTATGCCGACGACAATCCCGTTGTGCCGGATGCGCTTCTGCTTACCGGGGCAGGTCTTGCGTATGTGACGTTTGCGACCACTCGTTACGGCGCGGATGCGTTCCAAAACGTCTACGAAAACCTGCGGCCCATAGTGCAATTGTTTCAACTCATAATCGATGACGAGAGAAAGCAGTTGCCCAAGCGTTCGATCAAAGAAAGCACGAACAAAAGGAAAGCGCTGACGGAGAAATGGGATGTTCTCGAGTCAATCCGGAAGAAACTGAGCGTTCTGGTGGAGCACGAAATCAAACGTATTCAGGAACAAAGCCCTAAAGCGAACTAGGAAATTGAGATTTTGCAAACAGGCGGTCCTGACCGCTCGCTGGCCGCATCCCGGAAAAGGCCAGTGGAAGTGCGGGGATCTAGCCTCCTCTAGCGCTGTTGTCGCAGCTGCTTCGGCTGCACTTATTAAACTGAATAGAACCAATACGGTGAGTGTTCGATTTGGGAGATCTACAGATGAAAAACGTCGTCTTGTTGCTGGCTGCCATCATGATGCTCGTGGCAACGGCTTGCCAGAAGACAGAGGTGCCGGTACCGACAGAGAAGGATGGTGAGCAGGTCTGGCACAACACTTTCAAGAAGCATGGGGTAGAAAACCAAGTTGAACTTGTGAGCTTCAAGAAGGTCAACGGGCAGTTGGAAGGTGACCATTACACCCTGTATTTCGAGGCGCAGGAGCGCTACTTGACTGACAATCTCAAGCCGAAGGGGACAGTGGCCACAGTCAAAGCGGCCTACGAGTTCCAAAAAACTGAAAAGGGCTGGCTCGGTCCGGATAACCAGGTTTACGAGTTTGGCAAATGAAGGACAGCCGGTGCTTTGGCGCTCATGACTTGCTTGAACCGGATTCACTCCTTGGAAATTTGACGGGACTCGGCAGTGCCCCTACTCTGCCTCCCACACTGGAACCCAGTGTGGGAGGTCAAGGGTGTTCGAGTCGTCCGAGCAGGTGCATCATGCGCTTTCTGAAGTCGGTTATCTCACCGACAGTGTGACAGCAACGGCCGTCTACCTGGCGGCTAAGCTGAAGAAACCGCTGCTGTTGGAGGGGCCGGCAGGGAGCGGCAAGACGGAACTCTCTTACGCGGTGGCGCGTGCAGCCGATACGCAGGTCGAACGGCTGCAGTGCTATGAAGGGATCACCGAAGACAAGGCCATCGGTAAATTCGATGAATCCCTGCAGCGACTTTACGTGGAGATGGCCGCCCGGAGCCCCGTAGCAGCCGACTGGGCAGAGCTTGGCAAGCAACTTTCCGCCTTGGAGTTCTTTGCCGCCGGTCCGCTGTTGAAGGCTTTGCTTTCGCCAAGCCCTTGCGTGCTGCTGATCGATGAGCTCGACAAGGTGGATCACGCTTTTGAAGCTACGTTGCTGGAGATCCTCTCCGTGTGGCAGCTGTCCATCCCACGCTTGGGAACGATTCCGGCATCCTCGATTCCGTTCACCGTACTGACTTCCAATGAAGAGCGCAGGCTGGGGGACCTGTTCAGCATGATCGATTCGACCATCTCCAACCTGATCGGCGGCACTCTAACGATGATCAACACCGTGCAGAGCGACATCCGGTCGTTGTACGAAGAGGTGTTGTGGCCGGTTGCGCTGATCAACAGCACTCGCACGTGGGCCCACAATCTCGTCGGTCAATACCGCAGCTGGATGGCGACGGTCTATAACCTCCCCATCCAAAGCGCCCAGACGTTCTCCCCGCAAAAGCTGGAAAACACCTTCCTAAGTGGAAACGTCGGGTTACTGGGCAATCTCGGGCCGGCTTACAACGCCACCTACGGAGCGGTTCCGTCCCCACAGCAAGCCCCGAACGACCTGCGCCAGATGATGGACATGAACGATGCCCTCGCACAGGATTCGCTGAAGCAGACCGTAGCTTCTGACCAGGCGAATACCAGCCTGCTTCAGATCGCCGACCAAATGGAGAACAACGCCACACTCGCGCCGGGGACTTCAAGCTACATGAGCGCCAGCGCGTACGCGGCAACGCTCCAGACACTCGCCTTCCAGCACAAGCTCCTGGCCGCACAGCTGCGGGAAGAAGCCGCTCAGCTGGCCCACCAATCCGCGGACATGAAACGCGACACGCAACGGACCAACGATCTTCATCAATCGATCTTTAACATCCTTTCCACGCACTGAGGAGGTGAACATGATACGCGGAGCATGGACAAAGCTGCGGGCAAAACTGACAACCAGCATGAGGCAAGGGGTCGCCGCCGGACTCGTCCTCGTTCTGCTGGTGCTGAGTATTCCGCGCCCGGCGCAGGCGCAGTTCGGCATCGATTTGGCTTTGATTATCGCCGGGCTGAAACAGATCAACAGTCTGCTGACCAGTCAGGTTGCCGCTCCGCTGCAGAAAATTCAGAAGATCGAGAGCGAGTACACGCAGTTCCAGCAGGATGTGATTTATCCCATCGGCGCCATCAATCAGCTGAAGAACGCGGTCCTCATATTCCGAAATGAGATGAAGGCCATGAACGGCCTCATGACCATGCAATACAACAGCGCGCAGTTGCCGCTTACGCAGCAGCTGGAACAGCTTTTGCTGTCGGGCGATCCCAACGCTGTGAAGCGGGTGGGAGCGGTCTACCAGCAAGTCTACGGAATGCTTCCGGCAGACAACCAGGCGCCGCAATTCATCCGCTACAGCATTGACATCTCCGATGCGCAAGCGCAGGACGCAATGAAGCGGGCCATCGAGCTGGACGCCCTGGCCCAGAGGGAAATGGAGGTGAGCGAGCAGCTGCAGGACCAGATTCGCACCGCAACCCCGGGGACAGCTCCCATGGTTGAAGCGGTTGCGGCGGCATGGGTGGTCAGGGCTAACGCATACTCGCAGTCGGCGATGTCGCAATTGATGAGAATCCGTAGTTCGAGTATCGCCAACCAGAGCGCTATTTCTAAGTGGGCGACGACCAATACAAATAGCCTGACCAACGCAATCGGGAAAATTACGGGCACCGGTAACCAATAAGGAAGCAGTTCACATGGGGAACTCAAGCTACATCGATATCCTGTTCACCGCTCTCGGCGGGATTGACGGCTCAGTCATGCCGATCATCTGGTTCATTGCGAATTCCATCCTCGCCGTCACCTTTCTTTGGGGCGTTTACGACGCTTTCGTGAGAGGAGGGGACGTCCGCTCACTGGGCATAGCCGAGCAGGTGCTCAGCCAGACTCTTCTGAATGCGAAGCCGGTGAATGCAGTAGGGATCAGGACGCAGAAGAACCGGGTCAACGTCCGTCTTGAGGATGTGGCGCGCGGGAAGGACGCTATCTACGTTCGCTATCAGGTGACAAACCTGAGCACCGTTCCATATCGCATCATCGCCCCCAGCGTTTCCGTTCTCACTGCTGCGGGAACCAGCATGCCAGACGCAAATCTGCAGCTTGGCGCCGGATACCTGGAAGCGTTTGGCAAGATGAGCATCGCGCCAATTGAGCTCCTGCACTCGGAAATCGATCAGCAAGATGTGGCGCCGGGCAAAACCTCGACCGGGGTGCTGGCCATCCGAAGCTCAGGCGGCTCCCCGCAGATCTATCAGTTCGTTTTTGGCTCCGACAACATATCTCCAATCGTCACGGCAGCGGTGCTGTGATGGCCACCGGTGAGACCGACACCCTGGATTTGCAGACTGTGAGGAAAGAACTGCTGGCGATGTACCACGCCCGGGCCGGGCAAGACTTCCTGCAGTCGCTACTGGATGGAGCGAGCGACCCGATCTGGCCCTTGGATCAGGCAAAGCGGCGGCAGTTCCACCCACTGCTGGTCATGCTGTCTGTCGTTACGGCGCTCGTGGCCGTGGCATTTGTCTACTTCACCCTCAAGTCACGGTGAAGCCGGGGAGGACTGAGTCCTTTCCCAATACAGGGAGATTTCATGCCTGTAACTGCCGCTCGGCGTCATCAGGACCCGGGCGACGAAGCGAAACTGCTCTTGGGTTTTATCGCGGTTGCCGCCATCGCCGGCGTGGGCTACATCTGCTATGCCCGCCTGCATATCCGCAAGGAACAGCTGATGGAGGCCAGCCTCTACCTGCTCGCCGCCGCTTTCGTCTTTTGGGACACGTTGCGCTATGTGCTCACCATAAGTGCCGAACGGGAGAACGCCTGGCCGCATCCGCCACTGACCGTCGATCGCAAGCGGGACAGCCAGAACCTGCGTAAGGCGTTCGCCGAAAGCTCCATCGTGATCGGCTACGACATCTGTAAGAAGCCGTTGCTCTGGCCGGATGAAGTGCGCGTCATGCAGGCCAACGGCTTCGGCATGACCGGAGCCGGCAAAACTACCTTGTTGCTCAACATCATCCAGCAAGACCTGATCCGCGAGGCCGGCCCGCAGGGCAACCGTCACAAGGTTCCGCTGATTATCATCGACGGCAAAGGGGAACGCGAGTTCCTGGATGACAAGCTGCTGCCGCTGATCGCCGCCGCCGGACGGCTGGACGACCTGCGCATTATCGATCCCTCACGGCCCGAGATAAGCGTGCGTTTCAATCCCTTCATCGCCATCAGCGGACAATATCAGGAGCACGTCAGCTTCATCTTCGAGTCCTTCGACCTGCGGGAGGACTTCTTCCATGGCCATCAGAAGACTTACCTCTCCGACATCGTTCGTATCCTTTATTACACCGGCAAGCGCTACAACATCTACGACATCCTGGTCATGGCCTACGACCTTGATGTGCTGAAGGAACAGGCGGCCATTGCCCGCGCCCGCATCGAGCGTCTGCCCGACGTCAGCCACCAGCAGAGGCTCAATTTCCAGATGAGCACGCGTAACCTCATCGAGTCCTTCAGTGACCCCAAGCGCGTGCAAATGATTCGCGGTCTGATCAACCAGATGATGACCTTTCTGGAAGACAAGCTCTCCATCATCACCGGACCGTACGAGGACCTTATTTCGATCGAGGATGTCATCGAGGAAGGACGTATCCTGTTCGTCTCCCTCAATACCAACAAGAACGACGACACCACCCGGGCGCTGGGACGAATGATCCTGCAGAACCTGCAACTGGTCATCGGCGAACGTTATGAGCGCAAGCGGGCCGACATGTACATGCCGTTCGTGTCGGTCATCATGGATGAATTCGCGCCCATCGCCTACTCGAATTTCGCCAACATCCTGCAGACCGCGCGCGGCTCCAACACGGCTTTCCTGTTTGCCATGCAGAGCATTCCCCAGCTGCTGAGTGTGGGAAAGGCCTTCCAGCACGACGTAGCCTCTGCGCCCAATACGACCTTCATGCTGCGCACCCGCGATGAGGACACCGCTCAATATTTTCTTAATGCCTCGGCCAGGGTACGCCAGTTGCGGCGGAGCATGAGCGTTCGGAAAAAGGGAATATTCAATCCCACGTACGAAGACCAGGGGGTCGGCAGCCAGACGGAAATCAAGGAAACGCGTTCGGAGGAGGAGCACATCAAGAATCTCCCTGTCGGTCAAATGGAGTACCTGATGAGCGATAAACGTTTCGGCACCATCCACGGCCACGCCCATGTGCGCGTCCCCCAGGTTGATCGCTTGTCGTCGGTTGTTCCCGAGATCCTGCCGCGTTATGCCAGCAGATACAACCCCGAAATTGGAGCCAACTTGCGCTTCCGGGATGTCAGCCTCGAAGCCAGCCGCAAGCGCGGCATGAGAAGCCGAAGGAGACAGGAGACCGAACGGTGAAAAGGGTATTCAGCATTGCTCTTCTGCTCGGGCTCAGTTCGTTGGCTGCATTTGCCCAGTCGAACGACCGCCCGTCAGAAACGAAGCAACAACAGACGAGCACCGACGGCGCGCGACCGTGAGCCAGCGAAGACGACAGAGAAAAGGATGCGATGGATGGAGAGTTGCGATCACCTCACAGCCGTTCTGCTGGTGATGGCGGTTATGCATGCGATTGTAACCGCATCGACGTAACACAAAGTCGTGTTTCGGAAAGCTGGCTCTGAGTCAAGCGGTTTAGCTGCCGGCGGCCTGCTCTGGAAGCCATCCCTACACCGTGAACCCGCGTAATCTCCGGTCGGCGGGCCACAAATCCCGCAATCGGTGGTCGGTTTTCCGGAAGTCTTCTTTTCTTGACGACAAACAAACCAGCCCATGAGAAGCCTGTTCTCATCAAGTGACATTCCTGGGAGGCCGCATACCGGCAGGAGCGTACACATTCGTAGACACTAGCCGACTTCCCGGAACTGATCCGGTGGATCCAGTGACCTTCGTTCAAACCCTCTCCGCACGACCCGTCCCGCTTCTCGACCACCGGGGAGCGCACACTCTCCCATGAGGCTTTCCAGCGTCCGCACCTTTTGTCCTTGACTCGAGCAAGTTGAGATCCTTTGCCGAGCGTTGTGACAGAAACAGAAATGACATCTCGCATGAGAGTGGTGCGTGCACGGGCGAGGATCCCGATGCCTTTCGAACCGAGCCCCGCGAACCTGAAGAGAACCCGTAAGGAACTCGTGATAATCCCGTTTATCACGCAGTCGGGGTCAAGCGGGCAGGCAGCCGCTGATCGAGCGAGGCGGCGATTCGATGCAGCAACCCTGTATGCAACACCTTCCGAGTTTTCGTTTGTCTACGCGGCTAATGCCGAATCAGCAGTTGCAGTTTCGAAGTCCCGCTCGTGGCGCTATCCTGGGGTCGGCTGATCAAGTAGTGCAGGATTGCTACGAGCGATCCGCATCAGAATCATGTTTTTGATGCTCCGCTTGGCAGGGCTGCGATTCAGATATATTCGTCTCCCGCGCCGCGGTTCCGTTTTGTCCGCACGAGATCGAACATACTCTGCGCTCGCCCCAGTGGGCGATCGGCTTGGGGCTCCTCGCTATTTCCACGCCATTCCTTATCTGCTGCATGGGAATTGCCATACAGAGTCTCCGATCTACCCCGAAATAACACCTGTGTCTGAAACCTTTACGAGTGTCGACCCCTCCCATACTGCGGGAGAAAAAACCGATGTCCACGTTCCGCAGTATCACTCCGAGTGAGGCCACTGGTCCCGAACAAGCAGCTTTCTATTGGTCTTCAGCGCAAGCTGGATCTGGTACGAACCTGGCGCAGAAGTTGGCTGCTTCGCCTGTCGCGCTTAAGGCATACCTCGGCCTTGGCGCTCCCCTGAGCGAAGGCAAGCTGAATAGTAAGCAGCGCGAGCATGGCGGTTGTGATCGCGTATACCGACCAGTGCGACTACTGCCTGTCCGCGCACAACATTCTGGGCTCAAGTGCCAATCTTGTCGGACAACTGGCTCACCACGTGCGTCTTTGACTCGGCGAAAGGTGAATTATGAACAAACTTCCTTCTAATGCAACGATCGTTCTGGTGCACGCCGCGTGGGCGGACGCATCCTCGTGGTCTGCAGTGATCGGCCCACTACTAAAGGCGGGCATTAAGGTCATCGCTGCCCAGATTCCAATGACTTCGCTGTCTGACTATGTGGCTGCCTTGAAAGTGGCTCTGGAAAGGGCGGGCGAGGGACCAATCCTCCTAGTCTCTCACTCTTACTCCGGCGGCGTGATAACCGCCCTCGAAAGTGACAGCCGGGTCCGAGGCCTGGCCTATGTGGCAGCTATGCCCCCAGCAGAGGGAGAAACAGTGGCGGACTTGTTCTTTCGAGAGCCTCCACACGAAAAAGCTCCCCATCTGGAACCCGACGGTCATGGTCTCTTATGGATGTCGGAGGAAGGAATGAAGAAAGCGGTCGGCCACCGGGCCACGGCGGAGCAAAACGAAATCAGGATAGCAGCACAACGCCCGATAGCCATGAAG
>JBAVSY010000019.1:0-96255 GCA_049695855.1 Candidatus Korobacteraceae bacterium | reverse complement strand
CACGACTATTTCCCACTTTTCCGGGGGCTTACGCCCCCGGCTAACTTCATCCCGCCGCGTTGCGGCTAGACTGACCGGTTTATTGCGGGTGTTCGTTCCACCAGAAAACTTTCTTCCCGGTTGCGACGCAGTCTTTTTCAGGCCGTCCGTAAGAGGCGCAAAATCATCTTGGCTTTAGCCTGTGAGGGACTTCGCCTCGACTTAATCAGATATCCCTAGCGTAGTTTGCGAAAAGAGTCGACCATCCCCCTACGCGTAATGTTGCACGTTTCCAAGAAATGCACCGGGTGTATACTGCGCCGTGCAAGAAGCGCACAGAGGACTTTGAAAATGAATACTGCATGGTTCGAGAATCAGGTACCGTCCAGGCGAAAATTCTTACGGATGGGCTTAGCCGGAACTGTCGTCGGGTTGACCGCAGGCGGTATAAGACTGGTAGCTCCCTCGACCGCGTGGGCCCAGAGCACGCTCACTCCCGATGCTGCGCTGTCCGAGCTGATGGACGGCAATAAGCGGTTCACTTCCAATCGTCTGACCGCTCACGAGCATGACCTGGACATCTTGAAGCAACACACGGTTGAAAAGCAGGAGCCCTTCGCCGCCGTCTTGTCCTGTGCGGATTCGCGGGTACCGGTCGAGCTGGTTTTCGATCAGACGATTGGACATATTTTTGTGACCAGGGTTGCGGGCAATGTGATCACGCCGGAAATCATCGCCAGCCTTGAATACGGAGCGGTGGTGCTGGGGACGAAGGTGATTCTTGTGATGGGTCACTCCAATTGCGGAGCCGTGAAAGCCGCCCTACAAGGCAAGGCAGTACCCGGCCAGATCAGCGCGCTGTTTCCACACATCCAACCGGCTATCGATCAAGCCGGACAGGACCTGGAAGCGGCAACCAAGGCGAATGCCAAGATCCAGGCGACTTTGTTGAGCGAGTCGTCAACGGTGATCTCCGGCCTGGTGAAGGAGAACAAGGTGAAAGTAGTAGCCGGCTATTACGACCTGGGCTCCGGCTCTGTGACTCTGGTCAGCTAAGCTTGAGACCAATCCGGACTTACTTCACTTTGTCGAACACCGAGATGAAGACTGCGCCGCCGGAGAAATTTGCCGTTCCCTTGATCGTCATGAGCTTGCCGTCGGGCGAAAGCCAACGGCTTGCCGTCTCGATCACGGTGCCATCCTTGTCCTTGACCACCCAGCGAAGGCTACCGGAAGGGGTCCTGGTATAGGCAATCAGGCTACCTGACTCGCTGCTCGTCAGGGGATGATCCTGGCCGTCGACGGGGCCATCGTAGGACTTCGAAAAAGTCGTGCCATGCCCCTCGGTGCCAATCAGGCTCCACTTGTAGGTGTCCACGTCGTCGGTGGTAATGACCAACTGTTCGAAGCTGGGCACCGGCATCTTTCCGGACGACGATTTGGCGACGTCCAACTGCCAGGTTCCTACTGCCGATCGATTGGTGCGGGCCGCGGCCCACGCCGCCATTAATCCTCCGAATACGACGACGCAGACTCCCAGCAGCATCGTGAACCGAAGCTTCCTACTCATTGCATGTCCCCCCAGCAGAAAATTCCGTGGCGTGCGAATCGTGACACCGTGGCTCGCGGTTGTCAACCAGAGGTTCGGTCTCCTCCCGCCGCTGCAATCTTTTTGGCCTCGCGGAAGATGGCCTCGAACATCGCTGAGGTCAGCTTGCCGGTCGCCGTGTTCTGGTTGGACGGATGATACGACGCCAGCAGCACGATCCTGTTCGGCATCGCGTATTGCGCGGCGTGGGCAAACCGATATTCCGCCCTGCTCTGGATCACGCCCTTGCGCTTTAAATAGTTGAGATAGGCATCGAAGCCAATCTTGCCCAGCGCTACCACAACCTTAACCTTCTTTAGAATCGCAAGCTCACGATCGAGGAATGGCGCACAGTTGGCCAACTCCGACGGCAGAGGTTTATTGTCGGGCGGAGCGCAGCGAATCGCGGCGGTGATGTAGCAGTCGAGCAGCTTGAGTCCGTCGTCGCGATGCTCGGCGTTGGGCTGCGATGCAAAGCCGACCTTATACAGGATCGGATACATGAACTTGCCCGATGCGTCCCCGGTGAACGGCCTGCCAGTACGATTGGATCCGTGCGCTCCTGGCGCCAGCCCCAGAATCAACACACGCGCGTGCGGATCGCCGAAGCCGGGCACCGGTCGCGCCCAATATTCGCAGTCGCGATAGGCGCGCCGCTTCTCTCGGCCGACCTGCTCGCGATAGGCGACCAGCCGCGGGCAGCGGGTGCAGTTCACGACTTCCTGGTGGAGCACGGCGAGCGCGGAAGGCATCTTTCCCATTGTAGCTGCGGCGTTGTTATCGGATGGCAACCCATAAGACTTGCCCAAAGCGAGCGTCGCGCCTACACTGCAACGACCGCGCATAGCAGATCAATAGGAGGATGAGCCGCTACATGCTGAAGTCGATCGCTCTGGTGTTGCTGGTATTGCTGGGCGTGATTGCACTGATTGCCCTGCTCGGTTCACAGTTACCGGTGAAGCACCAGGTCAGCCGGACTGCCGAGTTCCGGCAATCGCCTCAGCAACTCTGGGATCTCATCTCCGGCCCACCCACCTGGCGTCCCGATGTGCGGCGCTACGAAGTACTCGCGCCGGAAGACGGTCATCGGAAATGGCGGGAGTACGGAAGCCAGGGTCAAAAGATAACGTATGAGGTGGTGGAAGAAGATCCGCCGCAGAAGCTCATCACTCGAATCGCCGATCCCCACCTGCCTTTTGGTGGTACCTGGACGTACGAGATCACACCCGAAGGCACCGGATCTCGACTGACGATTACGGAGAACGGCGAAATCGACAATCCCATCTTTCGCTTCGTCTCACGATATCTTCAGGGCTACGGCGCGACCATCGACAACTATCTCAAGGCATTAAACAGCAAGCTTGGCGCTTCCTGAGCAGGACGCAATCTCCCAGATACATCCTTACCGGCGGCGAACGCTTCTTAGTTATGGGCTAGTACCCGCTTAGTCCGAAGAAATTCGCAGACGAAAACAAGGGAGACCAAACACAATGCTGATTATTCTTCTGGTGATCCTGCTGCTCCTGTCCGTGGGATCGTTCCCATCGTGGCCCTACAGCCGCGGCTGGGGTTACTATCCTTCCGGCGGACTGGGGCTGGTCCTGGTTATCCTGGTTATTTTGTTGTTGCTCGGCCGCATCTGAACCACGTTCCAAGAAAGCTCGATGATAGTTAAGACTCCGCGTTCGTTTGCGGTGAGATGTTGCGCGTTGCTTCTGATGTACGTCATCGCGCTGGCGCCGGCTTGCGCCGGATATTCGGTGCTCACGCATGAAGAGGTCATTGACCTGCTCTGGAAGCAGCAGATCAAGCCTCTGCTGCTGGCGCGTTTCCCCAATGCCACTCCGGATGATCTGCTGATGGCTCACGCCTACGCCTACGGCGGAAGCGTCATTCAAGACATCGGCTACTATCCGTTTGGAAGCCATGTCTTCAGCGACCTGGCGCATTACGTTCGCACCGGCGACTTCGTGCAGGCGCTGATCAACGACTCACAGGACCTCGACGAGTATGCTTTCGCCCTGGGAGCGCTGTCTCACTACGTCTCGGATATTAATGGTCACCCCTACATCAATCTATCGGTTGGCATTGAATACCCCGAACTAGCCGCGCGGTATGGCCCCGCAGTCCCCTATGACGTGGACCACAAGGCTCACATCCGCACTGAGTTTGGTTTCGATGTGCTTCAGGTCGCCAAAGGCCGCTACGCGCCTGAGGATTACCACAACTTCATCGGCTTCGAGGTTGCGACGCCCCTGTTGGAGCGCGCGTTCTATGACACCTACGGTTTGAAACTGACGGACGTGATGCCGCATGAGCAGTTGGCCATCAACACTTATCGCCGCAGCGTCAGCCAGATCATCCCTGAAATGACCAAGGTGGCCCTGGTGGCTAAGGGAGACCAGTTGCAGAAGGAAATTCCGAATTTCAATCGGCAACGCTTCCTGTATCACTTATCGAAGGCCGATTATCAGAAGAGCTGGGGCTCAGGCTACCAGGAGCCAGGTCCGGGAGCGCGCATCATGGGAGTCATGTTCAAGTTGGTGCCCAAGGTGGGCCCACTGCGTGACATCGATTTCAAAGAGCCGACGCCCAGGACCGAGAACCTCTACTTCAAAAGTGTCGACCAGACCGTCACGCAATACGGTAAGGCCCTGCAGGAGGTGAAGAACCACGATCTGCAGACGCCGGAAATCAACCTCGATACTGGCAAGCCGACGAAACGCGGCCAGTATCCCCTGGCCGACGCAACCTATCGCGGTTTGCTGGACGAGTTGGCCTACGACAATTTCAGCCACATGGATAAGGCCCTGCGCGACAACATCGTATGGTTTTACGACGGTTTCGGATTCCCTGCATCCGAAACTCGTCTGGATAAATGTGTGGTTCAGCGCTGGCGCAAGACCTGGATCGAAGTCAATCAAGTGCGGGTCACGGAAGTGCTCGATCCATTCGATCAGCCTTCGCCCAATCCACCGGTGCAGAGCGCTTTTGCTGTCCAGGAAGTCTCCTGTGGGGAGTGACAATCAACGGGTGCGTTTCTCTTCACAGTTTGGTGGACGCCGGAATGGAATGGCGAGCCACGTTTCTCGCGACCGGTTTAGCGTTACCGGTAACCAACCTCTTGATGGTTTTCCGCATTCCAATTCCTTATGCTGCAATTTATCTGCGACTACTGCGGAAATACGAAAGGGTCAGACGAAACCTGGATTAACGGAATGGCGGCGGAGAATATCGGAACCCAGGCTGCCCGTCGGGAGGCCATCCTTGATCCGGCCTGGCATTACGAGCGTGCCGTACTGCCGCTGGCGGTTCATTTCTGTTCGGTCGAGTGCAAGGACAATTATCTGGCGCAACTGTTCGATAATCCCGCATCTCGAGTGCAAATCACCCGGGCGGAGGTAATGCCTGGAAGCGATCGCCGCGTGGTTCGCACTAAGAAACGCCTCGCCGAAGAAGTGGTTCGGAGAAGGACAAGTTCGAAACGAGTTCGTAAGCGGTAGGCTGGCTGCGATTCCGCTTTTGGCAATTTTTGCCCACCCTCATGACTCCCGTCGGCTTCGGCGCGAGCAGTCCGTTTGACCGCTCCGCAACACTCTCATAAACTTAAGGAAGACGGTAATTGCGGTTCCTTCGCGTACCGCTCCCTCGGAGTCTCGCCCCGGATTCCGTCGCCGTCAGCGCAATCATCATCGGTTGCACTCGAGCCGAATTTGGCCACATCCAGTTCTAAAGGCAATTCATTGACTACCGACACAACTACGAACGAAACGACTTCTACCGAACAATCCAATCCTTGCCAGCGCGAGCTCACGATCGAGATTCCGGCTGACGTTGTGAAGGCTGAAACCGACAGCATCGTGAACAAGTATCAAAAGCTGGCGCGGGTTCCTGGCTTCCGCAAAGGTAAGGTCCCGGCTTCCATGGTGCGCCAACGCTTTGCTGACGACATCAAGAACGAGATTGTCGACTCCCTGGTTCCCCGGTATTTCCGCGAAGAAACCCAGAAGCACAACCTGGCGCCGGTGTCGCAACCCCGGGTTACCGACCTGCACATCCACGAAGGCGAGCCGCTGAAATTCAAGGCGTCGTTCGAGATCCTGCCTGAGTTTAAGGTGGCTCCGTACGATGACATCCGCGTGACCACGATCGACTCCAACGTTACCGACGAGGATGTGGAGACCGCGCTGAACAATCTTCGCCAGCAGCAGGCGACCTACACCGCTGTGGAAGAAGATCGGCCGCTCGCCGACGGCGATTTTGCCGTGGCCGGTTTCAAAGGTACGCCCCAAGAAGCGGAGCAGGATGCCGACTCCAAGCCGGTCGAAGTAGACGAGATCATGGTCGAGATTGGCGGCGAAAACACCATTCCGGAGTTCTCGGCGAACTTGCGTGCGGCCAAGGTCGGGGAGCAGCGCACCTTCGACGTCAAGTATGCCGACGATTTCGCCGATAAGCGGTTGGCCGGCAAATCGATGACTTACGAAGTCAACGTGAAGGGCATCAAGACCCGCAGTGTTCCCGAGCTGAATGACGAGTTCGCCAAAGAGCTGAGCACCGACTTCAATACGCTGGACGAGCTTCGCACCCGCCTGCGGGAAAACATGAAAGCGGAGAGGGAGCACGAGGCCGAGCATCAGGGCAAAGACAAGTTGGTCGAGGAACTGGTTAAGCGCAACGACTTTCCGATTCCGGAAGCGATGTTGAATGACCAGATCGATCTGCGTCTGGAGCGGGGCTTGCGAGCGCTCGCCGCTCAAGGCATGAAGACGGAAGACATGAAGCGGATGGATCTTCCCCGTCTGCGTGCCGGACAGCGGGAGGCGGCGTTGCGCGAAGTGAAAGCCTCACTGATTCTGGAACAGGTTGCCGATGAGGAAAAAATCGAAGTCAGCGACGACGAGGTCGAGCACGAGGTGGAGGCGCTGGCTACTCAGGCAAAACAGCCGTTGGAGCAGGTGCGTGCTCGTTTGACGCAGGATGGGGGGCTGGATAGAATTCGGCATCGCATCCGCAACGAGAAGACCCTGAATTCTTTGTACCGCAGGTCCGCCTAGGGCGGCCGCATTCCACTTCTCCGCTTCGTCTTTCGGGAAGCAGGGTGGAAGGGTTAGGAACGCATTGGAAGCGAGATGTTTCTGGTCGCCCGGCGGCGGGACGCGTCTCGAACATTAGCTGGTTTGTGTCGCTTACGGCACGGCGGAAACCGTGCCCGGATGCAAATCTCTTACCCGCAGGAAAAAGGAGCAGCAAATAATGCTTGTGCCCATGGTGATTGAGCAGACCAGCAGGGGCGAGCGGGCCTACGACATTTATTCCCGCCTGTTGCGGGACAATATCATTTTTCTTGGCACTCCTATTGACGATAATGTCGCCAACCTGATCATTGCCCAGATGCTCTTCCTGGAGGCAGAAGACCCGGAGAAGGATATCTCGTTGTATATCAACTCGCCCGGTGGTTCAATTACCGCAGGGATGGCGATTTACGACACCATGCAGTTCATCCGGCCCGACGTAACCACCATTTGCATCGGCCAGGCGGCCAGCATGGCGGCGTTGTTGCTGGCATCAGGCGCGGTCAAGAAACGCTTCGCGCTGCCTACGTCGCGGATTCTGATTCATCAGCCGCTGATGTCGGGGTTGTCGGGACAAGCCACCGACATTGATATTCACGCCCGGGAAATCTTGCGTATGCGCGAGATCACCAGTCAGCTGCTCTCCAAGCACAGCGGCCAGCGCCTGGAAAAAGTGGAACGCGACGTGGAGCGCGATTTCATCATGAACGCCCAGCAGGGCAAGGAGTACGGCATCATCGATGACATCATTTTCAAGCACAAGTAGGTGAGTCGGCTTAATCTTTAACTAAGGTGGAAAAATTTTCGCGGAGTGCTTCCAAAGTTGTACCGAATATTGCACTAACGGTACGTTATGGCTTCCGGAATTATGGTTCAATAGCTCGCAGTGCAGTACTCTAAGGATTCGCGAGAGGTTGCCGATGGCCGATAGAGGCAGCTTCTCAAGGGGCAGCACGGCTCCTCCCGGATGTGAGTGGCCGGGGAAAAATGGCTGGGGAAGGAATCCCGGGCAGGCGTGCGGCATAAGGAGTTTTTTCTGTGAGAACCAGAACCGGTTCCGATGAAGTGCTTCGTTGTTCGTTTTGCCACAAGTCGCAGGACGCTGTCGCTAAACTGATCTCGTCGCCCACCGACTATCCGCGGGCTTACATTTGCGATGAGTGCGTCGCCGTCTGCAATTCCATTCTGGAAGACGACCGCTCGGAAGCCCAGCCGGCGGCAACGCCGAATCAGCTTCCCAAGCCCGCCGAGGTCAAGACCTTTCTGGACGAGTACGTGATCGGCCAACAGCAAACCAAGAAAAAGTTGGCGGTTGCGGTTTACAACCATTACAAACGCGTCTACATGAATCGGCAGCGCGGCGGCGAAGTTGAGCTCGCCAAATCGAACATCATGCTGATCGGCCCCACCGGCACAGGCAAGACGCTGCTGGCCCAGACCCTGGCCAAGATGCTCGACGTTCCCTTCGCCATTGTCGACGCCACCACGCTTACCGAAGCCGGCTACGTTGGCGAGGATGTCGAGAATATCATCCTCAAGCTTTTGCAGTCCGCCGATGGCGATGTGGCCCGCGCGCAGACTGGCATCATCTATATCGACGAAGTCGACAAGATCGGCCGCAAGGACGAAAACCCGTCCATCACTCGCGATGTCTCGGGCGAAGGCGTACAGCAGGCGCTGCTGAAGATCCTGGAAGGCACGGTAGCCAATGTGCCACCACAGGGCGGGCGCAAGCATCCGCACCAGGAATTTACTCCGGTCGACACCACGAACATCCTGTTCATCTGCGGCGGAGCGTTTGTGGGTCTGGAGCGCATTATTGGCCGCCGTCTGGGCAAGCGTTCCATGGGTTTCCGCACCGACGAGGCCAAGGAAGCCGCTTTCACTGAGAGCAACAAGCGCGACACCGAGTTGCTGGCGCAAGTCGAACCGCAGGACCTGATCAAGTTCGGGCTCATCCCCGAATTTGTTGGCCGCCTGCCAGTCGTGGGCGTGTTGAGCGATCTGGACGAAGACGCACTGATCGAAATCCTAACCAAACCCAAGAACGCCATCGTGAAGCAATACCAGCGCCTGTTCGAATTCGAGAATGTCAAGTTGCGCTTCACCGATGACGCTCTGCGCAGCATCTCGCGCGAAGCCATGTTACGCAAGGTGGGAGCCCGTGGATTGCGCATGATTCTGGAAGAGTTGATGCTCGACTTGATGTACGCTTTGCCTGGTCAGAAGCGTATCAAGGAGTTCGAAGTCACTCGGGATATGGTGGAAAAGCGCAACGTGAGCCTGCCGCTGATGGAGAAGGCCGGCTAAGCGTTACGTTCTGGCGGTTCGGAGGTCAGTTCTCAGTGGCCTGACAGCTCGAGTTCTGGAGCGCGGCTTCGGTCGCGCTTTTCATTTTACTGCGAAGCTACTCAGCCAGGGCCAGACGAATCCAATTCGTAAGAGAGACATCAAAAGCATATAACTCCCCGAAACGTCTGGTGGTTGCAGGTTGGCGGCCAAAAGCTGCTCTGATGGCTGGAAATTGCTCGTACCACGAGACTTTGTTCGCTTCTGCCCTGTTCCCTTGCGTGGTATTCTTGAGTCGACTTGGTTGCTGCAAGGGGCGACCGGCGCCGAAGGCGGCGCAAACGGTATACATTTTCTTTTCTCTCCCAGAGCAGCTCGATCGCTCTGAACGATAAGGCGGTTTTCAGTGACCCAGCGCGAGAAGTTTGAGACCAAAAAACTCCCCATGATGCCGATCCGCGATGTCGTCATCTTCCCCTATATGATGACGCCGTTCGTGGTTGGACGGGAGTCTAGCGTCCGTGCACTGGAAGAGGCGCTGGCTGGCGACAAGAAGATTTTCCTGGCTACTCAGCATGATGCCAGCGTCGACGAGCCCAAACCCAACGAGATTTTTCAGGTGGGGACCATCGTCAACATCGTGCAGAGTCTGAAACTTCCTGACGGCAACATCAAGGTCCTGGTGGAAGGCCTGGAGCGCGGCAAAATCCTCCAGGTAGTCGATATCGACGGCTATTTCGAATCCACCGTCCGCACCGCCAAGTATTCGGCCGAGCCCACCCCGCAGATCGAAGCCAGCATGCAGCGCGTGACTGGTCTGTTCGAGCAGTACGTGAAGCTCTGCCAGTCGCTCAATTACGAGACCATGATTGCCGCCGTCCGCAACGACGATCCGGCAAAACTTACCGACACTATTGCCGCCAACCTGCAGCTGTCCATCGAGGAGAAGCAGGAACTGCTGGAAATCTTCGACCCTGCCGAGCGCCTGAACCGTATAGGCGACGTTCTGGATGTTGAGATCGAAAAACTCAACATGGATCGCACCATCCAGTCGCGCGTCAAGCGCCAGATGGAGCGGGCGCAGAAAGAGTATTACCTCAACGAAAAGATCAAAGCCATCCAGAAAGAATTGGGCCGGGGCGAGAAGAGCGAGTTCGACGAGCTGAAGAAAAAGATCGACACCGCCGGCATGCCGCGCGAGGTTCACGAGAAAGCGCTGCAGGAACTGAAGAAGCTGGAAGCGATGCCGCCCATGTCGGCTGAATCCACCGTCTCCCGCAATTACCTCGATTGGCTGCTGGCCGTTCCCTGGAAGAAGCGTTCCAAGGAGATCCGCAATATCGATGTTGCCGAGAAGACACTCAACGAAGATCATTATGGGCTGGAGAAAATCAAGGAGCGCATTCTCGAATTTCTCGCCGTCCGGCAACTGGTCAAGAATCCCAAGGGCTCGATTCTGTGCTTCGTCGGACCTCCGGGCGTCGGCAAAACTTCGCTTGGCATGAGCATTGCCAAAGCCACGGGTCGCAAGTTCGTTCGCATGTCGCTGGGCGGCGTGCGCGATGAAGCCGAAGTGCGCGGTCATCGCCGCACCTATATTGGCGCTCTGCCCGGCCAGATCATCCAGATGATGAAGAAGGCCGGCACCAAGAATCCGGTCTTTATGCTCGACGAAGTTGACAAGATGTCGATGGACTTCCGCGGCGATCCCTCGGCCGCGCTGCTGGAAGTACTTGATCCCGAGCAGAACTTCATGTTCGTCGACCACTATCTCGACGTGGAGTATGACCTGTCGCAGGTATTCTTCATCGCCACGGCGAACGTGCTGCACACCATCCCGCCTGCGTTGCAGGATCGCATGGAAGTGCTGCGGCTGCACGGTTACACCGAGCCGGAGAAAGTTGAGATTGCCAAGCAGTATCTGGTGCGCAAGCAGCGCCAGCAGACCGGCTTGACTGAGGAGAACATCGTTTTCACCGACGAGGCGCTGACCACGGTGATCCGCAATTACACCCGCGAAGCCGGTGTCCGCAACCTGGAACGCGAGATTGGCAATATCTGCCGCAAGATCGCGCGCAAGGTAGTGAAGGAAGGCGACAAGTACACCGTTGCGCTTACGGCGGAAAACGTTAACGACTATCTGGGCGTGATGAAGTTCCGCGACAGCGAAGTACACGAGAGCAGCGAAGTCGGCCTGGTGACAGGCTTGGCGTGGACCGAAGTTGGCGGCTCGATTCTAACCACCGAAGTCGCCACGGTGGACGGTAAGGGTGGAAAACCGATTCTGACGGGCAAACTGGGCGACGTGATGCAGGAGTCGGCGCAAGCGGCGATGACCTACGTGCGATCGCGCTGGAAGAAGCTGGGCTTGCAGCGGGATTTCTATCGCAGTCTCGATATTCACGTGCACGTGCCCGAGGGCGCGATTCCCAAGGATGGCCCGTCCGCCGGTATCACCATGGCGACGGCGATTGCCAGCGCGCTAAGCCATATTCCGGTGCGGCGCGATATCGCCATGACCGGCGAGATCACCCTGCGCGGCAAGGTGCTGCCTATCGGCGGATTGAAAGAGAAGCTGCTGGCAGCCCATCGCGCCGGCATCATGGAAGTCCTGCTTCCGGCGGATAACGAGAAAGACCTGGCCGACGTGCCGGAGAACTTGCGCAACGTCATGCGGCTGCGCTTCGTGAATACGATGGACGAGGTGTTGGCCTACGCCCTGGAGCGTCCTCTGCCTGAGGTGACGGACGAGGAACCCAACATTCCAGCGCTGCCGCCAACTCCAGAGCAAGCTCCAGCAGCACATCAGTAAGCGCTGCGACTTGCTTCTACGTCCCAAGGCCCGCCAAGCGCGGGCCTTTCGCTCGTGATCACAGTCTGGTCGAAATGCCGAGCGGCCATCTGCCAGTCGGCTATACCATCGTCCGAATTGCTGCCCGCGAAGCTCGGCTAGAGCGGCGCTTCAGCGCCGCGTCAAGGTCGTCTCTTTTGGTGAGGCTATCCGCCCACGGCACGGCAGTGGGCGGATAGCCTTAGCTTTAGGGCGCATCCTAGACGCGGACCTGAAGGTCCGCTCTGCCGCCTGCGCCGCAGTACAGCAATTCTGAAACCGCCCCAGCAGGCTGCTGAAAACTCGGAAAAGCAGATCCCGAGCGGGCTGAAGCCCGCTCGGGATGACAAAAATATAGGCCGTGTGGCGGCACAGCTAAAGCTGGGCCCTTTCAAAACACGTCGAATATGACTTTTTCAGCAGCCTGCCGGCCCCTAAATTCCCTCTTAGGCCGGAGGCGCGGTCGGCACATCCAGCAGGCCCAGCTTCTGCTCACAGGGCAAAAACACCGAGAACGCGGTCCCACTGTTCCCTTCGCGAATCCGGCTGCTCACGTGGATCGTTCCTTCGTGCTTTTCAATAATGCCGCGGCTCACCCACAGCCCCAATCCAGTACCCTTCTCGCCCTTGGTGGTGTAGAAGGGGGCGAACAGATTCCGGCGCACGCCCACTGGGATACCGCTGCCGTTATCCAACAGGGTGACGCGCACTCCCTTACGCGCAGGCTCGGACGCCAGGCTGGAGTCGCGGGTGCGCACAATGAGCTTGCCCTCCCTCCCCATGGCATCCAGAGCGTTGCCGATAAGATTGGAGAAAACTTGCCGCAGCTCGCCGGGAAATCCGCGAACGCAACATTGCGTTTCGAAGCGCGTTTCCACGGCAATGTGATTTTGCTTGATCTGAGGCGCAAACAGGACCAGCACGCTTTCCAGCACTTCGGTCAGACTCACCTCGACCGGGTTCCGAGCCTCGCGATGGAAGGTCAACAACTGGCTGGTGATCTGCGCGATCCGGGCCAGTTCATCGCTGGCCATTTTCAGGTACTGCGTCGAGGCGGGGCTACAAGCTTGCTCATGCTGCAGCAGATAAACCACATTGGTTACGGTATCGAGGGGATTCCGGATCTCATGCGCAATGGTCGCCGACAAACGCCCTGCCAGCGCCAGGCGCTCACTGGCGCGCAAGGTCTGTTCGGTCTGGCGCCGCTGGGTCACGTCGCGAAAAACCACGGCCACCCCCACCACCTCGGAGCGGTCATTCAAAATGGGCGCGCCGGTAAGCTCAATCGGGTACTCTTCGCCGGAGCGGCTGGTGAGGATAAGGCTATTGGAGAAGCCCACCACTTTCTGCTCCCGGCGCACCGCCTGGATGGGATCATCCACTTCGGTTCGAGTGCGTTCGTCGCAGATGCGAATCACCTCAGCGAATGGACGTCCCTGGGCCATCACGTAATCCCAGCCGGCCAGCTTCTGCGCTGCCGGATTAATAAACGACACATTTCCAGCCTGATCGGTGGCGACCACCGCTTCACCCAGGCTCTTCAGCGTAATCTGAAACCACTCGCGGCTTTCCCGCAGTTGCTGCTGCTGATCCACTTCGGCCTGCAAGTGGCGTTCGTAGGTGGAAGACAGGGCCATCAACTCGCGCCGGGTAAGCGTGAAGAGCAGCACGGCGATCAGCAGAGAGAGCCCGACTGCGGAAGCGACCACGGCGGCATTCATGACGGTAGCCCGGTGCGAGCGCTGTTGCCGCAAGGCCTCTTCGGCAGTCACGAATTCCCTTGCCTTGTCGCGGATATCCACCATTAGTTGCTGTCCGCTGAGCAGGTCCTTAGACGATGGAGGAACTCCCCGAGGTTGCACCAACAACTGCCCATCCGCCCACTGCATCCAGCGCGCAGCCAGCTGGCGCAGCGCTTGCAGACGCTGTTGCTGGGCGGCGTTGTCCACGGTCAGCCGCTGCAGGGCGTCGAGCTGTTCGGTCACCTTCGCTTTGGCGTCGTTATAGGGTTCAAGAAACGTGGGATCGTCGGTGAGGTAATAGCCGCGAAGACCGGTCTCCATTTCGCCCAGGCTGCGCATGGCTTGCCGGTCAGCGGCAATCACCCGGTCGGAGTGATCGACCCAGTGCAACGAGGTCGTCAGCAACAGGATTTCGCTGACGAGAACGATTGCCAACAACACCAGCATGATCACCGGAATTGCAACCGTTCGGCGTAGCAGTTTCTGGAAACTGCGCTGATCCATGGGGTTTCGTCGGCTCCGGGCGAAGGTTAGATGATAACGCAATCTTCCGGCGCGCCCGACATAAGAATCCTAATCGCCGGGGAGGGGGCCTTGTTCAATTCGAGGAGAAGTTAGCAAGGACGCCACCGGGACGAAAAGCGCGACGCCCTTGCCCACCATCCTGGGCCGGCGATTCGAGGTAAAATTTGAGGGAGGGAAGCACCACCAGCCATCCCCAGCAAACCATGCGGCTTCGACTGACGCATCGCAATCGGGCTAGATCCGGCACGGGCCGGATCACGGCAGCGCTAGTTCCGTTATTGCTGCTGACCGCGGCGGTTGCCGCCCAAGGCCCGACGCAACTCAAGCCCGGCTTCAATCTTTTCACCAGACAGCAGGACGTGCAGCTGGGCCAGGAACTCGCCGCCAAGATTCGCAAGCACTCCACCATGGTCGACGATCCCACCTTGACTGCTTATGTTAACGCCATCGGCAGGCGCCTGGCGGCCTCTCGGGAAGCACGGGAGAGCGGCTTCACCTTCACCTTCGAAGTGGTCGCCGACCCGAAAATCAATGCGTATGCGCTACCCGGCGGACCCATGTTCATCAACACCGGCCTGCTGAAAGCCGTGGACAACGAGGCTCAACTGGCCGGCGCGATGGCGCACGAAATGTCGCATGTGATCCTGCGGCATGGTACTAACCAGGCATCGAAGGCCAACATGATTCAACTGCCGCTGGCGCTGGCCGCGCAGATGACCGACAATGGCAGCCTGATGGGAGAACTGGCCCAGCTTGGCATCAACCTCGGCGCCAGCAGCGTGTTGCTGAAGTTCACGCGCACCGATGAAAGCCAGGCCGACCTGATGGCCACGCACCTGATGGCGGAGGCCGGATACGATCCCATCCAGCTGGCCAGATTCTTTAACAAGCTCAACGCGCAAGACAATGTGGGAGCGCTGGTTTTTCTCTCCGACCATCCCAATCCCGACAACCGTTCGCGGGCCATCCGGCAGGAGGCTGCTCGCCTGCCGCAACAAACGTATGGCTATCAGACCGGCCAGTTCCAGCGGATGAAGCGTGCGGTCGCCAATATCAAGGAGCCTCCGCCCAAACCGAAGACGTCGTGAGCCGTGCGATCCGTGGATTCCTTTACCCTCGCCACCCGCCCGCTAACGATATACTTCCCTTACGTCCCCATCATGAGACTTCATAGCAAACGCAGGTTACTCCGTGGCGTCATCATCGTTATCGTTCTCGCACTGCTGTTGCTGGTCAGCGGATTCGCACAAACGCAGGACGCACCGCAGCCTCAGCCTGCACCCAAAATGAGCCAACCCAAACCGGCAGCCCCACCCGCGGCAACGCAACCAACGCCGCCGACGGCGCCGGCCACGTCTGAGAAATCGGCGAAGATCATTCCGGCCGACGCTGAGCGCCATTTCCACGAAGGCGTGTCCTTCGAACACGACGGCAACACCGATAACGCGATCGCGGAATATAAGGAAGCCATCAAAAACTATCCCGACTACTTTGAAGCGCACTACAATCTGGGGCGCGTTTACCTCGATCGCCAGGGCTACACCGAGGCCATTGCCGAGTTCAAAGTTGCGGTGCAGCTCAAGCCCGAGGACGCCAACGCGCACAACAATCTCGGCCTGGCACTCAAGCACAACCGCGATCTCAATGGCGCCCTCGCTGAGTACAAAGAGGCGGTGCGACTCAATCCCAAGATGGCCAGCGCGCAGAACAATCTGGCGAATGTTCTTTATGCCAAACGCGACTTTAATGGAGCCATCGCGCACTACAAAGCCGCTTTGGAAATCCAGCCCAAGAGTGCGGAAACCCACATGAATCTGGGCAGCGTGCTGGACGACGCCGGCCGGTCCGATGAGGCCATTGCCGAGTATAAGGAAGCCATTCGGCTGGAGCCCAAGAACGCCAGCGCCCATTACAACTTATCGATCGTGTATCAGAAGAAAAAGGATATGCCGGCGGCCATCGCCGAACTACAGACGGCCGCCAGGCTGTCGCCCGATTGGCCGACTCCGCACATCGTGTTGACCAATTTATTGAAGGATTCCGATCCCAAGACCGCACTGGACCAATGCGTCATCGCCGATGGCCTGACCCACGACGCCAAGTTGCATGATGAATGCTCGGAGCTGCTGAAGAAGGTGCATTGATGGATTGGGCAGGAGTGACGGGTGTGACTGGCGCGCTCTAGGCCAGCTGCTGAATCTTTTCGATCAGCACATCCGGCGGATCGCCCTTGGTGATGAAGGCGTTCGCCAGTTCCAGGGCAGCCGGGGGAAGCGAGAAATACGCTGACAAGAAGATGATGGGCACATCGGGCCGCCGGCGGCGCATCTCGGCCGCCACATCCCCGCCGTTCAAGTCGGGCATATAGTAGTCGAGCACCACTAGATCCACGTGATGACTGTCGAACATGCTGAGTCCCTGCTGCCCGCTGTAGGCGGTAAGCACGCGGAAACCGTGACTCTCGAGCATGATCTTGCGCACGCGCAGACCAATCTTCTCGTCATCGACACACAGTACCGTTTTGGGGCCCAGAGCCCTCATCCAGCTCACCGTTGCTTCTGCTTGCTGTTCGATTCCCAACTGCGAACTGCCGTCGCCCGGCTCTACTACCTGGTCATACATTGGACTAGCGATATACCTCACGGTTTCGAGAGAAGTGACACTGTCTTATGAGTTGTATCGCACCCCGTTCGATTCGGATATCCCGACAAAGTCGTAGATAGTTGTATTACTTTGTAAATAATAACTTGGCGTTTTCGGCACTGCCGGCCACCTAGCCTAAAAAAGGGAGCAGAGAAATAGCACTTTAGTTGGGCAAGAGAGCCGCACGCAGCGGTGGCGCTCCTTATCCTTCAAGTCGAGACGGGAAAGGCTCGGGAATCGCTCGTGGGTTGGGGCATTCTTTGCGATGGCCGTCCTCGGCACCGGCCAATAATTCCGGCTTCGAGGCCCTGACCGTAAGAAAGCAAGACATGCAGATGCTCTCTGCCGGCTTGTCCGGTCGACGATAGAAGTCCTGAGGAGCATTGCTAGATTTTGTCATGATGTCGCCACTCGGCGCGAAATACAAAGCCGGATGGATGCCTGACTGACAGAGCGCTTAGCTGTGGCCCCACAGGCTAGCGGACAATCTCGCGTGTAGCAAAGCTTAGACCGCCAGGCTCTTGAGAGTCTGTCTGATGCCAGACCTATTATGTTTTTATTATTCTGCGCTCCCTGGAGTTTGGCTTCGAAAGTCGACCGAAGAGATAACAAGCGTGAAGCTGCGAATAGCTTGGTGTGGAATCTCGTCCCTTGTCTGAAGTCGCGATCATGCCGACGCGTCCTTTCGCTGCGCACTCCCGGCATGGTATTTTCAAAGACTTACAAGAATCCTTACCACGGAGCACACGGAGTTCACGGAGGAAACTCAAAATCAAGAAATTCGAATTAAACTCCGTGCGCTCCGTGTTCTCCGTGGTGAAGAAAGAATAGGTCGGCGCCACTGTGGCACCCCTAGCTCGTGGCCCTGACAGACTCGATTCCGTTTCTTGCAGTAGGCGCGGTACGCGGACTCGCTGGAGGCAATTCAGGATTCAGCGGCCGGCGCATTCGTCAGTGTCTCACCCGCAGGAAACAGGTCTCGCAGGCTTCGACAAGAAACTATGATCCGCTCCTATCAAGGACATATGCCCACCGTGCCACCGACGTGCTACGTCGATGAGTCGGCCCAACTGATCGGCGATGTGACCCTGGGCGAGAATGCCAGCGTCTGGATGAACGCCGTGCTGCGTGGCGATGTACATTTCATCCGCGTGGGGGCGAACAGCAACATTCAGGATTGCAGTGTCCTGCACGGCATGCTCGGGAAATGGCCGGTGATCGTCGGCGACTGGGTCACGGTGGGCCATTCGGTTACGCTGCACGGTTGCGTCGTCGAGGACCGCTGCCTCATCGGTATGGGGGTGACCATTCTCAACGGCGCGCGCATCGGCACCGGCTCGATCATCGCCGCCGGCACCCTGATTCCCGAAGGCACGGTGGTCGAACCCGGCTCGCTGTGGATGGGCGTCCCGGGCAAACTCCGGAAAAAGCTGGCGGATGAGGACCAGGAAACGATCCTGCGCTATGGGCGGAATTATCTGGGATACAAAGAAAACTATTTAGCAGAAATGAAGAAGTAGCTGGAAGGGGCGCACCTTCAGGTGCGCCGTTGGGCTTGTTGTTTCTTGTCATCACGAGCGGGCCTTGGCCCGCGAGGGATCTGCTTTTGTCGGCAACAGAATTATTCTTCACCACGGAGAACACGGAGCGCACGGAGTTTAATTCGAATTTCTTAATCTAACTTTCCTCCGTGCACTCCGTGTCCTCCGTGGTGAAAACAAAGGCTGACAACTGACCACTGGCAACTGACAACTTATGATCAAAGCTGTCCGCGGAACTCGCGATCTTCTCCCGCCCGACACCGACTTATGGAACCGGGTCGAGGCGAAGGTGCGCGACGTCTTCACCCGCTACAACTATCACGAGATCCGCACGCCCATCTTCGAAGACACGCAACTGTTCTCGCGCAGTGTCGGCGAAGAGACCGACATCGTCTCCAAGGAGATGTTCAAGTGGTACGATCCCGATGATCCCGTGCTTCAACTGGATCGCGAATGGCGATTGCAACACGGAAATTCATACTCCGATCTTCAGGAGTTTGAGTCGGGAGTGTCTTCGTTCGGCTATTGGGGGATTAAAGACAATGTTCCCCAGATGATAAGGATCTGCTATCAGCCAAGTGCCGCAGAGCTGGCGTTTATGCGGCAGTACAGATCGGGTTATCTGAGAGATAACCCGGCAAGTCCAGAGCCAGCCCTTGTATTGGCTTATCCAGCCTTCGAACAGGACAAGGTCAACCGATTCTCGCTAGGAGACATTCGGGCGGAGTCGGTAGGAATGCCTCAGTGGTTTAGGCGTCCGCAATCGCTGACCCTCCGTCCCGAGAACACGGCCGGCGTGGTTCGTGCCTACATCGAACACGGTCTCGACAAGAAAGGCACGCTGCAAAAGCTGTACTACATCGGGCCACAGTTCCGCCGTGAGCGTCCGCAGAAGGGACGCTATCGTCAGTTCTTTCAGATCGGCGCGGAGATTATCGGGCCGCCCAGCGCGGGCAGCGAGTCACCGGCTCGCGATGCCGAAGTGCTGGAGATGCTGGCTACGCTACTTGACGAAGTCGGCCTGAGCGGCTGGAACTTGCAGCTCAATTCGGTGGGTTGCGCCGAAGATCGCGCGCGCTACAACCAGGCTCTGCGCGAAGCGTTGCAGCCCGTCGTGCATTTGATGTGCGCCGATTGCCAACGCCGAGCTGAAACCAATCCGCTGCGCGTACTAGACTGCAAAGTTCCGGGAGACCAGCCGATCATCGAAAAACTGCCGAAGATTGGCGACTATCTCGACGAGCCATGTCGCCAGCACTTCGCCGCCGTGCGCAGCATGCTGGACGCCGTTGGCGTTCCGTATTCGATCAACGAGCGCATGGTACGTGGACTCGACTACTACACCCGCACAACCTTTGAGTTCACCCACGGCGGTCTGGGCGCGCAAAGTGCGGTGCTGGGCGGCGGACGCTACGACGGACTTTCGGAATCACTTGAGGGACCGAAAGCTCCCGGGATTGGATTCGCTATTGGTGAAGATCGTTTGATCCTGGCGTTGCAAACCCAAGGCGAGCAAGCGGCTGCGAAAATCAACGCGTTCGTTGCTCCGCTGGGTAATGGGATGAATCTGCATGCTCTCAAACTGGCGCGCGAGTTGCGCCGCGACGGCATCAGCGCCGATCTGGGCGAGGAAACTTTTCGGCTGAAGAAATCGTTCGAGCTGGCCGAGAAAGCGGGCGCGAAATACATCGTAATCGTTGGCGAGAACGAAGTTGCCGCCAATCAGTTCGCAGTGAAAACCCTGGCGACGGGCGAACAGGTACAGGTCCCGCGTGCCGAACTTCCACAATACCTGCGAAAATAGGTAGACGCAGTTCCCATTAAAGATTGTCATCCCGAGCGGAGCGTAGCGGAGTCGAGGGACCTGCTTGTCGGCCGGCACAGAGCAGGTCCCTCCGCTCACGGCTGAAGCCGCTCGGTCGGGATGACAACATAAAAGGAGAGTCGCGACGGCGCACCTGAAGCTGCGCCCCTTCGAAGACATGTTCGTTGGCACTCCGATGAAGTATTCATAAGGACATCATGCTCGATTTCTTAGGTGATCTGAAACGGACTCATATGTGTGGCGAGTTGCGGGCGTCCGACGCGGGCTCGAAAGTTGTGCTCATGGGATGGGTGAACCGGCGGCGTGATCTCGGCAACCTCATCTTTCTCGACTTGCGCGACCGCAGCGGCATCACTCAAGTCGTCGTCACCGCCGATGCCGGCGCGGAAGTGCACGATAAGGCCAACGCCGTGCGCTCAGAATTTGTTCTGGCCGTGATCGGACACGTGAAGCTGCGCGATGCGGGCACGGTCAACAAGAACATCTCCACCGGCGAAGTCGAGGTCATCGCTGACGAACTGCGCCTGCTCAACGATTGCAAAACGCTGCCTTTTTCGCCCAGCGACACCGTGCTAGCCAATGAAGAAGTTCGGCTGAAATATCGCTACATCGACCTGCGCCGGCCTGACTTGCAGCGCAACATTCAATTGCGGCATAAAGTGGCGATCGCGATTCGCGAACACCTGAACTCACAAGGCTTCTACGAGATCGAAACGCCGTTCATGACGCGATCCACGCCCGAGGGCGCGCGCGACTACCTCGTTCCCAGCCGGGTGTATCCGGGCGAGTTCTACGCGCTGCCGCAATCGCCGCAACTGTTCAAGCAGATGCTCATGATCTCGGGCTTCGACAAATATTTCCAGATTGTGCGCTGCTTCCGCGATGAAGACTTGCGCGCCGACCGCCAGCCGGAGTTTACCCAGATCGATCTGGAGATCAGCTTTGCCCGGCCGGAGATGGTCTTTCACACCGTCGAAGGATTTCTGAAGGCGGCGTTCGCGACCATCGGCGTCGACCTGCATACGCCGTTTCCGCAGATGAGTTATGACCAGGCGATCCGCCTGTACGGCATCGACAAGCCCGACTTGCGCCTGCCCTGCATGGCCGACGTGCGTCACGCGTTCGCGCCCGAGAATCTAGAGACGCTGCACGTCGATCCGGAGCTGCCGATTGTCGCCATTGTCATCCCTAAAGTTGGGGAGCTATCGCGAAAAGAGCGCGACGAGATCAAGACCATGTTCGGCGATCGCAAAGACGCCAAGGTCTTCGAAGATATCAAGCGGCTGGAAAAATCGTTTCCGGAGGCGGCTGCGAAGATTCGCGAGACGGCCAAGCCCAATGCCGAAGACCTGCTGGTGGTGGTCGCGGGAGCCAAGCGCACGGAAGCTGCCAGCGCGTCGAAGGCTCGTCAACAAGCGCACGCCGTTTACGCGGCAGCAGGACAATTGCGGCTGGCACTGGGACAGAAGTATGCTGAGCGGCATGGCGCGTTTGCGCAGGGCAACTTCCGTCTGCTGTGGGTCACGGACTTTCCCATGTTCGAGTGGGACGAGGCTGAAGGTCGCTGGAACGCCGCGCATCATCCTTTCACCTCGCCGCACGAAGAAGACATGGACAAGCTGGAGAGCGATCCCGGCGCAGTGCGTTCGCTGGCCTACGACGTGGTGCTGAATGGCACCGAGCTGGGTTCGGGCTCGATCCGTATTCATCGCCAGGACATCCAGAGCAAGATATTCAAAGCGATGGGTATGTCTCCCGAGGAGCAGCAGGCGCGCTTCGGCTTTTTCCTGGAAGCGCTGCAATACGGCACGCCGCCGCACGGCGGAATTGCGCTGGGACTGGATCGCATTGTTATGATCCTGGCCGGCGCCGAGAGCCTGCGTGAAGTGATTCCCTTCCCCAAGACGGCGAAGGCAGTCGACCTGATGGTGGACGCGCCCACGCCGGTGAGCGAGCGTCAGTTGAAGGAGCTGGGGATTGCGGTGACCGCGAAGAAACAGCTGTGATCTGGGAGCTGCCGCCAGCATGCTGCTCGTGACGTCTCATCATGCATGCATGCCGGCAGATACCTGAACGCGACGAACATGGATTTGTTTTTCCCGCTTACGAGTCTGGGCAATATCGTATGAGGATTGCATTCTCATGAGCGTGTCCATCTTTACCCCGAAGGCTTTCTCGATTCGCAGGGCCATGTCTCCCGAAAGATCGGCCTTGCCATTGAGCAAGCTGGAGAGAGTGGGCCGGGACACGCAAAGGGCCGCCGCTGCCGCCGTCACCGACAGGCCAGCCGGGGCGATAATCTCGGAGCGGATGAAATCTCCCGGATGGGGCGGATTTTTCATAGGCATAGTTTTTACCTTTTCTTCTAGTGGTAATCTTCCAGATTCAAGTCGTAGATTTCACGCTCCGATCTGTCGATGCGAAAAGTCAGACGCCGGTTGCGGGTTACATTCAGGCTCCACGTGCCTTTCCGATCGCCCACTAGAGCGTGAATCTTCCATGCTGGAAGCGCGCGCAACTCTTCCGGGCTTTCCATCTCATCGAGGAAGGCCAGCATCTTCTGTAGCTTGTCCACGGTATCGGGTGGAACACCTTTCGCACTGCCTTCCGCGTAGAGCTTTTTTAAACCACCGTGGACGAAGTTTCGTATCTTCACCGACAGAGTGTAGCCTGTAGCTTAACACTTATCAAGAAGGTAATGCGACCATGAACGCGAACAGCGATGCTATCCGCACCGAAGTGCGCGGATTTGAGATCCAGCTGGAAGGCTCAAACCTGGTTCTCTCGAGCGATGGCAACGATCTGATTCCTCCTATTCGATTGACTACCGACGATGCCGAGCGGCTGCGTCTGGAGATGGCGAAGGCCCAACTGTGGGAGTGGAATCAACTGGAAGAGCTAAAGGCGCGAGCCGTGCTGCGTTACCGGCGCTATCTGGCGTCGTGGCTGGTGCTGTGCCTGGCCGCCTTCAGCGCCTACATCGGATATCCCAGTTATTACCTCTGCGTATTTCTTAGCCTGCTGGCAATCTTCCTGTGGTGGCGGGCGGCTTACGTGGAGCGGCAGGCCGACCGCGAAGCCGCGGCGGAAAGACGGGCGTTTGTTCCCGACTGGAATTACCTTCGGCAGCGACTGGAAGAATCGGAGACAAGCCCGGCCGGAAAAGAACGTCCGACATCGGAAAATTGATAGAACCTATTTGGCTCTGTTGACATTGGTAGCGTGTCATTCGGCACGACCAAAATAGGCCGCTGAAAAGTCTCAAAAGCAGATCCCCCACCGGCTGAAGCCGGATTCGGGATGACAAAAATAAAGGGCTTATACGCTGCGCTGAAGCGCCGCGCTACCCGATCCGTCCCTCTCGGCGAGTTTTTCAGCAAACTGTGAAGCCATGTTCGGGATGACAAGAATAAAGGACTGGTACGGCGCACCTGAAGGTGCGCCCCTTCAAATCGCGCTCGAAGGGCTCAATCACAAAAATTGCAGTCAAGCTAGCGAGTGTGGTTGCGAATTTTACATTTGTGCGCTCGGTTCTGGTTGCCGTCTGGTCACCCTTTTACGTGATGTAGAACACCGAGTTACCGGCATCTGCTGTGCAATCTTAAATCTGTAGGAACTTCAGGCGTGGTGGGAAGCACCTCAACTTCCCTGTTCCTGTTGAGCCGGGAATCGCGCAGAAGTTCCAGGACGTGCTGGTCTCTCATTCCGGAAAGGAGCGCCAGGCACATGGCAACCGCGCAGATTTCCTCCGAAAACGCCGAACAGGCGTTCATCGACCAAATCATCACTAAACACAACGGGCAGCCGGGCGAATTGCTCGGCATCCTGGAGGCAGTGCAGGAGCGGCACACGCACAAGTATCTGCCTCTGGAGACCCTGCGCTACATCGCCAACAAGCTCGACATACCCTTGTCGCAGGTGTACAGCGTGGCCACGTTCTACGCTCTGTTCAATCTGGAGCCGCAGGGAGACAACACGGTCTGCATCTGCCGCGGCACCGCCTGCCATACCCGCAATTCGCGAGCGCTGCTGGAAACCCTGCGGCTGGAACTCGGCCTGGGAATGGATGACGCGGACGTGGGCGGCGACTCCGACAAGCTCACGCTGACCACCCCCGACAAGAAGTTCACGGTACGCACTGTGGCCTGCTTTGGGCAGTGCGCGCTGGCTCCGGTGGTGGAGATCAACCATCGCATCTGCGGGCACGTGAACGAACGGACCCTGCAACGCGAGGTGCGCTCGCTGGAACGGGAGAATGACTGATGCCGCGTATTGAGGATATTGGCGTATTCAACGCGGTGCGCGAGACTGGACTGGCCAAGTTAATGCCAGCGGTTCCGCGAATCGCCGTAGGCATGGGTACCTGTGGCCGCGGCAATGGCGCCGAAGGTTTGTACCACGCATTCGTGGAAGTCATCGAGCGCAGCGGCACCGACTTCTATCTGACCAGCGTGGGCTGTTTTGGAGCGTGCTATCAGGAGCCCCTGGTCAACGTGCGGGTGCCGGGAAATCCCTTGCTCATCCTGCACCGCGTCCAGGCCAACGATGCGGGACGCATTGTGCACGATATCGCCACCGGCAACATCCACCCCGATCTGGTGTACTGCAAGATCGAAGAGTGGGACCACATCACCGGCTCCATCCGCTACGGGCATGGCTATCCCGAGGTGCCGTCGTGGAACGAAGTGCCCTTCTTCAAGGGTCAGAAGAAGATTGTGCTGCGCAACTGCGGGCTGATTAATCCCGACGACATCGAGGAGTACATCGGGGTAGGCGGTTATCAGGCGCTCTACAAAACCCTGATCGACGACAAGCCGGAGAGCGTGATCGAGCAGATCAAGGCTTCCAAGCTGCGCGGCCGTGGGGGCGCGGGCTTTCTGGCCGGCAACAAGTGGGAGTTTCTGCGCAAAGCGGTCTCCAACCAGAAGTTCATCATCTGTAACGCCGACGAGGGTGATCCTGGCGCCTACATGAACCGCAACGAGATCGAGAGCGATCCTCACTCCCTGCTGGAAGGCATGATCATCGGCGGATACGTGATGGGCGCCAATCAGGGCATCGTCTATGTGCGCGCCGAATATCCGCTGGCGGTACACCGGCTGAACCGGGCCATCGAGCAGGCCCGGGAATACGGGCTGCTGGGCGACAACATCCTGGGCCGGGGATTCAACTTCGACATCCAGCTGGTGGAAGGCGCGGGCGCATTTGTCTGCGGTGAGGAAACCGCCTTAATCGCATCGCTGGAAGGCGAGGCGGGACGTCCTCGACCGCGGCCGCCCTTTCCCGCGCAGAAAGGCCTGTGGGGAAAGCCCAGCAACATTAATAACGTCGAAACCTGGTACAACGTCGCGCCCATCATCACCAAGGGGCCGGCGTGGTTCACTGAGACGGGCAGCGCCAAGAGTTCGGGGACCAAGGTGTTCTCGCTGGTCGGCAAGGTGCACAACAGCGGCCTGGTCGAGATGCCCTTGGGAACCCCGATCAAGACGTTCATCTACGACATTGGCGGAGGCGGTCTGGATGGACGCAGCATAAAAGCCGTACAAACCGGCGGCCCATCCGGGGGATGCATTCCCGGCGAGATGTTCGACACGCCAGTCGATTACGAGAGCCTGGCCCAGTTGGGCGCCATTATGGGCTCGGGCGGCATGGTGGTGATGGACGAAGACAACTGCATGGTCGATGTGGCCCGTTACTTCGTCGAGTTCACCAACTCGGAGTCCTGTGGCAAATGCATTCCCTGTCGCGTCGGACTGAACAAGTTCCTGCGGATCCTGAACCGCATTACGATCGGCTCGGGCCGCATGGACCACCTGGAGCGGCTGGACGAGTTGAGCCGTTATATCCGCGACTGTTCGCTATGCGGGCTGGGCCAGACGGCGCCCAATCCGGTGCTGACCACTATGCGGCACTTCCGGCAGGAGTTCGAGGACCACATTGTTTCGCACCGCTGTGTTGCCGGCATCTGCTCCGAACTGGCGTTGTCACCCTGCGAGAACAGTTGTCCTCTGCACATGAATATCCCCCGGTTCCTCGAGCTCTACAAAGAGGGCCGGATGGAAGACGCCTTCGAATCGGTGATCATGGACAATCCGCTGCCCTGCTCGACCGGACGCGTCTGTCAACATCCCTGCGGCAAGCGTTGCCGGCGGCAGACCATTGACGAGCCGGTGAACATGCGCGAGGTACATCGCTTCATCGCCGATCACATTCTCCTGTCCGACCGTTTCGAAGATGCCGTGCGCTGCGTGAGCGCACGCAAGCTGGAGGCCACCGGGCGCAAAGTTGCGGTCGCAGGCGCCGGACCCGCGGGCTTGACCGCAGCGTTTTACCTGGCCCTGCTGGGGCACGACGTAACCGTGTACGATTCGCTGCCCGAGGCGGGAGGAATGCTGCGCTTCGCTCTGCCGGAGTATCGCCTGCCCAAACCGGTGTTGCGCCGCGAAATCGAACTCATCGAACGGCTGGGAGTGAAGTTCATCTTGAACACCCGGGTTGGTTTCGATATTTCGCTCAACGATCTGGACGAGCAGTTCGATGCGGTTTGCCTGGCAATCGGAACCTGGAAGGAGTCGTGGGTGTACCTGCCGGGAACGGAACTGAAGGGCGTGCTTCCTGCCTTGACCTTCCTGGAGTCGGTCTCCAAGAACGAGCCTGTGAATCTAGGACGCAAGGTAGTGGTGATCGGCGGCGGCAACGCGGCCATCGATTCGGCCCGGACCGCGCTGCGCCTGGGGGCCAGCGTTACCGTGGCTTACCGCCGCGAACGCAAAGACATGCCGGCCATCGAAGAGGAAACGATAGCCGCCGAGGAAGAAGGAGCGAAAATCGTTTTCCTGTCAGCGCCTCATCGCATCATCGGTGACGCTAAGGGCAACGTAAAGGCGCTGGAAGTGGTGCATACCCGGCTGGGCGAGTACGACCGCTCCGGCCGGCGCAAACCAATTCTGACCGACCAGGTGCAGCTGTTGGATTGTGACTCAGTGATCGTGGCCGTTGGCGAGACCGTCGATCTCGACTTCGCCAAGGCTTCGGGCTTGCAGATCAAGGATGGCGGCACCATCGAGGTGAACCACTTCACGCTGGAGACCAGCCGGCCGCACTTCTTTGCCGGCGGCGACCTGGTGACCGGCGCCTCCAACGTGTCGAACGCCATGGGATATGGCAAACAGGCGGCCCGCGCCATCGACGAGCAACTGATGGATGCCCAGCGCTGGGAGCTGCTCTTCCGTTCCATGCAATATGAGCAGACGCCGCCCAAGGAGCCAAGCGAAAGCGGCCGCCATCATTCTCATGTAGTACCAGCGCGGGAGCGTGCCAGCTCATTCGACGAAGTCACTATTGGCCTGTCGCCGGAAGAGACTCACGAAGAGTGCTGCCGCTGTGTGCGCTGCGACGCAGTCGTGGAAGTGACGCGCTAAGGGCGTGCAGGCGCGCCTTAAGTGTGCAGGTGTTGTGAAGAAAACGGATTCCTCGTGGGCTGAAGCCCACTCGGAATGACAAGAAAATATGTGGCGTGTATGGCGCACCTGAAGGTGCGCCCCTTCAAAACAAGGAGTCGAGCCTTGCCGCAAAAGAAAATCTCGCTGCGCATCGATGGTGAGCTGGTAAATGCCGTGGAGGGTCAGACCATCCTCGACGCGGCCCGCGCCAGCGGGAAGTCTATTCCCACGCTGTGTTTCCTGGAGGGCCTGAGCCCGGTCGGGGCTTGCCGCCTGTGCATGGTGGAAGTCTCCGGCGTCGACCGGCTGTTTCCCGCCTGCACTACGCCGGCGCAGGACGGCATGGCCGTCGCCACCACCTCGGCGCGGCTGTCGCGTTACCGCCGCATGACCATTGAGTTGCTGCTGGTGGAACGCAATCATGTGTGCGCGGTGTGCGTGGCCAACGGACACTGCGAGTTGCAGACCATGGCGTACACCATGGGCATTACCAGCGTACGCTTTGCTTACAACTTCCCTCGCCAGCCGGTCGATATGAGCCATCCCCGCTTCGTGCTCGACCACAATCGCTGCATCCTGTGTACGCGCTGCGTGCGCACTTGCGCCGAGATCGAGGGGGCTCATGTGTGGGAGGTGATCGCGCGTGGCATTCACGCCCGCATCGTTCCCGACCTGAACCAGAAGTGGGGTGACGCGAATACCTGCACCAACTGCGGCAAGTGTGTGCAGGCCTGTCCCACGGGCGCCCTGGCGGAGAAAGGCAAGGCGGTGGAGGAGATGGTGCGATCGACCACGCCGATTACCTCGCTGGCCCATCGGAGAGGAGTACGGGCATGAAGAAGCTGAAGCTGGCCACGGTCTGGCTGGATGGCTGCTCGGGCTGCCACATGTCGCTGCTCGATCTGGATGGCGCCATCATTCCCATCGTGCGCAAAGTGGATATCGTTTATGGTCCGCTGGTGGACGCGCAGGAGTTCCCCGATGACGTCGATGTCACCCTGCTGGAAGGCGCCATCAGCACCCAGGAAGACGTGGACAAGCTGCAACAGATTCGGGCGCGCAGCAAAATACTGGTGTCGCTGGGCGACTGCGCCGTGACCGGCAATGTAGCCGGGCTGCGCAACACCATCCCGGTAAACAAGCTGCTGCAGCGGATTTATGTCGAGGGCGCCGACGTGGGCGGCTGCATTCCCGATGACCTTCCGCAACTGGCTAAGCAGGCGCGGCCGGCGCAGGACTTCGTCAAGGTCGATGTTTGTCTTCCCGGATGTCCTCCGCCCAACAAGGTGATCGCCGGCTTTTTGAACAACCTACTGGATGGACGCAAGCCCGAGGCGAACGCCAAGATTAAGTTTGGATAGGAGCGGCGAATGAAGCGCATTACGATCGAGCCGGTGAGCCGCATTGAGGGCCACGCCAAAATCACCATTCAACTGGACGATGCCGGCAAAGTCACCGACACCCAGTTCCAGGTGACCCAGGTTCGCGGCTTCGAAAAATTTACCGAGGGCCGTCCTTATTACGAGATGCCGGGTATTACCTCGCGCATCTGTGGCATCTGCCCCATCAGTCATCAGCTCGCGTCGGCGAAGGCCTGTGACGCCATCATGGCGGTCCGTATTCCGCGCACCGCGCAACTGCTGCGCGAGATCATCCATTGCGCCCAGATCGTGCAGTCCCATGCGCTCAGCTTCTTCTATCTATCGGCTCCCGACCTGCTGCTGGGTATGGATAGCGATCCTGCAACTCGCAACGTGGCCGGAGTGATTGAAGCCAATCCCGAGCTGGCGCGCGCCGGCATCGATCTGCGCAAGTTCGGCCTGCAGATCATCGAAGGGCTGGCCGACGAGCGCGTGCATCCCGCATGGATCGTACCTGGCGGCGTCCGGTCTCCGATGACAGCGCAGGCTCGCGACCGCTTTCTGGCAGCCATTCCTCAGGCGATGGCGACGACCGAAAAAACCTTGGCCATCTTCAAGAGCGTCCTGGACTCGTTTGCCGAAGAGGTCGCCAACTTCGGTTCGGCGCCCACCATGTACGCCGGGCTGGTCGATCACGATGGCAACCTGCAACTCTACGATGGCATGCTGCGCTTCCGCGCCGCTGATGCATCCATCGTGCAAGACGTCGCCGCGGAAAATTACTCCCAGTTCGTGGCCGAGGCGACCGTCAACAACTCTTATCTGAAGTCGCCGTTCTACCGGCCGCTGGGCTATCCCGAAGGCATCTATCGCGTGGGGCCGCTGGGCCGCATCAATACTGCCGAGGCCATGGGCACGCCTCGCGCCGATGCCGAGCTGACGGAATTTCGCCAGCGCTTTGGCCGAGTCGCCCACAGCTCGTTCCTCTATCACTATGCCCGCCTGATCGAGGTGGTGTATGCCCTGGAGTGTATGAAGGTCCTGCTGCAAGAGCCGGACGTGCTCGACACTCACGTGCGCGCCAGCGCGGGAGTGAATGCGCTGGAAGGCGTAGGCATGATCGAGGCGCCACGCGGCACGCTCATCCATCACTACAAGGTCGACGAGAACGGCGCCATTGTCTGGGCCAACCTCATCGTCGCCACCGGCCACAACAATCGCGCCATCAGCGATGGCGTGCGTCAGGTCAGCGAACATTTCATCCACGGCGATCGCCTGGAGGAAGGCATGCTGAACCGGGTGTCGGCGCTGGTGCGGGCTTACGATCCCTGTCTCAGCTGCTCAACCCATGCCATGGGCGCTCCCGCGCTCGACATCTCGCTGGTCGATCGCCAGGGAACGCTGCTGGATAGGATACGGAGCTAACCATCCGGTTGCGAGTCTAAGCTGCAAGCAAGCAAACGCGAGGCGTAGAGGCTAATCACCTGCTCAGGTGACCGTGCGCACTGACAAAATACCTTGAAGGACTATCTTTCACTTGTCCTGAAAAACGGCATTTCTATTCACCTTTGACATTCTAAAAAACCCAGCGTTTCAGGAGACCTGCCATGATGACGACTAGACTCATCATTGTTGCTTTCATGTCGCTGACTCTGGCTCTGCCGGCGTTCGGCAAAACCTACAAGACCACCTATCCCGATTCCTGCGCCCAGGTATGGAGCGCGGTCAAAGACACTCTGGGCAATGCGGACAACTATGCCGTCGAGAAAACCGACGACACCCTGATGACGGCTTCCTACCAGGTGAAGCACTCGGCTCACGTCAACATCAGTGGAGCGCTGCTGCAGCGCACCAACAAGGTCACCCTGGTATCGGAGGCTACCGGGTGCCAGATGCAGGTGGTGTCGAACTATAGCGGATGGGAGCACAACGACCAGGGCGACTTCAAGCAGCGGGTAGAAGACGCCATGGCCACGACGAAGGGCTCGACCGCCAAGCCCGCCGAAGCCGCCAAGTAGATTTCGACAGATCCGTCCAATTCTGTGCCCCAGGTTCGCGTCCGTCTGTTGGACGCCAGCCTGGGACAGCAGGTCCCTTCACTCACCCGCTAAAGCGGGGTCGGTCGGGATGACACCTTGTGGTGGTCGAGTCGGTTGTCGCCGCAGCCCTCCTGGTGTCATCCCGAGCGCTGTCGAGGGACCTGCTGTTGTTCACCAGGCAGGAAGGTGGGTGCCCCGTTCTAGGCCCGGTTTTGGCCTAGGGCGGGGATTTTCGTTGGCAGTGACGAAATGCCCCGCCCTAGCAAAAGAAGCTAGAACGGGGCACCCAAGTCAGATGTTAGGGTGGGCCACCCGCCCGTTCCCTTCAGTTAAGGACAGGATGATCGAAGAAACCCGCAGGACAAAACCCTAGGTCCAGCTCCAATTTAGATTGCTTGTTCCACGCGTCGCATCCTTCCGACAAATGCTTCTTCCCAAAGATGTCGACATAAACGACCCCTGTCTGGACGATAACGAACCCATTACCGTCGCTCAGGGCTTGCTTGATCTCATCATTGAAGTCGACATCGTACTTCGCGTGAAAAGTCAGATTTGGACCGATATTTGTGTTACCCAGTTGCACGACTGGGATCCTAGGAAGAGGCTCTATTTTGCTGCCGTTTGCGAGATATCGAACACTCCAGGCGGCATTCACTTGCAGCGCTGGTGTCAGACCAACATTCCGAAAGTTAACCGTTAAAGTCCAGGGCTGCTTTGCCGCCGGCTGCGACTGAAACGATGCAGATTCCATAATCATGTAGGCGCGGTGACTTGTCTGAAATGAGGTCTGCGCAAAGTTGGACGATTCTCGTGCAGATCTGGCCGATTCTAGCGACGATTGGGCATTGTCCCTCATTGCCTTTACGGCGTCTTTGGTGAGCTGCAGCTGGGTATCTGTCGTCGCGGCCTGCTGTTTTGCTTCTCTTCTAGCTTCGAGCAACTGGTCTTGAAACTGCTGCTTTTGAACCTCAAACTGCTGCCGACTAAGCGCAACCTGCTGGTTTGTAATCTCAAGTGCTTGGCGGGTTAACCTAGCTTGCCAGAGAGTTCCCAAAGCCGCTACCATCGCGGCAAGAACGGACAGCCCAGTGATAAGCGTTCGTAGAGAAACCCTCCTGCGGCTATCCGGCGTGCGACCACCGATGATTATTGCGTCGCCGTCGCGCTCTGCTTCAGCATGCTTCCAAAATGTCTTAATCAACGTACTCATCAGTGAAAGGCTCCTTGGCAAATAAAAGGGGGCACGGCGTGCCGTGCCCCCTCACAGTACGTCTAGCCGGGTCCAACAATTTTCGCTACCACTGCGAACCGCAGATCCTTCGACTCCGGCGGCGGAAAACCGGCGCAGCCTCCGCTCAGCATGACAAATCCGGCCCTCGCGTGAGGCGAGGGGCCGAAGCCCCGTGTACCCTATTTATTCAGGGTCGAAGGGCGTGAGCTTGCGAAATTCGCCATGACGATTCTGGACGTGGAGCACGGCATTGGGCTCCATCTCCAGGGCGCGCTCGATCGCATCGGCTTGCGTGGGCACGACCGCACTGCTGCGCTCGGCATCCGGGCGCTTAACCGCCCAACCGCCGTCATGGTGAACGATAAACAATTCCTTAGCCATTGAATCCTCCTAATACTAACTACAACCACTCGTCGACCCGCACTCGTTGCATCTGTAACAGCTGCCGTTCCGCGTCATGATGGCGCCGCAGACGTGACAGGTCGGGGCGTCGCCCAGGTCGATCAGGTCTTTCAGGGCGTCGGAGGCGTGATGATGCGTCATGCCGCTGCCGGCAAAAGCAGGTCCCTCGGCTCCGCTGCGCTGCACTCGGGATGACAACTGAGGTGGGTTGCCGCTATAGAGGTCCCTCGACTCGCTGCGCTCGCTCGGGATGACACCCGTTTTTCCGCTCTCGCTCAGGATGACACCTTTTTCTTGTTCCTCCGGCATGACATCGCCGAAGGATTTCTGGCCGTAGCCGTTTTCATCCGGCACGCCCGGCGGCGGAGCGTTGACGTACTTCGGTCGCAGGCCGTCGAACAGCGCCTGCTGCTGGCCAGTGAGGAAGCGCAGCTGCAGCCAGCGGAAGATGTAGTCCATGATCGACTTGGCGTAGCCGATATCCTGATTGTGGCTCCAACCGCTGGGCTCAAAGCGGGTGTGGGCGAACTTTTCGCACATCAGTTTGAGTGGCACGCCGTGCTGCAAGGCCAGCGACACGGCGCAGGCAAAGCTGTCCATCAGGCCGCTGACGGTCGAGCCTTCCTTGGCCATGGTGATGAACAACTCGCCGGGCATGCCGTCTTTGTAGAGGCCGACGGTCAGATAGCCTTCGTGTCCGCCCACGCTGAACTTGTGGGTGATGGACAGACGCTCGTCGGGTAAGCGATGACGGATGGCGCGCGGAGGAGCGGCGGCCTCGTCGATGGTTTCGACGATCCCACCCTGTCCGCCCAAAGCGGCGGACGAGGATGGGGCACCCAACGCTCCACCCGCAGTCGCAAGCGCACCTGACACGCCGCCCTTCGACGTGCCGGAGCCCATCGAGCTGAGCGGCTGTGCCTTCTTCGAGCCATCGCGATAGATGGCGACTGCCTTCAGTCCCAGCTTCCAGGCCTGAAGGTAGGCTTCGGTGATCTCGTCGACCGTGGCGTTCTCGGGCATGTTGATGGTCTTGGAAATTGCGCCGGAGATGAACGGCTGGGCCGCCGCCATCATGCGCAGATGTCCGAGATAATGAATGGTGCGCGTGCCCTTCGACGGCTTGAAGGAGCAGTCGAAGACCGCCAGGTGCTCGTCTTTGATGGCGGGCGCGCCTTCGATGGTGCCGGTGGCGTCGATATAGCTGACGATGGCATTGATCTGGTCAGACGTATAGCCCAGCTTGAAGAGCGCTGCCGGCACGGTGTTGTTGACGATCTTGATCATGCCGCCACCGACCAGCTTCTTGTATTTCACCAGCGCCAGGTCGGGCTCGATGCCGGTGGTGTCGCAGTCCATCATGAAACCGATGGTGCCGGTGGGCGCCAGCACGGTTACCTGCGCGTTGCGGTAGCCGAACTTTTCGCCGTTCTTCAGCGCCTCGTCCCAGCAATCTTTGCTGGCTTCGTAGATAGCGGCGGGGACGTTGGTGCGATTGATGTTGTTGACCGAGGCGCGATGCATGCGGATGACGTCGAGGAAGGGTTCGCGATTGATGTACCAGCCGGGACAGGCAGCTCCCTTTGAGTTGTCAGTTGCCAGTTGCCGGTTGTCAGTTCCTTCTCCCTGTTCTTTGCGGGGATAGGGGTCCTTCGACTCGCTTCGCTCGCTCAGGATGACAGACGTTTTTTCTGAGTTCGCGCCGGTTTGTTCGGTGGCAGGCGCCAGGGGCTGGCAGAATTCGGCGATCTTGGAGGACTGGAGGTACGCCTCGCCGCACATGATCGCCGTCACGCAGGCAGCGTAGTCGCGTCCGGCGTCGGAGTCGTAAGGCAAGCCCGCCGACATGAGCAGCGCGCCCAGGTTGGCATAGCCCAATCCCAGCGGACGATAGTCATGCGAGTTCTTGCCGATTGCCTCGGTCGGATAGCCGCTGTTGTCGACCAGAATTTCCTGCGCGGTAATGATGACGGCGCAGGCGTGGCGATAGGCCTCGACGTCGAACGTGCCATTGGGCGCGAACTTCATTAAGTTGAGGCTGGCCAGGTTGCAGGCCGAGTCGTCGAGGAACATGTACTCGCTGCAAGGATTGGACGCGTTGATGCGCGAGGTGTTCTTCGAGGTGTTCCAGCGATTGACTGTGGTGTCGTATTGCATGCCAGGATCGCCGCAATGCCAGGTGGCATCAGAGATCTTGCGCATCAGCTCACGCGCGCGGATCGTCTCGACCGGACGGCCGTCCTTCACCGCGCGAGTACTGAATTCGCTGTCACGCAGCACCGCGTACATGAAGTCGTCGGTCACGCGCACCGAATTGTTGGCGTTCTGAAAGAAGATGGACGAGTAGGCATCGCTGTCGGGGCCGTTGCCGTCGTAGCCCATCTCGATGAGCGCCCAGGCCTTGGCTTCTTCCTTCTGCTTGCACTCGATGAACTGCATGATGTCGGGATGGTCGACGTTGAGGATGACCATCTTGGCGGCGCGACGAGTCTTGCCGCCGCTCTTGATGACGCCGGCGAAGGCGTCGAAACCTTTCATGAAGCTGAGCGGCCCGCTGGCCGTGCCGCCTCCGGAGAGCGATTCGGTGGAAGAGCGCAGCGGCGACAGATTGGTGCCGGTGCCCGATCCCCACTTGAAGAGCATGCCTTCGGTCTTGGCCAGCGTCAGGATGCTGTCGAGCGAATCGTGCACCGAGTTGATGAAGCAGGCCGAACACTGCGGCGTGCGATAGCCGGTGACACCGAATTCGACGCGCTGGGCCTGGGGATTCCAGTGCCAGTTGCGCGCGTCGGAGTTGGGCTCGATGCGATCGCAACCAACGTTGAACCACACGGGCGAGTTGAAAGCCGCTTTCTGCTGCAACAGCAAATGGGCAAGCTCGTCGTGGAAGATGGTCGCGTCTTCGGCGGTGCGGAAATAGCCGCCGGCAATGCCCCAATCGCGAATGGTCTCGGCCACGCGGGTGACCAGCGCGCGGACACCGCTTTCGCGCTCGGGCGTGCCCAGCGGGCCGTGCAGATACTTGCTGGCGACTATGTTGGTCGCCGTCATCGACCAGTCCTTGGGGACCTCGACGTCTTTCTGCTCGAAGATGATGCCGCCCTGCGAGTCGGTGATTTGCGCGGTGCGCAGCTCCCACTCCAGCTCGTCATAAGGCGAGACGCCGGCAGTGGTGAAGAAGCGGTTGAAAGTCAGGCCGGGCGCCTTCTTCTTGGTCGTGGTGACGGCGGCGCTCGTTGTAGTCGTGGTAGTGATTTCGGCCATGGTGCTTGCTCCTGAAAAATTATAGATACCGTTATGAGTGCGTTGTGAATCTGGGATCGTCTCTCGTTCCTCGCGTCAATCGCGACTTCCTCGCTACAAGGTTGTGGGGGCCTCTTCTCTGGCTGCTCGCTCGCATCGCTTCGCAGAGAAGAGGCCCCCGGTTCATGTCACCGCAATACAGCGCCCGCCGCACGGGACGCGCCGCACGACGGGGCCAACTCGACTTGGAAAGGAACGCCTTCACCCCGACAGCCGCAAAACCGGCGATTGTCAGGGACCCCGACACCGCAGATGCCATCGTCTTGGCGATGACTTCGTCGGCTCAGCTATGTCTCTCGCAAACCGCGGGAGAGCACTGCCCAGGGTTCGGAACCAACTGCGCTTGCGCTGCTATCCTCTCGCAGGGGGACAAGAAGTTTGCAGCACTGGGGGCCTGACATCCGGCCGTCGCGGGTCACCTCTGCCCGCATCAGGCCTCTGGGGGAGGAACCTTCTAAGTTCTCCTAAACCAACCTTGGAAGCGAACAGTAAACCCATCATCTTGTGGATGTCAAGGGGCTAATACCACATATTGTTATTTTACCATGCTCAGGGGGAACCAGCAGGGTAACGAGCTGCGACTCCCCGGCCGTCCCCTACGCTCGCGCCACCATGCCGAGCCGCACATAATTGTTCTTACCCAGCAAGTAATTTCGTTAGTCATTACGAGTCGGCAGCGCCCCGTGCGCCAACCGTGACCGCCGCGATTCGAGCCCCTACGCGAACCCGCTGCCCGCGTACCTGGCTCCCGAGCGAACATTCCTAACTGACTCCTGCCCCTTCGCGACTGGCGACGGCTTCTCGGACTCTAGCCCCGCCGCTCTCCGCATTCAACCGATATCGTCTGTGCAACCATGTGAATTGATGTGGATTATGAGGAAAACTCCGCCCGAATTGCTCTTCGCGGTCCGTCGGCCCGAGGTGGCGCGAAAGCATTGCATAACCCGACGCTAATGATTACGCTGAGCCACAAGTCCAGGAGAACGAACTTGCGCATCATCATTCTGGTTTTCGTCGGATGGATCGTCGGTATGTGTGCCCAGCTACTTCTGCCGGGCAAGTCGCCCACCGGATTCGTGGGCGCAACGCTCATCGGTATCGCCGGCGCGCTGATCGCAGTGCTGATCGGCCGCCAGTTTGGTTGGTGGCATCCCGGCGACGCTCCCGGATTCTTCCTCTCGCTAGCCGCAGCGATTGTGCTGCTCGCTCTGTATCGAGCCTTCAAACGTAAGACTGCGTAGTTCTTCCACGAACGGCCGCGACAATCCGCTGCATCACTATGCCCAGGGCCGTCTTCATCAGCGACCTGATCGCCAACCAGAACCAGCAATCCTCATCGCACTCGCCGCGATCGCTACCAGTGAATCAATTCCTCCGGATCATCCACGAGAACGACTTCATACTTTTCGATCATCGGCATCAGGATATTTTCCAGTTCATTCTTCCAGAGTTCTCCTTCATAGAACTTGGCCTTCATCGGCTCACGTGAAGCCAGGTCAGGAAAGCCACGCATAAAGAAGAACGTGTCGGGATCTTCGATGGAAAGAAATGGACCCAGTATTTTCATTCCAATTTCGTCATGCGCCGGAATCGATCGCGAGCGAAATATCTCGACGAATTCGGCCCGCTTGCCGGGCTTAATTTTATAAGTACGCATTTCGATGATCATGCAGACATCCTCGACTATTAATGGGCCGGCTCAGGCTCGTCTTTCACTCGGGTGTCGGTCGTAATCCAATTGACTTCCCAGGTCTTACCCCCGTCCCCGGAGAACGCCTGCTCAAAATGACACGAATCCGGAGTGATATCCGAGATGACAAATCGAACCAGGATCGCCCGGCCGTTCAACAGTTCCGCGTCATAGAATTCGCCGCGTCCATTCTTGAATTCGCCAATCGTCGGCGGGGCAGCCAGCACACCGCCTTGGCTGTTGGCAAAATTCAGACTCCACTGGTGGGATTGAGGATTGTACAAACGCAGTGACAGACCTTCGATGTGCCCGGCCGGACCATCGACTTCCAGCTCCACCAGATTCGCACGCCCAGTCCATACCTTGCGAACCACGCTGGTACCGTCATATTCGGCCCAGGTCGTAGAACCGGTCAGCGGATGTACCAGCCGCCGGAGATGACTCTTCCAGGTACCAATCTCGAAGTCGAAGTCGTGCTGCCCATCGCGTACAGTGCCGGTCTCTTGCACTCCGGCTTTTGTTTTGGCCGCCTCAGTCTGGGCCAGTCCGTTCGTTGCGCACAACCCAACCACCAGGACACTAACTAAGCTATAGGTTCGAACCAAGCGCAAGCTACGCATTCTTCCTTCTCCATCAAGGTACTGCTCTTTGACTGGGGCTTGAGTTCGGGTAGTGCGGCGCTTCAGCGCCGCGTCCAAGTCCCTTATTTTTGATATCCGGAGCCGGCTTCAGCCGGCGGCACTCAGCAATTTCCGACTTCTTCAGCGCCCCTTATCAGCTTCATCGCTGACCCGTCTCTGGTTCGTAATCCAGTTCACTTCCCAAGTCTTGCCTCCGTCATCGGAGAAAGATTGTTCAAAGTGGGGCGAGTCTGTCGTCATGTTCGTCCAGGCATAACGAATCAAGATGGTCTTGCCATTAATCGTGTCTTGGGCAACAAATTCACCGCGTCCATTTTTGAATTCGCCAACCTGGGGTGGGTCTATTACGCCGGTTTTGCTGTTGGCCCAATACAGACGCCACTGGTGCGATTGCGGATTGTACGTACGCAGCGTGAGCCCTTCGATGTGGCCGGTTGCGCCTTCCGCCTCGAACGTGTCCAGCTGCGCGCGGCCGTCCCAAATTTTGTAGCAGGCCCCGGTACCGTCTGCTTCCACCCAGGTATTGGAGCCTGTCAGGGGATGCGGCAGTTTCTTCAGGTGATATTTCCAGCTACCGATAAGCGAGTCGAAATCGTGTTGACCATCCCGCTCCCCCGAGGTTGCCTTCGCTCCTGAATCTGCGGGCGCCACCGTCGAGGCCGCGGCCGCTTTCTCAGATTCCTCCGGCACCCGCGTCTGGTCCGTAATCCAGTTCAACTCCCAGGTCTTGCCTCCATCCTCTGAAAAGGACTGTTCAAAATGCGGCGTATTGGTGGTGGTGTTGCTCCAGATAAATCGAATTAGAATACTCTTTCCATTCAGCGTGTCTTGCGCATAAAACTCACCGCGTCCATTCTTGAATTCACCGATCTGAGGCGGGTCCAGAATGCCATTCTTGCTGTTGGCCCAATACAGGCGCCACTGCTGGGTTTGAGGATTGTAGGTGCGCAGCGTCAGGCCTTCGATGTGGCCGGCAACCGGACTGTCGGTTTCAAATTGCTCAATTTGAGAACGGCCGTCCCAAATCTTCCGAGTAACGGATGTGCCATCAAACTGAACCCAGGTCGTGGATCCCGTTAAGGGATGCAGCAGCTTTTTCAGGTGGATTTTCCAGCCGCCAATCTCGAAGTCAAAATCGTTTTGGCCGCTGTGCTCCTTGTCGGTGGAGTTTTGCTCCCCGGCCATCTTTCCCTGTGGATTTTGAGATTGCGTGAAAGTTCCGGCCTCGTTCGAGTTCGCCCGCGCATAGACTTGGCTGGCGTAAAAAACAATCCCCACGGCGCACAGAACAAAGCAAATGCAAGCTTTCCTGGCAGGCATCAAGGTCCTCCTCACATCTTCGGTCAACTGGGTCATGCGAAAAAACTACCCTGAGCGATGGCCTATCACAATAGCCACTATGATCTGATACGATATAGCCACTTTCAGCACCCAATGAAACGCATCTCCGCCAGTTTCCTGCCGCCGATTGCACTGGATTCGCGCCGGAAGATTCCGATGTACCGCCAATTGTACGAATGGTTTAGCCGGGCCATTCTTGCCGGCCAATTGCATCCGGGACAGCGCGTTCCCTCGACCAGAAGCCTCGCGGCAGAATTGAAAATATCGCGCATACCCGTTTCCGGCGCCTACGAACAATTGCATGCCGAGGGCTACTTCGAAACCTTTGTCGGGGCCGGCACCTGCGTAGCACGCTCGATCCCCGACGACGCATTAAAGCCGGCCAACGCCAAAACCGGCGGTGCACCCCGGCAGATTCCAAAAAGCCGAGCGCTGCGCCGGGTCTCGCGTCGCGTGGCGTTGATGCGCGTTCCCGCTCCCACCTGGTCACCCCAGCTGGTGGCATTCCGCGTCAGCCTGTCCGCCCTCGAACATTTTCCGGTCAGAGTTTGGTCCAAGCTGGTCAATCGCCATTCCCGAAAACCTACCCGCCAATCCATGGCATACGGAGATGCCAAGGGATATGGGCCGCTCCGCGAAGCGATTGCCGAATATTTGGGCGCAGCTCGCGCGGTGCGCTGCGAGCCCTCGCAGGTTCTGGTCACAACTGGATCGCAACAGGGCTTGCAGCTCTCGGGGCAAGTTTTGTTGGATGCTAATGAGCGGGTGTGGATCGAAGAGCCGGGATATCCTGGAGCGCGCCAGGCCCTGCTGATGGCCGGGGCAGAGCTTGTCCCGGTGCCGGTAGATGATGAGGGGCTGGACGTGGCCGAAGGAATCCGCCGCGCCCGCAATGCGCATGCTGTCTACATCACGCCTTCTCATCAATATCCGCTGGGTGTCACCATGAGCGCGACGCGGCGAATGCTGCTGCTCAATTGGGCCATGCGGAGCGGCGCCTGGATCATTGAAGACGATTACGACAGCGAATACAGGTTGGGCGGCCGCCCCATTGCCTCGCTGCAAGGTTTAGACACGGACGCGCGCGTCATTTACGTCGGCACATTCAGCAAAGTAATGTTTCCGGCGCTGCGCCTGGGTTACATGGTTGTTCCCCATGACCTGGTGGAGGCGTTTGCTTCGGCGCGCGACGCCAGCGATCAATTCTCCTCCACGTTGTATCAGGCTGCGATGACCGATTTCATTCGCGAAGGACATTTCGCGCGGCACATCCGCAGAATGCGCATGCTCTATATGCAGCGGCGAACCGCGCTGGTCGAAGCGATCGACAAGCGACTGGGCAACGAGTTTGAGGTGATCGGCGCCGAAGCCGGGATGCATCTGGTGATGCTGCTGCCCGCGGGCACGAACGATGTTGCGGTATCGACGAAGGCTGCCCAAGGGGGCATTTCCGCGATGCCCTTGTCCAGTTGCTACTTGAGACCGCCGGTCAGGAGCGGGCTGATTCTGGGTTATGGAAGCACCAGCTCGCGCCAGATCGACGATGGCATTCGCAAGCTCAGGATGAGCATTCTAGAAGCCGCCGGCGCCTGATGTATCCGCCCGAGAGCTCCTCTGCTGTATCGTTCCGAGCGAGCGCTACAATAAATGGTTGTCATCCTGAGCGCCGCAACAAACGGGTATCATCCTGAGCGCCGCAAAAAACGGGTGTCATCCCGAGCGTAGGCGGCGCTTCGCCGCCGGAGTCGAGGGACCTGCTTCTTCTTCTGTCATCCTGAGCGGAGTGAGGCGAAGCCGAACGCAGTCGAAGGACCCCTATCGCACCAGAAATGTGTCGCGCCGCTATCCAAAAATATCGCTCCCTCGCACTACAGTCTCGAAGATCGCGTCCTCATCCCGTATATTCCTCTAAGCGCCATCTCACGGAAATTTGAGGCACCGAGGCCAATGCTCCCCAACCAACCTGGTTCGCCCCGCAAGTGGGCTATCCTTCACCTGTCAGTTTTTGTTTTAGTGCTCCTGGTTTCAACGACCCAGGCGCAAACCAAGCCGGCCACTCCTTCCAACCAGTTCCTTATCGCCTCCGACATTCACTTCAATCCCATGGCCGACCCGGCCCTGGTCAGCGCTCTTTCCGCTGCCAATCCCACGCTGTGGGAGTCCATCCTGAACCAGTCCAAGCTCACCGCCTTCAGTCCCTACGGTCAGGACACCAATTGGTGGCTGTTGCAGTCTGCTTTGGATCAGATGCAGAAAACTCTGCCTCATCCAGCCTTCATCATGATTACCGGCGATCTGCTCGCCCATAATTTTCCTGACAGCTTCGCCAGGGCTATGCACGACAAGGATCGCGAGCACTATCGCGCGTTTGTGCGCAAGACTGTCGACTTTCTGGCGCTGGAGTTTCGCCAGCGATTTGGCAATACGGAGATCCTGCTGGCCATCGGCAATAACGATGAAGAGTGCGGAAACTACACTATTCATCCCCATGGCATGTTTCTGATCGACACGGCGGGACTGGCCCGCGATCTTGCTCATGCCGACGATGGATTCCTTGCCAGTTGGCAAGCTCTTGGCAGCTACAACGTGCCGCACCCTGTCGTCTCCGGGGTTCGCATTATCGGCCTGAATACTGTATTCTTCTCCAGCAAATACCGTGCCGCCAGCTTTCAGGACGGCTGTGCTTCCGTGCCTGCCACCGGAGGCCCCGCTCTGCTTACCTGGTTGGAATCCAGCCTTAGCCAGGCTAAAAAGGACAACGAAAAAGTATGGCTGGTGTTTCATATTCCCCCGGGAATTGATGGCTTTGCGACGATTCAGAAGTATTTATCGCTCACCCATGGTGCTGCCGCGCGCACCACACAAGTATGTTCCAAAGCCATCGTTCCGATGTGGGTTCCCACCTGGACTGCGCAGTTCGATGAGCTACTGGAGAAATATCAAGGCACAGTAATCGCCAGTCTGGCAGGCCATACCCATGCTGACGATTTTCGCCTGCTCAACACTAGCGGAACCAGTCCGTTGTTCATCGTTATTAATCCCCCGATCTCGCCCATCTATGGCCAGAATCCGGCTTTTCGCGTGGCATCCTTCACCCCGGATGGAATGCTCGCCGACCAGACCACCTACTACCTCACCAACCTCGATCAGGCCAGCCGTAACGATGCTGGACGATGGGAAAAGGAATATACGTTTTCCAAGGAGTGGAAGAAGCCTGCACTCGACGCTGATAGCTTGGAAAGTATCTATAGTCGAATCCAGAGCGACGAGAAAGCTCGCAACTTGTGGTTCAAGCTCTACAATGTTTCCCGCTCCAGCGATCCCCTACCGGAGGATGCTCTGCGAGGTTTTTACTGTGCAATTGGTTCCCTGGATCCCGCCAGCTATGAAGCCTGCTACTGTCCAGCAGCTTCGTTTCGCGGCCTCGCAACGCCTCATCCCTGATCCTGCAGAACCGAATCCCACGAAGAAACAAGAATGCAGGGAACTCTTCGCCGCCCCACTCCGTTTAACTATGCTGTAACCTTATTTGTCCCAGGAGGATCGTTCGCGTGAATCGCCGCTGCCGTCTTTGTATTTTGCTTGTTGCCGTCGTTCCCGCCATTCTGCTCGCCCAGACCAGCACTCCCTCAGCCGAATCCGGCAAGTTCCGTCTGCACAAGTTCGAGCAACCCATCGGCGAAGAGACGTACACCATCACACCGGAAGGCAGCACGCTTACGCTGAAGTCGGAATTCGAGTTTACCGACCGCGGCAGCAAGGTCCCGCTGACAGCCACTCTGCGCACCTCCGACGGCTATGTGCCGCAGAGCTTCGTCATTAAGGGCAAGACCTCGCGCATGTCCGATATCGATACCGAGGTCACGATCAACGGAAGCAGTGCCGCCGTCCGCCAGGGCAAGGACACCCGCACCGTCACCACGCCCGCCAGCTTTTTCACGATCTCCGGATATTCTCCCGTCGCGGTGCAGATGGAGCTGGTCCGCTACTGGCGCACTCACGGTTCTCCGGCGGAGTTGGCGACGCTGCCCTCCGGCGCAGTCAAGATTCAGGATCGTGGTTCCGAGACGATGGACATCGGCGGCCACAACATCCAAGTCGAACGCTACACCGTGCAAGGCCTGATCTGGGGCATGGAAACGCTGTGGATGGACAGCAATAACAATCTCGCCGCGCTGGTCTCTACCGACGCCGAGTTCGATCACTTCGAGGCGGTGCGCGACGACTACGAGCCTGCCCTGGCCAAGTTTGTCGCTAGCGCTGCCCGCGACGAGATGGCCGCTCTCACCGAATTGAGTCAGAAGCTTCCCGGCCGCCGCACTGGAACTTTCGCCTTCGTCGGCGCAACCGTGATCGATGGTACGGGCAAAGCGCCCATCCCGGATGCGACGGTCGTCACCAGCGAAGGCAAGATTGTTGCCGTCGGCCCCAGTAACACAGTCAAAGTGCCGGCCGATGCGCAACGCATCGATGTCGCTGGCAAGTACATCATCCCCGGCCTGTGGGACATGCACGCTCATTACGAGCAGGTCGAGTGGGGACCCATCTACCTCGCCGCCGGCGTGACCACGGTGCGCGATGTCGGCAATGAGTATGACTTCATCACTCAGGTACGCGACGCCGTCAATAGCGGCAAGGCGCTGGGGCCGCACATGCTGCTGGCCGGCATTGTCGATGGCGACGGTCCTTACGCTATCGGCATCACTCGCGTTAACTCGCCTGCCGACGCGCAATCCTGGGTGACGCGCTATCACGACTCCGGCTTCCAGCAGATCAAGATCTATAGCTCGGTCAAGCCCGACAACGTTAAGGCCATCTGCGCCGATGCGCACAAAGTCGGTATGACCGTCACCGGCCACATCCCCAACGGGATGAATGCCTACGAAGGCGTCGACGACGGCATGGACATGATCAACCACATTCATTACATCCTGGACCTGCTGCAGCCCAAGGACTTCGACTCGAAGAAAGCGACCGGGCCCGAACGCCTGAAGATGATGAGTTCGCTGGACGTCAACGGTGAGGCTGCCCAGAAAGCGGTGCGGTTCTTGGCTCAACATCACACCGTCATCGACCCCACCATGGCGCTGATGGAGATGGAATTCCGTTCCGCCGACGTGCCCGCGGAAAAATTGGAACCCGGCATCGCGCGAGTGGCTCCGGAACTGCATGAGCAACTGGTCAATGGAGGCCTGCCGCCGCAACTCGCCGCTGAGGGACAAAAGATTGTGCAGGAAGAGTTACACCTGATTGGAGGCCTGCACCGGGCGGGTGTACCTATCGTCGCCGGGACCGATCAGGCGGTGCCGGGATTTTCCGTTTATCACGAAATCGAGCTCTACGTGCAGGCTGGATTCACGCCCATGGAAGCGTTGCAGGCGGCAACCATCGTGCCGGCTCGCGCCATGAAGGTCGAAGGCGACAGCGGTAGCTTAGAGGTGGGCAAGCGCGCTGATCTGGACGTTCTCGACGCCAATCCGCTGGACGACATCCACAACATCCGCAGCGTGCGCTCGGTGGTCGCAGATGGCGTGCTCTATGAGCCGGCTCCGCTGTGGGAGAGCGTCGGATTCAAACCGTAGACTGATGCTAGTACTCTTCCGGCTCAAGACCCGATTTTGTAGGGGCGTCGTCCGTGATGCAGAGCTTTGTTTTTCAATAACATAGACCTGTGACGCAGGTCACCGTTCAATGTGCGATAGTCCCGCTGAGCGGCTAAATCCGCCCATTTAGCCCATCCTGCTTGGCCCTTTCGGGTTCGGGTCATTACCCTATAAATGCAGGTAACTTTGAGTGCGGGCCCACGTGGGGTGGGTCAACATCATCCTAACTTTAGAGGCGTAAATGCATAAACCGATTAAGTATGTTGAAAAGGCTGTCACCGTTGCGGCCAAGGGCGCGTGGGTGGTCTTCGACAAACTGAATAGTATTCATCCCAATCCTTCGTTTACGCCCAAGTGGTCCGATAAGCCGTTGCTCAAGTCTTACCAGAAGTCCAAGCCTCCACTCGGCTGGCCGCGCGCCACCGACTCGCTCTGCCCCAAGTGCGTGCCTGAAATTCGCCAGCAGATTCTTGACGGCAAGCTGCCCGTCGAAGTCCTGATGAACGAGAAGGCCGGCGAGATCAAGGCTCAGATCATCGAGCGCGACGGCAAGATCCTGATGGTGAAGGATTGCCCCATCCACGGCCACTTCGAAGACGTGATGGCCATGGACACCGCCTTCTTCAAGCACCTGGAAGATGTCTTTCCCGGCCGCGACATTCGTGCCCACAACGATGAGAAGTTGCATCACCACGGCTCGAGCACCGTGTTGCACGGCCGCGGATCGGTGCTGACCATCGACCTGACCAACCGCTGCAACATGATGTGCGATCCCTGCTTCATGGACGCCAACCAGGTTGGCTTCGTGCATGAGCTGACGTGGGACGAGATCAAGACCATGCTCGACAACGCCATCACCATCAAGCCGCGGCGCCAGATGTCGGTACAGTTCTCCGGCGGCGAGCCCACGTTGTCACCCTACTTCCTCGACGCGGTGGCGTACTCCCGCAAAGTGGGATACAACAGCGTGCAGGCGGCGACCAACGGCATCGAGTTCGCCAAGAGTCCTGAGTTCGCCAAGCAAGCGTTCGAAGCAGGTTTGCGCTACGCGTATTTGCAATTCGATGGCATCGGCAACGCGGCCAACTCGCATCGTTTGGTCGGCAATCTGTTCGACGTGAAGTTGCAGGCGATCGAGAATCTGCACAAGGCCGGCGTCGAGATTGTGCCGGTCGTGACCATCGTCAACGACCTCAACAACGAGCAGGTAGGACGCATCATCCAGTTCGCGCTCGACAATCCCAAGCGCATCTCGTTCCTGTCGTTCCAGCCGGTTTCGTTCACCGGCCGCGACGAGGCCATCACCGACGAGCGCCGCCAGGCACAGCGCTACACCCTGTCGCATCTGGCGCACGACGTGAAGAATCAGACAGGCCTGGGCGAGCCCACCCGCGACTGGTTCCCCATCTCGTTCATGAGCACTTTTTCCGATTGGGCTGATCTGGTTCACGGTCCCGATAAAGATTGGGGATCGCTAAGCTGCGGCTGCCACCCGAATTGCGGTGTCGGCATGGCGGTCATGATCGACAAGGAAACCAAAGAAGCGGTCCCGGTGACGGCATTCCTCAACGGCGACACCATCGCGAAAGATATCGCGAAGGTGAACGACGCGGCGCGCGGCAAGTGGATGTCGATTGCCGGCATGACCCTGGCGCTGCTGAAGAATTACGATCCGTTCAAGTCGCCGACGCACTTCAAGTTCGCCGATCTGCTGAAGAAGTTCGACAAGACCTTCGGCGCGACCGGCAAGAGCTACGGCAAGGTCAGCGGCGATCGCACTGAGACTGACATTGAGAAGCGCCGCCGCGATCGCTGGAACTTCCTGTTCGTGGCCGGCATGTGGTTCCAGGACCTGTTCAACTACGATTTCCGCCGCACCGAGCAGTGCATCATTCCCTATGCCACGCAGGAAGGCGAGATCAGCTTCTGCGCTTACAACACCGGTGTGGGCTGGCGCAATATCGTAGAGAAGATGCACATGACCGCGACTCTGACAAAGTGGTACGAAGAGCACGGGCGTCACGAGATTTTTGCCGGCGGCAAGAAGGTCAATCTTGACACTACGGAGCACACGCTGAGGCTGGTCGACGAGCACGTTCACGCCGAGGCCAACGATACCCTCGACAAACTGGGCATCGCCAAGAATGCGCGTCAGGAGAAGTTCCAGGCCCGCGACGCGAAGGTGAAAGCCGAAGCCGAGAAGGCCCGCATGCTGGCACTCTACAAGGAGCACGTGCTGGGCGAAAAACCCGTCAGCCAGGATGGCTTCGTACCGCTAGGCAACATTGGCGGGATTAAGCCGGCCGAGCCAGCGGTGGAAGAGCGGGAAGCGGTGTACGGAGATTAGTTCGTGGATCGTGAATGGATCGTTAAGAGCCGGTCGCGCATGCGGCCGGTTTTGTTTGGCACTACAGCTTTCGATCCTGCGAGATTGTCATCCCGACCGAGGACTTCAGTCCGAGCGGAGGGAGCTGCGGTCTTCGCAAAAACTCAAGCCAGATGGGTCCCTCATGTGCCGCCCCTGAAGGGGCTCAACCATTGAATGCAGTCTACCCAGCGCTGAAGCGCTGGGCTATCTTCTTCCCGTCCCGCAACGCGGGACTCGATTCCCGCCTGGCGAAACGTGACCGCCAAGAAATGCAGTCATATCTTAAATATAAGAATGCCAACAAGCCATCTGGCTTCTATCCACTATCCACTGCGTGCTCACCACCGCTGCGCGACGTGCTGGTGTTGCAGTCTCGGCTCCTCGTAGCCTTTCGGCTTCTGGCGCGGAGGCAGCTTGGGTGGCGTGTAGGGAGTCTCCTCGTACGGAATCCGGCTCAATATATCGGCAATGCAGTTGAGCCGGGCACGTTTCTTGTCGTCGGAGGGAACGATGTACCACGGAGCCAGAGCGGTGTCGGTGGCAGCCAACATAGCATCGCGCGCCCGTGAATAGTCGTACCAGCGGCGATGCGATTCCAGATCCATGGGACTGAGCTTCCAGCGCTTGGTCGGGTCCTTGATGCGCTGCTGGAAGCGGCGGTGCTGTTCCTTCTCGCTGACTTCAAGCCAATACTTCAGCAGCGTAATGCCGTCGGAGATCAGGCTGGCTTCCACCTGCGGACAGCCTTGCAGGAATTTCTGGTATTGGTCCTTATTGCAGAAGCCCATGACATACTCGACCCCGGCGCGGTTGTACCAGCTGCGATCGAAGATGACGACTTCTCCGCCTGACGGAAGATGCTCGATGTATCGTTGCCAATAGATCTGACTCTTCTCGCGCTCGGTGGGAGCCGGCATCGCGACCACGCGAAATACCCGCGGACTGACGCGCTCGGTGATGCGCCGGATGACTCCACCCTTGCCGGCGGCATCGCGGCCTTCAAACAAAATCACCACCCGCGCTTTGGTCGCCTTCACCCAATCCTGCAACTTGACCAGCTCAACCTGCAGCCGAGCCATTTCGCGTTCGTAATCCTTCTTGGTGAACTCTGGAGCGGCGCTTCCCTTCTTCGCAGGATCGTCGATCGCCTCCAGTGCGAAGTTGCCTGCATGCTTCTTCTTGGAGTTCTTGCCCATACGGCCTCCCTGGCCAGCTGGATTGCACTCGGAAAGACGAACATGATTCTACGCCGCGGAGGCAAGCTAAAGCTGTGCCTAAAGAGACGGGGTGAGTTCTGCCTGGCAGTCAGTCCCGGTTCAAGGCTCTCAGTATTCTGCCGGGTTCCCGGTGTGCCGCCCCTAAAGGGGCTCAAATTTCAGACCGGCAGCCTACCCAGTGCTGAAGCACTGGGCTATCTTGTCGCCGTCCCGCAGGGCGGGACTCGATCGTCGTCCGTCCTAATCGTCCCCAACCTCGACCTTTCTGCCCGGGCGTCTCAGAGAGCCAGATAGAATTGTAGAGTCATCGTCTTGTCGTCTAAGTTCGAGCTGTCATCGTTCTCGTCCGATTCATGGCAAGTCAACGTAGGAATCTCATGTTCGCTCGTATTCTTTTCATCTTGGTCTCGCACTTTGCTCGAATCGCATTAGCTTCCATCTTCCTTGTGGGGGTCAGCCTCGCTTGCGCAGTCCTTCAGACGCAGTCATCCCAGGACACGGTGCAGACCGCGCCCATCAACGAGCCTCGGGCGGCCCAGCATAAGGCTTCGGGTCCGCCCATCGTGAAGGGTGCCGGGGCGATCCAGCAGGTGGACGCAAAATGCTCCACCACGTTGACCGTCGCTGATGACGCGCTTTTCCAGCCCAGGCGTTGGACCTTGAATCCGGATGCAAGCCAAACTCTGAATGCGCTGGGGCCGACGATCGCGAAGGCCGGCAAGCATCCGGTACGCATCGAAAGTTTCACCGATGCCGCGGGTTCCGATAGCTATACCCAGATGCTCAGCGAGAAGCGGGCCACCACCGTGCGAGGCTGGCTGGTGAATCATGGTTACGTGCCGGAAGGCACGCCAGTCGAAGGACTCGGCCAGCGCAATCCGGTTGCTCCCAATACCAGGCCGGATGGCTCGGACGATTCTGAGGGCAGGCAGAAGAACCGCCGCATCGAGATCGTGATCGACACCTGTAGCGAATCGAAGTAATTCGCAAAAGCTGCCTCCGTTCACGGCTTGATTTAAGCCGTCCAAACTCGGATACAGCCGTTCACTGCCGACCCGCTTCACTCACACGCGTGAGACAGAGCACTGCGCGCGTTACTCATAGGGACGACAATTTCAGCATGAGGAGCGCGGCGGTGTGTCTTTCCTATCCCTTTAGTGCATCTCCATTCATCCGCCGTTGCGCCCATTCCACTCTCCGAGGTGATTAAGACTGTGAGCACCCAGACGTTTTCGCCGGAAGTTACGTTCCCGAAGTTGCCCAGCGACACTCCGAGCCATCGTTCGTCGCCATCCAAGCGCCCTGGACTCCACATCCTGCAGCCGGAAGTTACTTACACCGGCGCGCGCATCCAGCCGTTGCAAAAAGGTTTGCCCAAGCAGACCGAATCGCTCTGCCCGGAATGCAACAAGGTAATCGTGGCTGACATTTTTGCCGAAGACGGCAAAGTTGTGATGCAGAAGCGCTGCGTCGAGCATGGCGAGTTCCGCGACATCGTGTTCAGCGACGTTGAGCTCTATCTCAAGATGGAGGAGTGGAACTTTGGCGACAACCTTGGCCTGTCGAATCCGCAGGTGGAGGGCGGCAAGTCCTGTCCTGACGATTGCGGTCTGTGCGGCATGCACACGTCGCACACGGCGCTGGCCAACGTCGATCTCACCAACCGCTGCAACCTGACGTGTCCGGTATGCTTCGCCAATGCCAACACCGCCGGATATTTGTACGAGCCTGACTTGGAACAGATTCGCGGGATGCTGGCGACGTTGCGCGGTGAGCGGCCGGTCGATGGCCGTGTGGTGCAATTCTCCGGCGGCGAGCCGACGGTCCATCCGCAATTCTTCGAAATTCTCACCATGGCGCGCGAGATGGGATTCACCCATATTCAAGCTGCGACCAACGGCATCGAGTTGGCGAATCTTGAATTCGCACAGAAGGCAAAAGAGGCTGGACTGGCCACGCTCTACCTGCAATTCGACGGTGTGACCGACGACATCTACCTCCGGGTGCGCGGGAAAGCGCTGCTTGAGACCAAGATGAAGGTCATCGAGAATTGCCGCGCTACCGGCATGAAGATCGTCTTCGTCCCAACCATCGTGAAGGGACTGAACGATCATCAGATCGGCGACATTGTACGGGTCGCGATTGAAAATATCGACACCGTTTCAGGTATCAGCTTTCAGCCGGTGGCCTTCACCGGCCGCATCGCCAAACATGAGCTGCTGGCCAAGCGCTTTACCCTGTCCGATCTGGCGCGCTGTGTCAGCGAACAAACCGGCATTACCGACCCGCGCGCCGACTGGTTTCCGCTGGCCTGCGTTACTCCATTCTCGAAGCTGACGGCAGCGTTACGCGGCACCGGAGTGCCGACCATCTCGGCACACCCGCATTGCTCGCTGGGGACTTATTTCTTTGTCGATGAGAAATCGAAGCAGGCCGTACCGATTACCCAGTTCGTCGATGTGCCAAATATGCTGCAGGACATGGAAGAGCTTTCGCGCTCGGCCAGCAAGGCTCGCTTCAAGTTCTACAGCAAGATGAGAGCCTGGAATAAGCTGCAAAAGCATTTCAAGCCGCAGCTGGCGCCACCGGGACTCACGTTCACGAAGTTCCTGCAAACCTTGCAAGGGTTAACGAACAAGAAGCTGGGCCGCGACGGTAAAGACGGAACGTTTACCTATCGCACGCTGCTGGTGGCAGGCATGCATTTTCAGGATGCCTACAACTACGACATCGAGCGGGTGAAACGCTGCGTGATCCACTACGCAACGCCTGACGGGAAGTTGTATCCCTTCTGTACGTATAACTCCGGCCCGTGCTATCGGGAGAAAATCGAGCGGCAGTTTTCAGTGCCGTGGGAGAAGGAAGCGGTTAGCAATTAGCAATTAGCAGTTGGCAATTAGCAATTGGCAATTGGCACTTGGCAGTTGGCACTTGGCAAAAGGCAGATTCCTCCGATAGCTTTGTCATCCCGACCGTGGCGAAGCGGAGCGGAGGGATCTGCGGTTTCAACCATGTCCATTCTGAAATGGCCATCGAGTTTGCCGCAAACCTTGGCTAACCATCCTTCGATTTCCCCGCCATTTTGCCTGTGCATTCCGTTGGTTTAGACTAACCAGTCTTTTGCGATTCTTGACGCGCACCCGCTCATCACCTTTCCGGTTGCTTTCCAGGGCCGCTTTCGCGGCTGCCGAAACTGCATGTGCGCATGGAGGCTTCATGCTACGCCGTATTTTTCTTTTCCTGATCTGCTGTTCGCTCACCGGGTTTGCGCAAAGCAAGCGTCCTTTCACCTTCGAAGACATGATGCAGCTCAAGCGGGTGGGCGAGCCCATTATCTCGCCTGATGGTAAGTGGGTGGCGTTTTCCGCGGTCGACGTCAACCTCGACGAAAACACGCGCAAGCCGCATCTGTGGATTGTCGCCGTGAGCGGAGGCGAAGCGCGGCGACTCACTCCGGCCACCGGGCCGGGCGAAGACCGCATTCGCTTCGCGCCCGATGGCAAGCGCGTGCTGTTCGAGTCGTCGAAGGACGGCGCATCGCAAATCTGGGTGCAGGACTTCGATACCTCCAGCGGCATGCTGACGGGCCAGGCGCGGCAAGCGACCACGATCTCGACCGAAGCTTCCGGCGGTCTATGGTCGCCCGACGGCAGAAGCATCCTATTTATTTCCTCTGTCTGGCCCGACTGCCGCGACGACGCCTGCAACAAACAACGCGATGACGAAGTCGCCAAGTCGAAGGTGAAGGCCAAGATTTTCACGCAACTGATGTTTCGCCACTGGAACCACTATTGGGACGGCAAGTACAGTCACCTGTTCTTGGTTTCGGCCGACGGAGGAGTGGCTCGCGATCTGACGCCGGGCGCGCATGACGTTCCGCCATTCAGCCTGGGCGGGCAGGACCAATATCAGTTTTCGCCGGATGGAAAAGAGGTCGCTTATAGCAGCAACATCGATCAGGTGCAGGCCACCAGCACCAACAGCGATATCTTCATCGTGCCGGTAACCGGCGGAGCGCCGAAGAAGATCACCACCAATCCAGGCAGCGACAGCACCCCCATGTATTCGCCCGACGGCAAATACATTGCCTACCGCTCGCAATTGCGGGCCGGATATGAGAGCGACCGTTTCCGCCTGATGCTGTATGAGCGGGCGACGGGCAAGATCACCGACCTGACGCCTAACTGGGATCGCTGGGTCGATTCCATGGCATGGGCGCCGGATTCGAAGACGATTTATTTCACCGCCGAAAATGAAGGCATGTCGCCGATCTACAAGATCGATGTAAGCGCGCAAAATCCCTGGCCGCAGGAATTGGTGGCGGGATTCAACGACAGTCCCACGCCGACTCCCGACGGCAAGATGCTGGTTTTCGATCGCATGTCGGTTGCTGCGCCCAACGAAATCTACAGCGCTGCGCTGGAGTTCCCACAATGTAGGATGGCGATTCCACCGAACGCCTACAGCATTCCCGATTGCCTGCTGTCAAAAGGTCAGGTGGTAACGAAGTTGAACGATTCCGTGCTGTCGCAAGTCCAGATGCAGCCGCTGGAATCGTTCTGGTTCAACGGTGCGATCAAGGAAAAAGTACAGGGGTTCATGGTCAAGCCGCCTAACTTCGACGCCAGCAAGAAATATCCAGTGAAATTCCTCATCCACGGCGGGCCGGAAGGCGCGTGGGGCGACGACTGGTCGTATCGCTGGAATCCCGAGCTGTTCGCCGCCAACGGCTACGTAATCGTGATGATCAACTTCCACGGCTCGACCGGCTATGGACAGAAGTTTATCGACGCCATCAACGGCAACTGGGGCGGCCCGCCGTATCAGGACCTAATGCTCGGTCTCGACTACGCGGAGAAGACCTATCCGTTCATCGACAAGGACCGCGAATGCGCGCTGGGCGCCAGTTACGGCGGCTACGCCATCAACTGGATTGAAGGTCACACCACGCGCTTCAAGTGCCTGGTGTCGCATGACGGCATGTTCAACACGCAATCGGCCTACGGCACGACGGAAGAGCTGTGGTTCAACGAGTGGGAATTCAAAGGCACTCCGTGGACGAATCGCGAGCTGTACAACAAGTGGTCACCCCACATGTTTGCCACAAACTTCAAGACGCCGATCCTGGTGGTGCACGGGCAGCTCGACTATCGGCTCGACGTGTCCGAGGGCTTCCAGTTATTTACCACCGTGCAGCGGCTGGGGATTCCGTCGAAGATGCTGTATTTCCCCGACGAAGGCCATTGGGTGCTGAAGCCGCAAAACAGCCGGCTGTGGTATCAGACGGTGAATGGCTGGGTGGATCAGTGGACCAAGGCGGGGAAATAGGAATACACGGTATTAAGAGCTGTCTCGTACATCGCCTGAAGTAAACCCTGATATGAGCCCGCCGACAACCTTCGTTCTGCTTCGGGTTTCGGCCCTTACCCTCAGCGGCTAAAGCCGTGGTTTTGAAGCGCGGCTACGGCACGACTGAAGTGGTGCCCTGACACAAACCTGACTCGCCAGGATTTTGAGCAGCCTTGGGAGTTTGCCTGTTTTGCTCCTGCTCTCTGCCGAGAATCAACTATATTAGCGGAAGCGTTCGGACTTCCGATGTGCGTCTCTTATGACGGAGTGGTGGAAAAACTTTTTCGATCACGAATACCTACGCATCTGGAGTGAATACACTCCCGCAGAGAGAACTGCTCAGGAAGTGGAAGACCTTTGGCGCTTGCTTGCTCTGCGCGAAGGAAGTCGGGTCTTGGACGCGCCGTGTGGCTATGGGCGGATCTCGCTGCCGCTGGCGCAACGTGGCGCCACGGTGCTCGGCGTCGATCAGTCGAAAGATTTGCTAACGCAAGCTGAGCGAACTCGTGGAGACTTGCCTGCCCGGCAGCTTCGCTACCTGCAACATGATCTTCGAAGTCGGCTGCCGGAAACCGGGTTCGACGCAGCCCTGAATATCTTTTCCTCTCTAGGCTACGGGACGGAAGAGAATGATCTCAACATTCTGCGGACGCTGGGTGCGGCGATACGGCCGGGCGGCCTGGTCCTGATCGAAACCATGCATCGCGACCTGGCAATTCTGAACTTCTCGCGCGGAACCAAGTCCGGCTTCCGCCTGCCGGATGGGACCGTGGTGCTCGAAGAAACGGAGTTCGATGCGGTCGCGGGACGAAACAGTATCCGCTGGTATTGGAGTGGGCCGGCTGGGAGCGGCGAGAAGACTGCGTCGCTTCGGCTCTATTCGGCGACCGAGCTGGTGCGCCTGGTGGAGCGCGCCGGCTTGCGCTTCCACTCGGCCCATCACGGCTGTTCGCCTGAACCGTTCACTGCCAAGGGAGCGGATATGGGAGGCAGACTGGGAATTCTGGCGACGCGAGATTAGGAGCATCATCGCATCTCCAACCTCTTCGAAAGCGACTTAGTCGAGATCAGCGAAGATCACGGACAGATCGACCGCGATGGGAGAATTTTCGACGGCCAAGGAGTTGGTTTCGATCCAACTTCCGGTGGAGCAGTCATAGCCGCGGCGGGTCTGGGGATCGACGACCCAGATGTGGCGAATACCCATCTGGCGATAGTCATCAAGTCGCTGCTGGTACCGGGACACTCGGTCTTCGGGTGAGAGCACCTCGATGATGGCCAGCGGAGGATGCTGCGGCACCTGTTCAACCGGCGCGTTACGCGAAATCAGACAAATGTCAGCGATACGAAAGCGGGTCGGCGATACTCGTATCCGCAGTTCCACTACGGTGCGAATGCTCCATTCCTTGTCGTGGTTCCGAAACCACGTCGTCAAGGCAGTCTGCACCTCCGCATGATCCAATTCGCCCACGTTGCGCTCCTGCAGCTCTCCGTCGACGTAATCGCGATCAGGGCTGTAGCTGCTGTGCAGATACTCGTCAACCGTGATCTGTGGCCGGGTCGTTGTCGCCATAGCATCCTCGCCGATAGTGGATATTGTAGCGCGGACTCGGTTTCGCGTGGGTCATAAAGACCGCAGGTTCCTGGCTCCGCTTGGCGATTTCGCACACCTGCAGGCTAATGCCGTTTGAAGTATTGCACGGCGCGTTCGTGGGCTTCGGCTTTTTCGCGACTGGCAAAGGTTCCCAGGTTGCGGCGCTTGCCGGTCTTGGCATCTTTCTTGCGCGAGTAAAGACGATACTCGCCGGATTTCAGTTTGCGGATCATGATTTCCAGACCTCCGTAACATTTTGGATGGTAACTCTTGCAGGCGGGAAGCTTGGGCTGGGGGAAGTTCTGCCGTCCCTACGGGAGTCAGCTTCATTTCCGACTTTACCCAGCACTCCGCCTTCAGCTCCATGCTGGGCTTAAGCTCTTCCGCGCCTGCGGCGCTTGATTTTCGAGCTTCGCAATCTAATGCCGAAATGCAAGGTTAATTCTCACACTGTCTGGATTGTTCGACTTCCAGTTGTGCCGCCCCCGAGGGGCTCGACCCGACACGGCAGCCTACCCAGCGCTGAAGCGCTGGGCTATCTTGTTCCCGTCCCGCAGTGCGGGACTTGATCGTCGCCCATACTAAGTCTTTCCGACCACGCGCCGCCCGGTGATATCCTGATTGGGAATGTATCCGACCGCGAGGCTGTAGCGTCTTCATGTCCAATCCAAGCAACCCTGAATCCCAACCTAACTCTGAATCGCAACCCAGCGCCGAAGCTAACGAGTCGTTCGCCGATTTGCTGTCGCAGTTCGAGCAGAGCCACTCCCACAAAATTGAAGACGGTAGCCGGCAACTGGAAGGCACCGTGGTCACCGTCAACGCCGAGTCGGTCCTGCTCGACATTGGCTACAAAACGGAAGGCATCCTGCCGCTGGCAGCGTTCGAAGGTACGGGCGAAACGCCCAAGCCCGGCGACAAGATTCCGGTCACAGTGAAAGGTCGCGATCCGGAAGGCTATTACGAACTTACGCGCTTTAAGATTGCGCGGCCCACCGACTGGTCCTCTCTCGAGCGGGCGTTTGCCGAGAAGTCGACCATCGTGGGCACCGTGACCGGCCTGATCAAAGGCGGCTTCAGTGTCGATGTGGGAGTGCGAGCTTTCATGCCGGCCTCGCGCAGCGGAGTTCGCGATGCGGCCGAGATGGAAAAGTTGGTGGAGCAGGAGATTCGCTGCCGCATCATCAAGCTGGATACCGCGGACGAAGACGTTGTCGTGGACCGGCGCATCGTGGCCGAAGAAGAAGAGCGCGCCGGCAAGCAGCGCAAGTACGAGGAACTGAAGGAAGGCGACGTCGTCGTGGGCACGGTTCGCACACTTGCCGATTATGGCGCTTTCGTTGAGATTGGCGGAGTGGATGGCTTGCTGCATGTGTCGGATATTTCGTGGGGTCGGGTCAACAAGCCTGCCGACGTGCTTACGGTTGGGCAGGAGATCGAAGCCAAAGTCCTCAAGATCGATGCGGAGAAGCAACGCATTTCGCTAGGCATGAAACAGCTGCAGCCGCACCCGTGGGATTCGGTTGCCGAAAAGTATCGGACCGGCGAGCGGGTGCGCGGCACGGTCACTCGCACCACCGACTTCGGAGCGTTTGTCGAACTGGAGCCCGGAATCGAAGGGCTGGTCCACATCTCGGAAATGTCGTGGGTGAAAAAAGTGCGGAAGCCCAGCGATCTGGTGAATACCGGTGACACCGTGGAGGTCGTCATCCTGGGGGTGAATGTTGGCGAACAGCGGATGTCGCTGGGACTGAAGCAGGCGCTGGGCGATCCCTGGGTGGATGTGGCGCAACGATTTCCAGCGGGCGCGGCGATTGAGGGGCCGGTCACCAGCATCACCAAGTTTGGAGCGTTTGTGCAACTGGCTGAAGGCGTCGAAGGCATGGTGCACGTCAGCGAAATCAGCGCCGAGAAGCGCATCAACCATCCACAGGACGTGTTGAAGGTTGGGCAAACGGTGAAAGCACAAGTGCTGGCGGTTGACCCCGAGCGGCGGCTGCTGCGGCTCAGCATGAAACAACTGATTCCTACCAGCCTGGATGAATACATTGCCGAACACAGCCAGGGTGACGTGGTGACTGGTCGCATCATCGAGGAAGCCGCCGGGCAAGCACGGGTGGAATTAGGTGAAGGAATCCATGCGCCGTGTCGGATTAAGGCCCAGGCCGCGGCTAAGGAAGAGGCTAAGTCAGACGCGAAAGCGGATTTGTCTTCGCTAAGCTCGATGCTGCAAGCGCGCTGGAAGGGGGCTGCGCCTGCCGGTGGCGCACCCAAACCGGAGGCGGTTCACGCCGGACAGATTCGCAGCTTTCGCATTGCCACGCTGGATCGGGATGCCAAGAAGATTGAGTTGGAGCTGGCGTAGCCGACACCTTCATGTGTCGCGCCTGAAAGGGCTCTGTCGCTGCTCACAAACTTTTTTCCACTTGACCCGCGGGCTCACTCCCACGGCTGAGGATGGGCTGATTAAGTGTAGGCAAAGTTCCTCAGCGGCTAAAGCCGACATGATTTTGCGCACTTACGGACGGCCTGACAGGCCGTCCCCTTCAAATATTAGACTTAATCAGGGTTTCCTTAACACAAATAACGCCGCTGCGCGGCTGGTGCGGTTCGAATGTGCGAATCAGCGCCAGAGTTTAATTTGAACTGAGACACCTCACCGTCGGTTTGATTCCACCAATTTGTTCCAAGCCGAGCTAGCACCAGACACCCTTGGGACTCAGATCAATTCTCCACCTGACCCAGGATTCCGCCTGCAGCTCCAGCCACCGCAACTGGCGCAAAAGCGGCGCGATTTAGAGGGCCCGCGCCATCCTGGGCTCAGCTGTTCCGCGCCTGCGGCAGACGGCTCCGCCGCAGGATTGTGCGGCACTATTGCTTCGGTTTCCAGAAGGATGGATCGACTTTGATCCAATCATCCGAGACATAGCTGATCTTCGGGTTGAACATGAATAAGTTGGTTTGGCTGGACTCCAGACAAGCTGCCGCCAGCTCTTCCACCTTTTTCATCCAGTCCTCGCCCATGGCGGCCATGAACTTCTTGCTGTCGGCGAGGTTTTGATCAACTTCCGCTATCGATTTCATCGGAGTAACGACAATGTACACCCCGCCATTATTCGCGCCATACATGCTTTCATACGTCGTCCAGTGGGCCGTGGGCACGGTCTTTTCGTAGCCGGTAACGTACATCTTCACCAGAGTCTCCCAGTCTTTTTCGTGTCCGGGACGAATCTTGTAACGCTGGATCTCGAAATAGCGCATTTGCGCGATATTAACCGGTGCCCGCAGACTGTAATCCTCACGATAAACGAACACGCTGGATTCGGTAGATTCCAGCAGATCGCCGTCCGCGATGGCGGCACGATCCAGTGCGGCCGAGAGGGTTCGATTTTGCTGGCCGGCCAGGGAATCCTTCTCCCACGCGTCGAAGGAATCGTAGCCCACGAAAAACAGCGATCGCGAGACGCCTGTCATGGAATCCGCCGCCAGGTAGTGAGTTGGCCACTTGGCAGCCTGGAAGGCTTTCACGAAGCCGCTCTCGGTTGCCTCATGCAGGCTGCCGGATTTGCCCGGCTTCACAAATTCGCGGATGATCTGGAGCACTTTGGGCGGCTGCATGACGGCGTCCTGCGCCAACATCGTACTGAGCCCGCCAAACAGCAAACATCCGCCCAGCAAGAACCCGGTAAGTCTTTTCATCGACCTCGCCTCCAAGAATCAATTTATCTACAGAAAATGCCGAGCCGATAAGAACGTTCGGGTATGACTGGCAACATTAGAACTTGAGGTTCAGGCTCATCGCAGGGCCGTAACGCCGATACGCTTTCGTTCCCGGGAACGAGGCCCGTCGTCGCGCGGCGCCAACGCTGTCGCCAACCTTGATCGACTTTCCATTTAGGAAGGGGCTTAAGAACAGAAGCAATGCTATTCAATTCCTGACACTCGTCAAGCGGATAATCACCATATCGGCGCTTTTCCCACATCAGTGCCTGCGATAGTGGCCGGCTGTGGCACGACAGTGTCTTCTGCTTTCTTTGCGGCTGTGCCCTTGGTGGAACCTCCCGCGCATGCGCCGTTCAAGTCAGTTTCAATGCGATCGTGCCCTGCCTTCTCTTCGGGAATGCCCAGACTCACCTGGTCAAGAAGATTCTGCCAAAACCGCGCTGTCCTATTGCACGCTGCGTCTTCCGAGATTTCGATGCGAAACCTAGAAGTTTTTCCAGTATCGCGTAGCCGCGGGAAGGTGAATAATGCGTGAACGCCAATTTAGGGGAGGCGTTTGCCATGGCAAAAGACGTCAAGAAAGACAAGAAGAACAAGGGTAAGAAAAATAAAGAGGTCAAGCTGAAGCTCAAGAAGAAGGCAGCCAAGCCTGACCAAGGGGCCGACGACGGAATTTTGGCCGACGCGCGGCCGGACAGCGGCGCCGGAAAGTCCGGCTACAGCGATGGCCATCCGCAGGATACGGTTCAGTATCTTGAAGCCAAGCTGATTCTGAAGCCGGACCGCTTCGTCTCGGTCGAGAGCTTTCGCGATTTCGGCAAGCTGGTAGAGCGCTCGGCGAAGAAGCTGAAAGTAGGTTTTATCGCGGCACCGCAGACCGGGCTCCGGCCCGAGATCCGGGAGATTCTTTTCGGCGACACCTCCGACTTCCGCTTGTACAACAGCGCTTTCATCTTGCGCCGTCGCATCAGCTATGTAGACGGCTTTCCGGTGGGCGATCCAGAGATTGTCTTCAAGTTTCGTCATCCCGATGAGAAAGCCGCCGCTGCAATCGACGTGCGGCCTAAAATTGCCGGGAATTATCAGATCAAGTTCAAGGCGGAAGTGCTGCCCCTGAAGGATGCGATCGGCGGATATCGCCTTCTGTATTCGCATAATTGCCAGTTCGGTCTCAGCCAGATGCACGAAGGAACCGCCATGGCTATGGGAACGCTTGCCCGCGTGTTCCCGGCGCTTGCTGATCTAAAGAAAGATGACGACGAAAAGATCAGCCTGGTGAATGAAGGCATCGTGGAGGAAGTGCTGTTGCCGCTGGGCCAGTTGGACTTCGGCAAAGGCGTCGTGGCCAAATGCGATGTGTCGCTGTGGCGGACTCGGGGCGAGCATATGCCGCTGGTGGGAGAATTCGCCTTCCAGGCAAAATTCCAGCGGGCCAATGACGTTCACGACAAGACGCGAAAGCTGTTGGAGCAGTTTTACATTACCTTGCAGAGAGACGTGGAAAACTGGATCTCGCTGGGCACAACCAAGACCGGCATGGTCTATCGGCTGAAGGGCAACGCTCCGCAAAGCCACGAGTGACGGGCTGGCTGGATCATGGGCGAAGGCGTGGCTTGCGCCCATGATCGGTTCTAGAAGTGTTCCAAAAATCGTATTGAAGTGAGGTTTGTATCAGGGCCCGGCTTTTACAGGCCGCTGAAAAAGTCGGGTTCGACGTGTTTTTGAAGGGGCGCGCCTTTAGGTGCGCCGTACAGGCCCTTCATCTTGGTCATTCCTCGCAGGCTTCAGCCCGCGAGGAATCTGCTTTCCCGACTTTTCAGCCGCCGGCTCGGAATCCAAAAAACGAACCCAGACGCCGGCCTGAAGAGACTGTGTCGCAAGTGGTGTCGCCGCTCTGCGGCTCACGACTATTTCCCACTTTCCCGGGGGCTTACGCGCCCCGGCTAACTTCATCCCGCCGCGTTGCGGCTAGTCTGACTTGTTATTCCGAGTGTTTGTTCCAAAAAAACCTTTCTTTCCACTCGCGACACAGTCTCTGAAGGCCGAGCTTTTACGTCCAGCGAGTTTTTTGGCAGCCTGTAAAGCCGGTTCGAGGTGAAAAAAATATAACGACTTCCCACGGCGTGCCTAAAGCTACGCTCCTTCAAAACCCCCGCTGAACCGGCGCAACACACTTTTTCATACCTTTTTAATGTTGGCACCGCTAAAATCCTCAACACTTGAAAAACGGCCCATTGCGCCCTGAGTTTCTCCAAAATGAGCACCGTAATTTCGGCCCTAAAGTCCTTCGAGCAGCATCTGGACGACACTCCGTTCACCCGCACCCAGCGCAAGGTCTGGATCCTGTCGGCGATGGGTGTGCTGCTGGACGGCTTCGACTTCTTCATCATCGGAGTCGCCCTGCCCCTGATCGCCCACGACTTCCACATGAACGCCACTACCAAGGGTCTGGTGGCCGTGGCGGCGGTTGCCGGAGCATTCTTCGGTGCGCTGGTCTTTGGACAAGTCGCCGATCGCATCGGACGCAAAGGGATGTTCATGGTTGACATCATCCTCTTTGTAGTCTTCTCCGCTGCCTCGGCTGCGGCCTGGAATCCGGCGTCGCTGATCGTCTTCCGCTTCTTTCTTGGCATCGGCATCGGGGCGGACTACCCCATCGGTGTCTCGTACATTGCGGAGAGCGTGCCCACCCGCTTGCGGGGCCGGCTGATCGTGGGCGCCTTTGCCTTTCAGGCGCTGGGCTCGCTTCTGGGGGTCCTGGTTGGCCTGCTGATTCTGAAGGCTGATCCTTCCCTGAATGCGTGGCGCTTGATGCTTGCCTTTGGCGTGCTGCCTGCCGTCGTGGTCGTTATCATGCGCGACGGATTGCCGGAGAGCGTGCGCTGGCACCTGGCTCGCGGCAACTATGAGCAGGCTTCTCATGCGGCCAGCGCTTTGCTGGAAGCGCCTATCACGTTGAACGCCCAGAATTCTCCGGTTGCCCCGTGTGGAACGTCGTTCGCGTCGTTGTTCAAGAAAGGCTGCCTCCGGCGCACCATCTTTGCTTCGGTACCGTGGTTCCTGCAGGACATCTCGACTTACGGCATCGGCATCTTTACCCCAACCATCATGGCGGCGATGGCGTTGGGCACCACTTCCAGTTTTATCGCCAAGGATATGGGAGCCACCGAAGGCGCGGCGGCGGTCGATATGCTGCTGGTGGTCGGCTTCATGCTGGCGATTGTTCTGGTGCGCTACTTGAGCCGGATTACACTGCAGATTGCAGGCTTCCTAGGCATGGCCTTAGGCCTGGTGATGGTGGCTTCGTCGACATTATTTCCGTGGGTGTCCGATGGTCACATGGGAATGATTTTCGGCGGATTTATGGTGTTCAATTTGTTTATGAACATGGGCCCGAACGCCACTACGTATCTGCTTTCGGGGGAGACGTTTCCCACGGCGATTCGCGCTACGGGTGCAGGATTTGCGGCGTCGATGGCTAAGTTAGGGGCGGTGCTGGGGACTTTCTTTTTCCCTATACTCAAGGCTCAGATTGGCATTCCCGCGCTGCTGATCTGGTTGGCCATAGCCAGCGCGCTGGCCGCGGCCATTACCTATGGCTTCCGTGTAGACACGCGGGCCTCGTTGGATGCAGTAACCGCTCAACCTGAGGTCCGTGAGTACGTCGAAGCGGCAGCAGGATAGCGCTAAGATAAATACAGGACTCAATCATGGCGACTGAAACCAAAGTTCAGGAAACAATATCTCCGCTGGCGGGCAAACCGGCGCCCAAGGAATTGCTGGTAAATCTTGCGCAACTGGAGCGCGACTATTACGAGAAGCGGCCCGACGTTAACGATCCCAACCAGATGGTCATCTTCGGCACCAGCGGACACCGGGGCTCTCCGCTGCACAGCACGTTTACCGAAGCCCACATTCTGGCCATCACCCAGGCCATCTGTGAATATCGCAAGAAACAAGGCACCGACGGCCCGCTTTACCTGGGCAAAGATACGCATGCGGTGTCAGGGCCGGCGCAGCGCACCGCGCTGGAAGTTCTGGCCGCAAATAATGTCGAGACCATCATTCAGGAGAAAGACGGCTTCACCCCGACGCCGGTTATCTCGCGCGCCATCCTGGTTTATAACCACGGTCGCAACGATCATCTCGCCGACGGCATCGTAATTACGCCGTCGCACAATCCTCCGGAGGACGGCGGTTTCAAGTACAACCCCACCAACGGCGGCCCAGCCGATACCGACGTGACCGGCTGGATTGAAGACCGCGCCAACGAACTGCTGCGGGCCAACAACGCCGGGGTTAAGCGCGTGCTTTTGTCGCAGGCGATGAAAGCGGCGACAACTCATCAGGAAGATTTCGTGATGCCGTATGTCAACGACTTGAAGAATGTCGTTGACATGGACGCGATTCGTTCGGCAAAGCTGAACCTGGGAGTCGATCCGCTGGGCGGCGCCTCGCGTCCTTATTGGGAGCCGATTAACTCCGTCTACGGGCTCGACGTCAAAATCGTCAATCCAGTCATCGATCCCACCTTTTCTTTCATGACCGTGGATCATGACGGCAAGATCCGCATGGATTGCTCCAGTCCCTACGCCATGGCGCGTCTGGTTCATCTTAAAGATCAGTATCAGGTGGCGTTTGGTAACGATACGGATTCCGATCGTCACGGCATCGTGACGCCGTCGGCCGGGCTGATGAATCCGAATCACTACCTGGCGGTGGCGATTCAGTACTTGCTGGGCCATCGCGAACAATGGCCGGCCAGCGCGGTCGTGGGCAAGACGCTGGTCAGCAGCAGCATGATCGATCGCGTGGTGAAGAAGTTGGGAAGGCGGCTGTCGGAAGTTCCTGTAGGCTTCAAGTGGTTCGCACCCGGACTGTTCGACGGCTCCTGCTGCTTTGGCGGCGAAGAGAGCGCAGGCGCCAGTTTCTTGCGTCGCGACGGCACCGTCTGGACGACCGACAAGGACGGGCTCATCATGGATCTGCTGGCCGCCGAAATCACCGCGCGTACCGGCAAAGATCCGGGCGTGCATTTCGACGCGCTGGCGGCGGAGTTCGGGACGCCGTACTACACTCGCATCGACGCGCCGGCAACCCCCGAGCAAAAAGCCAAGCTGGAAAAACTTTCGCCCGAGTCGGTGAAAGAGTCGGAACTGGCTGGCGAGCCAATCACTGCCAAACTCACTCGCGCTCCCGGTAACGACGCTCCCATTGACGGCCTGAAAGTCGTCAGCGCCAGCGGATGGTTCGCGGCCCGGCCTTCCGGCACCGAAAACATCTACAAGATTTACGCCGAGAGCTTCAAGGATGCAGCTCATCTGGACGCCATTCTCGACGAGGCCCAGCAGATCGTAAACAACGCGTTGCGATGAGGACAGCGATGCAGGGACGGGGATGAGCGAGTCGGCGTGGGACAAACGCATTCGGCGGGCGATTGAGCTGGGAGAGCGATTCTCTCGCGCCGCTGAGATCCTGGCTTTCTACCGGCAAGTCCTCGAGTTTCAAAATACCATCTACCAGGAGATCTGCTCGCAGGCTCTTCCAGTCGACAAACCCAATGGTTCCCTGCGCGAAAGATTGCCCATCGACGACGCGGTTCGCCGACTCCCGGCGCTGCTTACCCTGGTTGAGCGGAGTGGTCCCGCGAAGCTGGCGGAGCAGGCGAAAGCGATCAAGGGATCGGCCGCAGACCAACAACGACAGATGATTGAAAATTTTCTGAAGGCGGGAGACGGAGGCGAGGAATCGTCGAACGCATTCTTTGCGCGAGTTTTGCTGCAGCCTTATGCCGAATGTCTGGCTGCGGCTCAGCCGGCCCAGCCTGCCGGATCGGCCGGGTCGGTCTGTCCGCTGTGTGGGGCTCGGCCGCAGGCTGCCGTGCTTCGTCCCGAAGGCGACGGCGGTAAGCGCTTTCTGCTGTGCTCGCTTTGTCTGACGGAGTGGGAGTTTCGCCGGATTCTCTGCCCCATCTGCGACGAGAAAGATTATCAGAAGCTTCCTCGCTATTCGGCCGAAGATATTGCTGCGGTGCGGGTGGAAGCCTGCGATAGCTGCCACTTTTATCTCAAGTCGATCGACCTGACGGTCGACGGCCACGCTGTTCCGCTGGTGGACGAGGTGGCAACCGTGCCGCTGGATCTGTGGGCCGCGGAGCACGGTTATAAGAAGGCGGAAGCGAATCTGATGGGGTTCTAAAAGGTATCGAGCCATTTCATAAATCCTGCCAAGATGAGTTTTGTATCAGGGCCTGGCTTCAGCCGGGCCGATAAGTTCCCCTTTTACTCCGGGCTTTAGTCCCGGTCCTCAGCAGCTAAACGGGTTGCTGAAAAACTCGAAACCGCGGATCCCCTGCCGTACCTACGGCACTCGGGGCGCTGAAGCGCTGGGCTGGGCTAAGCTCTTTCGTCCCGACGAGCGGGACTCGGTCGTCGGGCACCCTGCTTGCTTGCCGACTTCGGGCTTGCGCAAAGGTGCCTACACAGCCAGATAGGTTTCACTTTCTGCCAAGCTCGCATCGCCGGCGCTGTCCTGCTACTCTGGGATCTCCAGCATGATGCCGCCGCGCAAGCCTTCCACTCATCCCATACGCTCGTTCTTCAAACAGATGCCGATGTATGCCGCGTACAAGCAGCTTGGCCACTATCCCGATTACTGGTGGTGGAAGTTGCGAGGTGAGCCGCGACGGATTCCTCATCTGCTGAAGCAACGGGTGGTGTTGGAATATGCGCGGCGGTTCGCACTGACCACGCTGGTCGAGACCGGAACGTATTACGGCGAGATGGTTGCCGCCGTCGGCCAGCGCTTCCAGCGAATTTATTCCATCGAGCTTGATCCTCGCTTAGCCGGCATGGCCCGCAAGCGATTTCGCAAGGACTCGCAGGTGGAGATCATCCAAGGCGACAGCCAGACCGCGGTGCCGAAGCTGCTGCCGCGGCTCGACGAAAGATGTTTGTGGTGGCTGGACGCAGGCTATTGTGGTTGGGTCGGACAGGTCGGAGATCGCAATCGCTTGAGTACGGAACTTACCGCGATTCTCGGCGATCGCATTCCAGATCATGTCATCCTGATGGATGATGCCGACGGCGTGAATGGCGAAGGTGGTTCTCCTACCTTAGAAGAATTGATCGCGTCGATTCGTGACGGCTATCCTGAACGGCAGGTCGAAGTCGCGCACAACATTATCCGAATTACTCCGCGAAAATCGTGAGCCGGCCAACAGCGCGACGGCAGCGAATCCGAGCATTCGCAAAACCTTCATTTTTTCTCCTCGATTGATCGCTTCTCGCAAAGCAGGGAGAGAGTCGCACTCCAGGTCAGGGCAAGGCCGGTCAATGTTTGAATGGAAGCAACAGCCCGAGAAAGTTACTCCGAGCGATTGCGCCAAGTCAATCGCGGCTGAGCGGCGGGGTTGATTGGCGGGACCTCATCCCGATCACCACCAGTCCCAGCATCTTCCAGCTGTCCCGTTATAATGAATTTCGTTCGGAAACGCGGCTGATGGCGAAGAGAACCAGCAAAAAGACTCGACCAAGTGGAAAGGGTGACGAGTCGAGTTCCCGGGCCAGTGTATTTTCTTCGCAACCAGCGCGGATTTTGCTGGTCTACCTCCTGCTCGCTCTGGGCACCATAGCAACCTATTATCCGGTGAGCGGTCATCCCTTCCTCGATTTTGACGACAGCAAATATGTAACCCAGAATGCCCATGTGCAGGCTGGCATGACCTGGAACACTGTGCAGTGGGCGTTCACTACCTATTACGCTTCCAACTGGCATCCGCTGACCTGGCTCTCGCATGCCCTCGACTGCCAGATGTTTGGCCTCAGTCCGGCCGGTCCTCACGACATCAATCTTCTGTTGCAAGTCGTAAACGTGTTGCTGTTGTTCTGGGTTTTGCAGCGCACTACCGGCAGGCTGGGACCAAGTGCCATGGTGGCCGGCCTGTTCGCGCTGCACCCGATCAACGTGGAGACGGTCGCCTGGGTGGCGGAGCGCAAGAATCTTCTCAGCATGCTGTTTCTGCTGCTGGCGCTGGCTGCCTATCGCTGGTATGCGCGTAAACCGCGGGTCGGACCCTACCTGGTGGTCGCCTTACTTTTCGCTTTGGGTTTGATGGCCAAGCCGCAAGTGATTACTCTGCCGTTTGTTCTGCTGCTCTGGGATTACTGGCCGCTGCGGCGCATGTTCCCGCGAACGCTGCAGGGCAACGAGCCGGCGCTTTACCCGGCGCGCAGCCTGATCCAACTGGTAGTGGAAAAACTTCCCCTGTTGGCGATCAGCGCGGTCAGTGCCGTCATTACCGTGAAGGCGCAGCAGGCTGGCTTCGCGGTGCAGTCGCTGACGAAATTTCCCTTCTCTCTTCGGCTGGAGAACGCGATTGTTTCCTATGCGCGTTATCTGGGAAAGGCGCTGTGGCCTTCGTCGCTGGCGGCTTTTTATCCCCTTTCCCGAACTTCGCCGCCCCTATGGCAGGTACTGGCCGCCGTGCTGTTGTTGCTGATCCTTACCGGGCTGGTTATCGCGGGCAGGAAATATCGATACTTGACAGTAGGTTGGTTATGGTTCCTGGGAACCCTGGTGCCGATGGTCGGATTGGTGCAAGTCGGCGTCCAGTCCATGGCCGATCGTTATGCCTATTTGTCCTTTGTAGGTTTGTTCGTGATGCTGTGCTGGGGAGTAGCCGACCTGGCCGAAGCGCGCCATGTTTCTCCTGCTTGGATGACTGGTATCAGCGTTACTCTACTTCTGTTACTAGCTGGAGTTACTCGCCATCAGCTTACCTACTGGAGCGATGAGGCGAGTTTGTGGTCACATGCCATTCAGATCACCAGCGACAATTATGTTGCCGAGGACAATCTAGGTACCACTCTGCTGGATCGCCGCGAACTGGAGCAAGCTATCGTACACTTCCGCCGCGCCGCCGCCATTGAACCGCGCGACGGACTCAGTGAGTTGAACATCGGCGTCTACGAGGAGAGGAGCCATCACTGGCCGGAGGCGATTGCAGCCTATAAGCTGGGCATCAGCCAGATCGAAGAGGTTGATATCCTGGCTCGAGCCTACAGTAATCTGGGATATGTCTATAACTATGCGGGCTATGAAGCTGAGGCCCACGACAGCTTCGAGCACGCTATACAACTGGCTCCCGACACCGAACAGGCATGGATCGGATTAGGCGTGCTGGCGCAAAAGTCCGGCGACTTTACCTTAGCCATTCAAAAGTACTACCACGCCAATCAGATTCGACCTACTGGGTTGGGATATCTGTTGCTGGCCCGCGCATTGCACAAGAGCGGCCGCGACCAGGAAGCAGAAGCGACGCTGCAGCTAGCGCGAAATGCCTCCAGCCACTTTCCCGACACGCAGCATGTCGCCGACGGACTGGTTGGGCGTTAGGTTGAGCGAAAATAGGATACGATAGCTTTGCCCTAGGGAAGCTCCAAATAACTTGCCGAACTTGCCGCAGGGGCTAAAGCCCCCGTTGATTTTGCAATGCTTGCGGCACGGCTGAAGCCGTGCCCTTTCAAAACCGGAACTTAATCAGAGCTTCCTTAGGTACAGTATAGTTCACGGTAGCTCTACTCCAGGCGCTTGGCCATTGCAGCGTTGATATAGAGCGGGCAGAGCCAGCCTTCGGACCGGCGACTGGAACCTACCTTATAAAATTCTTTGTATCAGGGCATGGCTTCAGCCGTGCCACAAGCGAGTAAACGACAACTCGGGCTTTAGCCCCTGAGGCAGGTTTCTTGTAGGGGCTGAAGCCCCAGACCTTTTTGTTCATCTCATCGGCACGACTAAAGTCGTGCCCTGATACACTCCCATAACGATTTATGAGATGCAACTCCTGATGGATTCCGCCTGAGATTAATAATCAAAAAACTGGCGCCACGCTCTACTTAAAGAAGTAGGAACGTGGCGCCATTCAGTTTGCAATTACTTCATCCTTGCTAAGTTACTTTATCCTTGCTATCTCGATGCCCGAATTCCGATCGGATAGTTCTGCGAGGCGATACCGTTTACTACCACCTGCAGATTATATTCGCCCGCCGGAACACTGGGAACATCCACCATCGTATAGGTAGGCCCAACGTATCCAACTGCCATGGTGCTGTGATCATGCGTCCGGGCATAGTAGACCGTTCCGCTCTGGCTGGTGAAGCGCACGATGGGGTAGTTGGTGGCATCCTGGAAGTCATCGCCGTACATGCTGTCCTGCGAGACACCGTTGAACTTGAAGCCACTCAGCTTAACGGTAGTGCCGCCCTGGATGGTGGCCGAGGTCAAGATCACGGTCGGGTTCCAGCCAGAGTACTGGCTTCCGGCAGAGGTGAAGAGTTCGACATCATTGCTGAAGTCGGTGAACAGGATCTGTCCGGTGGGGAGCATCAGCATGTGCCCATAGTAAGAAACATCAGTGGGACCATTCGGCGGACCCGGAATCTGATTCAGGGAGCTGCCGTTCCATTCAAAGAAAACGGAACCCGGGTTGAAGATTCCAGGGCTGGTCATCAGCAGTACGTTGCCATTGGTTTCCAGAGCTCCCGGACCATCAGCGATGTCGAGGCCGTTGGGGAAATCAGGACCGGCAACCCAAGTGTTGGCGGCGTAGTTGTAAACCGCGGTGTGGCCCGCGCCCGCGCCGTTCGCGCCAGTGGCGTAAACCGTGCCATTGGCCATCAGAACATCCGGACCTTCTTCATACGATCCATGAGAGTCCCAAAGCTGAACCGGAGTATTTCCCTGGCTGGTCCAGGTTCCGCTGGTCGGGTTATAGAGCTCGTAATTCATACCGTTCGAGACGAAATGAAATACGTAGGCATCCACGTCGAGCACGTCGCCGCCCGGCAGCAGGGTCAAGCCTTCCTCGTCATACACGTCGAACTTGCCGGCACCGGTAGCGGTCCAGGTCAAGGTTGCGGCGTTCAACAAGGCAGTGTGAATGGGAGTGTCGCAGCAGGAACCCTGCATATAAGTTCCGTTCGCTAGAACCGTAGCAGAGCCATCACCAATGGACGACCATCCGGCCGGAGGTGTAACTGAGGTCCAGCTATTGGCAACCGGATCGTAGATCGATCCTAGTTTGGTCCAGGCATCGTTACCGTTGTTGTATTCTCCACCCTCGATGATGTAGCGGCCATCGGGCAGAACCGCCGAACCGAAGTACAGCGGACCGTAGCTGGAGGGCAGCGAAGCAACTTGAGCCCAGGTACCGTTCGCATAGCTGCCGGTGGAACTTGGAGTCAAGGTCCACCAATTCTGCCAGGTGCCGGGATTACCGCTCTCGTCATGAACCAAAACCCGGCCGTCGGTGAGCAAGGCCACCGCGCCGGCTCCAATGTTAGGTGTATTTCCTGGTGTTACCTGTTGCCACTGGGATTGCGCACTGGCAGCACCCACTGCGACCAGAACGACCAGGGCCATTCCGAGCATTCGCAAAAGCTTCATGATTCTCCTCAATTGTTGTGACATTTATCTGAAGGAAGGGTTTCGATGCAGACTGCGGCAGCCCGAGAGGTCGCAGCAGTTGTACATCTCGACTCAGCAACAGCTTCGGAACTGTACTCCGGATTATGAGCGGAAGTCAATTATTATATTGGCTTTAATTACTAGCGGAGCTAGTAATATCCCGAAACGAAACCCTGCCTACACGCGGACTGTAGAGTGCAGCTAATTACCGCGAAAAAAGGGAGTTGGCGTCTTTCTATGCGGCTCGCGATGGGCGATTATGTCCGCTGCCGGTCACTTCGCAAGCCCTATGTTGACAAAACTTTTACAAATTGGCCGGACAGGACTGGGATTACTTAACCGCGGTCTGCTGGGCAAAGACTGCGTCCACACTTCTCTGGGCCGCCGGAAAATTGCGTGAGCCGCGCTGAGCTTCCGCAACCGCGGCTTGCGCTTGCTGGTCCTGGCCGGTTTGCTGTAGCGCCCGGGCCAGCAGGAGATACCCAATGTCGGAAGGTTGGATCTTCAGTGCCTGGGAGTAGGCCGGGATGGCTCCGCTGGGATTTCCCGAAAGCTGCGTAACGATTCCTAACGCCAGCCATACCTGACTGTCGTTGGGATTAATGTCCAGCGCCTTCTGAAAGTTCTGGCGGGCCTGCTCGAAATCTCCCAACTGACGGTAGGTCGAACCCATACGGGCAAAGGTGGAGGAGCGCAGCCAGAGATTCCGCCGGACCGCGGCGTCGCTGTAGGCAATGGCCTGTTGATACTCCGCGATCGCCTGCCGCAGCTGGCCATGTTGCTGGTCGTAGGCGCCAATCGACATATAGGCAGAAGGGTCGGAGGGATTCATCTCGACGGCGGCCTGAAAGTGCGGCAGCGCTTCGTCGGCGTGGCCCTGATCCATCAAGGTGGAACCAACGATGTTCTCCGCCAGATAGTTGCCGTGAGTAACCTCCAGGGCGTGCGACCACAGCGTCAGGTTGTCGCTCCAGAACCCGATCTGGCGATAACTTACGGCGGCCAGCACCAACAGGACTGCGACACTCGCACCACGCAGCCCGATCGGCGAAAGATGGCGCTGTTCGGCGAAGTCGGCCACGCCCCAGGTGACCAGAATGAACAACCCGATAAAGGGGATGTAAGCGTAACGGTCGGCCATCGCCTGGTGGTTGAGTTGCACCAGCCCGATCATGGGCACCATGGTTCCCAGGAACCACAGCCAGCCCACCAGCGGATATCGCCGGCGGCCCAGGGCGATCACCCCGGCGGTGATAGCCAGCAAAACCAGCAGCGACCCGAGGACTTGCCAGGCCGCCAGGGAAGCTCCCGGATGCGGATAAAACAGGGCCAGGCGCGACGGCCAAAACGCTTTTTCCAGATAGCGGACATAGGAAACAATGGCGTTGCCTAAGCGGATGGAAAAAGACATTCGCCGGTCGCTGTCAATGTTGCCGACCACCAGCTGCGACTTCATGGTGATGATGGCACTGACTGCGGCCAGCGCGAACAGTGGCAACTTTTCCACGACCAGGCTGGAAAAGCTTTTCGCCGGATCCATCGCGCCGGGCTGTCTATCTTTCGCCACCTCGTGACTGTCGGGAAACATCCGGCGCAGCGGCCAATAGTCCCAGAGCAGCAGAACGAAGGGGAAGGTGATCACCTGCGGCTTGGCCATCAAACCCAAAGCGAAAAGCGTGGCTACCACAATGTAGGATCCGACCCGCGGCTTGCGCGCATACCAACCATAAGCGGCCAGCGCCAGCAGAAAAAACACCATGCTGAGCAGGTTCTTGCGCTCGGCAATCCAGGCTACCGATTCGACATTGATGGGATGCAAGGCGAACAAGGCGGCCACCATCGCGCTGCGGCCGAGCGAGCTGGTGGCTCGCTGCAACACCCAGAACAGCAGCACCACATTCAAGACGTGCAGCAACAGATTGACGTCGTGCGGTCCGGCAGGATCTTCGTAGCCGAACATCTGGGCGTCCAGGGCATGGGAAATCCAGGCCAGTGGATGCCAGTCCGGCACGTCGGGAGTAACCGAGCCGATGGAGGTGAAGGCCCACTTGACGGTGTCCCAGGTTAAGCCCGCGCGGACGTGCGAGTTGGCATAGAAATAAGGCCCATCGTCGAAGTTGGCAAACGGGTGGCTATGGACCGGGGAATAAACCGCGACCGTGGCGACGACCAGAAGCAGTCCGAGCCAGAGTGTCCAGCGGACAGGCCGGGCGTTCTTAGGCGGTCGTTTGCCGGCATGCCGGTCTGCAGAGCGAGAACGCCGCTTGGCTGCGGGGGAAGACTTCACAAAAAAAGGCAGGTCCTTTTCCCGAGGAGGTCTGACGAAATGATTGCCAGGAAGGGCGAGCGATTGCGCTCGACTTCCAACCTGACCTGGATTATAGCAAGCGGAATTTGCTTTGCAGTTGAGAATAGGAGCCAGCGAACGAATCGCGGTGCGTCGCTGGAAGGATCAGACAGACTCTTCAGCGCCGGTAAGAACTTCTCGTTTCGGCAGCGAGTACAACGCATTAAGAACGAGCGCCGCAGGCGCGAAAGAGCTTAGCCCGGCGCTTCAGAGGCTGTTATGAAACTCGGTCTGCGCTTGCATTGGTGGAACAAACCGCGCGAAATCGAGTGCCGAAGGCACGGCATAGTCTAGCCCAGCACGGAGCCGGAGGCGAAGTGCTGGGTGGGGTGGGAGAAAATCCCCGAGTCGCGTAGCGACGGCAGGGTTTCGTAACCGTCTCTTCAGCGCTAGGTAGCGCGATATAGAGAAGCCTGGTGCCGTAGGTACGGCAGATGACAGCGCTTCCACATGTTCTCTCTGCCGTCCCTACTGGACTCAATCGTGATGATACGCCCACCCAGCGCTGAAGCGCTGGGCTAAGCTCTTTCGTCCCGCCCGGCGGGACTGGTTCCTCGGCTCGCAAGACTACTCGCTGGAACTACAGGTCAACGGTTGGTAGTCACCAAAGTTAGTCTGGAGAGAGAGCGGGCTGGCGGAGAGCCCGTAGCGTAAAATGTGCCGTGGCCGCCGGAGATGATGATTGCGCTGCGTCCTGCGCGCGATTAGGCAGATTGCAGGCGGGAACATTTGCCATCAAGTCGTTAAGCGAGGGAGCCACGGCCACCAATACCAAAAAGCCGGCCCTGCAGATCCGGCCGCACATGAGCCTGGAACAAGCCATGGCGGAGGTGCGGCGGTACCTGGAGGCGAGCGGCAGCTTAGCTCGTCCTGCGTCCGCTGCCGGCGCAGCCGCCCCGGGGCAGGCTCGCCAGTTCACTTTGCTGGGATCGTCGATCGCGCGCTTGTCACGGGTGTCCGCTACCTATGGCGAGATCGCAGCTGACGGCAAGGGAGGCGCTTTCGGCTCCTATCTGAAGCGGATCATACGAAAGGCCATCGGCTGGTACTCGCGGCCGGTTTACGAGTTCGACCGCACCGTGATCGAAGCCTTCGAGCAAACTCGTCTGGACATGCTGGGCCTGCAACAACAAATCAGCACCGTCGCTTCCGACGGCCGGCAAATGGAACAGGCCGAACTTCTGCGGTCGATGATCGAACTGCTGTTCGCGAATATTGCTACCGTGCAGGCTTTGCGGCAGGCGGTACAGAGCGAGCGACCCGATTTCCAGCAGAAATTTGAGGAGTTGCTGAAGAGCTCGGAGGCCGAGCTCGCCGACATCAAGAGCGCGCTTCTGGAGCAGTTGCCGCCTGCGTTGGACAAATGATGGTGGAAGGGCACGGCTTTAGCCGCGCCGACAGGCTGTAATGAAGAATGGCTTTAGCCCCGGCCCCGTGGCTAAAGCCATTTTTTGTGTTGTCTGATTTCGCCGGGCTGAAAGCCCGGCGCTTCCACCGATCTGGTCGGTCAGACATGCTCGCCAGGATACAGATTGCCGAAAAACTCGAACAGCAGATCCCTCGCCGGCTAGAGCATTTTCATAGACGGTGTGGAGCGAGTTCCCTCAGGGGCTGAAGCCCGACAGCTCGAATGCCGCGTACGGCACGGCTGAAGCCGTGCCCTTTCAAGGCGCCGCAAGGACCACACTAACTGTGAAACCGCTATAAAGCCGGCTCGTGATGACAAAAATAAGAGGACCTGTGACGGCGCACCTAAAGGTGCGCCCCTTCAAAACACATCGGGCCCGACTTTTTTCAGCAGGCTGTAAAGTCCGGTCCGGGATGACAATAATGAAGGATTTCTTACGGCCTACCTATTCGGCAAACTCAGGGCGTACCTGAAGTTACGCCGCTTCGAAACCACTCTAGTTCGTCTCACTTTCAGTCTGATCGGGAACCTCCGCGGTTACCCAGGTCTTGTCCGGGTTGTAGGTGGTCATGGCTTTGGCGATGTCGGCCGTCTTGGGTCCTAGATCTTTCTGGATGACGATGCCGCTATCGTCGACCAGGAATGTCATCACGCCGGAGTTGCGATACTCCGCCGGATAAGCGACGAACGCGAAGCCGCCCGTCATCTTGCCATCAACCAGATAGCTCTTGGCGCCGCCGATGGCGTTTGCGCCCTGCCCGGTCAAGATGCGGAAATAGTAGCCATGGAAAGGCTGCGGCGTGTCGTGCTTGCCACCATAACCTTCGCCGGCAGCATAGGCGACCAGCGGACCGATGGGACTTTCCGGCTGGCCTTCCTCTACCTTCCAGTAAAGTCCGTTCTGCTTACCCGGATCGCTGATGAACTTCTGGGCATACTGCTGCACCGTGTCGCCATCATGGGTTTGCTGGAAGTACTCCTGCTGCCCATCGACTAAGGCATTGCAAACCCGAATCGCGGCGATTTCATTGCGGCCGATGCGGCGGTACAGAATCTCCTGCACTCCGGTTTTGGTGGCAAAGTACCACTGCCCGGCGGCATCTTTCTTCACCGGGAAGGGGAAAGGCCAGTTGTCGGCGCCGATGTAGAGAACCTCATTGCCACCAACTTCCTTTTCCCAGCGATTCATCTGCTCGAAACGCTTGACGAAGGTATCGCCATTGTTCTTGTCCTGCACCGGGTCACCAGAGTTGATCACGCTGGAAGCGGATTGCCCCAGGACGGCCAGCATGGCCGGCTTGTCATCGGCTTTCACGGCGGCGTACAACGCCTTGCCGGCATCCTGCGGAGAAGCAAAAGTCTTCTCGCCGGCTTCCTGGGCAAAGGCTGCCGGCAGGCTCAACGCAATTACGATTGCAGCTAACAACAGCGCTCTCGATTTCATCACCATTTCTCTCCAGTCTCTGGCAGACATTCGCCAACTTGCATCCTGGCTCTGAGGCCAATTCTTACCGGATGGTTCCAATCCTCGAGTCCGCAACGGGCTCATTTCCGCCGTCCGCCACCACCGCCGCCACTCCTCGCAGCACCGCCGCCACCGCCGCGATTGGCGTTGGTCGTCCCCATGCTGGAGCGTCCCCGGTTGCTGTCGGCCCGCGCATTCCCTCCGGCGCTGTAATTGCCGAAGCCATTACTCTTGGCCGCACCGCCCTGCTGCTGTCCATATCCGCGATAGGCGGAGTTAGCCGGCTTGGCAGCGTTGTTCTGTTGCGGCCGGTTATTTTGTGCAGGACGATTCGCATTGTTCTGCCCCGGTTGACGATTGCCGTTGTTGGCGTTGTTCTGCCCAGGCTGGCGGTTGTTCGCGTTGCCGACATTGTTCTGCCGGTTGCCGTTGTTGTTGCCATTGCCGACATTGTTCTGCCGGTTGCCGTTGTTGTTGGCGTTCACGTTGTTGCGGTTGCCGCCATTGACGTTCACGGTGTTGCCGCTGACATTCGTATTACGATTGCCCGAGCGATTGTAATTATTGCTGCCATACGGAGTGGGACGGGTATAGGCTCCGTTGCGATAGCGATTGCCGTTGGCGTAAACGTTGCTCCGCGAAACGTAGGTATTGCGGTTATAGACCACGGTCCCGCCATGCCAGTTGCTGTTCCAGTTGTTCCAGCCCCAGCCGCAACAGCCGCCGCTCATGGCCGCACCTACCGCGAAGCCCACGCCGAAAGAAATTAGTCCGGTAGCCACCACCGCGCCGGTACTGTAGCCCGGAGGATAGTACGGCGTCCCATAAACCACGGTTGGGCTGTAGACCGGAACATAGACGACTTGCGGATTGGCCGGAGCGATCACGATGGTCTGCGGATTCGGTTGGGTCACCGTCATCTGCGAAGTCGACTTCAAATTCCCTGCCGCCTTGGCCTGGGCTCGGAGCCGTTGCACGGAAGCCATGACGTCGGCCTGCTGGTTGTAAAACGCGTCGCCCAGCGCCGAGGTCCACGACAGGTTGTTGGCCATCTGGTCGAGCACCGAGGGAAACTGGGTTAAGGCTTGCACGCTGGGATCCCAGGGCTGCTGGTTGACCGCCTGGACCAGCGCGTCGCCTTGCAGGCTGCTGTGATCTTTCAGCCACTGATCGGCTTCTACGACCTCATTGGGATAGGTGGACGCAGCCAGTACCTGGGCCACCAGGGCGTCGGGATAAAGCGCAATGGGGGCGACCAGGGAATCCAGTTGGCTGGCAGGAATCGGCGCGGGCGGCGCATCCTGCGGTGGCATGGCATAGGCCGGCGAGGTTGCGAATACGATTCCCCAAACCAGAGAGAGTGCCAGAACCTGCTTCAAAAAGACCATGATGTAGAGCTCCAATCTAGGCCGCCGGATTCAAACCGGAGCCATTCCCGAACGGCATCTTACGGCACACGTCATGCGCAAAGCCCGATTCGTCGATTGCGATTTCAACGACGCTGTACTGCCAGGGTGCGGTTAGGAAGACCGTGGGACAACTTCGATGTGGCTGCCCGTGACAAGTGCGACGGCAGCGCACATCCTACCATGTAGGACACTGGTGCACCGGTTGCCGATCTGCTATGACGTGATGTGCTCATTGTAGTGACTTGCCCGGCATTTGTGGAAGCACTTTGTTAAAAGCCGGAAGAGCATTTTCCGACGATGGGAGCAGCCCGCCTGGCGAAGTGTTGTCGCTCATCGCTCGGAAAGCTATCTCCCGCGAGGCCAAAAGCCGCTTCGCTTGAAGTCACGATAGTCTCTCCTGCCCGGCCTGCCGGCGTCCCAGGTGAAGGCGCCCTTCTGCAGAGTGATCTCAGGCGGCCCACCAGCGCCCGGAACGATGCTCAGAATATCGAAGCGGCAGGATGGCGGACGAGGACCCGACAGCCGGCGGAGATAACGCCGGGCCACCGACACGATGTGCCGCTGCTTGCCATGGGTGACTGCACTGGAGGGCGGAGCGAAGCTGTCGTCGGTTCGGGTTTTGACCTCGACGAAACACAGCACGTCTTTGTCCCAGCCGACCAGATCGATTTCGCCACGATTATTCGGAACACGAAAATTCGTGGCTACCAACCGGTAGCCCAAACTCTGCAGATGAAAGAAGGCGTCAGCCTCGCCGCGTCGGCCTAAAACGAGGTGCTGCGATTTTCGCGTACGACTACTGAACCTCTCCAGAGTGCGGACGACGAATTGCGTGAACCATGGCATGAGAGATGTGCTCGCTCTGGCAACTATAGTATTTCTTAGCGAAGCTGCCAGTGATTGCGGTCACGCAGCGGCGGTGAGTCGCTGGTTCCCATGTGGGATCGGCATTAGTGCGGTGAGCCACTGGTTCCCCTGTGTGATCGGCATTGGTGTGGTGAGTCGCGGAGTTCCTCACGTGGGTGTCATCCCGACCGAGGCCTTCAGGCCGAGCGGAGGGACCTGCTGTTCCGCTGGCGACAATGCCAGGTTCTAAGCAGGACATAAATCTGGAAAAGCTGTGACTTGTATCAGGGCCCGGCTTCAGCCGGGCCGAAAAAGAGCTCTTCTTCCAGGGCTTTAGCCCCCAGGCCTCAGCGGCTAAAGCCGCCCGCTTTAAAGGCAGCTACGGCCCGGCTGAAGCCGGGCCCTGATACAAATCTAGCCTCAGACGATCTATAGATGATTGACAGGTTAAGTTGCCCAATCTCTTTATCATCCAACCGACATAGCCCGACGCCGGCGATTGCATAGAATATTGTTGTGGCTGACTCCGACAAGAAAGAAAAAGACATCCTCAAGCTGCTGCCCGCGCCCCAGCGGCCGCCCAAGCTAACCTCGCGGCGCATCGGCATTCATACCTCGACGGCAGGCGGCCCAGCCAACGCTGCCGAACGCGCTTACCGGCTGGGCTGTAACACGCTGCAGATTTTTTCTTCCAGCCCGCGCCAGTGGAAGCCATACGAGCTGGCCTGCTCGCAATGCGAGGAGATGGCGCTCCTGCGCCAGAAGTATGGACTGAAGCCGCTGGTAATTCACGCCAACTACCTGGTCAACGTCGCCGGCGGCAACGCGGAATTCCACGCGAAATCGATTGCGGCATTTCGCGGCGAAGTGGAACGCGCACTGGCGTTGGGCGCTGAGTTTCTGGTGCTGCATCCCGGATCGTTTCGCGGCGGCAGCCGGGAAGACGGCCTGCAGCGGGCCGCGTTGGCCATCGAGCAGAGTGTCGACGGTCTGGACCTTGCGGGCAAACTCCGAATTCTGATCGAGAACACAGCGGGTTCGGAATTCTCTCTCGGCGGCAATTTCGAACAAGTTGCCGAGCTGCTGTATCTGCTGTCGAACTTCGTGCCTGCGGGCGCTTGCATCGATACTTGTCACACCCACGTGTCGGGATATGACATCGTCAGCGAAGCAGGATTTGCCGACACCATCGATCAGCTCGAGCGCACCGTGGGACTGAAGAATGTTTATGTCTGGCACTGCAATGATGCCAAGGCCGAGCGCGGGTCGAAGCTCGACCGGCATCAGCACATTGGTAAAGGAAGCATCGGTCTGAAGCCGTTTCGCCGATTGCTGAACGATGCGCGAATGGCGCACGCCGCCTTCATTGCGGAGACGCCGATCGACGAGCCGCTGGACGACCTGGCGAATGTGAATGCGCTGAAGCGACTGGTGGCAAAGGCGACGGCGAAGTGAAATCGCGGCGCCGTTCAGCAGATCATTCCGGTTTGTGTCAGGGCACGCCTTCAGGCGTGCCGCAAAGTCTTCTTTAAGCCTTGTCATCCCGACCGAAGCGAAGCGGAGTGGAGGGACCTGCTGGCATGTGAGCCGCGTCACTGTGCCCGGCGGGGCCAACGCGCATGATGGGCCGATGGAGCACCGCTACTTCGTCTACATCCTTGCCAGCAAGTCGCGGACACTCTACATCGGAATTACCGGCGACCTGGAAACGCGTATTCGCGAACACCGTAACGGCACCTACGGCGGATTCACCAGCGAGTACAAGGTGAATCGACTGGTGTACTACGAACAATTCCAGTGGGTTGATGTAGCGATCGGCCGGGAGAAACAGTTGAAGCGGTGGCGGCGTGAGAAGAAGATCACGCTCATCGAGCGAGAGAATCCGACTTGGGAAGATCTATCGGCTGAGTGGGAAAAGCCGGCGCGGATGCGAATCCATATTCCTGCCCGGTGAAGAGACAGCAGGTCCCTCCACTGCGCTTCGCTCCGGTCGGGATGACACCCGGAAAACTTCGCTTCGCTGCGGAATGACACCTGGAAAACTTCCCTTCGCTGCGGTCGGGATGACACCTGGAAAGCTCCGCTGCGCTCCGGTCGGGATGACAAATTAGAAGCGTGCTTATTCGGCATGACCAAGGTCGTGTCCAGATGCAAATCTGTTCATCAGAGCAAGTCTGCTCATCAGAAGTTAGAAATGGCTCGAAGCACGGACCAGCCTCCTGCCACCGGAATCTGCGATGAATGCCCCTGCGTTTGAATCCCGCCGCAGCCTGTAGAATCAAACTTTATCCCGACATTCGTTATGAAGAGCCGATATGCCTAAGTCCAAGAAGCAAGATCCCAGTCCCGTCACCGGCGCCACGCAAACCGATGTCGCCAACGATGACGCCGCCACGCATTCCGGCCGTTACGATCCGCAGGCGATCGAGCAGAAGTGGTTCGAGCGCTGGGCCGAGAATCCTGATCTCTATCGCTCGGAACCGTCTACATCCAAGCGCAAGAAATATTACGTTCTGGAAATGCTTCCCTACCCTTCCGGCGCGTTGCACATGGGACACGTGCGCAACTACTCCATCGGCGACGCCCTGGCGCGTTACATGTGGATGCAGGGTCACAACGTGTTGCATCCCATGGGTTGGGATTCGTTCGGACTGCCGGCGGAGAATGCGGCCATCCAGAACCAGACTCCGCCCAAAGAATGGACGCTGGGCAACATTGCCAAGATGAAGGCGCAGATGAAGCGCCTGGGCTTTGGCTACGACTGGTCGAAGGAAGTCACCACCTGCCTGCCCGAGTACTATCGCTGGAACCAGTGGTTCTTCCTGAAGTTTTTCGAGCGTGGCCTGGCTTATCGCAAGAAGAGCAAGGTGAACTGGTGTCCCCAGTGCGCCACCGTGCTGGCCAACGAGCAGGTCTTGCCCAACGGCTGCTGCTGGCGGCATGAAGATACGCAGGTGGAACAGCGCGACCTGGAGCAGTGGTTCCTGCGCACCACCAACTACGCCGACGAACTGTTGCGCGACCTGGACACCTTGAATGGCTGGCCGGAAAAAGTTCGCACCATGCAGCGCAACTGGATCGGCCGCAGCGAGGGCGCACTGGTCGACTTCAAGCTGGATGGCGCAGCCGGCCCGGCGGGCGACACCATCCCGGTCTTCACCACCCGCATTGACACCATCTATGGCGCGACCTCGCTGCAGTTGGCGCCCGAGCATCCGGTGGTGACCGACCTGATCGCCAACCATCCCGATCTGCTGGCCAAGGTCGAAGACATGATGAACGAGCAGCGCAAAGCCAAAGAAGCCGGCGACATCGGCGCTATCGAAAAGCACGGTTTCTTTACCGAGCGCTATGCCCTGAATCCGTTCAACGATGAGCGCGTGCCCATCTGGGTCGCCAACTATGTGCTGCTCGATTACGGCACCGGCGCCATTATGTCGGTTCCGGCGCATGACGAACGCGACTACGAGTTCGCCAAGAAGTACGGCCTCGATATAAAAATAGTGATCTTGCCGCGGCGCGAGGGCGACGCTGCCGATGGCGAGCCCAATGAACCGGTCTTGCCCTTCACCGAGGCTAACAGCCTGCTGATCAACTCAGGCGAGTACAGCGGAATGCCTTGCCAGGACGCGATGGCCAAGATGTCGGACTTTGCGGAAGAACATAAGTTCGGCAAGGCGACCGTCACCTATCGCCTGAAGGACTGGGGTATCAGCCGGCAACGCTATTGGGGTACGCCTATCCCCATGATCTACTGCGAGGTGTGCGGCATCGTTCCCGTGCCGGAGAAAGATTTGCCGGTCTTGCTGCCGGAGAATGTGGAGATCACGCTGGCCGGAGGCTCGCCGCTGGGCAGTGTGCCGGAGTTCGTCAACGTCACCTGTCCCAAGTGCGGCGGCCCGGCGCGCCGCGAGACCGACACCATGGATACGTTCGTCGATTCGTCCTGGTACTTCTATCGCTATACCGATCCTACATTGTCAGATAAAGCTCTAGACTCAGACACTGTGGGATATTGGTTTCCCATTGATCAATACATTGGCGGAGTGGAACACGCCATCCTGCACCTGATCTATTCCCGCTTCTGGACCAAGGCCATGCGCGACATGGGCGTGGTGCGGAATTCCGAGCCGGCCCAGCGCCTGTTTACCCAGGGCATGGTGATCAAGGGCGGCGCCAAGATGTCGAAGAGCCTGGGCAACGTGGTTTCGCCCGACGACATGGTGGCGCGTTATGGCGCCGATTCCACCCGCATGTATACCCTGTTTGCCGCGCCGCCGGACCGCGACCTCGACTGGCAGGATGCGGGCGTGGAAGGCGTCAGCCGATTCCTGTCGCGGGTGTACCGCTTTGTCGCGCGCAACGCCAAGCCCGATGATCCGGCGTGGCGTGGCAAAGTCGAAGGGCAGCTTTCGCCCGCAGCCCGCAAGATGCAGCGCAAGTTGCACCAGACGATTCAGCGGGTGACGGAAGACTTCGGCGGGCGCTGGCACTTCAACACGTCGATTGCGGCCATTATGGAGCTGATGAACGAGCTCTATGCCTACGAAGACAGCTTGAAGCGCGAGCCTTCCCACGCTTCGACAATCTCAGGGCAGGCTGCAGGCAAAGACGGCAGTGCGACACCTGCCGCGACTTCGTTGGCGTTGCTGGGCGATGCGCAGCGCCGGCTGGTGCTGATGCTGGCGCCATTCGCTCCTTACCTGGCGCACGAGTTGTGGGAGACGCTGGGCGAAACCTCCGAGCTGCTGCGCGAGCCCTGGCCGCAATACGATCCCGCGCTGGCCAAAGCAGAGGAAGTCGAAATCGGCATCCAGGTGAACGGCAAGATCCGCAGCCGCATCATCGTCGCCGCCGATGCGAGCGACGATCAGGTGCGCGAGCTGGCCCTGACCGACGAAAAGATCAAAGCCGCCATCGAGGGCAAGGAGATCGTGAAGGTGCTGGTGGTGAAAGGCCGGCTGGTCAATATCGCGGTGAAGTGGAACGAGGCGACGTAGGCGAGCGGGACACGGATGACCGCACGCAAGTCCCGCGAAGCGGGACGAAAGACTTCAGTCCAGCGCTTCGAACTCGCCGCAACCAAGGGCGTGCTCGTACTAGTCGGCTACAGATTTTGCGAGCCAGAAAACCAGTCCCGCGAAGCGGGACGAAAGAGCTTAGCCCAGCGCTTCAGCGCTGGGTCAGAGTCTCTTCAAAATTGAGTTCCGTAGGGACGGCAGATGAAATCCCAGGGGACGCGAAAAAGGCCTGTCGTGCCTACGGCACTCGGGATCTTACTCCAGCCTACCCAGCGCTGAAGCGCTGGGCTAAGCTCTTCCGCCCGTACGGGCTGGTTTCTCGGAGTACGTACTCCCCTGCCAAATAGCAGGTGGCTTATCACAGAGCCGAAAACCCTAAAGTGATATGACTCCTTCGGCGCTGCTTTTCGCGCAATATGCTTCGCTGCGAAACCACAATTTTAGGTCAGGACAGCTCCCAAATCGGGAAGTCGCGTTTACAGGCGTTCTGACGGCCTTGGTTCATCCGGACGGCCCTCAGGTCGTCCGCACTCTCTATCGTCGATCCTGGGGCATCCTAGGGCGCTTAGACACCACCTTAAGACTGATAAACAATGGCAAAATGGTGATGAAAAATGGGCCTAGTTATAGCACTAAGGTGGTTTAATCGCTGCAAGCCGCTAATTCTTCAGCCGATACCCAGATCTTCCGGCATTTCCAGCGGCGTGCCGCAGACTCGGCAAATCACGGCGGAACAGTCGCCGCAGGTGAGCGGATCGTCGACTTCGCGGGCGCAGTTGGGACAGTACAGCGACGCGCGGTCGCGACCGTTCGAGGGCGGGGAAGTTTGAGCCATAAGTTCCCGCGAATGTACCATAGATTTATTGTGGCAGTGCAGCGGAGATTTCACCACGGAGGCACCGAGAGCACGGAGTTCTGAGATTTAAGAATTCCAAACGGCGCATTACGTCCATTTTGGGTAGCGGAGGCCTCGTATGAATCATGTCGGATCGCAGTTTTTCCCATTCACGCTGGCTCTCCTGGCCTGCGTCATCTATTTCGGATTATTTGCAACGGCGTGGTTCGGTTTGCGCATCTTCATGATCGCCTCACACGGAGCAATCTGGGGGATTGAAATGACGCGGCTGGGATGGACAATTCTAAACGCGCTGATTTTCGCTGCTGGGTTCGCTTGCGCGTGGCACTTTACCGTCCCCAGTTTGCGCCCTTAAGACATCAGGCGCGTCTTTTGGAACAGCAAGCAAGATTCAAAACTCCGTGGCCTCCGTGCCTCCGTGGTGAATCAATGCCGCGATCATGGAGATTCCAGCGAATGTAACATAGACCTTCGCGAAACGGCGAGGACTGACCGTATTTTGAAACAGCGGACGACAGGGTGGGGAAACGATCGAGTTTTCGTTTTCCGTTGCTGTGATCGTCTTTATCGCGAGCTATTTCATATTTAACCTGGCGTATTGCCAGTGGGCGGTATGGCGCTATCCGCACAATAACTCGATGGCAGGTGTTGCTGCCATGATTTATGGCTTGCCGGTGGGGGCTGTCTCGGCCGTCCTTGGTTTTGCCATCACTTTCTATCGAGCCGGTCGAAAAGATTCAAACTGAGATTCCCGCGCTTGCTAAGAGCTAAAGGCTAATAGCTAAGAGCTAATTCAGAAGGAGAGCATGACCGACAACAAAACGATTTCTACCGACGAGCGCATGCGGCGCGAGTTCAACGAATGGGCCGAGGCCGGCCGGGGCGAGGAGATGGAGAACCATCACATCAGCATCACCCGGCAGACGCTGGCGCTGATGAATCCGCAGCCGGGTGAGCGCGTGCTCGATCTGGGATGCGGCGCCGGCTGGGCCAGCCGGCTGCTGGCACAGGCGGTCAGTAGCACCGACAAGCCGGGGCAAGTCATCGGGCTGGACGTGTCGGACGAGATGATTCGGCGGGCGCGGGCCAACTCTGCCGCGTTCGACAATCTGATGTTCGTTGTGGGCTCGGCACAGCAGATTCCCTGGGAAGAAAATTTCTTCGACAAGGTGCTGTCGGTGGAATCGTTTTATTACTACGGAGATCAGGAGGGCGCGCTGGACGAATTGTTTCGCGTGATGGCTCCGAAGGGCGAGCTGTTCATTCTGATCAACCTTTATAAGGACAACGCTTACTCGCTGCGCTGGGTCGAGGAGCTGAAGGTCCCGGTGCAGGTGCGTTCCGAACTGGAATACGTCGAGCTGCTGAAAGAGCACGCATTCGAAGAGGTGCGAGCGGTGCGCATTCCTGATCTGACGCCGACTCCGGAGGAGTACAGCGGTAAGTGGTTCAAGAATGCCGAAGAGTTGCGCGACTTCAAGCGTATCGGCGCGCTGCTGCTGATTGCCCGCAAGCCCGACGTGGTTTCGCCGCCGAAGGGATATGCGGTGGAGTAGGAATGATTGGGCACTGCGTTGACGTTCTAGCGGGAAAGCCTGAAGTTGGCGAAGAAATCAGAGCGACGACAATCAAGTCCCGCCCGGCAGGACGAAAGATGATAGCCCAGCGCTTCCCGGGGTCCCCAATTCGCGCCGTCGTTGCGCGGATTGGGGTGGTTGAGCGCTGGGTGCGCCGTCATTTTATGATTGAGCCCCTTCAGGGGCGGCACCGCCTTTGCCTCGGGGACAACAGAGTCGGCCTGGGCTCGTGATGACATGTCCTGGCGAGGATAGGGGTCCTTCGACTCCGCTTCGCTCCGCTCAGGATGACACCTCAAAAATGTGCTCTGAGCGCTCTCCCTGAACGCTCTGTCCCTGAACGTCTCCTTGAGCGCTGTGCCTGAGCGTTCTCGACGAGCACCACTATTCTTCTGAACTACCGCGTCGATGTCAGCTCGGGTTCCGGCACGGCCGTCCGGCGAAGCTTGAGAGCGTGGGTCGCGAGAAAATAAATGATCACCTGCACCACCGCCGCTCCGCAGGTATCGAGGACCACGTCCTGCCAGCGGCCCGTGCGCGAAGGAATGAACGTCTGGTGGATTTCGTCATAGGAAGCGGTGACGATGGTGAGCAGCATGCCGATGACCACCCACTCCATTCGCCACAGATCGCGCAGACAGGTTCCCCAGGTCCGCGACAACAGCGCCCGCACCCGGTCGCGATTGGTATTGCGCAGCGCGAGAAAAACCAGGGCGCTCAGAATTCCGTAGCCCAGAAAGTGTCCGGTCTTGCGCAGCACCTCGTCCAGTTGCGACACGAACGACGGTTCTACGCGGGGCACTACCGCCGAGATCACTTTGTAGAGCACCGTGGTCGTATTGTTGGCCGAAGCCATGTCGGTCGACTCCAGCCGGATAATTCCCAGCCAGACGACGACCAGCCACCAGTTGCGGATAAGAGATCGAGACGACGGTTTCAACAAAACGGATACTCCAGAAGGCACTTCATCTGAATCGATGATTCGGCAATTTACACAGCGTCGGGATCATGCTTCTTCTGATGATGCTGAAGGGGCACACCTTCAGGTAATGATGCTTTGAAGGGGCACGCCTTCAGGCGTGCCGAAAAAGTCTGTTCACAGAAACGGCTTTAGCCGCTGGGGGACCCCGCGTTGAACGCCTGTTCGCTCGCGAGCTGAACAGTTTGCCGACAAACCTGGAAAAGCGGATCCCTCACGACTAAAGTCGGTTCGTGATGACAAATATTAAAGAGCCTATTCCGGCGCAGCTAAAGCTGCGCCCTTTCAAAACGTCGGGCCAGCAACCAAAACATCGGATCAGCAACTTCTTCAGCCATCGCTCAGGCTCCGCCTGCTTAGAGCTAAAGGCTAAGAGCTAACAGCGCGGAGCCCACCCTATTCCACTCGATAGTTCGGCGCCTCGCGAGTGATCATGACGTCGTGAACGTGGCTTTCGCGCAAGCCCGCGCCGCTGATGCGCACGAAGCGCGCTTTCTGCTGCAACTCTGCGATGCTGGAGCAGCCGACATATCCCATGCCGCTCTTCACCCCGCCGACCAGTTGATAGACGATCATGCCAACCGTGCCGCGATAGGGAACGCGGCCTTCGATGCCTTCGGGCACCAGCTTCGCCAGACGATTGCCTTCGGTGCCGTCTTCGGACAGAACCGGAACCGAAGAGTCGGAATCGGTGGTCTGGAAATAGCGTTCGCTCGATCCTTGCGCCATCGCCGCCAGCGATCCCATGCCGCGATACGCCTTGAACGAGCGGCCCTGATAAAGAATGGTTTCGCCCGGACTCTCTTCGGTTCCGGCCAGCAGCGAGCCGACCATCACGCAGTGCGCGCCCGCGGCGATAGCCTTGGTAATGTCTCCGGAATACTTGATGCCGCCGTCGGCGATGACTGAAACGCCGCTGTCACGAACCGCGCGTGCTGCCTCGGCGATCGCGGTGATCTGCGGAACCCCGGCGCCGGTGACGATGCGCGTGGTGCAGATGGAGCCGGGACCGATGCCAACCTTGATGCCGTCGGCTCCGGCGCGCGCCAGCTCGCAAGCGCCGTCGAAAGTGCCAACATTGCCGGCCAGCAGATCGACTTGCGGCAGCATCGCCTTGATCTTCTGAATCGCCTCGATCACGCGCGTGGAATGGCCGTGAGCGCTGTCGATGGCCAGCAGATCGACTTTGGCGCGTACCAGTTCCTGCGCGCGCTCCAGATAATCTCCAGTCGCGCCGATGGCCGCGCCGACCCGCAGACGGCCATGATCGTCCTTGGCCGCCGTGGGATACTTCAGCCGCTTCTGGATGTCTTTGACTGTAATCAGGCCCATCAGGTTATAGCGATCGTCGACCACCAGCAGCTTCTCGATGCGATGCTGATGCAGGATGGCCTCGGCATCAGTCAGCGTGGTGCCTACCGGGACCGTGATCAGGTTCTCCTTGGTCATGACTTCACTGATGGGAATGTCGGTGCGGGTCTCAAAGCGCAGATCGCGATTGGTCAGGATGCCGACCAGCTTTTTGTTTTTGGTGACCGGAACGCCCGAGATACGGTAGCGCCGCATCACCTCCAGCGCGTCGGAGATTTTCTCCTCCGGCGACATGGTGATGGGATCGACGATCATGCCGCTTTCCGAGCGCTTCACCTTGTCGACCTCGGTGGCCTGCTGCTCGATGGTGAGATTGCGGTGGATGATCCCCAGGCCGCCCTGCTGGGCCATGGCGATGGCCATGCGCGACTCGGTCACGGTATCCATGGCCGCGCTGATCAGAGGCACGCGCAGTTCAATGTTTCGGGTTAGATGGGTGGAGGTGTCGGCGAGGGCGGGAACAACATCCGACTTGCCAGGCAACAGCAACACGTCATCAAAGGTTAACGCCTCGGGCACAGGAAAATGGATCATGATCGCGGTTCCATGGAAGGGATAATCCTTTATTGTAGAGTTGCGGCGGTGGTTAGGCAAACCGGGAGGAGCCCAAGAAGGTATACGAGTGCACGCTATGCTGGCAGCCGCTCGTGCGAGTGCGTAGAACTGCAAGCGTCTCGTCAGCCTCGCGACGTTGCTTTGTGTCAGGGCACGGCTTCAGCCGGGCCGAAAAGCTTCATTCTCGACTGGGTTTTAACCCCCGCCCCCAGCGGCTGAAGCCGATCGATTCAAGCCAGCGGCGGCACGACTAAAGTCGTGCCCTGACACAAGCCCGAACGCATGACAATTTATATCCTTCCCCGGATTGCGGCCCTTGGGGTACTCCTTGAATCCCAGCCCTGCTCCGCGTATACTTACGAAAGTACTGCTGTGTTTTGGGGGTCCTGTCACTCAGTCCCGGCGTGACGGTCGACCCGCGCAGATTCGGCGAAGCACATCGGTGGGCGAGAGCCCACTTTTTATTTCCACTCCGTAATCCGCTGTGCACGGCGAGTCCAGGCGGCAGCAAGAGCCTGACGGGCGCTCTTTGCTTGGTCACCGGGAGCTGTTACTGAACACCATGGCAGCCAGTTTTGAGAAGGTTCGAGAGATCGCGGAACGGGTGGCTCAGTCCAGCGGCCTGGAGCTGGTCGATCTGGAATTGCTGGGCGGCGGCAAAGCCCGCGTGTTGCGGATCTACATCGACAAGCCCGGCGGCGTGACTCACGAGGATTGCGCTAATTACAGCCGCGAGGTGGGCACGATCTTCGACGTGGAAGATGCGGTGCCGGGCAGCACCTACACGCTGGAAGTTTCGTCGCCCGGTCTGGACCGCAAGCTGTCGAAGCCGGAAGAGTATCAGCGCTTCGTGGGCAGCCTAGTGAAGTTGATGACCCGCGATCCGGTGAATGGCGATCGCCATTTTGAAGGCCGGCTGAAGGCATTTCACGATGGCCATCTCAGCCTGGAGTTGACTGGCCGCAAGCAGTCGAAGAAGCATCAGGCGGTAGAGGCGGGAACGGAAGTCGAAATCGCATTTTCCAACGTGGAGAAGGCGAACCTGGTTCCGGAGTTTTAGGGTTGAATAGCAGCCAAGTACTTCGCCCAGGCGATGGAGGGGGCCGCTGAGGAAATTAGAAGCAGATCCCTCACCGGCTGAAGCCGGTTCGGGATGACAAAAATAAATGGCTTTACGGCGCAGCTAAAGCTGCGCCCCTTCAAAACCCCAGGGATAGAAAAAGCCCGGGGATCGGCCAGGGTTAGGAAGAGAGAATCGGGCCGCAAAACACCAGCCCCTTAGGGGCGAAATAGTCTAGCCCGGCATGGAGCCGAAGGCGGAATGCTGGGTAGAGCGGAAAATGAATCCGAGTCCCTTCAGGGACGGCACAAGCAGATCCCTCACCGGCTGAAGCCGGTTCGGGATGACAACAATATGGGTTGATGTACGCGAACCTGAAGGTTCGCTTTACCCAACGCACGGGACGCTTATTGCGGAGTGGCGCGAAGAACAAGGTGGCACAAAATTTATGGCGAGTGAACTGTACAACGTAATCGACGCTCTGAGCCGGGAGAAGGGTATCGATCCGCAGATCGTCGTGAGCGCGGTGGAGGATGCGATCGTCGTAGCCACCCGAAAGTATTACAAGACGCAGGAGAACCTGCGCGCCGAGCTCGACAAGGAGAGCGGCCAGATTCGCGCCTACGCCGTGCGCTCGATCGTGGAGAGCTCCGACCAAATCGAAGACCCGCTTTCCCAGATCACGCTCGACGATGCCAAGCGCGTCGATCCGGCGGCCGAAGTTGGCGGCGAGTTGCGCACCTACAAGGCCACCGACGTGCTGGGACGCATTGCGGCTCAACTGGCCAAGCAGGTCATCTTCCAGAAGGTCCGCGAGGCCGAACGCGACACGATTTACAACGAGTACATCGGACGTGTCGGGGAAATCATCAACGCCACCATCAAGCGTCAGGAAGGTCAGGACGTCATCGTCGACCTGGGCAAAGCCGAAGGCCGCATGCCCCGCAAAGAACAGTCGCGCCTGGAGTCGTTCGCTCCCGGTGAGCGCGCTCGCGTGGTGATCTCGCGCGTCGAAAAAGCTTCCAAGGGTCCGCAGGTGGTGGTATCCCGCGCCGTGCCGGAATTGGTGTCACATCTGTTCCAGACCGAAGTACCCGAGATTTACGACAACACGGTGGTGATTCGCGCCATTGCCCGTGAAGCCGGCGAGCGCACCAAGATTGCTGTGATGTCGAAGGACAAAGATGTCGATCCCGTAGGCGCTTGTGTGGGCATGAAAGGCATGCGCGTGCAATCGATCATCCGCGAGCTGCGCGGCGAGAAGATTGACATCATCGAGTATCACGACGATCCGGTCACGTTCGCGGAAAAAGCGTTGCAGCCTGCGAAGGTCAGCCGCGTCACTGTGCTCGAAGGGCAGGACAAGCATCTGGAAGTCATCGTCGACGACAGCCAATTGTCGCTGGCCATCGGCAAGAAAGGCCAGAACGTTCGCCTGGCCGCCAAGCTGCTGGGCTGGAAGATCGACATCAAGAGCGAGGAAGAGAAGCGCCAGGAAGTCGAAGAGCAGATGCGCGGCGTGCTGAACGTGACCACCACTCCGCTGGAGTCGGTGCCTGATCTGGAGCCCAACATCATCGAGAAGCTGGTGGCTGCCGGAATCACCACCGTGGAAGCGGTCGCCGACATGACGCCGGAACAGCTCGAAGAGGTCCCCGGCATCGGCCCTAAAACGGTGGAAAAAATCAGTATTGCAGTCAATAATTACTTTTCCAGTATGGATGCAGCCGAGACCACTGCGGCCGAAGAGCCTGCGCTCGCCGACGCCGAGGAAGTAGCCGGCGAAGAAGTGGCGCTGGCGGACGAAGAGGCGGCGGATGCTGGCGAGAAATCGCCGGAGGAATCCGCAGTGGCGAAAGAAGCTGCGGAAGAGAACGCCGAACTGGCCGAAGAAGAAGCTTCGCTGGTGGCGGCTGAGGCCGAAGGCGCCGGCGATGATGATGAAGAAGGTCCCGACTCCGCCGGTCAGTCCGGCGATATCGAGGGACTGCCGGACGAGCCGGACGCCGATTCGGAGAGTGTCGAGGAACTGGTCGAGGAAGGTCAGTACTTCGAAGCCGAAGTGGTCGATGGGGTCGAGAATGCTCCTCTCGCCGACGAACGTGAGCTGACCATTCATGAGCGGCCCGAGACCGAAAACGAGAATGTTCCCGACGAAGAAGAGCCGGGAGAAAAACGTTAGCGGTTTTGCAGAGGCCCAGGTTTTGTAGGGGCGGAAGCGGTGCGTCCAGACAGGTTTTGAAGGGGCACAGCTTTAGCTGTGCCGAAGAATGCTCTTTACATTTTGTCGTCCGGGCTTTAGCCCGCACGTACAGCGAATCAATCCACACCGTGAGGATGCTATGAACGCGTAACCCAGACGGGACATAACGGAGGAAATAGGGCGGAATGCAACATAAGATTCGAATCAATGATCTGGCCAGAGAACTCGAGGTCAAGAGCAAGACGATCCTCGACGTTCTTACCAAGGTCGGCGTAACCGAGAAGAAAACGCACTCCAGTTCCATCGAAGTAGATGAAGCCGAGCGGGTTAAGAAATATTTTGCCGAGCAGTCGCCCAGCAGCAGCCGGAGCTTGTGCTCGGCCACGGCGGCGGCCGACGAATTCAAGCCCAAGATCGACTTGTCGCACATTTCCAAGCCTGGCGATGTGCTGAAGGCTATCACTCAGCGGGCCGCCCAACCTGCCGCACCTCCGCGTCCAATTGCGCCTCCGAGCCAAGCCACGCCCGGCACCGCTCGGTCTACCGTCGCGCCTCCGTCTGCAGTTCCGCCGCGTCCGGCGCCTCCGGCCGCTCATCTCATAACCGCGAGCACGCAGTCGGCAGCTCCTCCGGAGCCGCCGAAACCTGCGCCGCGCTTCATCACGCCGCAGTCGGTCGCCCGTCCACCGGCCGCCATTGTGATTCCACCCAAGCCGCCGGCTCCTCCCGCGGCTCAGCAGAGTCATGCCCCAAATGTTCCCGAGGCTGCGAAGCCTTCCGAGGCGCAAATCAATAATCCAGTAGCAGTTCTCGACGAACCTGAGACCGAGCTTGCTTTGCCTGAAGTTACGGCCCCCGAATCCATCATCGCTGTCGAGCCCGAAGTAGCAGCGCCGGTTTCCGTCACCGCAGCGCCACCCGCCAATCGTGCGGCGCCGGCGCGTCCGGGATCTCCCTTGGCGCCTCCACCGGCAGGTGGATTGCGTCCGCCCGTACCTGGAGCTCCCGTGCGTCCGGGACAGCCACAGCAGCCGGGTGCCAGCGCAAGTGCCCCACATGTTGCTCCTCGCCGATTGATTGTGCCGCAGACCGGACCGCGTCCGGTCTATACGGCGCCCATCCGTCCACCGGCAGCAGCCACACCTCCGCGCGGAGCCATGCCCGAGCGCGGCAAGCCGATTTTCCAGCGTCCGCAGCGTCCGGGAGGTCCGCCGATGAGCGGCGCTCCGGGCACTCGTCCGCCCATGCGGCCTGGTGAACGTCGCGGTCCGCATCCTACGCGTTCCGGAGCACCCGGCGCCCGGCCCGGATTTGCCGGCGGTCCCGGTGTCGGAGCTCCGCCTCCGCCTACCGGCCAGCGTCCCATGGGACGTCCAGCGCGGCCCGGTCAGCGTTATGTTCCGCGTGGGGTGAAGGAAGGCCCGATGAAGGGCTTCGTTCCGCCGCCGCGGCTTTCGCTCTCCAGCGAGCCGTTGCCCATCACCCGCGCCATCACCATTCCGGAAGGCGTCAGCGTGAAAGACCTGGCCGAAAAGCTGGGCATTCGCGCTAAGGATCTCATCGCGCGTTTGCTGGCGCGGGGCGTGTTTGCCACCGTCAACCAGACGCTCGATTCCGATTTGGCTAGTGACATGGCTCGCCACTTCGGCGCAGAAACTTCGGTCATCAGCTTCGAAGAGCAGTTGGCCAAGGATGAAGGTCCGGCCGAGGCGGGCGAAGACGGAGGAGCGCTGGCCATCACCCGTCCGCCGGTGGTCACCATCATGGGCCACGTCGATCACGGCAAGACCAGTTTGCTCGACGCCATTCGCTCGACCAACGTTGCCGAAGGCGAAGCCGGTGGTATCACGCAGCACATCGGCGCTTACAAAGTTGCCATCACCGATCCCAACTCGCCCGCCTTTGGGCGCGAGATCGTTTTCCTCGACACCCCCGGTCACGAAGCCTTCACCCGCATGCGTGCTCGCGGATCGAAGGTGACCGACATCGTTGTGCTCGTAGTTGCCGCTGACGATGGCGTCATGCCGCAAACCCTGGAAGCTATCGATCACGCCAAGGCTGCTAATGTTCCGATCATTGTTGCGGTCAACAAAATCGACAAGCCCGATGCCCTGCCCGAGCGCGTCAAAAAGCAGCTTGCCGATCGCGGCCTGATGCCGGAAGACTGGGGCGGCAACACGGTGTTCGTCGACGTTTCCGCCAAGCAGAAGACCAATCTCAATCTGCTGATGGAAATGGTTTGCCTGGTTGCCGACCTGGGCGATCTGAAGGCCGTTCCCGAGCGGCTGGCCAGTGGCACGGTGCTGGAAGCCAAGCTCGATCGCGGCCGTGGTCCGGTGGCAACCGTGCTGGTACAGAACGGTACGCTGCATAACAGCGACAACTTTGTAGTGGGCAACGTCTTCGGAAAAGTGCGCGCCATGTTCAACGATCGCGGCGTCGCCATGGATGCCGCCGGTCCTTCCACTCCGGTAGAAATTCTCGGTCTGGAAGGCTTGCCGCAGGCTGGCGATCAACTGGTCGCGGTGGCCGATCGCGAAAAGGCACGCGGTATTTCCGAATATCGCGAAGCCAAGGCTCGCGAAGCTCAGCTGGCCAAGAGCTCACGCGTTTCTTTGGAAGGCCTGGCCGAGCAGTTGAAGTCGGCTGGCCAGAAAGAACTGTTCATCATCCTCAAGGGCGATGTGCAGGGGTCGGTCGAAGTGCTGGGCGATGTGCTGACCAAGCTGTCGAACGAGCGCGTGAAGATCAATGTCATGCGCGGCAGCGTGGGAGCCATCACCGAGAGCGATGTGCTGCTGGCGTCGGCGTCGAATGCCATCATCATCGGCTTCAACGTGCGGCCGGAACGCAAAGCGCAGGAACTGGCCGAGCAGGAAAAGGTCGACATCCGCTTGCACTCGATCATTTACGAAGTGCAGGACGAGATCAAGCGCGCCATGACCGGCCTGCTGGAACCCATCATCAAGGAAACCTATCTGGGACGCGCGGAAGTGCGCGATACCTTCCGGGTTCCGAAGGTGGGCATGATTGCCGGCTGCCTGGTGATCGACGGCGTGGTCAAGCGCGATGCCGAAGTACGCCTGCTGCGCGATAACGTGATGGTCTTCAAAGGCAAGGTCGGCTCGGTGCGGCGCTTCAAGGAAGACGTCAACGAAGTGCGCAACGGCATGGAGTGCGGCATCTCGATCGCCAACTACGGCGACATCAAGGTAGGCGACATCATTGAAGTCTTTGTCACCGAGCGAGTCGCGGCCGAGGCGTTCGTTTAAAGGCAGGGGTTAGGGGCTAGCGGCTAGGGGCTAGTAAAGTCATTGTTAGGCGCGAGCAGCCATCGAGACCTCCAATGTAAGCCGTCGCGGCTAAGGTTTGTGTCCCGGCTAAGGTTTGTGTCAGGGCACGACTTCAGTCGTGCCGTCACGAGGTTCTAATCTTGTCATCCCGAGGAGGGCTTTAGCCCGACGAGGGATCTGCTTCAGGGGCAGCATGTTTGGGCGATGGAATGGGTGGAGCACGCCTTCAGGCGTGCATTCTCATCTGCGCTATGAATCGCGCTTTAGCGCCTGAGGTAATGTTCGGGTAGTGCGGCGCTTCAGCGCCGCGTCCCAGCCGACATTGACATAGGAGCCGGGCTTTAGCCCGGCGGTATGGAAACGCTCGCGAGGAATGGGGCTCAAGCCCTGATCATTAAGGTGGCGCTTGGACGCGGGCCTGAAGGACCGCACTACCCGAGCACTCGAAATCATCATCGTCCAACGGGGACACGAAAATGATTGCGTATCTCACGCTCGAGATCCGCATTGAAGCCGCGCACTCCTTGAAAGATAAACGCCAGGTGGTGCGCAGCGTTAAAGACGGCCTGCGGGCCCACTTCAACGTCGCGGTCGCCGAACTTGATGCCAGCGACGCCTGGCAGCGCGCGACGCTGGGCGTGGTCAGCATCTCCGACTCGCGCGACTACCTCGATGGCCTGATGCGTAACGTGGAGCGTCATGCCATGCGCGTGGCCAACAATAGCGGCGGCGAGATCACCGATTCGTTTCTGGATTTCCTGAGTGAGGCGGAATTCGGCGGTCGTTTAACCGGGGAACCGTGATAGTCATCACCCCAAGCTTGACCGATAGGCGTATGCTCTAACGTTCCCCTTTGTAGCTCTGAGCTCTTAGCTTTTAGCTCTTAGCAGGAAAAGCTGGCAGCGGGAGCGGAAGTGGGTTTTAAGCTAAGTGCTAAGGAAACTCTGATTAAGGCTTGTTTTGAAGGGGACGGCCTTCAGGCCGTCCGTTAAGTACCCGCATAATCATACGGCTTTAGCCGCTGCGGGACCTCGTTTTTGACTTGATCAGAGTTTCCC
>JBAVSY010000018.1:0-37061 GCA_049695855.1 Candidatus Korobacteraceae bacterium | reverse complement strand
TGTCTCTGCAGGGGCCCAATAAGGTCCCCGCAGAGAACAAAAAGGCGCTGCGAAGGCGCGATCAGGTGGCAAAAAAAACCTTCCGCAGCTACAGGCGACGCTGTAGAAGAATTTTTCAGCAGCCTCTGAAGGCGTGCCCCTTCGAAGCGGATACAGCCACTGTGAAATTGCTCTAGCCGTGCCGAGAACCGAAAACGTGAACGGCCCCGGACAATCGTGGCTGCACCTAGTTTGATTGCGTGCAATTTCGTCAGGCGTGAAGCGCGGCCCTTCCACCGCTCAATACGCTCGATCCAACAATTCGATCACGTGCACGACTTCCGCCTGCATCCCTTTGCGCCTGGCCCCTGCCGCCAGTTGCGGCATGCAGCCAACATTTGCAGTGACAATAATTTCCGGCTGCACCATCGCTACATATTCCATCTTCTCGTCGAGAACCTTCATGGAAATCTCGTTCTGCACTACGTTGTAGACGCCGGCGCTGCCACAGCAGGAATCAGCGCGAGGCATCTCAACCAAATGCACACCAACCGCTTTCAATAATTCTCGCGGCGGTTTGCGGACACCCTGCGCATGCGCCAGATGGCAGGGATCGGAATAAGTAACGCGGGCTTTCAAATGGCGTTTAGGTTCCTTCAAGCCAACTTCGGCCAGGTACTCGGTTACATCGCGAACCTTGGCGACAAACTGCTGTGCCCGCTCGGCATATTTTGGATCATGTTCCAGCAGGCCGGCATACTCCTTCAGCGTCGCGCCGCAGCCGGCCGCGTTGCTCACAATGGCGTCGAACTCCGGGCTGAGCATCGCGTCGATGTTTCTGCGAGCTTGCGTGCGAGCCGCTTCCAACAGGCCAGCGTGAGCGTGCAAAGCGCCGCAACAGCTTTGCCCCGAGGGGATGCAGACTTCGATGCCATTCTTATTGAGCACACGGACCGTCGCCCGATTCAATTCCGCAAAGGCCACACTACTCACACAACCGATGAGCAAAGCCACACGGCCGCGCGGTACGCCTTCAGCCGGATACGTCTTCCCCAAATCGCGAAAGGAGAAGTCGCTTTCGATGCGCGGCGACAAAGCGTCAAGATCGGCGACTCCCAAAAGCTTCAGTAACCCGCTTCCGCGCGCCAGAGTTTGCAGGCCGGAGCGCTGATAAAACCGCAACCATTTCGCCGATCGCGCCAACTTGCCGAACGACGGCAGCACCTGCTGGTAAAAGTGTTCGCGTAGTTTGCGAGCCAGCCAAGGACGCTGATAATTCTCCTCGATTTGCGAGCGCGTGCGCTCCAGCAGACTTCCATATTGCACCCCGGAAGGACACGCGGTTTGGCAATTCAGGCAGCCGAGGCAACGGTCGATGTGGGTGACGAAGGAATCTCCCAGCGCCAGCCTGCCGGCGTCCACCTGCAACATCTGATAGATGCGGCCGCGCGGCGAATCCATTTCCGTGCCCAGCACGCGATAGGTGGGACACTGGTCAAGGCACAGTCCGCAATGCACGCACTTGGAGTACAGCTCCCACGTGGGCTTTTCCCCCGCGGAAAAATTCGAAGCCGGCTTATCGACGGTCGGGGTTGCGAAGCTCAGAAGAGAAACCTCCCCCGGTTCAAAATGTCTTTGGCATCGAGAGCGCGTTTCACCGCCCGCATACTTTCAAGATCCGTCGGTGTGGGTCCCCAAGCCGTCACATGATGCCGTGCTTCCGGTGGACAATGCAGCACCGCCAGGCTGGCATCGCGCAGCAATCGATTGCGCAGGGCGGAAACGGTGTTGATGAAACTCACGAGTGTAACTTCGGCGCCTGACGCAGGCCACAGGCCTGCCAGCAGATGACCGACTCCGACTCTGCCAATCACAGCGAGCTCCAGGCCGTTCGCTTCGCCAGCCTTGGCTAAATCGGTCAAGGCTGGCTGAACCTCACTGAGCGGCAGCGCCAGCGAGATCAGCAGAGAGCGGGGGTGCTGCTGGGCAACGCTATGCGAAAAGTCCGAGAGTGCTCGCCAAAGATCGCGCTCGTTCTGCTCTTCCACCTCGTGCGACACCGCGGTTCCCAGTTCCGCGCGATAACGAGCCAGCACCGGGTCGCTTCCCGCAGCCCGAACATAGATCGACCATGCACCTGATGCTTTGCCCGCCGGCAGCAGAACTCCCGCGACTGGCGAGACCAGTTCCAGGCAAATCGGCGACAGCGGTGAGCGCAGCACCAGATTGCGAAAATCCATGGCCTCGGCTGGAGTAGCAAACTCTGCCACAAAGGTTCGCGTCCGCCGGGGCGCGGGAAACAACTTGAAGCTGGCGCCGACAATGATTGCCAGCGTTCCCTGGCTGCCGATCAACAGCTTCATCAGGTCGTAGCCAGCAACATTCTTCACCACTCGTCCGCCGCCCTTGGCCTTGCGTCCGTCGCCGGTCACAAACTTGATTCCGATGCAGTAATCGCGCAAGCCGCCGTAACCCTGGCGCAGCGGACCCGACATTCCGGTAGCCAGCAGCCCGCCGACGGTGGAGCGTTCGGGCAGCGCTGCGTCGCCGGCGAAGAGCAATCCATCGGCTCCCACCATGGCAGACAGTTGCGCAACCGTGCAACCGGCTCCGATGCCGACTGTAAGGTCGCCCGGGTCGTAATGGTCTACTTCCGTCAGTCGGGAGGTGTACAGAAGCACGTCCACCTGAGGCGGCAAGTTGCCGCCCTGTTGCCGGGTAAAACCTCCGGCTGGGACGACACTCAAGCCGTGTTCGTTGGCGAAGCGCAGAACTGCCGCAATTTCATCCGCCGAAGCGGGAGCAACTGCAATTCCGGGAGCCACTCCCAGGATGAGCCTGCGATGCAGTTCGGCCGGATCGTCGATGACATGTTCAGCGCCGCAGAGGGCGCGCAACTCGCGCCCAAATCGCGTTGTCGCGCCGACGGTGCTCACATTCCCTCCCGCGCCAGCACGGCATTCTGCGCCGGGCCGGAGATCTCACGGCACATCCGCGGGGTAGGCAGCATTTTTTGCGGGTTCAGTATTTCGTGTCCGTTGAAGGCATTCCGCAGGCTCATCATGACGTCGAGATCTTCGTCGGTAAACAGCAGCGGCATCAAGTCGCGCTTTTCCATTCCCACGCCATGCTCCCCGGTAATGGATCCACCCACCTCGATGCAGTATTTTAAGATCTCATCGCTGGCCGCCATCACGTGCTGGAACTGCTCGGCGTCGCGCATATCGAACAGGATCAGCGGATGCAGGTTACCGTCTCCGGCGTGAAAGATGTTGCCGATGATGAGGTCGTGTTTCTTTGCCACCTCGCCAATATGCTGCAGCACGGCGGGAATCTTGCTGCGCGGGACTACGCCATCCTGCGTGTAGTACGAAGGCGTGACCCGTCCGAGCGCCGCGAATGCCAGCTTGCGGCCCTTCCATAACAGCGCCCGTTCTTCATCGTTCTTGGCGCGACGGACCTCGCGTGCCTTCTGCTGGAAGCAGACTTCGCCGACTGCAACTGCCTGCTCTTCGACGGCCTCGCGTAAACCTTCAAGCTCGATCAGCAATACCGCCCCGGCATCCAACGGATAGCCTGCGTGGCAGAAAGCTTCGACGGTGCGCAGCGTCCAACCGTCGAGCATTTCCAGCGCCGCCGGCGTAATGCCAGCAGCGGTGATTGCGGACACGGTTTGGGCGGCGTCCCCAATCGATTCGAAAATGCCCAGCAACGTCGCCGCCATTTCCGGCTTGCGCAGCAACTTCACGGTGATGGCGGTGGCAATTCCCACGGTGCCTTCTGAGCCCACGAAGAATCCCGTCAGGTCGTAGCCACCAGACTCGGCTGCCTTGCCGCCGAATTGCACAATGTCGCCGTTGGGCATAACGACTTCCACCCCAGTCACGTGATTGACCGTCACTCCGTGCATTAAGGTGTGCGGCCCACCGGAATTCTCGGCGACGTTGCCGCCAATGGTGCAAGCCTTCTGGCTGGAGGGATCCGGGGCAAAGTACAGGCCAAGATGTGAGACATGCTCGGAGAGCTGGAGATTGACCACGCCGGGCTGCACCACCGCGCGTTGGTTCTCCGCATCGACTTCGAGGATGCGGTTCATACGCGAGAAGGCGACCACGATGCCACCTGCCTGCGAGATCGCGCCACCGCTCAAGCCCGTCCCCGCGCCGCGAGCCACGACCGGAATGCCGGCCGATGAGGCTATGCGCATAATCTCGGAAACCTGCTGCGTATTTTGGGGGAAGACGACAGCGCCGGGCGTGCTTTTGCGGATGCCCCCATCGTACTCGTACAACATCAGGTCTTCGGGACGGTCGAGTGCGGCGTCACGTCCGGCAATCTTGCGCAAGTCGTCGATGACTCCAGGCAGGCTCATGAAGGGACAGCGCCAGTGTAGCACCGCCAGGCGGCTGCTTTACCGCGACCGCATTCGCGGCCGGGTCCATCTTCCAACTGGGACACGGCTCGCCTGCTAGGTCGAGGTTTGAATGTAGGCCCGCATCGAATCAGCCTCGTTGGATTTCTCGTCGAGATGACAGCGCAGCAGGTCGCGCAGTGAGAGAAAGCCAACCAGCACGCGGCCTTCACAGACCGGAAGATGGCGCACGCCGTGGCCCTGCATCACACACATGGCTTCTTCGGAACTGGCGGTCGGCTCGACCGTGCGCAGATCCGTACTCATAACTTCGGCGATGCGTGTGGTCAGCGGATCACGTCCCTCGGTAACCACCCGCCGCATGATGTCGCGCTCCGAGAAGATACCCACCAGCCGGGTGTCGTCCAGCACCGGCACGGCGCCGACGTTGCAATCCACCATGTAGCTGGCCGCCTCGAACACCGTTTGATTGGGTTGAACGTAATGGATGGTGCGATTACTCAACAGGTCCCGGATCGTCGCCATAGTGCCTCCTGAAGGTCGTGGACTGAAGGGGCGCACTCGCCCGAGCGGGCGAAGTTCCTGGGGCCTCCACGACCCGGCGGCATTGCACAACAACGATTCTGGCGCAATCCAATAGGCACGCCAGCCCCGGGAGCGAGGAGCGGAGGCGAGTATAGTCCCAACCAACGACCCATGGGAAGCAGAATTCCGCCTTCCGACAGGGAAAAAATTTGCTGACCCGATGCAACGCTTCGCGCCTGTGACGCATAGCGCGAGAGCCTCGCCGGCATCTGTCCCAAGACATTGCGCGGCTGCGGCTGGTATTCTCAATCGTTTGACGACGGTACGGAGGAAGAACCCGAATGTCCGATAGCTTGCAGGGCCGCACGGTAGCAGTCTTTGGCGTAGCCAACAAGCGCAGCATCGCCTGGGCGATTGCGCAGCAGATGCAGCAGGCGGGAGCACAGCTGGCCATCACGTATCAGAACGAACGCCTGAAACAGGAAGCCGATGACCTGATTACCGCGTTGCCCAACGCCCAGGCGTTCCAGTGTGACGTCTCGCGCGACGAGGAAATTGCGCAGTTGTTTGAGCAGCTGAAGTCGAGTTACGGCAAGCTCGACGCTTTGGTGCACAGCGTAGCCTTCGCGCCCGCTGAGGAGTTGAAGGGAGAGTTCGTCGACACCAGCCGCGAGGGTTTCCGCATCGCGCTCGACATCAGTGTTTATTCCCTGGTCGCACTGGCTCGCGCCGCCCGCCCGCTGATGACCGACGGCGGCAGCATCATCACCATGACGTACTATGGCGCAGAAAAGGTTGTGCCCAAGTACAACGTGATGGGCGTCGCCAAAGCAGCCTTGGAAGCGAGTGTGCGATATCTCGCCTACGATCTGGGCAAGAACAAAATTAGGGTCAATGCAATTTCCGCCGGTCCCATCAAGACCCTGGCCGCGCGCGGCATCTCCGGCTTCGGCGAGATGCTGAAGACCCAGGCTGAACGCGCTCCTCTCCAGCGGAATGTCGAGGTAAAGGAAGTGGCGGAGACCGTAGTATTCCTGGCCAGCGACGCCGGCAGCGGGATCACCGGCGAAACAATTCATGTCGATTGCGGATATAACATCATGGGGTTTTGAAAAGCAGCAATTGGCAGTTGGCAATTAGCAGTTAGCACTTGGCGATCAGCAGTTAGGGAAACTCTGATTAAGTGCTGTTTTGAAGGGGACGGCCTTCAGGCCGTCCGTTAAGTACCTGAAAATCATGCGGCTTTAGCCGCGGCCGGAACCTCGCTTTCACTTGATCAGAGTTTCCTTAGCAATTAGGTTAAGGCAAGAAGTTGTGGTTGACATCGTTAATCACGCTTTTGTCAGTTATGTCGGCTGTGTCAGGGCACGACCTTGGTCATGCCGAAAGAATCATAATGAAATGGTGGGGCTTCGGCCACGGGCATTGATGGGTGACGCACGTCACGCTTACTATCTGTAGTCTCCGGATAAACTCCATTCCGCTCCCAGTTATTCGGCCATAAATCCTCAACGCGCCACTCCATCGGGTACGCAAGTCTTAACTCTCGAAAGGAGAATGTTTATGACAAACCCTCGCCAACCTAGGCAGTTTCTCGGAATCAATCACAGGGCGGCACTAACCGCTTTAACCGGTGCGTTTCTGTTGGTGCTGATTATCATTAGTCTTCAACCAGCGCAGGCGCAGACGTTCACTGTCCTCCACAGCTTCTCAGGCCACGCGGACGGCGCGTATCCCTCAGGATTGACGATAGACGTAGTGGGCAACCTTTATGGTACGACCGCTGCAGGTGGTGACAACTCCTGAGGAAGACGGGAACCAGGGCTGTGGCGTGGTTTATAAACTAGTCCACAGGAGCTCGGGCTCGACCCTCATTCCGCTATACACCTTTACCGGGGGAAATGACGGCGCTGGAGGCGCTTATCTAACCTTTGGTCCGAACGGGAGCCTATATGGGACCACCTACTACGGAGGGGGCGGCGCGTGCCCTGGTCCCGGCTGCGGAACGGTTTTCAACTTAAGGCCCCCAGTCACGCGCCCCACCTCCGTATTGGCCCCCTGGAGTGAGACGGTGCTTTATCGGTTCACTACCGGCGCATGGTTTCCAGGAGCCTTTGCATTCAACGCAGGCAATATCTATGGCACTACCGCTTACGGAGGCAACGGGGGCTGCGCCTACCAAGATGGATGCGGTGGTGTGTACGAGTTGTCTAATGGAGTGTGGACGTACAGTCTCCTTTATAGCTTCACCGGAACAACTGACGGCGGTAATCCGTATGGTGGGGTTATTTCTGATCAGTCCGGTAACCTCTACGGCACCGCGACGTTTGGAGGGGAGGCTCCTTTATGCTTCACCGGTTGCGGCTTAGTATTTCAGTTAGCGCAATCGGGGTCCGGCTGGGCAGAGAATGTCCTTTACGATTTCCTTAGTAACGGAGGGTCAGGCTCCGCGCCTACAAGTGGGCTGGTCTTCGATCATCAAGGGAATCTTTATGGCACGACCCAAGCTGGTAACGGGAATGACGGGATCGTGTATGAATTGACTCCCTCCAACGGCGGTTGGACATATACTCTTGTTTACAACCTGCCTGAACTGGGAACGTGCCAAGGCTATACCGGACCAGAATCGCCGCTTGTCGTAGACGGCACCGGTAATCTCTACGGAGCGGCTGTCGGGGGCGGGGCGAATTGTCTTGGCTACATATTCAAGCTGAGTCCTTCGAATGGAAGCTGGACCTTCACCGACCTCCATGACTTTACCGACGGAAACGATGGTGCGAATCCCTACGGTAGTTTGGTTCTCGACCCCAGCGGAAATCTCTATGGCAGTGCCGACTTTGGAGGCGGAACTGGGTGCGGTGGCGGCGGCTGTGGTGTCGTCTGGGAGATCACGCCTAATTAACATTCCACAAACAGCAGGGCCGGCATCGGTGTCGGCCTTTTCTTCCAACCCTCACTTCCGCTTCACCACGATCTTCCGCTCCTGATCGCCGCGGCGTTCGATGACTATCTCCACGTCGCGCTCTTTTTCGAAGCGGGGAAATTTCTCGCCCCACTCCAGCAGAACCAGATTTCCTTCCTCAGCGAACAGTTCGTCGAGGCCGAGGGTATCGAGCTCACGTGGGGTGTCGATGCGGTAGAGATCGACATGATAGACGTTGACCTCGGGGCCGCGATACTCGTGGATCAGGGTAAACGTGGGACTGGTGACGTCGTCCTGCGAAGCGGCTTGCAGACCTTCGGCGATACCTTTCACCAGCGTCGTTTTGCCGGTGCCAAGATCGCCGCGCAGGATGACCATGCGCGCGCCTTTGAGCGTGGGCGCCAGTTTGCGGCCCAGTGCCATCGTCTCTTCAGCCGAGTGCGTAATGTGCTCGTGCGGGTTCATCGTAGAAGACCGCTTATTTTAGCAGGCGACTCTTGCTCTCTCTCGACAAATGCCGAGAAAGAATGGGCACCCGGAGCCTTCCCACTCAGAAAAAACAGCAGGTCCCTCCGCTCCGCTTCGCTCCGGTCGGGATGACAGAGATTATGGTGGCTCGCGCGAGCGGGGGCGAGGGTTCCGCGGGCTCCCTATCCGATTCGCACAGTGCTTTCCGTTGCCCACTGCGCCGCCCGGTGGAAGGCTTCGGGCAATCCGGCGAGCAGGTCGGTGGCTACCAGCGAGTGCTCACCCATAGTTTCGGCGGCCACGTCGCCGGCCAGTCCGTGGAGGTAGACTGCGGCAATCGCAGCGCGCGCGTAGTCGTTCGGCATCTGCGCGATCACGCCCGCTGTCATGCCGGTAAGAATGTCGCCAGTGCCTCCGGTGGCCATTCCCGGATTGCCGGTGGGATTGACCCAGGCGCTCCCGTTAGGCAGCGCAATAATAGTGTGATCGCCTTTCAGCACCAGCACCAGGCCGTGATCGCGGGAGAATTTGCGCGCCACGTTCAGCCGGTCAGATTGGACAGCCTTAATGGAGATGCCCGCCAGTCGCGACATTTCGCCGGGATGAGGAGTTAGAACTAGAGGACGGCGGCGACCGTCCAAAAGATTGGTTTGGCCCTCGAAGGCATTCAGCCCATCGGCGTCGACCACCAGCGGAACCTTCGTCTGATGCACAGCTTCGTGCACGAACTGCACGGTTTCGGGATTGCGGCCGATGCCGGGACCGATGGCCACCACGGTCATCGGCTTGGTCAGGTCGGCGAAGCGTCCGCTCTGAGCCGCAGCCATGCTGATGGAACCGACAGCAGTTTCGGGCAGCGGTTCGGTCATCAACTCAGCTGCGAAGGCCGCGACACTGGTGAGCACGCGAGCCGGAGTAGCGACCGTGCTCAGTCCTGCGCCGGCGCGCAAAGCTGCCATTCCGGCCATCGCGGCGGCTCCCGACTTGCCAAACGAGCCTCCCACAATCAGGGCGTGACCGTACGAACCCTTATTGCTATCGCGCGGACGAGGCGCGAGCAGCGTAGCGAAATCTCGCGGAGTTGTGACCTCGAGGTTCAGTGCCGAAATGATGGCTTCAGCAGGCGTACCAATGGGCGCAACGATAACCGGCCCCCGCGTCAGATTGCCGAAGACATGCGCCGGACGCGGCGCCGTGAAGGTAATGATGGCGTCCGCGCGGGCAATTCCCTCGCCGGTCTGCGGCGTCATGGAGTCGGAATCGGCGCCCGATGGAATATCGACCGCGACGACCGGCTTGTCACTGCGATTCATGATCGCGATGGCATCGGCGTACAAACCGCTAACCGGCGGACGAAAGCCTGTTCCAAGGATCGCGTCAACGATGAGATCGCAGTTGGCAAGACTGCGTTCGGACTCGGTACTCAACTCGTCTTCGTTGGTCGCCTCGACGGGACGCAACGGCAGGCGCTCGAACATGGCGAGCGCATCGCCTTTCAACTCGGTCCGCGAAGCCAATAGCAATACTTCGACCACCCGTCCGGCGCGATGCAGCTTGCGAGCCACCACGAAGCCATCCCCACCGTTGTTTCCTTTGCCGCAAACCACGGTGATGCGATTGGCGCCGGGGTGATGGTGCAGGATGAAATCCGCGATAGCGGCGCCCGCATTTTCCATCAAGGTGAGCGACGGTACGCCAAAACGTTCCGTGGTACTTCGATCGATCTCGCGCATCTCCGCCGCGGTGGTGACCTTCATGCGCGCTCCGTGGCCGAATGCTCCAGCCTGCGCAGACCTTCGGGCTCGCCCATCGCGATCAGATGATCGCCCTGGTGAATGATTTCGTCAGGCGGTGGATTGAAGCGCATATGAGAATCTTCTCCTTTGATGGCGAGCACGATCACGCCCATTTCCTGGCGGATGCGCGAGCCTTCCAACGTTTGGCCTGCTACCCGCGATCCTGCCTGGACCTGCACTTCCTCGATTTCCAGCGGCTTTTGTTGATTCATCGCGGTGTCGAAGAAATCGACTACGTGAGGGCGCATAAAAGTCTGGGCGATACGATATCCGGCGAAGTTGTAGGGCGAGACTACGCGATCGGCGCCGGCAGTAAGCAGGTGCTTCTCCGCTTCTTCCTCACTGGCACGAGCGATGATCTTCAGCGTGGGATTCAGGCTACGGGCGGTCAGGATGATATAGACGTTAATGGCGTCGGTAGTGGTGGCCGCCACCAGGCCGCGGGCACTCTCGATGTGCGCCTGCCGCAAAACGTGCGCGTGCGTAGCATCGCCGACCAGCGTGAGCCAGCCTTCGTCGGAGTAACGCGCCAGCTTGGTGGCGTCGGTGTCAATGACGACGAACTGTAAAGGCTTGCGAGCCAGTTCACGCGCCGTGCTGCGGCCAACGCGTCCAGCGCCGCACAGGATGAAGTGGTCCGACAATCGACTAATCTCGCGGTCCATGCGTCTTCTGCCGAAGACCGATTGTAGCTCGAATTCAAGCAGCGCCTGGGTTACGCCTCCGAAGAACAGCAATACCAGTCCGACACCGGTCATGATGATGAAGGTGTTGAAAATCCGGCCGGCGTGGGAGAGTGGATGGACCTCGCCGTAGCCGATGGTGGTGATGGTGGTCAGCACCATGTAGAAACCGTCGAACCACCGCCAGCCTTCCATGTAATGAAATCCGGCGGTGCCGATGAGGATCAGCGACACCAGCGCCAGAAAAATGATCTTCAGATTGAAGAAGGCCTTCATCGCACCACCATTCAACCAGAGCAGTAGCCAAAAACAAAACGCCCGTCATGCAGCGGCACGGGCGAGTGAGTCGTGTGGAGTGAGTTACGGCTGTGCGGATCCGCACTTCGGACAAAAGCGCGCATCGGTGGCCAGCTGCTGTCCGCAACGAGGGCAGAAGCGCAAGGTCGCTGCGGCTAGCGGAGGAGGCATGATTACGGTCTGTGGATGTGACGGCGGAGCATAAGAGACGTCCGCTTTTAACATGGGTGGGCTGATGGGTGGCGAAGCTGCGGGATAAGGAGTGGCCGGTGCGGGAAGGCTCGCGGTCGACGCACCCTGTTTGGCAAACGCGACATAGAACAAAATAGCGGCGCCGGCAAAGAACAGCACCACGCTAAGGAAGTAGGCCGGCTGATACTGGACTTGAATCAGGCCCAGTGCCTGCGGTGGGGCGCCGGACAGAATAGACTGTTGCAAAGCCAGCAGACTTCCTCCGCCCACGATGCCGCAGACAGCTCCAACCATGTCGGTGCGGCGCTGCTTCAGTAGGGAGAGCACCAGTCCCACGATGCCCGCGACAAAGGCCACCACTATCGACGTCTCCGGCTTGACCTGCTGTTGGGGTTGAGCGAATATTCCGGCGCCGCCGCCGACTTGCGACCCGGCCAACAGTTGCAGGCCAGTCAGAGAAACCACCTTTTGCCCGTTGCATGAGACCTCAACAAAAGGCAGCAGGAAACAGATCAAAGCCAGCAGATAGGCTGCGGGTGGAAGCTTGCGCAACATAGCGACTCCTTGGGGAGCCCAAAATAGCCGACATCCGAAAATGAAGCAAGGAATCTTTTCTGGGCGCAAAGCAGGCAGAGATAAGCCAATGAAAACGCCCTCCGCGAGGAAGGCGTTTTGCTATAAAGACGACGGGCGCTAGTCGCCCGCGACTTCCACCTTATCCGGCACAAGTTTCTGCACCCGGCTGTGATGGCGACTGTAGGTGAAGTAGATGACCATGCCGATGATGAGCCACACGATCAGGCGAATCCAGGTATCCTTGGGCAGGCTGGCCATCAAGCCAAGCGAGACCAGGATGCCCAGAATCGGCACCAGCGGCACCCAGGGCGTCTTGAACGGCCGATGCAACTCGGGGCGACGCACCCGCAGGATCCAGACCCCGAAACATACAATCACAAACGCCAGCAACGTGCCGATGCTCACCAGTTCGCCCAGAATTTCGATGGGAATGACGGAGGCGAAGATTGCCACAAATCCTCCCACCAGCAAGGTCGAGATCCACGGCGTGCGGAACCGCGGATGAACCGCGCCGGCCCACTCGGGCAGCAATCCGTCGCGCGACATGGAGTAGAACACTCTCGACTGTCCCAACAACATGACCAGCATCACCGTGGCCAGTCCGAAAATGGCGCCCAGCTTCACCAGGAATCGCGCCCATATCACTCCGGTGGCATCGATTCCCAGCGCAACCGGATCAGAGACATTCAGATCCGTGTAAGGAACAATTCCGGTCAGCAGACCCGCCACCAGGATGTACAAGATGGTGCAGATGACCAGCGAACCAAGGATGCCGAATGGCATGTCTTTCTGAGGATTTCGTGCTTCCTGCGCTGCTGTGGAAACCGCATCGAATCCGATGTACGCAAAAAAGATAACGCTGGCGCCACGAGCAATTCCTGACCAACCGTATTGTCCGAACTTTCCGGTAACGTTAGGCGGAATGAAGGGGTGCCAATTGGCGCTGACAATGGCAGGATGCTTCAGCGCGAACATGCCGGCAATGGCAATGAACATGAGTACGATGAAGACTTTGACGATAACAATCGTGGAATTGAAGTTGGCCGATTCCTTGATGCCGACCACCAGCAGGATGGTCACGCCGACGATGGCCAGAAATGCCACCAGGTTGAACAAGCCGGTCTGTTGCGGCAGGGTATTGGGATTGATGTGCTGCGCCTGAAGCATGTCCTTGATGCGCTCCAGGTGTTCCCAGTGACCACCATAGAACACAAGTTTCTCACTGGGCGCCAACGTCAGGCGGGGAGGGATTCGAATTCCGAAGTCCTCCAGAAAACTCAGTAGGTAGCCGCTCCAGCCGGAGGCCACGGTCGCTGCTCCGAAGGCGTACTCCAGAATGAGGTCCCACCCGATGATCCAGGCGAACAACTCTCCCAAAGTGGCATAGCCGTAGGTGTAGGCCGAGCCGGCGATCGGGATCAGCGAAGCGAATTCGGCATAACAGAGACCGGCAAAGACACAAGCTATGCCGGAGAGGATGAAGGAAAGCACGATAGCCGGTCCGGCATACTTTGCGGCTGCCGATCCGGTAAGCACGAAAATTCCCGCGCCGATAATTGCACCAATGCCAAGAGTAATAAGGTTGATTGGACCCAGGGCCCGCTTAAGACTATGTTCTCCCGTCTCGGATGCCTCGCGCATCAGCAGGTCGAGAGGTTTGCACTTCAACAGATCGGCCATTCCGATTCGCCTCTTCTCTACAACTAGGCTCGCGCACTCACTTGCGGGTTGCGCTTCGACCACAGGAAATACACCGGGATCCCGAGCAGAACGATGATGAGGCCGGGCCACGTGTATTGTGGCTTGTAACGCAATAAGACTACATCAATAAAGGTGGCGATCAAAATATACATTGCGGGCAGCACGGGGTATCCGATGGCGCGATAAGGCCGCGGCTCGTCGGGGCGCTTGACCCGCAGCACGAACAGTCCGCCGATGGTCAGGATATAGAACACCAGCACGGCGAAAATGATGTAGTCGAGAAGCTGGCTGTAGCTGCCCGAGATACACAGAATGCAGGTCCAGATGCATTGCATCATCAAAGAGTGGGCTGGCGTGCGGTACCTGGGATGCAGCCTGGCAGCGCTGCGGAAGAACAGCCCATCCCTTGCCATGGCGTAATAGACACGCGCCCCGGCCAAAATCAATCCATTGTTGCAGCCGAAGGTGGAGACCAGAATCGCGGCCGCCATGATCTTCGCACCGGCGGAACCGAAGATCTGCTCGATGACGGCGGTCGCGACCCGGTCTTCCGAGGCGTGCTGGATGCCGCGTGCCAGGATGGTGGCTCCGTGAGGATCGCCATGGAGCGGCAGGACGCTGAGATATACGAAGTTGGCCAGAACATAGAGCAGAGTCACCGCTCCGGTTCCCAGCACCAGCGCCAGCGGCAAGTTGCGTTGCGGATTGCGAACCTCAGCGGCGGTGAAGGTGATGTTGTTCCATGCATCCGAGGAAAACAGCGATCCGACCTGCGCGACGGCAATGATGGTCAGAGTTCCGACGAGAGCAATCGGACCGCCGACGCCGACCTGCACCGGATGCAGCACGTGCCACCCCGCATTGCGCCAGAAGTTCGCACCAAAATTTTCGGCGATGGCTTGCGCGTTGCGTCCGACGAAAATTCCCAGCAGCACCAAGCCGAGCAGAGCCGCCGTCTTGGCAACGGTGAAGACGTTCTGCACCGCCGCACCGGTACGCACGCCGAAGACGTTCAGCACGGAGAGAAAAATTACCAGCAGGATGGCGGCGAGATTTTGCGTGTTCAGGCCGACATCCATGTTGCCCAATACCATCGGGCCGATAGGGATGGGCGGCACATGCGCAATGTGGATCAGCCAATGGGTGGAAGAAACCGAAGGAACGAAAATGCCGAGAAACTTTCCGAAGGCGATGCCAACCGCCGCGATGGTTCCCGTTTGTACGACCAAAAACAAAGTCCAGCCGTAGAGAAATCCCCACAACGAGCCTAGCGATTCACGCAAGTAAACATACTGACCACCGGCGTGGGGCATCATGGCCGCGAGTTCTCCGTAGGCAAGTGCGCCGGTGATGGTGAGGAATCCAGTTACTAGCCACGCACCAATCAACAGCACGGGAGAATCGACCAGCCGGGAGATTTCGGCCGAGACAATAAAGATGCCCGAGCCGATCATGGAGCCCATGACCAGCGTGGTGGCGCTGGTCAGGCCTAGGCCTTTGACGAACTCACTTTCGCCGGAGGCGAGCGATACGGTCTTCAGTTCAGTGGCCAATGAGCCTCGAAGGGCGCATCTTCAGGTGCGCCGTTACATTCCCTCTCTTGTCATCCCGAGCCGACTTCAGTCGGCGAAGGATCTGCTGTTCGAGACAGGCAGACTGTTCGTCAGCTTATACCAACACGCGCAAGAATTCTGCAGCAACTTTGGTCGGCGAACTTAGAAGGTCAGAGATAACCGCGACCGAGTCGGCGCCGGCATCGATCACTGAGCGGGCATTAGCGCGCGTGATGCCGCCGATGGCAACCAGTGGCTTCCTGGTAGCCGCACGCGCCGCGCGGATGCCTTCCAGCCCGACGACGGGATCGGGATTTCGCTTCCCTGAGGTCGGAAACACCGGGCCGTAAGCAATGTAATCCGCCGGACCGGCGTCAGCTTCCTTGAGTTGTTCCAGGTTGTGCGTCGACACGCCGAGGGTGCGACTGGGGCCGATCACCGTACGGGCACCTTCAGGCGAAAGATCGTCCTGACCGACATGCACTCCTTCGAATTCAGCGGCAATGCAGATGTCGGCGCGGTCGTTCATGATCAGAGTAACGCTTTCGCCCAGCGCACGCCGCAGTTCTCGCGCGTCGCTCAACATCTCACGCGTCGTGCCAACCTTGTTGCGGTATTGAATGAGAGTCGCGCCGCCAGCGGCGAGTTCGCGGGCATAGTCCACGATGGCGGCGGTGGTGCGCAGCGGCGCAGCAAAACAGGAAACATCAACGATGGCATAGAGCTTGGGTAGGTTCATTTCGATCGACATAACAAGAACGGTTCACCACGGAGGCATGGAGAACACGGAAAACACGGAAAAGTCTACCCACCACAGAGGCATCGAGGCACAGAGGTTTTTATTTCTTGGGTTCATTCGCTGTACCTCTGTGTCTCTGTGGTTAACGGTTTTTCTTTCTATTTCTCCGTGCTCTCTGTGCCTCCGTGGTGAACTATGACGCTTACTTGGCAGCCTCTTTGCTCGGCGCAAGAAACCGCTCCATGAACTTGGTATCGAAGTTGCCAGCGCGGAAGTCCGGATCGGCCATGATTTTCTTATGCAGCGGAATGCTGGTATAGATACCTTCGACCACGAACATATCCAGCGCCCGCGACATGCGCGAGATGGCCTCGGCGCGATCGCGTCCGCGCACCACCAGCTTGGCAATCAGCGAATCGTAATACGGCGGAATGACGCCTTCGGCATAAGCGGCTGTGTCGACGCGAACCCCGGTACCTCCCGGAATGTTGAACACCGTGATCTTCCCGGCCGACGGGGTGAAGCGTTCGGGATGCTCGGCATTGATGCGGCACTCGATAGCGTGACCACGGAAGTAGACCGGCTGCGTGATGATATCGCTCAGCTTCGCTCCGGCGGCAATCATGATCTGCGACTTCACCAGATCCACATCGGTGGTCATTTCGGTGACCGGATGCTCGACCTGGATGCGGGTATTCATCTCGATGAAGTGCAGGCTACCGTCTTCATCCATGAGGAACTCGACCGTGCCGGCATTCATGTAGCCAATATTGCTCAGCGTCTTGACCAGGATGCCCCCGATGCGTTCGCGCAGTTCCGGCGTGACTTTCACCGACGGCGCCTCTTCCACCAACTTCTGGTGACGGCGCTGGATGCTGCACTCGCGCTCGCCCAGGCTCATCACGTTGCCGTGCTCATCGGCCAGCACCTGGAACTCGATGTGGCGCGGACGCTCGATGAACTTCTCCATGTAGAGATCGTCATTGCCGAAGGCCGCCGCCGCCTCCGATTGCGCGGAGTGAAACAAGTTTGGCAGCTCCTGTTCATCGCGGATGACGCGCATGCCTCGGCCGCCGCCGCCGGCCGATGCCTTCACGATGACCGGAAAGCCAACGCTGCGGGCCCATTCCACCGCCTCGTCGGCGGAGGCGACAATTCCATCGGAGCCGGGCAGGATGGGCACGCCTTCTTTCTTCATGGTGGCGCGAGCTTTTTCCTTTTCACCCATCAGCCGCGTGACTTCGGGCGGGGGACCGATGAACTTGATGCCGCAGGCCTGAGCGACTTCGGCGAAATTGGCGTTCTCACTCAGCAGGCCGTAGCCGGGATGCACCGCATCCACATTGGCGATTTCGGCCGCGCTGATCACTGCGGGGATGTTGAGATAGCTTTCCTGCAGGCGAGGCGGCCCGATGCAGATCGCTTCGTCGGCAAAGCGCACATGCAGCGAGTTGCGGTCGGCTTCGCTATAGATGGCCACCGCTTTGATGCCGAGTTCCTTGCAAGCGCAAATAACCCGCAGGGCAATCTCCCCACGGTTCGCAACTAGAATTTTCTTAAACATGGAATATAGATTGGCAGCGGCCAGATCGAAGCATCGGAACTATTGTTGGCGAATGCCGAACAGCGGCATTCCATATTCAACCGGGCTGCCATTGGGAACAAACATCCTGGCAATCACGCCCGACACCTCGGCCTCGATCTCGTTCATTAGCTTCATGGCCTCGATGATGCAGAGTACTTGTCCCTCCTGCACCGCCTCGCCGACCTTGACGAACGGCGGCGTGCCAGGCGAGGGTGCTTCGTAGTATGTGCCGACGATGGGCGACTTCACGATGAACAAGTCTGCGTCCAAAGCCGCTTCGCTCGCCGCAGTCGACAGCGGCGATGGAGAGGTGGATCCCGCGGCGGCTTGCGGGATTGCCGAGTTTGCAGCAGCCGGGGCAACCGCGACAGGCTGAGGCTGCACCGTAGCCACAGCAGGCGCGACGTGTATCACCGGCGCCGCCGTACTGCCTCGCTTGACGTGCACCTTCATGTCGCCGCGCTCGAGCTCGAACTCGGTGATGTCTTTCTCCACCAGGAGTTCGATGAGTTCTTTGATTTCCTTCTGATTCATCGGATATGCCGTAAGAACTGCTAACTAAAAATTAGATTTGTAAATAGTTGCCAGAATATGAACCGGTCTTAAGAGGGCCCCTGACTGACCTTCGATGCAGACCTTGTAGTACAAGGCAATCAGACATTATGAACGTTGCGGGGGAATTTTGGAAGCGTAAGGGTTGCGCGGTTCGTATCGTTTCCACAAAACGAGTCCGATTCCGTTTGTGTGTTAGGATCGCAACCGCCTAAAACAAGAATCTCCCAGAGCATCCCGAGGGACTTCTGGAGCATCACATTTGAGACTATTTCCAAGATTACGGCGGGAGGGTATGTAGGTGGCCAACCTGGCGCGGGTTCATTCGGTGCAATTCTATGATGACCACCAAGCCTTGATTGACCGCTTGTGTGGAGTGGTATGTTCCGGCCTTCTGATTGGCAATTCCATCATGATCGTCTCCACAGCGGCGCATCGCACCCAATTGATAGGGGCTCAGTCGACGGAAACCACCAAGTTCTCCGGTACGGTCACCGATGCATCAGGGGCAGTCATTGTCGGCGCTAATGTTCGATTTCATCGGAACCAGACATTCGGAAATCATCCCCCACAACGTGCCATTCCCGACGTATTAGTCCAGACCGACCCAAATGGAGAGTTCTCTGTTGATGTCAGCCCAGGGCTTTACGACATATGTGCACATGCTGGGGGGTTCTTACCAACGTGTGAGACCGCGACGATCAGTATGCAACAACTCTCTCCATACCAAACCAGCCTGAAGGTGGATACCACACCTATCTGCATATTAAGAGTGGACCTTGGTGTTCCTTTGGAACAAGTAGAGTTGCCAGCTTCCATTCCTTCCCTCGCTCCTTTCGGATTTACCAAACTCCCGACGGCGATTCCAAAACCTTAAAATCGGCTCCTCCATCCCGCGTTGACCATTGCAAACCCCACCAGTTAGGATGAAACGGGACTCATGCACCTTGGCGGGCTCCGGACTCATCCTATGCAGTGGTTGTCCGGAACCCGTTCTGGCATTCTTTACAGAGCTTCCTGCTAGCAATTACACTTACGGGTTTCCCCCATCACCCGCCCGAGCGGCGTGGAATCGGGACCGCAAAGCGTTGCGCCACTGCACGCAACAGGAGAAAGCATCGATGGCTTCGGTTGAAGAACGGGTAAAGCAGATCATCGTGGAGCAGTTGGGCGTGGATGAAGCGGAAGTGACGCCCACGGCTTCGTTTGTGGACGACCTCGGTGCCGACTCGCTGGACACGGTCGAGCTGGTCATGGCGTTCGAAGAGGCCTTCGAGATCGAAATACCTGATGAGGACGCGGAGAAAATCCGCACCGTACAGGACGCCGTCACGTACATCGATCGGCACGCCAAGGCGAAAAAGTAGCCGCCAGTCCAGCCCGGCCCTTCAATCCGCGCCACCACCGCGCGGTCTGGGGAGCTCGCTCAACCGGCATTTCAGGAGTGGTTTCGCCCGTCTCCGCAGGCGGGTCGAAAGGAGATTGCTGACCTCATGGCATCCGTAGACGAACGCGTAAAACAGATTATCGTGGAGCAACTAGGCGTCGATGAGGGCGAGGTGACGCCCAACGCCTCCTTCGTGGACGACCTGGGTGCCGACTCGCTCGACACGGTCGAACTGGTCATGGCTTTCGAAGAGGCCTTCGAGATCGAGATCCCTGATGAGGACGCGGAGAAAATCCGCACCGTCAAGGACGCCGTCGATTACATCAACGCCCACGCGAAAGGATCGAAGTAGTTTGGACCGTCGCGTCGTCGTAACCGGTATCGGACTCATCTGCGGTGTCGGCAACAACGTCGAAGAAGTATGGCCGGCGTTGCTGGCCGGCAAGAGTGGCACGGAACGCATTAGCAGTTTCGATGCTTCGGCCTTTGCCTGCCGGATTGCCGCCGAAGTCAAGAACTTCGACCCACTCACGATCATTGAAAAAAAAGAGGCGCGCAAGATGGCGCGCTTCATTCACCTGGCCATCGCCGCCAGTGATGAAGCTCTGCGCATGGCCAACTACAAGGTCGAAGGCGAAGAGATGGCGGAGCGCACCGGGGTCAACATCGGCTCCGGCATCGGTGGATTCGACGTCATCGAGCGCGAACACAGCAATCTACTGAATGGCGGACCGCGCAAGATTTCTCCGTTCTTCATTCCCGCAGCCATCGTCAACCTTGCCGCCGGTCAGGTCAGCATCCGCCACAACGCCAAGGGTCCGAACGAGGCCACCTGCACGGCCTGCACCACCAGCGCACACTCCATCGGCGACGCCGCCCGCGTCATTAAGTATGGCGATGCCGATGTCATGATTGCCGGCGGCACCGAAGCTGCCATCACGCCCATGGGTGTCGGCGGATTCGCCGCCATGCGCGCGCTGTCCACTCGCAACGACGATCCCCATCGCGCCAGTCGTCCTTGGGACAAAGATCGCGACGGTTTCGTCATAGGTGAAGGCTCAGGGATTTTGATACTCGAAGAGCTCGAGTTCGCCCGCAAACGCGGCGCAAAGATCATCGCCGAGATCGTTGGGTACGGCATGGGCGCCGACGCCAACCACATCACCCAACCTGCGCCGGCGGGTGAAGGCGGCTATCGCGTCATGCGCAACGCCATTCGCGACGCAAAAATTTCGCCCGAACAGGTGGGCTACGTGAATGCCCACGGCACTTCCACGCCGCTGGGCGACGAGCTGGAAGCGACCGCGATCAAGCGCGCATTTGGCGAGCACGCTTACAAGCTGCTAGTCAGCTCGACCAAGTCGATGACCGGACACTTGCTGGGTGGCGCCGGCGGCCTGGAAGCCGCCATTACGGTGCTGGCCCTGCGCGACCAGATCGTGCCTCCCACCATCAACCTCGACCATCCCGACGAAGGCTGCGATCTCGACTTTGTTCCCCACACCGCCCGCAAAGTGGAAATGGACTACGCCATCTCCAACTCCTTCGGCTTCGGCGGGACGAACGGATGTCTGGTGTTTAAGCGGTGGGCGGAGTAGGTTGTCACGGTTTCTGCAATTCGAGTGGATTCTGAAAACAGAGCTGAGTAGCGCAGGCCGTCGGAGCCTACCCTAGCGAAGTCGACAGCCTTCGTACGGAGCTGTTCATTCGCGGGCGAGCAGCCTAGGAATCCGTACCCCAGAACGCGATCAGATCTACCGGCCTAAAAATCCAGCCCGCAAGGGCGAAAGATCATAGCCCAGCACGCAGCCGCAGGCGGAGTGCTGGGTAACGTAAGAAATTGGCCCGAGTCCCGTAGGGACGGCAGACTCCCCGCTCGAGTTCTTCAGCCCAACCCCTCGCTTGGGAGCCGTAATTGCGAGTTGTGCCCACTAATACAGAGCAATGCCTCGCCTGAATCCCTGCCTTTTCCAGTACGTCAGCGATCTCCACAGCCACTCCAGCGGACCGAACTGAAAATACTTCAACCAGATTGTCGAGATCGTCAGCTGCACAATCCAGATCGCAAAAACAATTTCAATCTGCTGCACCCGGCTCACCTTGCCAAACAAGCCCAGCCCGAATCCGTAAAAGATCGATGTGCAGATCACCGTGTCCAGGATGTAATTGCTGAATGCCATCCTGCCCACCGCAGCCAGCGGCCTGGTCAATCGCTTCAGCGGCGACTGGCACACCAGCATGGTCGCGCCCACCCATCCCAGCGCCACCAGAATGCTCGCCCAGTAGTTGTACTGACTGCCCAGGAAGAAAGAATTGCGGATGTCCCAACCTTCGGCGATATCGCGCTGCACTCCGTAAATAATGGCGGGAAAACCGATCAAGAGCGCCACCGCAACGAAGCTCCAATAAACCCTGGCAGGCGCGCGCGCGCTGAAAACTCCCAGCTTGAACAGTGCCATGCCAATCAGCATCAGGCCTTCCACTCGCCAGAATGCCAGTACCAGAAAGCCCTGGAGCTCGATGACCAGCGCGTCATTGGCGCGCTGCCGCATTTCGCCCAGCCAGCCGCTGCGATAGGCTGCTACCTCGCTGGCTGTCATGGCCGGCGTCGGCTGCCAAAGCTGCTGGGTGAACGACTCGCGCTGTTGCGCCGGCCAATGAGGCATCGTCCATGCCGTGTAGAGGAACAGCAGGCTGGCCACCGCAATAAAAGCAATGCCGTAAATGATCAGTTTTCGCGGCGTCGCCTTGCGATAGCCATACGCCAGCAATCCGCAGAGCCCGTAATTCACCAGGATGTCGCCATACCAAAGTAGATAGGCGTGCAGCAGGCCGAAGAGAATCAGCCAGCCCATGCGCCGATAATGCAGCGCTGCGGATTTTCTTCCGGCTGCCTCGATGTGGCTGGTCATCAGGAAAATTCCTGCGCCAAACAGCATCGAAAAGATGGTCATGAACTTCTCGTCAGCCAGCAGATGGCAGAGGAACCACACCCAATAATTTGCGCCATGAAGGTCGCCGTACACCGTAGGGTTGATGTAGGCGGCGCTGATCATGGAGAAGGCCTGGATGTTCATCGGCAGGATGCCGAGCAGGGCGACCCCACGCAGCACGTCGAGCGACGCGATGCGCTCCTTGGCCGTGACCGGGCCGGCAGAATCGGACGAAACATGAATCGCTGTAGGCGTGACGGCGTTGGTTGCCGCTGAAGTGGGGACGCTCATGGCGCGTTGCTCCTCGCTCTCGTCGCTACTCCCCAGATGGCCCGGATTCGACTCGATGCGCTGCCCCAGTACTTCTTACTAACCACTAACCACTATCGACTATTCACTACTTTTCGGCAGCTCCCACAACTCCACCCGGTTTCCCTCCGGGTCCATGATCCAGCCAAAGTTTCCATATTCGTGGCGCTCGACCTTCTCGTCGACCTGCACGCCTTCCTCGCGCAGCGCCTTGAGCAATCCGTCGAGATCATCCACCCGGAAGTTGAACATGAATGAAGAACGGCTGGGATCAAGATATTTTGTGTCTTGCGGAAAGATAGACCACACGTTGAAGACAGGTATTTCAGGGTTGTCGGCAGCCTGCCACATCGCGCCCGTACCCGGCGAGCCTTCGATCCCCAGATGCTTGCGGTACCACTCATACAGCGCCTTCGGGTCTTTCGCTTTGAAGAAGACGCCGCCCAGCCCGATCACACGTTTCATATCACGCTCCCTAACGATGCATTAGAACGATGGTAAGACTACGCGAAGTTCCCACTGGCTGTCACCCTCGAGCGGAGCGACCTCTCCTAATTCTGTCATCCTGAGCGGAGGCGGCGCTTCGCCGCCGGAGTCGAAGGATCTGCGGTTCGTCGGCCGCCGAGCGAAAGTCACGCGATAAACGTCTGTGATCCCGACCTGGCTGTTCCCCCCCAAACAAAAAGCACAGAGAACTCGCATCCTCTGTGCCTTTCAATCTGCGTTGGATCGAATCTATGCCTTGGTAGCCTGCGTCTTCAGCACCTCGATCGCTTTATTCAGCTGATCGTCCGGTTGATTGACCTTTTCCTTCTCCTGCTGGCCCTGGTCGTCGGCGTTTTCGTCCTCGTCGGGAGCGATGAAATCGTCGTTATTGTCAGCCACCAGAACGTTGGGCGTGATGGCCGTGTCCTGCAGAGCCTTGCCGGACGGCGAATAGTATTTCGCCACCGAGAGGATCAGGGCCGAGCCATCAGGCATATCAATGACCTTCTGAATGGAGCCCGAACCGAAAGTCTTATCGCCCACCACGTCTCCGCGCGCGTTCTCCATCACCGCAGCCGCAACAATTTCCGCCGGACCGGCCGTGCCGCGATTTACCAGCACCACCAGCGGCAGGTTGGGCGCCACTGCTTTCTGCGGGTCAGCGTTGTAGGTCTGCTTGGGATACTTCTGGCCTTGGAGATACGTGATGGTACCGTGATTCAGGAAGAGGTTCGCGGTCGCGATGCCTTCGTCTTCCTCGCCATCACCCGAATTGCGCAGATCAAGGATGACCTTCTTGGCGCCATCTTTTTGCAGCGCCTTCAGCTTGTTGGCAATCTCCTGGGACCGTCCCTTAGGAAAGTCGTCAACCTTGATATAACCAATGCCATCCTGCATCAGCTTGTCGGTGATCGGAGGATCGGCAACAATGGCCAGCGTAACCGCCGACTTCACCGGCAGCGCCCTCCGCGGACGCACCACCGATACATTCACTACCGATCCTGGCGGTCCGGTCAGGCGGCCATCAATTTCCGCCAGCGACATGTCGCGCGTGGACTTGCCTTCGATAGCCTCGATGATGTCGCCGCTCTCGATCTCCGCTTTGTCGGCCGGCCCTCCCGGAATCACCGAGATCACCGCGGCATAGCCGTAGCGCTTCGAAACCGCCGCTCCGATGCCCGCCTTACCTTCCTTGCGCTGCTTGTATTCCTTGAACTCGGTCGGATCGAGATAGCTGGAGTTGGCGTCCAGCGATTCCAGCAGGCCGTGCAAGGCGCCGTTAGTCACCGACGAAATGTTCGGCTCTTCGACGTATTCGGTGCGGATACGAGACAGCACTTCGCTGTAAACCCCGAGCTGGCGATACGAACCATCGTCATTGGTATCGGCCTTGACGCCTAATCCACCAACGACGACGAACGACGCAATCAGAAATGACAGGCCGAGAACGATAAGCTTGGTAGTCTTTGACATGTGTAATTCACTGATGGGAGAAACTTCCCGCAGGATAACTCCTATTCTACCCCAGTTTCGATGCCCAGCCGAACAGGAAGGTTCCGGGAAAATCTGCCAGCCGCGGCCGCCAAATACCCAATTCTGGCTGGCTGGAGGTTGGACGCAAGCGGCAGTGGATTGTAAGCCGGACAGGCGGTTGGGCTGCCCGATTAGTCGTTCCCTAAGGAAGCTTTGCTCTGATCAAGTCATGGTTTTGAAGGGGCACGGCTTCAGCCGTGCCGTAAGTCCCGCCAAATCATTGGGCTTTAGCCCCTGAGGCAATACTCGAGACTTAATCAGAGTTTCCCGTAAGACTCTCTTGTCTTGAAGCCGTTTCAATTCCAAATCTCAGCTAGGCTGCTTCAACCGCTGACGGCTTGAGCGGATTGATTTTCGCCAACTCGCTTTGCAGAGACTTCTTAGCCTGATTCGCGTCGTAGTCGGCCTGCATTCCCAGCCAGAACCCCTCCGTTGTGCCGAAAAACTTCGCCAGGCGGACTGCAGTGTCGGCACTAATAGCTCTTTTCTCGAGAACAATATCGTTGATCCGGGGAACCGGTACGTGCAGTTCCCGCGCCAGGCGATAGGGGGTCAGCCCCAAGGGTTTGAGATACTCCTCGCGCAGGATTTCCCCCGGGTGAAGAGTCCAGGTTCGTATCTTCTTCGTCTTCAGACTTTTGCCTTTGCGCTCGTCATTCATCGGTTCGTGCCTTTCCTCGCCCTTCTTTCTCATCCAGCGATACCCGGCCTAGTGATGGTCGACGATCGCGACCTTGTAGGCGTCTCCATTTCTGAACTCAAAACAAAGTCGATGCTGGTCGTTAATTCGTATACTGTATTGGCCTTTGCGCTCGCCGCTTAGTGCTTCCAAACGATTTCCCGGCGGAGAAGCAAGATCGCCGAGCTCGCGTGCGTATTCGAGTTGAAACAGCTTCCGCTTGGCCGCTCTGCGCAGGTTGGCAGGAATGCTTCTGCTTTTTCCCGACACGTAGAATGGCTGCGTCCCTGAGTCAGCGAAGCTCTTAATCACAAACTATCATAACGTTCAGCATTATTAACGTCAATCGTTATTATCACGTGATAAAACTCTTCCTGCAGCAATCAAACGCTCACCCTGATACACTCCCAGTGTTTTACGGTCCCATCAGCGAAGAGCGAACCGCGAAAGGCTAAGAGCGTACTCATGGCCCGCAATCTGGATCAATCCCGCAGCCTGCAAAAACGTGCGGAGCAACTTATCCCTGGTGGAGTCAACTCCCCGGTTCGCGCCTTCGGTTCGGTCGGGGGAGATCCGCCCTTCCTGGTCCGCGGCGAGGGCGCCTATGTCTGGGACGCCGACGGCAATCGTTACATCGACTACGTCGGCTCCTGGGGACCGCTCATACTCGGCCACTCCCCGCCCGAAGTCATCGAGGCCATCATTCAGGCGGCGCGCAACGGCACCAGCTTCGGAGCCTCAACTCCCACCGAGGCCGACCTTGCCGCGCTCGTCATCGAAGCTTTTCCAGCGATCGAAAAAGTACGCTTCGTCAGTTCCGGAACCGAAGCCACTATGTCAGCCATCCGGCTGGCGCGCGCCGCCACCAAGCGCAAGGTCATCGTTAAGTTTGAAGGTTGCTATCACGGCCACAGTGACGCGCTGCTGGTCAAAGCCGGCTCCGGAGTGGCAACGCTCGGCATTCCCGGCTCGGCAGGCGTTCCCGAGGAGTTCGTCGAGTTCACCCTGGCGCTGCCTTACAACGACGTCCCTGCTGTTGCCACCGCTTTCGAGAAGTTCAAAGACCAGATTGCCTGTGTCATCGTCGAGCCTGTGGTGGGCAACATGGGCTGCGTGCTTCCCACGCCCGGCTTTCTGGTGGCTTTGCGAGTGATCACTGCCCAGGCAGGCACGCTGCTCATCTTTGATGAAGTCATGAGCGGATTTCGCGTCGCCTTTGGCGGTGCTTCCGAGCTGTACAACGTTAAGCCCGATCTCACCACGCTGGGCAAGATCATTGGCGGTGGCCTGCCCGTTGGCGCGTATGGCGGCCCGGCGAAACTGATGAACATGATTGCCCCGGTGGGTCCGGTGTATCAGGCAGGAACGCTCAGCGGCAATCCGCTGGCAATGGCGGCTGGCATCGCGACTCTGTGCCAGTTGAAAGCCAACCGCGAGCAGTTCTATAAGCAGCTCGATGAAATGGCAGGGAAGTTAGTCGCCGGCATCACTGCGGCTGCGAAAGACGCGGGCGTCGCGATGACTGCGAACCGCGTGGGCTCGATGTTCACTTTCTTCTTCACCGACAAGCAAGTGACCAACTGGCAGACGGCCTCAACCTGCGACACCGCAAACTTTGGCCGTTTCCACGGGGCCCTGCTCGACGCAGGAGTCTGGTTGCCGCCGTCACAATTCGAAGCAGCGTTCCTCAGCGTTGCCCACACCCAGGGCGACATCGATGACACGATCGCAGCCGCCAGAGAGGCGTTGGCACTGGTGTAGTTTTAGGCCCCCAGGGACGTCTAATCCTCGAACGCTGTCATCCTGATCGGAGGCGGCGCTTCGCCGCCGGAGTTGAAGGACCGCTACCGCCGAGACTACCTTCCGCTAGAGCGGTTCTTCGGCTGTGGCGGCCAAGACAAGGCCGCGCCACGCTCAGATGACACACGGCAATTGATAAGTGCCAACTGCCAAACGCTAACTGCAAAAGGCTAGTCGCTAGTCGCTAGTTGCTTCGTCTCCATCATCTGCGGAATCGTCACGAAGTCGTATCCCTCACCCCGGTACCGCGCGAGAATGCGATCGCCGGCCTCGACGCTGCGGCTGCGGTCTACGCCGATCCGATGATATTCGCCGTCGTGCAGCAGGATGACGTTGCCGCCGCGTATCTGCCGCTCCGCATGCTTCACAATCTCGTCGGCCGACTCCGCTTTCCAGTCGTAACAGGTGACGTTCCACATGACGGTTTGCAGGCCGCAGGCTCGCGCCATCCGCAACGTGACAGGACGCCGTCCGCCGAAAGGTGGCCGGAAGAGTGTGGCTGTAACACCGGTCGCTTCGAAAATCGCCTGCTGCGTGTCTTGCAGTTGACGGCGCACTTCAGCGGCCGAAGCAAAAATCAGGTTGGGATGGTCCCAGGTGTGGATGCCAACCGCATGCCCGGCTTCAACTAATGCCCGCGCGATCTCCGGGCGCTGCTGCACGAACCGTCCGATGAGGAAAAATGTCGCCTTCACGCCGTGACGATCAAGCACCTCCATCATCTGCCGGGTGTAGGGATCATTGGGGCCGTCGTCGAAGGTCAGCGCCAGCCGGCGCGAGCCTGGCTTTAAGCCGGCAAACGTGTGTCCATACACCTGCGACGTCGGCCACATGGTTTGGAATCCCGCCCAGGTGGCCGCTCCGGCAAGGCCGATGCCAGCGATGAGTTCTGGAAGCATTGTCAGGATTGTAAACGGGGAGGGTGTCGCTATTAGCTATTGGCTTTTAGCTCTTAGCCTTCAGCTACTCGAATTATTGGCCCTGTTGCCGGGCAGAGAGCATCTCGAAGCTCAGAGGAAATTCGGATGCGGCCACACGCAGCCCGTGGCCGGCTTGCTAAGAGCTAACAGCTAAGAGCTAAGAGCTAACAGCGAATGGCGAACGGCGAATAGCGCGAAGCGGCCCATTGCCACGGAAGCGCGAGCAAGTTATTCTGCGAGTCGTAGCCTTTCTCCGACCATGGCGAACCTTTTCGAACCACCCCGGTATATCGCAGTCGAGGGCCCTATCCGAGTCGGCAAGAGCACGCTCTGCCGGGTAATCGCCGAAACTCTGCACGCCCAGCGCATCAGCGAGCCGGAGAACAATCCCTTTCTGCGCGGTTTCTATGAGGGCGAACCGGGAGCGGCGTTCCAGGCGCAATTCGCCTTCCTCATTGCCCGTTACGAACAGCTGGGCGGGCTGGACGTGAAGCGCAACCCCAACAAGACCTACGTCGCCGATTACATTTTTGAGAAAGACAAGCTGTTCGCCTGCCTGAATCTCGGTGACACCGAGCTCGACGTCTACAACCGTTACTACGATTTGTTTCGCCAGAACGTGCCCTCGCCAGACTTGGTCATTTATCTGCAGGCCACGCCAGAGGTGCTGAAGAAGCGACTCAAAAAGAAGGGCGCGCCTGGGGAAAAGGCCATCAGCGATGACTATCTGGAAGAAGTGATCAAGGCTTACGAGCACTTTTTCTTCCACTACACTTCGTCTGATTTGCTGATCGTCAACACTTCAGAAATCGATTTCGTGGAACGGAGCGAAGACTTGCAGGCGCTGCTGCGGCGCGTCAGCGAGCCCATACGTGGCACCCAGTACTTCCTGCCGCTAGGCCCGGACGAGCAAGCCGCCAGAGCGTAATCCGTTTCACCAACTTTTCATGCCTTGTATAGACAAGTGCGCTATCCTCTTGTGATCCGTAAAACGAGGAGGCCGCCATGGGAGTTTTATTTCAGGCTTTCTATTGGAACTGTCCATCGCAAGAAAATCAGGACGGCACCTGGTGGAACTTTGTCGCCGGCAAAATCCCCGAGCTCCAGCAGGCCGGCTTCACCGCTTTGTGGCTTCCGCCCGCGTGCAAAGCGGCCAACCTCGGTGGTCCATCCATGGGCTACGATCCCTACGACTACTTCGACCTGGGTGACTTCAACCAGAAGAGCCGCACCAAGACCTGGTTCGGCAATCAGGCAGAGCTGACTTCGCTGATCGACGCAGCCCACGCGGCGAACCTGCAGGTCTATGCCGACCTGGTGCTCGACCACAACAACGGCGGCGACGCGCAGGAGGTCAATCCCATCGACGGCCAGACCCGCTGGACGAAGTTCAATCCCGCCAGCGGCAAGTTTCCGCGCGACTGGCGATGCTTCCATCCCTCGCCGTTCGAGATTTTCGATGAGATGACCTTTGGCGCCATGCCCGACCTCTGCCATCGAAATCCCCTGGTGTACTCGGCCCTCATCGAAGTCGGGCAGTGGATGATTGAGACCATCGGCTTTGATGGCTTCCGCTTCGACTTCGTCAAAGGCTACGCTCCCTGGATGGTGCAGTCGCTCGCCGAGCTGCGCTACCTGAAGAAATCGGGCGACAACTTTTATGCCTTCTGCGTGGGCGAGTGCTGGGACAATGAACGTACGGTTGACGACTGGCTCGGCGAGGTGAACAGCTACACCGACAATCCCGTCTCTGCATTCGACTTTCCACTGCACTATCGCCTGAAGGACCTTTGCGACACCTATGGTTTCAGCCTGCAAACTCTGGCCGATCCAGGAACCGTGGTCCAGGATACGCCGTCGCAAGCGGTGACTTTCGTCGATAACCACGACACCGTTCGCGATCCCGCCAACGCGATCAACAATGACAAGCTGTTGGCCTACGCGTTCATTCTGGCGCACGAAGGCTATCCCAGCGTCTTCTGGATGGACTGGTATAACTTCGGACTGGCGCAATCCGGCACTCCGAATGGCATAGCCGCGCTGGTCGCAGCTCACGAGCGCTACGCTGGTGGAGCGACCGAAGTGCTCCACGCCGACGACAATCTTTACATCATGCAGCGCACGGGATCGGGCAGCCAACCGGGATTGGTGTTCGTGCTAAACAACCGCGGTGATGTGTGGAACGGAGTCGAAGTGCAAACCCGCTGGCCCAGCGTGCAGTTCCAGCCGGTTGCCTACGGCGGTAACGACCTTCACCAGCCTGACGCCAAGTGGACGTCCAGCGACGGTAGCGCTGACTTCTGGGCAGCGCCGCGCGGCTGGGCGGTCTACGCGCCGCAAGTGTAGGCAATGGCTGTTGCCAGTTGGCGGTTGTCCGTCTTCGGGAAGGCTCCGCGCCGCAGTCGCTTCTCGTTCTTGCTGTGATCTCGCTCTTGGGCCGGCAGAGTCCATGTGAGAGCCAGGCCGCTTACCCCGGCTTGGGATCCTGGGTGTGGCTGACAACAGATGGCCGGTCTGCAACCCGGGGACGAAGTGGAGCGGCCAGGATCACAATGTCCACTCGTCGATTGAGCTGCCGTCCTTTGGCGCTGTCATTGCCGGCAACCGGATGAAACTCAGCATAGCCTGCCGCTGAGAGCCGATCGGCGGAGATACCGTGATTTTCAATGAGGGTCTTCACCAGCTCGGTGGCCCGGGCGGTGGACAGTTCCCAGTTGGAGGCGAACTGCGAGGTGTGAATCGGCACCGTGTCGGTATGGCCTTCGATCCGCACCGCGCAAGCGTGTTGTTGCAGGATCGAAGCGACGCGCGAGAAGGCATTCTCCGCTCCAGGTTTGATCATCGCCGAGCCGCTGTCGAAGAACCCAACCTCTCGCAAGCTGACCACCAGTCCGTCGGGGTCCATGCGAAGGGCAACCTCATTGCGTTTGATCTCGGCTGCCAGGGCTTTCTCTAACTCGACGCGAATAGCGGTGAAATCCTCCTTCTTATGGTTCATCTCTGCCAGCCCGACGCTTGAACTTGCCAACCGCGACAGGTTTCGTGCCGGATCGGCGGCGCTGGCGTCATCCGCCGGCAACGCCAGATTCGCCGTCCCGCCTCCCGGTGCGCGACGGTCATTCTCGAAAACCCCAAGCTGCTGAAAGGCAGCCTCGATTGCGCCCGACAACCGCGCCGCCTTCCGCTTATCGATCTGCGCCGAGGCGTAGAGAACCACGAAAAAGGCAAACAGCAAGGTCACGAAGTCGGCATACGATACCAGCCATCGTTCGTGACTGATGTGGGCGGCAGGCCGGCGCCGATCTTTCACCGCGAATCTCCCGCTGTCGTCGGCATGGCGTCAGGGGCGTCCTGCAGAAAGCCGAACAGCTTGCTCTCCAGCATGCGGGGATTCATTCCTTCGAGGATGGAAATTACTCCCTCCAGCGTCATTTCGCGGATGATCTGCTCTTCCCGGATGCGCAGCCGCAGTTTGCCGGAACTGGGAAGAAAGAACAGGTTGGCTGATCCGACTCCGTAGACCGTGGCGACAAAAGCGACAGCAATTCCTTTTCCTACCTCATTAATGTTGTCCAAGTGCTGCATGACCTGAATCAGGCCCAGCACCGCTCCGATAATGCCAATGGTGGGAGCAAAACCTCCCGCTGATTCGAAGACTTTAGGGATGTTGTCCTCGTACTCGGATTGGTTGTCGATCTCCAACTGCATCATTTTGCGCAGCTCTTCCGGTTCGGTGCCGTCAACGGCCAGCATCAGAGACTTTCGGAGGAACGGATTCTGGACGTCCGGCAAGTCGGCATCCAGTGAGATCATTCCATTTCTCCGCGCCTTGTTGGCGAAGACTACCAGTTGCTGTATCACCCGTTGCGGGTCCAGCTTGGGTTCGAAGAAAACCTGGATCAGCCGGCGGAAGGCCGAGGCGACAACGGGCAGGGGATATTGCAATAACACCGCCCCCATGGTCCCACCAAATACGATAATGGCCGCCGTCGGCTGCAGAACCTGTGAGAGCTTGCCTCCTTCCAGTAACAGTCCGGCAACGATTCCGCCCACGCCCAGGATCAATCCCGCAAAGCTGCTCTTATCCACGGTCTGGCTCTTCCGCGTTCAGGGCGAGGGAGGAAGAACTGTGGTTAGCGCACAACCCGGATTCACCTGGGCGCGAGGCATGCCCCGTACCCAGCAAAACCGACCGGCGAAAATCGCGAACCCGCTCGATAACCTGCTCGGTGGTCTCGCGCACCAGCAACTTCTCTCCGCTCAACAGCGTGATGACAGTGTCCGGCGCCTGCTCAACATACTTAATCAGATCGCAGTTGACCGCTAAGCGCGAATTGTTCAAGCGGGTGAGCTGGATCATAGAGACTCCTCCGCCGGGGGTACATCAGCCCACCCATCGGCAAAAGTTGCCGAGTGCTTGAGATGATCTGGAAACCAGCATGCATGGTACCGATGGGAACGGACGGCTACGGTGGCTGGCATGAGAGTCCGCTAATGTGGCTGGCCGGTTGGCTGACGGCAAAGGGGTTTCTAGAAGCTATCCAGCTATCTCATAAATCGGGTTTGAAAGGGCACGGAGTCACAGGCTGCGGAAAAAGTCGGCTTCGACATGCCTTGAAGGGGCGCACCTTCAGGTGCGCCGTCACAAGCCCTTTATTTTGTCATTCCGAACCGGCTTCAGCCGGTGAGGGATCTGTTGTTGGGACTTTTTCCGCAGCCTGTTCAGCCGTGCCGTACGAGTCGTTTGCATGCTGGGCTTTAAGAGACTGCGTCGCGAGTGGAAAGAGAGTTTTCTGGTGGAACAAATAGCTGGAATAACTAGCCAGATTAGCCGCAACGCGGTGGGATGAGGTTAGCCGGGGGTGTAAGCCCCGGGGCAAGCGGCAAAAAGTCGTGAGCGCAGAGCGGCGACACCACTTGCGACACAGTCTCTCTAAGCCTCTGAGGTTACTCGGGGTGGAAGCGTTTCGGATTTATAAGACGGTTTCTAGTTGTGGAAGATTGCACTGCAATTAAAGCAGAGCTATCACCGGGCCGATGAAGTGGGTGAAAAGGCAGAAGGTTCCGCCGGTCAGAAAAAACCCGGCAGTGCACCTGCGGGAACGAACTCCAGTGGAGTTCGGGCAAGGTGGAACCATGAGAGAGGAGCTATCCCATGGCAATCAGTATTCTGAATAACATTCCATCCCTTGCCGCGCAGAACCAGTTGTCGATCACCCAGGCGAATTTGCAGAAGACCCTGGAACAGTTGGCTTCGGGCTCGCGCATTAATTCCGGCGCCGACGACGCAGCCGGACTGGCCATTGCTGACGGACTGCAGGCCAACGTCACCGCCCTTACCCAGTCGGCGATGAATGCTAACGAAGGTGTAGGAAAACTGCAGGTCGCCGACGGCGCTCTGTCGCAGGTCACCACCCTGCTCAATCGCGCCGTCACCCTGGCCACCGAGTCGGCCAACGGTACGGTGAATGACGGCTCTCAGCGCGAGGCGCTGGATTCGGAGTTCCAGTCGATCAAGGCAGAAATCGATCGCATCGGCACCAACACTACCTACAACGGCGCAGCCATCTTCCAGGGCGGCTCGACGAATGACAACCAGGTCACCACTGCGGTTACCAACCCGGCTGGAACCTCCAGCGCCATCACGGGCGACATGAAGATCAAGTATTGGGACACCACGCTGGCGACGCCTGCCTATACCACGGTGACTTACGGTGCTTCCACCGGTGACAACACGGTGGGTGATCTGATCAACGACATCAATGGTTCCGGCAAAGGTCTTATCGCCACTCTGGACAACACCGGCAACGTGGTGGTGACCGATACCCAGAATCGCGGTAACACCACGGATCCGCTGGCCGACGGCGGCTCCACCATCAAGATCAATGGCGACAGTGCAGCCGACACGCTAGCCAACACCACCAACTCCAGCACCATGGACGTCTATCTGAGTGACTCCACCACGGCGGGAAGCAGCACCATCGGGGTAACTCTTGGCACCTTCGACAGCAGCAACATGAATGGCATCAGCATTTCCAATGACAACCTGCAGACTGCGGGTTCTTCCCAGTCGGCGTTAACCGACATCAACAATGCGATTGCCCAGGTGGCGGCGTTGCGCGGCTCCATCGGCGCCGGCACCAACCGGCTACAGGCCGCCAGCAATGTCATGGCCAACCAGACGCAGAATCTGTCTTCTGCGCAAGACGGCATTCAGTCAGCCGACATCACGCAGACGGTAGCGAACTTGACGAAGTATCAGATCCTGAGCCAGACGGGTATTTCGGCCCTGGCCCAGGCCAACCAGATGCAGCAGAACGTGCTCAAGCTGCTTCAGTAAGCGGGACGGCTCTGCCGGCGGCGGATAACCAGCCGCTCCTTTCCGGCAGACCTCAGATTGCACGGGGGAGAAGGTGGGGCCTTCGGGTCCCCCTTCTCTCCCAGCAAGTTTCCCCTGGCTGGGGAGCGGGCACGGAAGTCGAACAATTCCCCGGGAAAGGAGCCGTGGCTCAGTCATGAGTACTTCCAGCACCAGCCTTTATAGCGGCACCATCAGCAGCATTCTCGGCAACGTGAATGATGCCTTCAGCGGTAAGACCAGCGGCATCGACGTGGGAACCATCGTCGACGAGCTGATGGAAGTGGAGCGTCAGCCCGAGACGGTGTGGCAGAACGAGCAATCTACCATCAGCTCTCAGGTCAGCGCGCTGACCACCATGAACACCCAGCTGTCCACGGTCGCCACCGACGTGGACAACCTGAAAGATATTCTGGGCGCGTTCAGCCAGATGTCTACCGGATCGAGCGATGATGCCCTGGTTTCGGCCAGCGCCGACAACACCGCCGTAGCCGGTACCCACACGGTTGTCGTCAGCAATTTGGCCACCACCTCCAGCAGCTACTCCGACTACATTCCTTCCGGCTCTTCGCTGGCCGGCGCCGAGATCGACATTAAGTACGGCAGCGATCCCAGTAACCCGGTAAAGACCGACACCATTGACATTCCCAGCAGCGATACCACCCTGCAACAGGCAGTCAGCACCATCAACGCAGGCGGCTACGGGGTTACGGCAAGTGTGGTGACCGACTCCACGGGCTCGCGCCTGGTGCTGGCCAGCAACACCTCAGGGGCGAATGGCAACCTCACCGTCAGCAGTTCGGCCAGCAACTTCACCAGCGCCGCGGGGGTAGACGCAAAATTAACCGTGGACGGAGTGCCGGTTGACAGCGCCACCAACACGGTTACTGGAGCCATCACAGGCGTGACTCTCAGTCTGGGCAGCGCCGATCCGAACACATCGGTATTGATCAGCGTGCAGCCGGATACGACGACGGCCTCCACTGCGATCCAGACCTTTGTAAACGATTACAACGCCCTGATGGGTTCGATCAACAGTCAATACACCCTGGATTCGAACGGCAATGAGGGCGTGCTGGCCAGCGACAGCATGTTGCGAACTTTGCAGAGTCAATTGCTCGGTCTGGTCTCAACTTCGACCAGCGCCGCGGGACAATACGTCAATCTGCAGTCGATGGGAATCGAGATGCAGGACGACGGTACCTTGCAGATCGATAGCACCGCTTTAAGCACCGCCCTCAGCAGCAATTATTCCGATGTCCAGAGTTTCTTCCAATCCACCTCGCCAGTAGGCTGGGGCCAGACCGTCAGCACCCAGCTACAGCAGATGACGGACCCCACCGAGGGTCTGATCTCGGCCGACATCAGCGGCCTGAACCAGACGAACAGCAGCCTGACTGACGAAATCAACGACTTCGAAGTGCGCATGACGGCCACCCAGCAGCAGTTGACCACCCAGTACGACAATCTGAACACTCTGCTGGAAGAGTATCCCATGCAAATGCAGCAAGTGGCGGCGCAATTGGGCAGCTTGCCCACCACCTCCACCAGTACCAGCAGCAGCTAAAGGCCTATGAAAACTAACGTTGATCCCAGGAAGATGTATCAGGACGCGGCGGTGCGCGGAGCCGCACCGATTGAGTTGGTCGTCTTGCTTTATGATTCGGCAATCGAGGACATGCGGCGCGCGCTGGTGGCGATGAAGAACGGCGATGTCGAAACCCGCTCGGCGGGAGTGGGTCATGCCCTGATGGTGCTCAATCAATTGCAAGGCACTCTGGATTTCGAGCGGGGCGGCACCGCCGCCCGCCAGTTCGAGCAGTTCTACAATCTTATCCGCGCGAAGCTGCTGGAAGCCCAGATGAGGAACTCATTTGACCTGATGCAGCAGCAGGTTCGGTTCATGTCCGAGGTGCGAGACTGCTGGATTCAGGCCAAGAGGCTGTTGCAACCTGCGCCAAGTGCAGAACCCTTGCCGGTGTCCGCGCCAACCGAAGACGGAGGTCGCAAGAGCGAATGGGATGCGTAGACACCAACGCTAGTCTGGAATTGGTGCAGCGGGCCAATGCCCATTTGGAGCGATTCCTGGCGCGCTTCGCTGACGCCGCTATCCTGGGAACGGACGAAGAAGTCGAAGCCACGCTTCAGCTGGAGCGCGCCTTGCAATCGGTTGCCGTCTTACTGGACCAGGGCTTACAGAAGTGCCAGGACCATGAAGTTCGCCAGGAACTGGCCCGCTATCGCCAGAATCTGCTGCAACTGCGCCGAGAGCTGGCCAGGATGCAGGAGTCGGCCATGGGCTCCCGTGCCCGCCTATATTCCCGGCAGAAGCATCTGCACGCGGCCCAGGCATGGTGTGCCGCCTCCCGAGTTACCGGCTGAGGGGGCCGCTGTTCGCTTTTCGCCTCTCGCTCTTCGCCATATGGGCCCATAGCCAGCGGGCAGTGGTAGAGCGGTGCCTTAGCACCGCGCTTCGGCGGAGAAGAAGCTTGGAATTGTATGGACCCTTGGACACGGGTCTAAGAGACTGTGTCGCAACCTCGTGCCGCCGCTCCGGCGGCTCTGCGTTTCTCCCGCTTGTCCCGCGGGCTCACGAGGCTGTTACGAAACCGTGCCGTCGCTACGCGACTCGGAGATTTTTTTCCACTTCACCCAGCACTCCGCCTCCGGCTCCGTGCTGGGCTAGATTATGCTGCGCCTTCGGCACTCGATTTC
>JBAVSY010000017.1:0-51303 GCA_049695855.1 Candidatus Korobacteraceae bacterium | reverse complement strand
CCACCAGCAGCCAGACCGAGATTTCGTTCACCTTCCGCAACGACCCGGCATACTGGTTTCTGGACGACGTGTCGGTAAGTTCGTCGGGCGGAGGAAGTACGCCGGAGCCGGGAACATTTGTTCTGTTTGGCAGCGGACTGGTCGGAATTGCCGGCATGGTTCGTCGCAAGCTGCGCCCCTAGTCGCACGGGTTTTGCGATAGGTTAGCCAACGCGAATGGGCGCTCTCGCCTCGAGCGGGCCTGGACTTAGATTTTGCGCCACGACGTCCCATGGTTGAGTGGATGTCGTGGCGAATTTTTGTCTAGCTGCTCGAGTAGTGAGTCGCGCCCCCTGTAAGTGCGCCTTTCTTGCGCGGCAGCGGCCATCAGTTGCACGGCGGTTGCAGTCGGACATCTTCCCAACAAGTCCTTGTCAAACTTGGAACCTTGAACCCCATGGGTTCAGTTTTCAGTCTGAACAAAGATCCTGCGAACGCGATTTTTCCGCCGCAACGCTCTCCCTATTCGCTGCTCGTGACTGGCGATCTCAACGTTAGCCTTGCGCTTTCTGGACTCGCTGGGCGCCCCGGGCGCTGCCATATCCCGCTTCGTGGTTTCGCTCAAGAACGTTGAGCCGGATGTCGTTTCTTTCTTGGTATCTTCAAGCAGAATCCCTTCTCCTGATCTGACAGCAGCCATTTGAGAAGAGTTCGAATACCGAAGAATGACCGCTCAACCGCGCAGGTTCGTCTATGCTTCCGCGAGCCTCTGGTGCCAGCCGTCCTCGAAGCGAAATTAGATCAATGCCCGAGGTGCGGCCGGAAGAGTTTGGTGAGCGCGTTGAGGTCTCCAGCCTTGAGAATGCAATCCGGTCGAAAGAGTGTCGATTTCACTTGAACCCCAGACCGCTTTCCCACCATGACACTCCACACTTTTTTCGGACTTTGAGACTTAAGATGAGCGGCTCTGGGATGGCATGCGCGCGGAAAATCAGCGCCTCGGTCGAAAGCTTCGGGTGCTCCCCAAACTCGTGATCGCCTGGCAAAGCCCCGGCGCACCTGTGACATTGGCTTCAGGGAAGATGGATCGTGCTCCATTTAGACGGACGACGATCAGCAGAAATTTGCCGGGCTATGCGGGAAACAACTGTTTCAGCGCGGGAGTCGTCGCGTTCTCTTGTTCCGCCTATTCCAACTCCTACTCCAAAGAGACGAGTCATTGGGAGCCAGGGAGGTCGGCACGACCCAATATATTCCATTCCCACATTGTGGGATATTGCCCTGAATCAACTCTCGGCTACCAGATCGCTCCGGCCTAGGGGCAGGCGTTCTCACGCAGAATCGGAGCTCCATTCCGGGAATGTTCTATCACCAGCTGGCGATATCGAAGAAATTTGTGCGCTCCTCGTCGTCCATCCTAGGTCCAGTGCTTTCTTATATTTGGACTAACGATCCCGAATTTGAAAGCCCGTGTTTTTTGCAAAATTTCGAGCGTCTACCCGCCGGACTGGTTTACAAGGCCCCTGGTGCGGTTCATAATAATGACTGATGTAAATCTTCGAACAACGGTCTTCATCCCAGAACAAACCGGTTCGTCTCCAGTATGTCTCACATTGTGGGAGGAGTTGCATGGAGTCAGTTTCGGACAGTATGACAGAAGTTGATCATCGTAAACGTATTTGGTTTTTCCCTGATAAATTTTGGCAAGCCACCAAGAACATGCCCAAGGACGAGGCTTCGAACCTGATGGCCGAAGTTGAGGGCTATGCTGCGGCCGGCGATATTCAAGCCCTTAGCAAATATCCATTCGTATTCGTCGGCGATCCCTACAAGAAAAAGAACAGAAATCCCGCCGCCTAGCGAAGGTGTCAGCAAACTCCAGCTTGGCGTTGCCTGCGAACCGCCGTCCCTGAGGAAACCGCCGCCTTGGTGGATAGTGTCCGGATGGCAATGGTTAACCGGCAAGTGGTTTCCAGAAGATAACGGGCCCGAGCAATGTGTTCCGCGCTCGGGCTCATTTCTCGCAGGCCCGGAACCTGCAGAATAACCGCACCGTTCTGCCGCTCGACGGATACGCGAGTAAGACTTCGATCATGGTCGAAGTCGAACGCATTTGCCAGCCGCAAAATTCCGATGACCGGTAGCAACTCCAGGCGCCGCTTGGCACTGAGTCCCACAAAGTAGGAGTCCCCAATCTGGGGCAAAGCGCCATGATGATAGCGGGCGGTCGTCGCCACGCAGCGTAACTCCTCGGCAGTCCAGCCCAACGGAGGCTTCAGCCCGCAAATCATGCGATAGCTGCGCTTTTGGTGTCCGGTTGCGTTCTTGCTTTTTCCCACCTCGTGCAGAACGGCGGCTGCCTCAAGGATACGACGGTACTCCGGCTTGATGACGATTGTGTGGGACTGGCACAGCCCGTCGTAAAGCTGAAGGGCGATCTGGGTGACCAGAGCAGAATGCGGGGGATCCGGATCGAGGAAAGACGCCCAACTCTTCAGCTTCTCCAATGCCGCTTGTTCCAGCGCCGCTCCACTGGGCAACTCAGCGCGCCATACCTGCCACAGCGAGTTCTTGCCCAACATTTTTTCGCGATAAAAATCCAGACGCTTCCGCCGCTCCTCCACGATTCGCGTATGCCATCGCGCCCGCTCTTCAGCCTGGATTCCAGAGTGCGCCCGGATCATGGCGCGTAAGACATCGAAATCGTGCACTTCACCCAGGGCATCCTGCAAATCCCGCAGGTCCCTCGACCACTTCGCATGGCGCTCCGGCAGAAAGTTTTCCACCGTATAACGAAACCGTTTGATTCCGATACGCAACTGGTGATAGCCCACTTGACTGCGATTTCGCAGCGCTTGGCGATGCAGTTCGTATGCCTCCTGCCAGCGTTCCAGTGCGAGATGCTGAAACACTGGACCTTCCAGCGGAACCTTCGTGGTGCGTTTTGCCAGATGCCCGTTCAACGATGCCCAATGTTTTCGATCAAATTGCCCCAGCGCCTCCTGGGCAGCCGTCTTCTGCGCCGTTTCCTGGTGCGCCAGTGAGTCCAGCAAGCTCTGCCGAGCCGCGTCGGCCGGCTCCAAAAGTTTCGTTATCCACTCCGCCATCACCTGGGTATCGCGCAGATCGCCTAAGCTGCTGAACAGGGGCTTGGCCAGGCGCTTCATCTGCTTCCATGCGGGATCAGGGTCCACGGAAAGGAACCCGTCGGCCATCGAACGGCAGCGGCGAATAGCCACACGCAAATCGTGTACGGGATCGGCAGCCAACCCTTGGTTAGCTTTGTCGCATTCTTCCAGTACACGGCTCGCCCAATGAGCGAGCCCTGCCTTCTTTTCTTGGGGCTGGGAGCCTGGCAGCATGGAAAGGAGACCTATTGAATTTATACAGCGATCAGGCTGCCAGGGAACAGCGGAAATAAATCACCCGGCAAGACCGTGTGGTTCGTAACCAGAGGCACAGTTCAAAGGTAAACGCGCTCATTGCGTCGGATACCGCGATAACGCTCGAAAACCTTGCGATCACTCTCCAATCCAAGCACTGACTTGATACTGCTGCCGCGGAACGTGTGCGACAGCATCTTCCACCAGTGACGGAGAACGAACAGCGGCTCATGGGCGATCACCGCCGGAATGTGCCGCGTCTTCATCCAACGTTCGGCGCGCCACCTTTGATATTCGATCTCTTCCGGCTGCAAGTGCTGGGTGGCCACCACCGCTGTCGTGCCATCGTATTCTTCCAGGCGGTCGATCATGATCAAATTCCGGGCGCGAAAATCCTTCGTCATCGGCGTCCCTGGATAGGGCGTCGGATGCTGAATGTAAGGCCAGTCCACGTACTTGCTGGCGAATTCCAGGTTGGCTTTAATGGATTCATGCGTGTCGTCGGGATTGCCCACGATCAGCCCGCCCACCACATACATCTTGTTCTGGTGCAGAAATTCGATGGCCCGCAGCGAGGCGTTCCCGGTCGTGTGTCCGTTTTCGCGGAATTCGTTCTTAGCCGCAGCCTTCAGGAATTGAAGGTCATCCTCCAAAATATTCTCGATACCGAGGAAGACGTAGCGAAAGCCGGCCTGCCGCATCAGCGGCGCCAGGGTGTCGCCATGCATCGCGATGGGCGAGGTCATCGCCTGCACGGTGTAAGCGATATCGTTCAGCCCCGCGTCAATAATGGCTCGGCACAGCGCTTCAAAACGCTTGATGTTGAGGCTGATATTGTCGTCCACGATAAAGATTGCGCGTGCCCCGTGATCGCGTGCATCGCGGATGTCGGCCAGAACGCGGTCGAAGCTATAGGTGTGAAAATTGCGGCCGCGCATTTCAATGATGGAGCAGAAGCCGCAATCGAAGGTACAACCGCGCGAAGTCTCCACCACATCAATCGGTCGGCCCATCATGGTATAGCCGCTCAGGACGCGAGCCTCGCGCTTGGGCAGCTTGATCTCATCGCCTTCGAGGCTATGCACCGGCCGTGATGGATTTTCGCGCCAGCCGTCCTCCGTGCGGTACGAAAGTCCGAGGATCTTGCCCAAGCCTTCACCACTTTCGATCGCACGCAGCAGCTCGCGAAAGGTGACCTCGCCTTCGCCGCGCACGATGTAGTCCACGCCGCTGTCGTCTGTCATGTAGGCGTCGGCCGCGAGACTCGGGTCATAGCCGCCCACCACGATGCGTACGCCAGGGTGCAATGAGCGCACCAGTTCGACGATCCGCAGCGATGTCTTGCGCTGGAATGTCATGACCGACAGACCCACAACGTCAGGCGCGTGTTCCAACATCAACCTCTGGACGGTTTCCCGCACACTTTGCTGGACGAGGATCAGGTCGGCTACAGCGACCTGGTGATGAGAATCGACGTTTCCCGCCAGCGAACACAATGCTCCATTCGGCATCCGCACCGCGACCGTCGGCATGTGCTCGAATGAGTCAGGCATGGAGAGAAGGAGAATCTTCATAGTGGCTCCTGTGCGATCTGGCAATGGTTCCCCACGAACCGGAACAGCTGGTGGCAACCATGCTACACCGAAATCGGCGGAAAAATCCGGGGATCGCCAGATCGTCCGGCGTGCCACCGCAGAGTCGTTCTTGCCGAAAATCAGGCTGAATCCCGCGAGTCGAACAGGGAAGATTGACCGATCCAGAGCTGGTTGCTCAAACGTACCGCCAATCCCGGGCGTGGTCGCCCGCGCAGCCTCGCTTGGACCTCGTTGTAAGGTCCCACAAAGCGCAGGCTTGCGGGCAGACGAGGATAGACGCGCCGCAGCCAGCGCACCGCTCGCTCAGCCGATCGCTGTTCCCGCTCTCCATATGCGAATTGGAATTCAGCGCGCAAACGAGGTGGCAGCAGGTGGGTAGTCAGTGCGCCATACCAGAAAGGTGGTTGCGTTAAGAGGCTCGCGCCGGCCCGCAGCTTGCCTGCGAGGTCACGCGCGATGGAGCTTACCCCCACAGTGTCAGAGTCAAGCGCTGCCGCGAAGTATCGCTGAAATCCCGCCCAATCGGCCGGCAGATATTCGCGCGGTATGCCGAACAGAGCTGCCGTCTGCTGACTCTCCGTGTAGTACTGCTCCCGTTCGGTTTGAGTGAGGGCGGGCAGAACCATCTCGTAAGCTAACAGAGCGCTGTCGACCAGCGTCGCATACACCCAACGCAAAGCTGCAAGATCGTTAGCCTCGTAAGCGCTTCCTTCAGCAAACCCGCCCGTCGCCTCGGGCAAACTGCCGCGAATGCCGCCGTGTCTGCGGTGTAAGGCCCGGGCAGCCGCCACAGCGTCTTCCAGCGGTGCAAACATCATGGTGAACATAATGCGGAAGGTGTCATGAAACCGGCCGATAGGATCCTGCAAGGTTCTGGAATGTTCCGCGATCGCGGCGGCGACCCAGGGATGGGCAAGCTGCAACAGGGCGGCCCGGCCGGCTGCCAGAAGCAAAGCCGACTCGCGATTGACCCTCCAACTGACGGAGTCAGGCCCGAACATCCCTTCGGCCTTGCTGCGCGGGACATTTCCCGCTTCCCGGAGCAGCCGCTCCAGATCGCTAGCCGACACCACGGGAGAAACACTTTCCAGCATACGCACCTATCTTAATTGCCGGGCGGAAGGCGGGTGGCTGATTGTGTCAAAAGAATCTGCTTCCGAGCCCCCAGTATTTGCAGGGATTTTGGGGTTGGACAGGACCTGGTGAAAGCCGTTCGACTTCCATTTACTCAGTGGTTAGCCCCTTTTTGTGGGATATGCCTGGTTCACCGGCAGTGATACTTTCTCAGTTCAGCGACTTCGAAACTTTACTGGCCGCTGCCCAAATTCCTCGCGCCCGTAACGCGCCTTACGGCGGGAGGAAAGCTCCCCATTTTCTGGCCGACGAGAATGGCTGCGATTCTCGTGCATCCGGAGGGCAGGATGATGAAAAAGAGCTTGAATCCCGGTCACGACACCTACGAACGTCAGGCGGCTATTTGCAAGGCTTTTGCCAATCCCACCCGTCTCCAACTCATCGACCTGCTTGGCCGCAAAGAACGGTGGGCATCCGAGCTGCAAGCGGGATTGGGCATTTCCAAGGCTAATCTCTCGCAACATCTTTCCATCTTGCGAACTGCTGGTGTGATTTTGACCCAGCGCGAAGGCAAGCAGCTCTATTGCGGCATTGCCATGCCCGAAGTCAGGCAGACCAGCACGCTCTTGCGTACGATGACGAAAGCAGTCGCGCGAGGTAGTCGACGTCACGCCTGATAGGACCACCTCGCCGGCACGAGAGCTGCGCAGTGTGCGCTCAGCAGTCTGACGTGCTCCAAGGCTTAGAACCTTCCGGCATCTCTCACGCCCGCTTGAGCGGCTAAGGGATCGGTCACGCCTGCCGCAACAGTTAAACTGTTTCGAATGCCTCGCACCACGATACTGGACTACCTCGACAACTTCCGGCGGCACTCGCGCGAGATCGCCTACGTCCATCGCCGCGGCTATCGCACCCAGCGCTGGACGTATGGTGAGGTAGTCGCCGAAGCCAATCGCTTTGCTCGCGAGCTCGACGCTCGAGGCATCGGCAAGAACGACAAGGTCCTGATCTGGGGCGAGAACTGCGCCGAATGGGTCGTCGCTTTCTTCGGATGCTTGTTGCGTGGCGTCATCGTCGTTCCCATCGACAAGATTGCTGCTCCAGACTTTGCCGGACGTGTGGCTCAGCAAGTGGATGCGCGCCTTTGTGTCGGCTCGCCTCAGAACCAGATTGTAGGCATACCTTCGCTGCATCTGGAATCGTTACGCGATCACCTCGCAGCATATTCGGACTCGCCGCTCGCTCCACCGCCTCTCACTCGTGACGACATCGTGCAGATTGTCTTCACCTCGGGTACCACGGCCGAGCCTCGCGGAGTGGTCATCTCGCATGGCAACATTCTGGCAAACCTCGAACCGCTGGAGCGCGAGATCGGGAAGTATCTGCGGTACGAGCGAATTTTCCATCCTTTGCGGTTTCTGAACCTGCTGCCCCTCAGCCATGTCTTCGGACAGTTCCTGGGCATCTTTCTTCCTCAACTTCTGGCCGCGACCGTCATCTTTCAAGACACGCTGAACCCGACCGAAGTTCTTCAAGTCATCAAGAAAGAGCGCGTGTCAGTTGTCGTCGCCGTTCCGCGGCTAATGGAATCGCTGAAGGACAAAATTGAACGCGATATGGAAGTAGCCGGAAAGCAATCGTGGTTCCAGCGTCAATTCAAAGCGGCGAAGGACGAGCACTTCGTAAAGCGCTGGTGGCGATTCCGCCGAATTCATAATCAATTCGGCTGGAAGTTCTGGGCCTTCATCTCGGGCGGCGCGGCGCTCGATGCCGAGACGGAAGAGTTCTGGCGGCGTCTGAGCTTCGTGGTGATCCAAGGTTACGGCCTCACCGAGACTACCTCGCTGATTTCGCTGAACCATCCTTTTCACACCGGTAAGCGTTCCATCGGCAAAGTTCTCGAGGGTCGCGAGATCAAGCTCGACGAGAATGGCGAGATCCTGGTACGCGGCGCTAACGTTGCTGCCGGTTATTGGCAGGGAAAGCAACTCCAGTCGGTGTTGACGGACGAAGGCTGGTTTCGCACCGGCGACGTCGGCGAGCTCGACGCCGAAGGAAATCTTTACTTCAAGGGCCGACGCAAGAATGTCATCGTCACTCGCGAAGGCATGAACATCTATCCCGACGACCTGGAAGCTGCGTTGCGGCAGCAGCCCGAAGTTCGCGATTGCGTGGTGGTCGGTCTGGAGCAAGGAGGCAATGCCGAACCTTGCGCGGTGCTGATCCTGCGCGACTCGCGTGATTCCTCCTCTCGACAAGGCGAACAGCCAAATGCGCCGAAGACTCCAGATCCGCAAGCGATTGTCAATCGCGCCAATCGGCGTCTTGCCGACTATCAGCAGATGCGGCGCTGGTTCATCTGGCCGGAGCAGGACTTTCCGCGCACGCCTACGCAGAAGCCCAAGACCGCTTTGATCCAGCAAGCGGTGCAGCAACATTTTGTTTCGGGCGACGACGCATCGCTGGCTCCGCAAGGCGCGCTGGCCGATTTGATGCAACGTATCACCGGCCGCGAATTGGGTTCGGCCGCGCTCGATCCCGATGCCAAGCTGGAAGGCGACCTCAATCTGAATTCCATGGATCGCGTCGAGCTGATGAGCGCTCTGGAAGACCGTTATCAGGTCGACCTGAACGATGCCGACTTCACCAAGGTCAACACGGTGGGTGATCTGGAACGTCTGCTTCACCAGCCGCAAAAATCGCTGCAGAGCGGCTACCGCTATCCGCGCTGGGCGCAGCGTTGGCCCATCACCTGGATTCGCACTTTCATCTATTACCTGCTCACTTGGCCGGCGACTATGATCATGGCCCATCCCCAGCTCGTAGGCCGCGAGAATCTGCGCGATGTGGAGGGCCCGCTGCTCATCAGTTGCAACCACGTCACCTACATCGACGTCGGCTTTGCCCTGCTCGCTTTGCCGCCGCGCCTGCGCCGCAAGTTGGCGGTCGGCATGTGGGGCGAGTTGCTGTGGGAAATGTGGCGCCCGCCGCAGACCTGGAACCCGTTGCTGCGCCTATCCTACAAAGTGGGATATTACCTGGTGATCGCGCTGTTCAACGTTTTTCCCTTGCCCCAACAGTCGGGGGTGCGCGAGAGCTTCGCCTATGCCGGCGAATCGGTCGACCGCGGCTACAGCGTGCTGGTCTATCCCGAAGGCGTACGCACGCCCGACGGCAAACCGTCACCCTTCCGCTCGGGAGTAGGTATGCTGGCTGCACGACTAAACATTCCGGTGCTGCCTCTACGGATCGACGGCCTGTACGAGATGAAAATGGCCGGCCACAAGATCGCGCGTCCCGGAGACCTCAAGGTTGTCATCGGCAAACCCATGCGCTTCCCGCCGGAAACGCCGCCGGAAGAAATCACCAACCAGCTGGAACACGTTACCTGGACGATGTGAGGCGGACATCGTCCGGTAGGGGTACTGAATGTCCTATGGCAGAACATATCCGAGGAACCCTACTCACCTCAAGAGACGTGGGTCTGCTGCTTCGTGCCCCAGGTTTGCCCGTCGGTTGGGCTAACCTGGGGTCGTTACCCCTTGTCCGCACGGCTCCCTATCCTGCGTTCGGCCCAATTCTCTGTGACGTGCGTCATAGCTCCGCAACACATGGTAGTGATACGAATATCCGTTTGCCCTAGATCGGGACTTTACCCTGTTACTCTCAGAGCGTAGCTCCACGAGGAAACCCATGCGCGATGCAGTCCTCAAACTCTGGCCCGAGATCGAGTGGATCAAGTCTGCTGAACTGCGCGAGCAGGTGAGTCGAACCTGGCAGAGAGCGCTCGAACTAAGTCCGCTCACGGCCGACGACCTGAACCGCATCCCGTTCACGCTGCTGGTGCCGAACTGTCCCACGACCTTCATGGAGCACAAGCGCTGCGTGGTGCACATCGCCCGCAAGGCCGCCGAGAGCATGATCGAATTTTTGGGCCGTGCTCTGCCCATCGACTTGGACACCGTCATCGCCGGCGCCATCCTGGCCGACGTGGGCAAGCTGCTGGAATATGAGAAGCTGAACGGCAAGGCGCGGCAGAGCAAGCGCGGGGAGTTGCTCCGCCATCCCTTTACCGGCGTAGCATTAGCTATGGAGTGCGGCGTGCCTGACGCGGTCTGTCACATCATCGCTGCGCACGCCGCCGAAGGCGATCTGGTGAAACGCACCACCGAGGCCTACATCGTGCATCACGCGGACTTCATGGCGTTCGAGCCGTTCAAGAACGTGGCGAAATAGCCACGGGATCGGCAGCTCGGTTGGTTGGGCCGGTATTGAGGCCAACGTACGGGGTTTGGAAATCGGAAGTATAGAGGGCGTCAAAGGCCGCGCGAGTCTTTGTGAGAACTCGAGCTTGAGAGATCTGGAGTGCGGAACGATCGCTGACCTGACGACAGTCGAGCCCCGCAGGGGCGGACATGAATTTAGCCCAGGATGCAGCCGAAGGCGGAGTCCTGGGTGGGTCGAAAAATAACTCCGAGTCCCGTAGGGACGGCAGAAGCTTTCAAATCTGCAACCCCGAAGGAGCAACTTCCCATGGTGACTACCACTGCGCCAACGAAACATGCGACCAAGCCGACCATCACTGCCACAATGTCAGAGTGGGCCGCGGGTCTGACGTTCGCCCAGCTCTCGCCCGACGCGGTCTACCAGGCCAAACGTTTCCTGCTCGACAGCATCGGCTGCGCTCTGGGCGGTTATCAACAGCATGACGTAATCATCGCTCTTGAGGTGCTGGACGAAATTGCCGGTCCGGGCAAGGCCACGGTCATCGGCAGCGGCAAGCGGATGGACGCCGTCTCCGCGTCGCTGGCCAATGCCCTGATGATCCGCTGCATGGATTACAACGATATTTACTGGAAGCAGGACCCTTCGCATCCCTCCGACATCTTTCCCGCCGCTCTGGCCGCCTGCGAGCGAACCGGGAGCGACGGACGCGAACTCATTGTCGGCCTGGTGCTGGGCCATGAATTCGAGATGCGGTTGTGTGAAGCGGCCTTTCCCGGCATTCGTGAGCGGGGTTGGCATCATGCCACGCTGACCGCCCTCGTCTCGCCCATCGTCGCCGGCCGCATGCTGCATCTCTCTCCCGAAAAGATCCAGCACGCCATCGGCATTAGCGCCAGCGCACGGTCTACCCTGGGCGCGGTCACCGCCGGCAAGCTGACCATGATGAAGAATACGGTTGATCCCCTGGCCACGCAGAGTGGCATGTTGGCTGCGTTGTTGGCGGAAAAGGGATACACCGGGCCGGAGCACGTTATCGATGGCAAAGAGGGCCTGGCGCACTGCTTCGGGCCGGAGTGGAAGCTGAACATCCTGACGGATGGGCTAGGGGATACCTGGCGTATCCCACAATGTGGGATGAAGGCATTTCCCACCGAGGCGCTCACGCATACTCCGATTTCGGCTGTCCTGGCGCTGGTGAAAGATCATGATCTGAAACCGCACGATATCGCCAAAGTACACATTCGCACCACCGCGCGCGGGGCCGACATCCTCAGCGATCCCAGCAAGTACGATCCGCATACCAAGGAAACTGCCGATCACTCGCTGCCCTACGTGGTGGCGGCAGCCATCGCCGAACGGCAAGTGACACCTCTGCAATTCACCCTGGCCAAGATTATGAATCCTCTGATCCGGGAGCAGCTGGATAAGATCGTGGTGTCGGCCGATCCCGAAATCGAAAAACTTTTTCCCGCGCTGCAACGTGTGATCGTGCGCATCCACACCATCGACGGCTGCGAATTTACCGAGCAACTCGATTATCCCAAGGGCGATCCGCGCAATCCGCTGACTGACAAGGAAGTGGAAGAGAAGTTCGAGGCGCTGGCCGAGCCGGTGATGGCGCGCCAGGCTCGCCGCCGCGCTATCGATGCCATCTGGAACCTGGAGAAGCAGGCGAGTGTGAGCGAGTTGATGAAGTTCTTCAAGGTTTGAAGGGCAGTGCCAGCAAGGCAGAGTTATTCAAGGCTTGAAGGGACGCGCCTTCAGGCGGGCCGTCAAACCTGTACTTTCTAGGAGAGCGGGCTTTAGCCCGCGACAGAAGAGGTCAGCATGCCGCAGACCATCGTTGAAAAGATCGCTCAGTCTCACCTGGCGGAAGGCCCTGACCGCCCTTTGCGCGCCGGCGACTTCCTCTCCATCCGTCCCTATCACATCATGACCCACGACAATACCTCCGCGGTCATGAAGAAGTTCAAAGCCATCGGAGCCCGGCAAGTGTACGATGCCGCACAGCCGGTGTTCACCGCCGATCACGACATTCAGAACACGGAGGAGTTGAACCTGGCCAAGTATCGCAGCATGGAAGTTTTTGCGCGCGAGCACGGCATCGACTTCTATCCGCCGGGCACCGGCATCGGCCATCAGATCATGGTGGAGAAGGGCTATGTGCTGCCGGGAACGTTCGTGGTTGCCTCCGATTCGCACTCCAATATGTATGGAGCGCTAGGCGCGATTGGCACCCCTGTGGTGCGCACCGACGCCGCCGCCATCTGGGCGACAGGTGAATTCTGGTGGCAAATTCCGCGCACTGTACAGGTGGTTCTCGAAGGCAAACTGGCGCCGGGGGTCACCGGCAAGGACGTCATCGTCACTCTCTGCGGTCTGTATAACCGGGAAGAAGTGTTGAACGCCGCCGTCGAATTTACCGGCCCGGGCGTGGCTTCGCTCAGCATGGACGCGCGCTTGAGCATCGCCAACATGTCCACCGAGTGGGGCGCGCTGGTGGGCTGGTTTGGGGTGGATGACATTACGTTGGCCTACCTGGAAGCACGCAATGGCGACTTGCGAGCGCGAGGCATCACCCGCATTCCGGAAGAGAAGTTTGCGGCGTGGCGGGCAAATCCACCCGCTCCCGACCAGGACGCGGTCTACGCCGCGCGTGTCGTGCTTGACCTCGCCGAAGTCACGCCGCACGTCTCCGGACCGGACACGGTACAGGTGATGCAATCGGTTGCCGCGATCACCAAAAAGAGGGTCGCCATCCAGAAGGCCTATCTCGTCTCTTGTGTGAACTCGCGGCTCGAAGATCTGGAGATAGCGGCAAAGGTCTTACAGGGCAATACAGTCGCGTCCGGCGTGAAATTCTATCTCGCCGCCGCCAGCCGCGCGGTGCAAGAGGAAGCTGAGAGACGTGGCATCTGGCACATCTTTCTCGCAGCCGGCGCGCAGCCGTTGCCTTCCGGGTGCGGACCTTGTATTGGGCTGGGCACGGGATTGCTCGAGGCGGGCGAAGTCGGCATCTCCGCCACCAATCGCAACTTCAAAGGGCGCATGGGGTCGCGCGACGCGCAGTGCTATCTGGGAAGCCCTGAGGTTGTCGCGGCATCGGCCGTAGCGGGCTACATCTGCGGCCCTGGACAAGCGCAGTTTCGCGAGCTGAGCAGACGCTTCGAAGAATTTCCGCAGCCGTCGGCGGCCGCGGAAAAGGTAGAAATCCTTCCCGGATTTCCCGCCAAGGTGTGCGGCCGGCTAGTCTTTCTTCCCCCGGACAATCTGAACACCGACGGCATTTACGGCAAGGACTACACCTATCGCGAAGACATGACGCCGGACATGATGGCGCGGGTAGTGATGGAGAATTACGATCCGCAATTTTCCGGGCGCACCGCGGAGGGCGATGTGGTGGTTGGTGGATTTAACTTTGGTACCGGTTCTAGTCGCGAGCAGGCGGTAACGGCGCTGAAGTGCAAAGGCATTCCTTTGGTGATCGCGGGCAGCTTTTCGCAGACCTATCTGCGCAATGCCTTCAACAACGGATTTCTGTGCATTGAGGCGCCCAAGCTGGTGAACCACCTGCGCGCGAAGTTTGCCGATACAGTTGCGCGCCAGGAGAAGACCATCATCGCCGGCGACATGATGGAGGTCGATTTTGCCGCTAGCACGATCAAGTACGCCGGCGAGGAGTTCGCGTTCCCAGCCCTGGGCAGCGTACCGCAGTCCTTGGTGATTGCCGGAGGCGTAGAAAATCTCGTCAGCAAGAAGTTGGGAATTCAGAGATCGGCAGTAGTTTAGGCAATCCCACGTTGTGGGATAAGCGAGCACGTGCAGAATTGGGTCCTTCGACTACGACGGCGAGGCCTCACGCTCAGGATGACCCGCCAAAAGGGGAGGTTTGCTTGCCAAAACATTCCATTGTAACCATGCCCGGGGATGGCATCGGAAATCAGGTGCTACCCGAGGCTATCCGCGTGCTCGATGCGGTCGGCTTCGAAGCCGACTACGTTCACGCCGACATCGGCTGGGAATGCTGGATCAAGGAAGGCAACGCTTTGCCCGAGCGCACCCTCGACCTGCTGCGGCGCCATAAAATCGGCCTGTTCGGTGCGATCACCTCCAAGCCCAAGAAAGAAGCCGAGGCTGAGCTGACTCCCACATTGAGGGGCAAAGGCCATCAGTACTTCAGCCCCATCGTTTCCATGCGGCAGAAGTTCAATCTCGATATCTGCATGCGGCCCTGCCTGTCGTTTCCCGGCAATCCGCTGAACTTCATCCGCAAGAAACCTGCGGGCGGCTTCGAAGAGCCCAAGGTCGACGTCGTTGTCTTCCGCCAGAACACCGAGGGCCTGTACGCCGGCGTGGAATGGACCAATCCCCCGCAGGCAGTGCGCGCTGCGCTGAGCACGAACCCGAAGTTCAAGCCATTCGAGAAAGTTGCCGGCGAAGATCTCGCGATTTCCGTGCGCATCATCACTCGTCCGGCGGCCCGGCGCATTTGCCAAGCCGCCTTCCAACACGCGCGCAAGTTCGGGTACAAGTCGGTAACCATTTGCGAGAAACCGAACGTGTTGCGCGAAACTTCAGGGATGATGGAAGAGGTGGCGAAGGAAGTTCAGAAACAGTACAGCGATATTCCCCTCTGGTCCACCAACATCGATGCGCAAACGATGTGGCTCACCAAGAATCCGGAAGACTACGGCGTGATCGTGGCCAGCAACCTGTTTGGCGACGTGATCAGCGATGCCTTTGCCGGACTGGTCGGCGGGCTGGGTTTCGCGGCGTCCGGCAACATCGGGGAAGAGGTTGCGGTGTTCGAACCCACGCACGGCTCGGCTCCAAAATACGCGGAGCTGAATCCGTCGATTGTGAATCCCATCGCCATGATTCTGTCGGCAGCGATGATGTTGGATCACATTGGCGAGAACGCGAAGGCGGAAAAGATCCGAAGCGCGATTGCTGCCGTGGTGGCCGAGGGCAAGGTGCGCAGCTACGATATGCTGCGCCTGACGGGCGGCGCGAAGTCGCTGGCCCAGGGCGCGGCCTCGACGACGCAGATGACCGACGCGATTCTGGCCAAGCTGGGCGCGCGCGCAGAGACAGCTGCCGGCGTTGTTTAAATCTTTCCCAGCAAGGGGTTATATATTGCTTTCCACGGTAAAAGACTGGCCCTTAGGCCAGCGTCTGAGGCGCAACTTAGGGAGGGGCTTTAGCCCCGGAGGTAACCGATCTTGACTTCTTCAGCGTCGTACGTTGCCGGCGCCCGAGGCGAGGCGGGTCGCGCCGGGAGCGAGGTTCGTTCCGACCTGCAGGTGAGTTTCGAGCAGCGTAGCAGCGGGGGTATCGACATCCAACTCCGCTCGCGCGTCGATCTCTATTACGGTGAGGTGCTTCGGCAACAGGTGCGCGATGTCCTGGGTGCGCTCGGCGTCGAGCACGCGCACATCGACATCGTCGATGAGGGAGCTCTGCCGTTCGTGATCGCGGCGCGCATCGAAGCCGCGGTTCGCCGCGCTGGACTTGGCGAGGGCAGGTCCGCGCTGCCGGAAGCAATTGCGCTGCCCGCGCCTTCAGCGCGCGACCGCTTGCGGCGGTCTCGGCTCTATCTGCCGGGCAACGAGCCTAAGTATTTCATCAACGCGGGATTGCATGCTCCCGACGCTGTCATCCTCGACTTGGAAGATTCGGTACACTTCGCGGAGAAAGACACGGCCCGGCTGCTGGTGCGCAATACGCTGCGCGGGGTAGATTTCGGCGCAGCCGAGCGCATGGTCCGCATCAATCAACTTCCGCTGGGCTTAGCTGATCTGGAAGAGATCGTTCCGCAATCCCCCGACCTGATTCTGGTGCCCAAAGTAGAAACGCCCGAACAAGTATCTGACGTTGTCAGAGCTATTGAGTCGATCGCCAAACAAGCCAACGTCACGCGTCCAATCTGGCTGATGCCGATTCTGGAATCCGCGCTGGGCATCGAAAATGCCTTCGCCATTGCAAAAGCTTCGGACCGTATCGCCGCCATTACCATTGGCCTGGAAGACTACACCGCTGACCTCGGCGTGGCGAAAACTCCCGCTGGAACTGAGTCGCTCTACGCGCGCCAAAGAGTAGCCAACGCGGCTCATGCCGCCCACGTGCAGGCCATTGACTCGGTCTACGGCGACGTGGCGGATAACGACGGGCTGTTACGCTGGGGCGAGGCTTCCCGCGCCATGGGCTTTGAAGGTATGGGCTGCCTGCATCCCATTCAGATCGAGATCATCCATCGCGCCTTCGCTCCCACAGCGTCAGAGTTGGAAAAAGCGTTGACCATCGTTGCCGCCTTCGAAGACGCGCAGGCGCGCGGCCTGGCCGTCGTCAGTCTAGGCTCGAAGATGATCGATGCGCCGGTCGTCCAGCGGGCGCTGAAACTGGTGACGCGAGCCCGGCAAATGGGAGTGATCGTCGATCAGCCGGCGGCAGGAGGACAAGTATGAGCGCAGGCGTCGCAACCGGGCTGCTCACCAATGCCATCGGCCGCCGCGTGCCGGCTGTGGTCAATGGGCGCGAGCAGGTGCCGTACGCCGGAGTCGACGGACATCGGCCAACCGGCAACAAAGCGGGCCCACCGATTCGCAGCAACAACGACTATCCCACAAGCGGGGACAAGCGCCTGCCTGATCTGGAAACCGCCTTGCGGCTCTGCGGATTGCGCGATGGCATGACCATTAGCAGTCATCACCACCTGCGCAATGGAGACCGGGTTGCGTTGACCGCATTGCAGACCGCGGCTGGCATGGACGTAAAGGATCTGGTCTGGTTTCCCAGTGCATCGTTCCCCTGTCACGAGCCGGTGATCGATCTGATGAAGTCGGGTGCAGTGCATCACATCGAAGGCAGCATGAACGGCCCGCTGGGCGATTATTGTTCGCACGGCCAGATGCGCGGGCTAGGTGTGTTGCGCTCGCACGGCGGTCGCTGGCAGGCGGTGCAGGACGGGGAAGTTCACATCGACATTGCGGTCATCGCCGCGCCTACCGCCGACTTCTTCGGCAATGCTGACGGCTCGCACGGCAAGTCGGCTTGCGGATCGCTGGGTTTCGCGCTGGCCGATTCGGTCTACGCCGACCGGGTCATCGTGGTCACTGACAACCTGGTGCCGTTCCCCTGCATTCCCTGGCAAATCCAGGGCAACAACGTTGACTATGTGGTAGAAGTGGATTCCATCGGCGATCCCTCGCTGATCGTGAGCGGCACGACCCAGATTACCCGCAGTCCCGATCGGCTGCGGATTTCCGAGCTGGTCGCCCGCTTCCTGCGCGATAGCGGCATCATGCGTGACGGATTTTCCTTTCAGGCGGGAGCGGGCGGCATCGCGCTCGCCTTCGTGGACTACCTGGCCCGCATGATGAAAGCCGCCAACGTGAAGGCCAGCTTCGTGCGCGGCGGATCGACCAAGTATCTGGTCGATCTGCTGAACGAAGGCCTCATCGGATACATCCTCGATGGCCAGACGTTTGACCTCGACGCCGTCCGCTCCATCGCCAGCGATCCCCGGCATGTGCCGACCAGCCCCTTCACCTCCTACAACTTTCACGGCAAAGGTAACTTCGCTTCTATGATCGACGCCGCCGTGCTGGGCGCAACCGAAGTCGACGTCAACTTCAACGCCAACGTGGTAACGCATTCCGACGGCAGATTGCTGCATGGCATCGGAGGTTGGCAGAACTGCCTGTTTGCGGGATGCACCATCCTCGCGGTGCCGTCGTTCCGCGACCGTATTCCGGTAATCGTCGACGAAGTGACGACGGTCACGGGTCCGGGCGAGTTGATCGACGTCATCGCCACCGAGCGTGGCATTGCCATTAATCCGAAACGGCAAGACCTGCTGGACGCGGTGAAAGGGAAAGGCCTGCCGATCCGTTCCATCGAAGAGATCAAAGCCGAGGTGGAAAAGATTTGCGGCGGCAAGCCGGCCGAGCCTCGCCTGCTGGATAAGCCCGTCGCGGTGGTGAAGTGGGTGGACGGCAGCGTGCTCGATACCGTGTGGCAGGTGGTGGATGACAATCCCTATGCTCCCAAAATCAGCGGCGGAGAATAGGGGCGCTCAAAGTGTCGAGGAACAACTCGCCACAGTCCAGCTTTTGAAGGGATGCAGCTTCAACTGCGCGTGCCGAATGGTTCCTGATTTCTTGGATTTCGAACCGGCTTCGCAGGCCGCGGAAAAGTCCGGTTTGAAATGTTTTGAAGGGGCGTACCTTTAGGTGCGCCGTAGCAAGTCCTCATTCTTGTCATCCCGAACCCGGCTTCAGCCGGTGAGGGATCTGCTTTTGAGACTTTTTCAGCGGCCTCTTCAGTCCGGTAAGGCAGCTACTTCCGTTGAGCAGCGCCGAGGCATAACCTCAAAACGATCCGTTAAAGCGGCAACTAATTACCAACCCGGACGAAATTCTGGACACTTCGGCGTTCTCGTCTTCCTCTGAAACAACACTAGCTTCGCCCGCGCCATCACACGAAACGAATCTCACTTTTTGGAGGAACTATGGCTTTGTTTTCAATGAAGCTGGAAAACCTGCAACAACTGTTTCTCAAGGAACTGCGCGACCTGTATGACGCAGAAAATCAGATCACCGAGGCGCTGCCCAAGCTGATCGACGCGGCGCAGCACAGCGATCTGAAGGACGCCCTACAACAGCACCTCAGTGTCACCCAGCAGCAGATCACGCGTCTGGGCCGCATCTTCCAGATGCTGAACGAGAAGCCCACCGGCGAAACCTGCAAGGGTATGAGGGGTGTGATCAAAGAGGGTGACGAAATCGTGTCCCAGGGTGGCGATCCCAGCACGGTGGACGCCGGCATCATTAGTGCAGCCCAGCGCGTGGAGCACTACGAAATGGCCGGCTACGGGACGGTGCGCACATACGCCGAGCTACTGGGGCAGAACGAGATGGCTCGTCTGCTGGAACAGACGTTGAAAGAAGAGCAGGAAGCCGACAAAACGTTGAGCCAGATCGCACGTACGGTCAACGTTGAAGCCAAGGCGGCATAGCCGTTTCACCTCAAAACTACCTCAGGGGCCAGCAGGGTCCCTGAGGTTATGTTTGTCCAGGGCGCGACGACGCTGGCAACCTTGCAGTCTGGCGAGGGCGCGCCTTACGTGCCGGACTCAGTCGGCGGGAACCACTCTGGCCTTCGGCCAAACTGCATCCTTGGTGTGAGGCTTGCTGGGACCGCAGGTGGTGCTTCTCACGAATTCCGGCGCATGATCGTCATCGCGCTTGAAAATATAGGCGCGAATCTTGTAGCACACGTCCTGGGATGGCCCTTGCCCGCTGTCTGCCGTCGGCTGGGATGGGGACAGTTGAAACGACTGTGCGGGCGTGGTCCCGCCGTCGTACGCAAAGTAGCTGCTCTGGCCGGCGAGCGCGGGTTGGCTGGGCTGAACCGGCGCGGCGAGCACCAGGGAAAATAGCAGGAGGCTGGTGAGAGTCATGGTAAGCCCTCCTGGCGCGCATCATAGCACCGTTCCGGCTGTCCCAGGCACAGAATTGGGACGAACCGCATGCCTCGGCTTCAGGAAGCGTGTGCGACCAAAGATGTAGCCGCCTACGCCAATCGGGGGATTGTGCCTGGAAGCCGAGAGTGGCATTCTGCACTCACGCAATAGCAGTGAGACCTACCGCCTTAGTAACAAGTTTTATGGCGGGCGAAGCAACGCAGGAAATATCTCCTCATACCCACACACCTGCGGGCCGTGGTTTCCTAGCAGACGGACAGGGCTCGGTGATCTCCTCACCGGGCCTTTGGTTTTCAGGCAGGCTGTAACCGCCGCATATCCCTGGCACTCCCGAAACCGCGATTCTCCCGCTGTCCCTCTTGCGAGCGGCTCCGGTTATCACATCGGAACGGCGGCGACTGTGTTCTAATGCTGCAGAAGGACCAGTGCTAAGCCGGGCTGCCGGTTGGAGGCGGGAATGGAAGAGCGCGACTTCTACGACGAGCGGCAAGAGAACAGGAAAGCGACCTTGAACTGCCCGCACTGTCACCAGGCCGCGGAGTACGACCTGGGCTGGTTCGTTCGCACCAAGAAGCGTCAACTTCCTCCCCGGGCCGACGAGCGCGATCGCGCCAAGTTCGCCAAAGCCCGCTCCTACATGGTGCGCCGCGATGACCTGGTGGCCTGCAAGAATATCCGCTGCCGTAAGCGGTTCGAGGTGTCGGGCGTCCAGTCGGTTGCTTTCCTGGACGAGCAGGTTCAACCGGAACGGCGGCAGTGAAGCTGCCGCCTGCATTCGCCTGCTGGTCTGAAAATCTCGTCTCCGCAATGCTTGCCTGAAGACCACGGCCAGCCTACCGATTCGCCTCTATAATCCAGTCTGATCTTCTCCATGGCCAGGAAAACGCAATCCGCTGGGCCGCCGCGAAAGGACGAATTTGCCGTCCACGTCGAGACCTTCATGCAACGTGTCGACCGCTTCTGGCAGCGTGTCACCGAGGGCATGCGACTCAGCCAGCTCTGGTCTCAGTTTCAAACCGACGCCCGTTCCAGCTACCGTTTGTACTCCCATGAAGTGGATGCCAGCCGGGATGCTGGAGTGCCCAGGGGAAGGCACATCTTCAATTTGGTGAGCCAGTTCTTCTGGGCAATCCTGCTGAAACTGACTCCCGCTCGCCGTGTTCTCCTGCTGATTGCGCTGGTGTTGTTGTGTCTCCCCAGCGGTGAAGCCGCTTGGCAAAGCAGCAGCGGCGAAATGAAGATCATCGTTTTGGATAATCACTTCTGGGGCGGCGTATTACTGCTGGTGCTGTTGATCCTGGAGGTCGCCGATCGCGTGGTCATGAAGCGCGATCTGCAGATCGCCAAGGAAATTCAGGCGTGGTTGCTGCCGGCCAATCCTCCGCAAGTGCCTGGCCTGGAGATCGCATTCGCCACGCGTCCAGCCAATACGGTGGCCGGAGACTATTACGATGTGTTTCCCCGCCCAGATGCCGGCACACAAGGCCAAACCTTTCTGATGGCGGTTGCCGACGTGGCGGGCAAGAGCATTCCCGCAGCTATGTTGATGGCCACGTTTCAGGCGAGCCTGAAGACGCTGTCCACCACTCCGGGCACGCTTACCGAGTTGGTTGGCCGGATGAATCGCTACGCCTGTAGCAATAGTCAGAATGGCCGCCGCTTTACTACCGCGTTTATTGCCGAATTCGACCCCGCCTCGCGTGTCCTCACCTACGTCAATGCCGGACACAACAATCCGATGTTACGCCGCTACACGGGAGCCATTGAGCGTCTGGAAGCCGGAGGAATGCCGCTCGGCATTATGGAAAATGTTCCTTATCAGTCGGGCACGACGACGCTGCAAAGTGGCGACTGGCTGGTGATTTTCACCGACGGAGTGGTCGAAGCCGAGAATAACGCGCAGCAGGAATATGGGGAAGAGCGCCTAATGACAATGCTGAACTGGGGCGTGACGCTGTCGCCGGCGGCCCTGCTCAACAGCATCATGGTCGACCTGGACCGCTTCGTCGGCACCGCTCCGCAGCACGACGACGTCACCTGCCTGCTGCTGAAGGCATCGTAAACTTTTCCGCGAGGCTACTCCACAGCCTTGGCGAACAGCGCACTCACGCCGGCGATATTCGGCAGCAGCTCGGCAGGAACGTTGTGTCGCTGTTGCAGGTAGGCTGGATCATTATAGGTGAGCCACACTTTTCCGTCTGCGTCCTCCCAGAATAGAGCTTTCAGGGGCAAGTCAATGGCGATGCTGGGAGCGGCCTGCATCAACGGAGTTCCGCCTTTCGGACTGCCAAAAATCAGCAGCTTGGTCGGACGCATGGTCAAGCCCACCTTGGCGGCCTCTCCGCTGTGGTCGATGCGCGCGAAGATCATCACCCCACGTTCCTGTAGCAGCGACTCGAGCCGCTGCATGGTTTGCTCGACCGAATACTTGCTCGCCAAATGAATGAGTCCGTTTTGTGAGCTTGTAGTCATCGTTTCTCCTTCATTAGCGGTCTATGCGTCCGGTCGGCCCGGGTCACGCAAAACTTCCGCCTGTTGCAACCCGACCAGAGCGAGGGATCTGCGGTCCCATAACCGGAATCGATGTGTAATCCGCAGAACAGCATAACGCCGAATCTCGAGCCCTGTGTGAAAATGAAATAAATGGAATCGAAACGCTGGGACGTCGTAGTCTTCGATTACGGACGAGTACTGAGCCTTGCACCGACCCTTGCCGAGAGGGAGGAATTCGCGGCGCTGGTCGGAGTCGCCGAACCACCTTTCTTTCAACTCTATTCGGACACTCGCGACGAATATGACTGCGGGCGGGATGACTGCGTCCAGCACTGGCAGCGTTTTGCGGACGCGGCGGCCGTATCGATCTCTCCTGCGCAACTGGCGCGTGTTTTGGAGTTGGAAACGCGGATGTGGTTGCGCGTCAATCCCGACGCTTTGGCCCTGGCACGCGAGATCAAGACCAGCGGAATGCGGACCGCCATCCTCTCCAATATGCCTCCCGATCTTCTGTGCGACCTGCGAAAAAGTTTTGACTGGCTCGACGAATTCGAAGTCCAGATCTGGTCTTGCGAGCATGGTGTCATCAAACCGGATCAGGCGATCTACCGTATTTGCCTGGATGCGCTGGGCTGCGAACCCCATCGGGCCCTGTTCTTCGACGATCGTCCCAACAATGTCGAGGGCGCCCGCCAGGCTGGGATGGAGGCACACGTGTTCGAGTCGGTCGAGCAGGCGAGGGAGATCGTCAGCGCTGCGCTGAACAGCACGCGCGAAGCCGTCCGATAAATCGCGTTATGGTGCGGTTTGTATCAGGGCTTGGCTTCAGCCGGGTCCGAAAATCGCCCTTCTTCAGCGGGGTTTAAGGCGGTTTCTTGTCAGGTATATAGAGCGCAGGGTGGAGCACGCCTTCCAGAGGCTGCTGAAAAAGGAACCAACATAGTAATTTCGCTCATTTGGACGAACGGACAATCAACAACTTACAGACTATTTTCTTAACCAAATGAACCTCAAAAGTACTTTTTCAGCAGCCTCTTCCAGGCGTGCGTCAGGACCGCGGCCTCGGATCGCGCTCTAGCGCCTGAGGTAATGGTTTTTGTTACCTCAGCGGCTAAAGCCGGCTTATCTCCCGATCTAACTGCACCGCCGAAGCGGTGCTCCACCCTATAGAGCACGCGTGGAACTGCCATGGCCCTGGTCCTCGGTGGCCAAAGCCGTCCTTCGGTAAAGCGGCGGCCCTGATACAAATCTGTGTACTATGACGATTGTGGGATGGCTTCTCGAACCCTGAAACTCCCCTCAGCAGGAACAATCCCTTCGGCGGTTCCGTACTACCTTGAGACGAGCATTCCTTCCCGGAGGAGACAATGGTTGCCACCGCTCCCAGCGTGCCCCAAACCAGCGCTCGCGAGAATCGAATTCCCTGGTATGCCACCGGCTTTGCCGTGGTCGCTTTCATTGCCGGACTTCGGCTGCTCCTGCATCTGCTAACTGCCAACCGTTACGGCTATTTTCGTGACGAAATGTACTACCTGGACTGCGGCCAGCATCTGGATTGGGGCTACGTAGACCAGCCACCCATGATCGGCCTGATCGCCTGGTTCATCCGCAACGTGTTAGGTACGTCGCTGCTGGCGATCCGATTGTTGCCCGCGCTGGCTGGCGCGGGGATCGTCGCGCTCACCGGATACATTGCCCATCAGCTGGGCGGCCGCCGCTTTGCCATGGGACTTGCCGCACTGGCCATGGCCCTGTCGGGGGTGTTCGTCATCAACGGACATTTGCTGACGATGAACGTCTTCGAGCCGCTGATCTGGATGGGATGTGCCTCGGTCGTTATTCGCATCGTCCAGACGGACAATCAGAGGCTGTGGCTGTGGTTTGGTTTGCTGTGTGGCATCGGCCTGGAAACCAAGTATTCGATGGCGGTGTTTGGCTTCGCCCTCGTCGCCGGCGTACTGCTTACTCCCGAGCGCAAGGCGTTCGCGCAGAAATGGATCTGGCTAGCCGGCGTGCTGGCCTTCCTCATCTTCCTGCCCAACGTGCTGTGGAACATTCATTACCACTGGCCGTTTATGCAGCTGATGCACAACATCAAGGCCGAGGGTCGCGATGTGGTGCGGGGGCCGATCCCCTTCATCCTGGAACAGATTCTGATGGTGAATCCCTTCGCCTTTCCCCTGTGGCTGGCGGGATTGGCTTGGCTGTTTTTCGGACGGGAAGGCCGTCGTTATCGCGTACTGGGTTGGGCTTTTGTGATCGAGCTTGGCGTATGGATGGCGCTGCAAGGCAAGGATTACTACGCTGCGCCGGCTTACCCCATATTATTTGCGGCGGGCGGTGTTGCCGCCGAGCAGTGGATCGAGCGCACCGGCCGCGCCTGGCTGAAGCCTGCATTTGTGATTCTCTTCCTCGCTCTCTCGCTTCCGTTCTTGCCGATCATCGCTCCCGTGCTGCCGGTCGACCAATATGTACGCTTTCAGCAGGCGATCCATTTCGCGCCGCCGCTGAGCGAGCATGGCCATGCGGCTTCGCCTCTGCCGCAGTACTATTCCGACGAGCTGGGATGGGAGCAGTTGGTGGTCGAGATTGCGCGCGCCTATCACAGCTTGCCTCCGGAGGTGCAGGCGAAAACTGCCATCAGGGTCGATAATTTCGGCGAGGCGGGTGCCGTCGATCTGTTCGGTCCGAAATACGGTCTGCCTCCGGCGATTTCCGGACATCAGAATTACTGGCTCTGGGGACCGCGCCAGTACACGGGCGAAAGCATGATCCTCGTCGGCGAAGGCGATCCGGACTCCCTTCCCCAGAAGTTTGCCCACGTCGAAAAGCTGGGGCACTTCGAGTATCCGATGGCTCTGGAGCAGACGGACATCTATTGGGGCCAGGGATTGAAATGGAACCTCCAGCAAATCTGGCCGGAGGTCAGGCGGTGGCGTTGAGGAGATGAAGTTGTCAGTGGCCGGTTGTCAGTTGTCAATGTGAGTAGCGAGTTGTGAGGGGCTAGGGATTAGGGGTTAGGGGCAGCGTATCAGAGTGCTGGAAGCCGTTTGATACATCGAATGAAACCGAGGATTTGTGTCAGGGCACGGCTTCTGGCGACTGGTAGCTTCCGACCACTGACAACTGACCACTGACAACTGACAACTGTTTTTCCTTTGCCCGCAAGCTGCGGATAGCTGATTCCCGGCGCCCACACTACTCTGTGAACATGCAAACCGAACTTCAAAACCGATGGCAGCAAGTGCTGGCTCGCGACGCCCGCCAGGATGGCCGCTTCGTTTTCGCAGTCAAGACGACAGGCATCTTCTGCCGTCCTTCCTGCCCCAGCCGCCGGCCGCGCCGCGACTCGGTGGAATTCTTCCCCAATCCAAACGAAGCCGAGCGCGCCGGTTATCGTGCTTGTCTGCGTTGCAAGCCTACGGAGATTTCCTCGCAGGCGCAATACGTAACCCGCGCCCGCCAGCTATTGGACAACGCTGAGGGAGTCGTAACTCTGGCACAACTCAGCAAACGAATTGGTTTGAGTCCCTTCCATTTGCAACGGCTGTTTAAGCGTGCTACCGGCCTCAGCCCGCGCGAATATCAGTCTGCTCGCCGGATGCAGCAGGTCAAGACTCAGCTTCGCAGCGGCGATGACGTAACTACCGCTCTTTACGATGCCGGCTTCGGATCGTCCAGCCGCCTCTACGAGAAAGCTCCGCAACAGCTCGGCATGACGCCGGGCGAGTACCGTCGCGGCGGCGCGGGCGCAACCATTACGTTCGCCCTCGCTCCCACTCCCCTGGGCCGGTTGTTAGTGGCCTCGACCGAGCGAGGTCTTTGCGCCGTGCGCTTCGGCGACAACGCAGCCGAGTTGGAGCGCGATCTGCGAGACGAGTTCGATTCCGCCATCCTCCATCGTGACGATGCGGCGATGCGGAAGTATGTCGAGCCGCTGCTGGCCGCCATCCGCGGTGAAAACACAACCATCGATCTGCCGCTGGATGTCCGCGCCACGGCGTTTCAGATGAAGGTGTGGGCGACGTTGCGCAAGATTCCAAGTGGAGAAACGCGCAGCTATAGCGACGTGGCTCGCGAGATCGGCGCACCCAAAGCAGTCCGCGCCGTGGCCCGGGCCTGCGCCTCGAATCCGGTGGCCTTGGCCGTACCCTGCCACAGGGTCGTGCGCAGCGACGGAGATCTCGCCGGATATCGCTGGGGCGTCGGGCGCAAGAAGAAGCTGCTGGAGCGGGAGCGCATTGGCTCCTAAATCACAGGCCGTTCAGGCAAGCAAGAGCACTTCACATACGGGGTCAACTGGAGCGATTCTGAGTTGACCCTTCCCGTTTTGGAAACGCCACTCCCATCTCTCCGCCACTCATTTATACTGGCGAGTTTCGTCTGTGGTACAAAGGCATCAGTAGAAGCGAAGGAGCGCTGGTGAAGATCCTGGTCTGCATGAAGCAGGTCCCACAAAAGGACGCGCCGCTCAAGCTGAACGAGAGCGGCACGTGGATTCGGGACGACGTTTCCTATGAAGTGAATGAGCCTGACGCCTACGCCCTGGAAGAGGCGTTGCGCCAGAAGGAGAAGCATGGGGGCGAGGTGGTAGTGATCACCAGCGGTCCGGCGCGCGCTCAACAGGTTTTGCGTGAGGCCCTGGCCAAGGGCGCCGATCGGGCGATCCACCTGGAAGGCGACGGTTTTGTTACCCTTGACGCTTTCAATACGGCCAAAGCTTTCGCCGCGGCGATCAAGGACGAGAGTTTCGATCTTATTTTCACCGGATTGCAATCGGACGACTACGGTTTCGCCCAAACAGGGGTGATTCTCGCTGAGTTGCTGGGCTGGCCGCATGCCACCATCATCATGCAACTCGAAAAGAGTGACAGCGGCATTCGGGTGAAGCGAGAGCTGGAAGCGGGCTTCTTCCAATTCGTCGATATGCCGCTGCCGGCGCTGCTCACCATCCAGTCAGGCATCAACAAGCTACGCTATGCCACGCTGATCGGCATCAAGCAGGCCAAGAATAAGCCGCTGAAGAAGGTGAGCTTCGACGAGATCAAGTCGGCGCTGGGCGATAACTTGCAGAAGATCGAGAAGTTGTACATTCCTCAGAAGACCAAGAAGACCGAGGTGCTGGAAGGGCCTCCTGGGGAAATTGCAAAGAAGCTGGTGGAAAAGCTGCGCAACGAAGTACGTGTCTTATAGGCGACAGTAAGCGATCAAGAAAGCGGCATTCATAACTTGATATCGAAAATCGCTGGCTGTTTGCGAAGTGGTGCAGGCGAGACAGCGATTGGCATCTAACCGGGTGGGCCATATTCTTCTAAAGGAGCTCTGCTCGTTATGCCAGGATATGATCGCGATCAGGTCGCCATTGACAATACCGTAGAGAACCGCCGTCTGGGTTCAGTCTTGCTGACCGTAGGCTGGATCTTGCTGTGGATGGACGCGATTCTCGGGGTCTTCTTCTTTATCAGCTTGCGCAACGGTTCATGGTTTTGGCCAATTTGGCTGGCTATCGAGGGCGCACTTGGACTGATTCTGGTGATGATGGGAACGCATTATCGCCGAGCAGTCGGGGTCACGGCGCTGGGTCACCGCGAAATGGAGCGGACCCTGGCGCAACAGCGGCAGGATGAGGCGGAAGATAATCGAGTGGCTTGACGGCCGCCGCCCCGTCAGTGCCAGAGTTTGGATAGCAGTGAGGATGGCAAAGTCGCAACGCAACGCCCGCCCGCGGCGGGCAGGAGGCGGCTATGTCATCGATAGAAGAAAAACGCGAAAACGGCTCAGTTCTGGTAATTGTTGGCTGGGTCTTAATGTTGTTTGCATTCCTGGTAATGTTCTTTCATCCAGCCGCGGTCAAGCTGGGCGACGTGCGGATTGACCTCATTGCAGTCTCCCTGGCCGTGCTAGGGTTGCTGCTGAGAACCATGGGCGTGCGGGTGAAGACCCATAATCGCTAAGCACGCCAGGATGCGGACCGTCGTCATTCAACAATCGCTGATGCAGACTTGGTCTGTGTCAGCTGGGTCAATACTCTGGTCTTTTACCCCGGAGTTGGCGCGCTAGTCCGCGCAGCCGCTTCGGTCTGCAACTAGGAAATGGATGGAAATGGCAGACAGTATCCTGGTCGTAGTCGAACAAAGGGAAGGCAAACTGAATCGGGTCTCCTGGGAAACCCTAACCGGCGCGCAGGCCTTGGCTTCGGAAACCGGATGGACTCTGGAGGCGGCAGTGGCGGGCAGCAGCGTCGTGGGCGACATCGCTAACGAAATTGCCATGAAAAAAGTGGCGAAGGTATATGCCCTCGAATCGCCGAAGCTGGAGCCTTACACTCCTGACGGCTTCGTTGCCGCTCTCAAGCAATTCATCGAACAGAAGCAGCCTAAGCTGGTATTGATGCCGCATACCTATCAGGTACGTGACTTTGCTCCCAAGCTTGCCGCTACCCTGGGACGCTCGCTCATCAGCGATTCCGTGGGCTACAAGTATGAGGGCGGAAAGCTGCTGTTCACCCGCCAGATGTTTCAGGGGAAGTTCGCGGCCGACGTTTCGTTCGTGGGCGAAGCTCCGTACTTCGCAACCTTTCAGAACGGCGCTTTCCGCGGTGATCAGGTCCAAGACGGTAGTGCTGCAGCACCCGTGGAGACCGTCAGTCTAGAAGTCGCAGAGGATGTGATACGAAACAAGCCGGAAGCTCCGTTTAAAGAGGCCAAGCAGGCGGTTGATCTGACCCAAGCCGAAATCATCGTTGCGGTCGGGCGAGGTATTAAGGAGCAGAAGAACATTGACATCGCCAGGCAACTGGCCGAGGCATTAGGCGGGGAAATCGCAGCCTCGCGACCCATCTGCGATTCGGGCTGGTTGCCCATGGATCGTCAGGTCGGCTCCTCCGGACAAACCGTTGCTCCCAAGCTCTATCTGGCCTTGGGAATCAGTGGCGCGATTCAACACGTAGTGGGGATGAAGGGCGCGCGAACCATCATTGCCGTCAACAAAGATGCTGAGGCTCCGATTTTTGAGATTGCCGACGTTGCGGTGGTTGGCAATCTGTTCGATATCGTGCCACCATTGATTGAGGAAGTGAAAAAGCTAAAGAGCGCCTGAAGAGCGTTCGCGCACTTCAAAGTCTGGTTCCTGCTTTATTGGGCGCATAAAACCTGCGTCCTTCATTCTGCGTAAATCGTCTTGCTGTGTGGTGACGTCGCCGTCTGACAATGTGGCATACTTCTGTCAAAGAGTGTAAGAATTAGGCAGACATCAGAACTGTCCTTTGCTGGAAAGCCCGAATGATCGTCTTTCGTAAGCCGCTCCCAGGTGTTGATCGTCCCGTGATGGAAGCCGATGTTGTCATCGTAGGAGGAGGTCCGGCAGGCATGGCCTGCGCACTCCGCCTTTCGCAGCTCATCGATGAGCACAACGTCAGGAATCCCGATGCCCAGCTCAGCAAGGAAAACATTTACCTGCTGGAGAAGGCGCGCGAAGTAGGTGCGCATTGTCTGTCGGGTGCGCTGCTCGATCCTCGTTCCATGCGCGAGCTGTTGCCCGACTTCGAGAAGGAAGCTCCGCTCGACGCCAAGGTGGTCAAGGAAGCGGTCTACTACCTCACGCGCACCGGCAAATTCAAGTTTCCCATCACGCCGCCTCCCATGCGCGATCATGGCAACTACGTCATTTCGATTAACAAGTTCGTAAAGTGGCTGGGCGGCAAAGTGGAAGAGACGGGGATTACCGTCTTCACCGGATTTGCCGGTTCCGAGCTGCTATTCGATTCGGGACGCGTGGTTGGCGTACGTACCGACGACAAAGGTGTCGACAAGAACGGCCAGCAGAAATCCAATTTCGAGCCGGGCTACGATTTGAAATCCAGAGTAGTGATCCTGGCTGAGGGCACGCGCGGCTCGCTGACCAAGCAACTGATTGGCCGCTTCCAATTGGATCGCGAGCGCAATCCCCAAACCTACGGTGTCGGAGTCAAGGAACTGTGGGAGTTGCCGGCGGGACGCATCGCTCCCGGCGAAGTCATCTACACCATGGGGTATCCGCTCACCTTCAACGAGTACGGCGGAGCCTGGATCTACGGTTCGAAAGACAACACGGTTTCGCTCGGCTTTGTCACCGGACTTGACTATCCCGATCCGCGCATCGATCCCCAGCACATCCTGCAGGAATTCAAGAAGCATCCTTTCATTGCCAAGCTGCTGGAAGGCGGAAAGATGGTGCGTTATGGGGCGAAGTCGTTGCCTTATGGAGGCTGGTGGTGCATTCCGCCGCTGGCCGGCGATGGCTGGATGATTCTCGGTGACTCCGCTGGCTTCCTCAATTCGCAGCGGCTCAAAGGGATTCATCTGGCGATCAAGAGCGGGATGCTGGCTGCGGAGACGGCCTTCGACGCCATGGCCAAGCAGGATTTTTCGCTTCCCATGATTGAATCGTTTCAGGATCGAGTGGAGAAAAGCTGGATCAAGTCAGAATTGTGGCCGGTGCGGAATTTCCATCAGGGATTCGAGAAGGGATTTCTCTCCGGAATGGTTCACGCCGGTATCCAACAGATCACCGGCGGACGCGGCCTGCGAGCCCGCTACAGCAACGAAGCCGGGCATCATCGCATGCAGCATCTCAACCGCCTGCCTGCTGACGGTGGGTCCGAGGCGCAAATCATAGGTCCCGCCAAGGGCGACGGTAAACTCACCTTCGATAAACTTACCGATCTCTACCACTCCGGCACCAAGCACGAAGAAGATCAGCCGGCGCATCTCGTCATCCACGACACCACCATCTGCAACGAACGCTGCGTGACGGAGTTCGGCAATCCCTGCAAGAATTTCTGCCCAGCCAACGTGTACGAGATGGTGGAGGCCCAGGACACACCGAGCGGCCTGGAAATTCATCTGAATCCGTCGAACTGCGTGCACTGCAAAACTTGCGACATCATGGACCCCTACGAGATCATCACCTGGGTGCCACCCGAGGGCGGAGGGGGGCCGAATTACGAAGGGATGTGAGGAAGAGGCTCTCAGCTCTCAGCCGTCAGCTATGAGCTTTTAGCCGTTAGCCTTTAGCCTTAGCCTTTAGCTCTTAGCAATCGGCATCGCTCTTCGCTCCTCCTGAAAGGCTTAGCTAGCTCGTCCTCACAAGGTGTCATCCTGAGCGGAGGCGGCGCCTCGCCGCCGGAGTCGAAGGACCTGCTTGCCAGTGCGTGTCGAAGAATTCTCCCGAGCGCAGCCCGCGATGATCACGAGCGTGTGTACGTCCCGCTGCTTTCTCCTCCCTTATGCATCTATAATGGATGAACTTGTTTCCGACCTCCGTGGCCTAACGGGATACTCAAGGCTGCGGCGGCGGTGTTTCGCTGATGCTGGCGGGACCGAGGGTGTGGAGGGAAACGTCCACGCCTCCCGTGCTCGGAAAGGAAACGATCGGCAGCGCTGCATCCGCAGGCTGCGTCTGGTTTTCATTCCTCGCACAATCGAAACCGAAGCGAGTTCTGAGTGGTTCGTGGCCTAGGGTAGGTCCTTCGTTCCGCTGGCCGAAAGCAGGTCCTTCGACTCCGGCGGCGAAGCGCCGCCTACGCTCAGGATGACACCTGTGGGTATGGGCAAGCAGTTTTCGGCGAACAAAAGGGATCGCGAATAACGGTTTTGCTAAGAGCTAAAGGCTAAGAGCTAAGAGCCCAAACTGAAAGCCGATGGCTGATTACTGACAGCATGCTTCTCACCGACAAACACGGACGGCGCATCAGCGACTTGCGCATCTCGATCACCGACCGCTGCAACTACCGCTGCGTCTATTGCCGCTCGGGCAGCGATGGTCCGCAGTTTCCAGAGATGCCGATCGCCGACTACCTGCGCATGGCGCGCGTCTTCGTCGGGCTCGGCATCACCAAAGTCCGCCTGACCGGAGGTGAGCCGCTCCTGCGCAAGGGCCTCGTCGACATGGTGCGCGAACTTAGCCGGATGCAGACCGTCGAAGGCGACCGGCTCGACATCGCCATCACCACCAACGGACATCTTCTTGCTGAGATGGCGCAGCCACTGGCCGACGCTGGCCTGTCGCGGGTGACGGTTTCGATGGACGCGGTCGACGCCGATCGGTTTGCCCGCATCACGCGCGTGCCCAACGGCTATGAGCAGGTGCTGGCCGGTGTGCGTGCGGCGCAGCAGGCGGGCCTCAGTCCAGTGAAGATCAATTGCGTGCTCATGCGCGGATTCAACGACGACCAGATCACTGCTTTCGGTCGCTTCGCCCGTGAGCACGGCGTGGCTGTCCGCTTTATCGAGTTCATGCCGCTGGAAGAAGATCGCGTATGGTCGCCGGAGATCGTGGTCACCCTCGACGAGATTCTGCGCCGCATGGCGGAATTCATGCCCTTGCGCGAGATCGGTCACCTGGGCAGCGAAACCGCGCGCCGTTATGTCTTCGAAGACGGCATCGGCGAGATCGGCATCATCGCCCCGGTATCGCATCCCTTCTGCGGACATTGCAGCCGGGTGCGCGTCACCTCCGACGGCAAGATTCGCACCTGCCTGTTCTCAGTGCGCGAGCATGACCTGGCAGCCCTGATGGCGAAGGGCGGCAATGACGACGATATGGCCGATTTCATTCGCGATGTCGTCGACCACAAGGAAGAGCGTCACCACATCGGCGAGCCGGGCTTCATCCCAGCATCCAGGACGATGGTGCATATCGGGGGATAGCTGAGAAAGCTATCAGCTATCAGCCCTCAGCTCTTGGCTGTTAGCCTTTAGCTCTTAGCAATCGTTCCCCTGTCATCCTGAGCGGAGGTGGCGCTTCGCCGCCGGAGTCGAAGGATCTGCGGTTCGTTCGCAGTTCAAGAATCTGCACCAAGTGTCTCTCATGCCTTCAGCTGACGGCCCACGGCTTTCGCCCTTGCCTAATCTTCATCGACGCGTAACAATAGACTGTTCGATGCTCGTCACCCCGCCATTTTGAGCAATAGCGGCCGCGTCGAAAAAATTAAGACGCGGTTTTACTTTTGTAACGAATGTGGCGGGCGGATCATCGAATAAGTGAGTTGTAAAGAAGCGTCAACTTGTAGCTTCAACATCCCCGCAGGTCGGGCGCGATATGCGCATGTGGACCTGCTGGAGCCGCAAGCAGCTTTCAACATCCCCGTTCCGGGGCGTGCACCTCCGATCACAACGGAATCTCACGCGGCCGGGACTGAAGGCAGAGACAAGGAAATGGCTACGGCACCGGTTACAGAAGCGGTATCTTGCTCGCTTGAAAACTATCTCGTACTCCCAGATCGCTCCATGGACGCCCGCATTGCCGAGGCCAAAGCAGCCTTAGGCAGCGAATGCGTCATTCTGGGTCACCATTATCAACGCGATGAAGTCGTACGTTACGCCGATTATCGCGGCGATTCGTATCGCCTGTCACAGATGGCTGCGCAAGCCCGAGGCAGCTACATCGTCTTCTGCGGCGTGCATTTCATGGCCGAGAGTGCCGACATTCTGGCGCGTCCCGGACAGGCGGTCGTGCTTCCCGATCTGAACGCGGGCTGCTCCATGGCCGACATGGCTGAGATCGGGCAGGTGGAAGATGCCTGGGACCAGTTCGTCAATCTCGGACTGGCTGACGACGAAGGCGCGGGCATCACTCCCATTACCTACATGAATTCGACAGCGGCCATCAAGGGTTTCTGCGGAGAACGCGGAGGCATGGTCTGCACCTCATCGAACGCCCGGGGCGCATTCGACTGGGCCTTCGGCCGCAATGAAAAAATCCTCTTCCTGCCGGACCAGCACTTGGGCCGCAACACCGGCTTCGCTCGAGGCATTCCGCTGGACGAAATGGTGGTATGGGATCCCTACCAGTTACAGGGCGGCCAGACCGCGGAACGATTGCGCAAAGCCAAGGTCATCTTATGGAAGGGCCATTGCTCGGTTCATCAGCGCTTCCTGCCTGAACACGTCGATAAAGCGCGTGCCAGCTATCCTGGTATCCAGGTCCTGGTTCATCCCGAATGCCGCTGGGAAGTCTGCCAGAAGGCCGACGGAATCGGTTCGACCGATTACCTCATCAAAGTAGTGCGGGAAGCCCCGGCAGGCTCGTCCTTCGCCATCGGGACGGAAATCCACCTGATTAACCGGCTGGCCAAGGAAAATCCCGACAAGCGCGTCATCACGCTGGACGATTCCGGCTGCCTGTGTACGACCATGTTTCGCATCTCGCCGCAGCACCTGTGCTGGGCCCTGGAGAACCTGGTGGACGGTAACGTGGTCAATCAAATTCAAGTAAAAGCTGACGTAAAGAGGTGGGCGCGGGTGGCGCTTGATAGGATGTTAGAGATCCAGTGATTATTCGCAAGCGTCCTCGGGAAAAATATTTGCGGCGGGTTCCCCGGTATTGGTCGGATGTGCGGGAGCATCGCCGTCGTGTCATGAATCGCCGCCAGGCGCAAACCTCGGTCCAGTTGGAAAGTTTGGAAGATATCGATATGGCACGCACCTTCACCGTTGCTGAAGCCCAGACCTTGTTGCCTGTTCTGGAGTCGTTGCTGCGCTCTGCCATCCAGGCGAAAGCGCTGATCGAAGAAGTGGATGCCGAGCAGCAGGCGCTGGCCAACCGCATCTTCGTGAACGGAGGCACGCTGGTCGACGTGGTCGCGGTAGCGCGGCGCAAGGCCGAGCGCGAGAAAGCGTTGCAGCGCGCCAAGGATGCCGTGGCCGAGATCGACGCTACCGGCGTGCAGGTGAAAGATCTGGATGTCGGGCTGCTCGATTTTCCCTGCGTAGTAGGCGACGACGTCATCCTGCTCTGCTGGAAACTGGGCGAGAAGAAAATCACGCACTGGCACGGTACGCAGGAAGGTTTTGCCGGCCGCAAGCCCATCGATGACAAGATTCTGCGCGGGCAGAAAAAGAGCAATTGATCGATAATGAGAAAGCGTGAGCCGCAATCAAGTGCGGTAGAGTGAATAAGTGCTTAGGAACAAACCAATCCGGCAACGCGGTCAGGACATTCGGACTCTTCCTACCTACACGATACCCGAAGCCGCTGTGTTTCTCGCTATTCCACGGCGGACGCTGGCTTCATGGTACGAGGGGAGAGAGCCCATCTTGAAAGCGTCTGGAAAGTATGGCCCCACGCATCTTCTCTCATATCGAGATATTGAGGAGGCATACCGCGTATTTCTGCTGCGCGAGCGGTTTGACTTTTCCTTGCAGTTTCTGCGTCTCTCGATGCGGAACGCACGCCAGATGTTTAGGTCGCAACACCCCCTCCAGCGAGCAGACGCGATTAAGGAGTGCTTGCGAGACCTCGTTTACGACAAACCCGCCCGTGGCAAAAAGCCGCGCACGATTACGTCTTTGGGGAAGCGACCGGGTCAGCAGCTCGTTGAGGAAGTGGCAAATTTGTTCTCCGAGAGGATAGAGGCCGGCAGGTTTATCTTTCCATGGCGTTTTGCTGCGACTGACCATAGGAGTCGTCCCGTATCCATGAATCCAAACATTATGTCGGGCCGTTTAGTGATCACTGGTACACGAATTCCTGTCAACACTATTTTGGGCCAGAAACGCGCGGGAGAAAATGTTGAAGAGATTGCAGCAGAGTTCGGCCTTGATCACACGATTGTGCGGCAAGCCCTGACACATATTGACATACGTCAAAAAGCGGCGTGAGGAGTGCGTTCTTTTTCTCGACGAGGGATTTTCAGCCGAGTCTGTCGCTGTGCGCCTTAGAACAGCTGGATTCACGGTTCAACGATTTCCGGAGTGGTTTAGGGACGAATTTGGACGCGTTCGCCCCAACGTGGAAGACCCGGAAGTTATAAGATTCTGTCATAAGAATGGCTGGATGCTCGTGACGAGAGATCACGAGATGAAGAATACTCATCGCGAGGAAATCAAGAAAACCGAAGTCGCAATTTTGGCGACCGCTCACAATAGTGCAGAAGACCAGGACGAATGGGTTGTGGCGATCATCAATTTGAAAAGCCGCCTGCTCCGCGAATTCAAGCATCGTGAAAGGCCCTGGTTCGCAACGTTCAGCCGCACAGCAAAACTTACTATTGCGACTATTAAGTAGTAGCGAATCGGCGCGATAACGAACCGTCGCAGTACTCATCATGATCCAGCTCTCCTCTGCCGGCAAACGATTCGGCCCCAAGCTCCTCTTCGAAAATCTTGATTGGCTGATCACGCCCGATGCCCGCGTTGGGCTGGTGGGCGCCAACGGCACCGGCAAATCCACTTTGCTGAAAGTGCTGGGCGGCCTGGAGTCGCTCGACTACGGCAGCATCATTTCCGCCAAAAACACTACCTTCGGCTACCTGCCTCAGGACGGCCTGCAACTTTCCGGACGCACCGTCTTCGACGAATGCATGTCGGTGTTCAGCAGCCTGCGCGCGCTGGAGCAGGAGATGGAAGAGCTCACTCACAAGATCGCCGAACTCGATCACACCTCGAATGAATACGCGCAGGTGGCTGACCGTTATCAGCATATCCTGAGTGAATTTCGCGTGAAGGACGGCTACGCTCTCGATTCGCAGGTTGGTACGGTTCTCGACGGCCTGGGCTTCCGCAAAGAAGACTGGACGCGCTATACCGAGGAATTTTCCGGCGGCTGGCAGATGCGCATCGCACTGGCGAAGTTGCTGCTCTCCAAGCCGAATCTGCTGCTGCTCGACGAGCCTACGAATCATCTCGATCTGGAAACCCGAAACTGGCTGGAGCAATATCTCCTTCAGTATCCCTTTGCCTACGTGCTCATCTCGCACGACCGCTACTTTCTCGATGTCACGGTGAATCGCACGGCCGAAATCTGGAACAAGCGGGTCCAGTTCTACAGCGGCAACTACGAGAAGTACTTACAGGAGAAGCAGGAGCGCCGCGACACGCTGGTGGCGGCCTACAAGAACCAGCGCGATCGCATCGAGCAACTGGAGGCGTTCATCAATCGCTTTCGCGCTCAGGCCACCAAGGCCAAGCAGGTGCAGAGCCGCATCAAGGAACTGGAAAAGATCGAGCGCATCGAGATTCCTCCCGACGAGCGGACTATTCACTTCACTTTTCCCCAGCCGAAACCCAGCGGGCGGACGGTGGTGGAGTGCTCCGATGTAGCCAAGAGTTACGGCCCCAAGGAAGTCTTTCGCGACGTAAACTTCACCATCCAGCGCAGCGATCGCATTGCGCTGGTAGGAGTGAATGGCGCGGGAAAGTCGACTTTGATCAAGTTGCTGACCGGCATCGAGCCGCTCACCGAAGGTACCCTGAAGCTCGGCCACAACGTTGAGCCTGATTACTTTGCGCAAGACCAATACAAGGAACTCGATCCGAATCGGCGCATGCTCGACGACTTGTCCGATGTAGCAGTGCAGAAGTCGATGACCGAATTGCGCGGCGTGCTGGGCTGCTTCCTGTTTTCCGAAGATGATGTGTTTAAGCCTATAGGCGTGCTGTCGGGCGGCGAGCGCAATCGCTACGCGCTGGCCCGAATGCTGCTGCATCCCTCGAACTTCCTGCTGCTTGACGAGCCTACCAACCACCTCGACATGCGGGCCAAAGATGTGCTGCTGCAATCGCTGGAGAAATTTACCGGCACGGTCGTCTTCGTCTCGCACGACCGATATTTCATCGACAAGCTAGCCACGCGGGTTTTCGAGATTGGCGATGGCCGGGTCGAGGTGTTTCCCGGCAATTACGAAGACTACCTGTGGCGCAAGCAGCGCAAGGAAACCGGGGAAGAAGAATCGGCGGTGAGCAATTGGACTCCCACGCTGTCAGATGTTCCGGGATACGTCGAACAGAAAGCCCAATCGCAATCGAAGAAGCGCATCAATCCCATCAAGCTGAAGCAAATCCAGGAGCGGCATCAGCAGGTAGAACAAGGTATCGCGCGCCTTGAGGACGGCATCGCCGAGTGCGAGCGCGAGCTGCAATCGTACGTAAGCGCCGAGGAGACGGCGAGATGGACGGAGTTGCTGGCCAAACGCCGCGCGGACCTGGAAGGACTCATGGCCGAGTGGGAAGAGTTGTCGCAGTCTCTCGAGGGCGCCAACGCTTAGGCTTGGAGCTTACGAGCGTCAGGACTGGAAGGACGAACCGGCGCGGCCATCACTCTTAATTATTTGTCATCCTGAGCGGAGGCGGCGCGGGCTTCAGCCGCCGGAGTCGAAGGACCTCTATTGGCGGCAGGTCCTTCGCGGCGATAGGGGTTCTTCGACTACGCTCGGCCGCTTCGCGGTCTTCGCTTCGCTCAGAATGACAACTATTAATAAGCACGGTCATTCCCGCACGCCTGAAAAAGCGCGCTTCACCCTATAACCTCAAGCCTCGCAAAACCGCTTATACCTTTTTGCTTTTCTTCCTCACACCAAACCCGCTATAAAGGCAAAGCCATGCGTCGCCACTTTGCTGCGAGCCTGATCTGGGTGACGATTTTCCTGGCTGGCCCGCGCCCGATCGCTGCCATGCGAGTTCCACAAAGCGATCTGGAATATCGCGCCCGCGCCAAGCAGGAGTTCACCGTCTACGATCCGGCTTACGAAAGCTCTCGGGCGGAACGCGTGAAGCAGGCACGTGCGCTGGGAAAGCAAGTCTTCCAGCGGGAAGCAGCCGGGCAGCCGTCGGAGTGTTCCCATCAGATCCTGAACGAAATCTCGTGGCTCCTCGGATACACGGCTAATTTCGAGGCGGTCGACCACCGACTCAAAGATCTGCAAGCTACTCTTTCAGATCCCAAGCTGGAGTTGGCCGCAAGCGAGCAAGATCCTGCCGACGGTAGCTGGGGAAGGTGCTACACGGAATGGTTCTTCAAGCTGGATGCCTCATTCGATCATCTGCGACAGCTCGCCGAAGATGGCCAGCGCCCGAAGTACCAACTTCGTTTTCTCGACAGAATCAACTCGCCGGAAAAACTGAATACCTACCTGACGTCGGTCTCCATCTCCGATATCGCACACACTGGCATTGATCATCGCCGCGAATTCAACGAATCCCTTGCCGACCTGTTGCGCCTGATCCTGCACGGCGTTCCGCCCGGCTACAAGCTCGATCCGCAACTTAAGCCGGCCATCCTGAAACTTATCCTGCAAGATTTCCGCAATCCTGCTACCGGGTGGTGGGGCGAACGCTATGTTCGCGATGGTGGTCTGAAATTCGTTGACGACATCAGCATCACTTTTCACGTGGTTCGATATCTGGACGGCGATGTGCCCGATCTCGGCAAAGTTGGCGAGACCGCGCTGGTCCTGAAGGATCTCGAATATCATGTCGGCTGGCTGGAGGACGGCCACTACACCAATCACAACAACATGGATGCGGTAGTGCTTTTCAAATACGCGTGGCCGTCTATGAAGTCGGGACAGAAGAGCGCGCTCGCCGTCGTGATTCGCAAGATGCTGGACTGGTGTCTGTCAGATTCTCTGCAAACGAATGGCTCGTTCAAACTCAATTCCGACGACCAGGACTCCGCCGAGGAACAAACCTACTTTGGAGTTGCCTTCCTGAGCCGTGCAGGTTTCTTCGACAAGCCAGAACGCTTCTGGACCACGGAAAGTTTTCCGCAGGCAGCTGAAATCAAACACCGCATCACTACCTATGTCTTGCAGCATCAGGGCAACGGCGGTGCTGGCGGCGAGTACTATCACCGCGCCTTGGAACTGCTGGGCGCCTCCTCTAATCAGACGCCCTCGAAGTAGACCGCCAGCCCTGCACGAGCACAGTCTGTGGTCTCTGACCAGCATTGTGGCGTGAAATCGCCAGCCAGGTCATAGAAGCGATTGCGCGATGGAATCACGAATAATCGGAGCAGGGCAGCCCAAGGAACCGGTAGCGGAAAATACCCGCCTTCGGCAGCAGATCCTTCGCCCCTAGATTCGTATCCATCCCGCCCGAATGGCCAGCAAACTGATCACGGCAACGATGATCCAGAGCGTAATTCCCTGCAGCAATGGCCGTGGTCCGACCTTGCGCAAAGCCGCTGGCGAAAGACTTGCGCCGATCAAGAAAAGGGTGATCACCAGCATCAGCTTACCGGCATTGCTCAGAAAGTGGTACGCAACCGCGCCAGGAAATAAATACGTGTTCGCCACGGCTGCCAGGCAGAAGAACAGAATGAACCACGGCCATTTAATACGCGTCTTGCTTCCCTTGACTGCGGCTGTCCCAATCGACAAGGGAACGATCCAGAGAGCGCGTGCCAGTTTCACGGTGGTTCCTATGGCCAGCGCTATCGCCCCATATTTTGCCGAGGCTCCGACCACGGAACTGGTGTCGTGAATCGCCAATGCCGCCCACAATCCAAACTGAGTTTGCGAAAGGTGCAGCCAGAGACCGATTGCGGGAAAGGTCAGCAGGGCGACGGAGTTCAACACGAAAATCGTGCCCAGCGATACCGACATCTCGTCCTCGGTCGCTCCCGTGATTGGACCGACCGCCGCAATAGCACTGCCGCCGCAAATTGCAGTACCCGTGGAAATGAGAAACGCTGCCCGGTTCTCCACTCTGAACCATTTACCGAGCAGCGTTCCGACGATCATCGCAAACGAAATGCTCAACGCGGTATAAACGAAACCGCTGCGCCCGGCATGCACTACTTCCTGCAGATTCATCCCGAAGCCCAGTCCCACGACGGCCGACTGCAGCAGGATTTTGGAAAGCTTATGGGATTCATTCTTGTAGGGATGAGTGGCGATTGCTCCGAAGAGAAGACCAGCGAGCAAAGCCAGCGGCGGGGAAGCCCAAGGGGTCAGGCAAAAAAAGAGCCCCAGGGCGAACAGGACTTTTGCATTCATCGGCTAAAGAAACAGTACTCCAAGCACCTACTTGATCAGGAACTGCGACCGGCATTACAAGAAGCAGGCAATAAAATAGGCCCGATGCCAAGGAGCGGTGACGATTTCCTTGGCTCCGGGCCCATTCGATCCTGAAATGGATCGGAGGTGATGCTTTTATGCTACGCCAGGCTGTGGAAATGTCAAGTATAAACAGCGATAAGCTACTGAATTTCCGAGAGTTGCACAATTTCAGGGAAACCATTTCAAGTGCCTGAAAACAGGCGGGATGACTAGCCTGGAGAGAGTTCCTGCCGGGCAGAAGTTACCAACAAAAAGGCACTTTGATGCTAGAGTGGCCAGGTGGTTGCTGCACAGATGTCTGAACCGTTCGCCCGAAGCCACCGACCGGCTACCCGCGGGAGAGATTGAGTCAGGAAATCATACCCCGCCCTTCGGCCCCTAACCTACGAACCAACGATATCCGCCGCCTCGAAAACACCTGGGACTGGCCAAGATTGCCGGGCACAAATGCGATAGATCGTCTCTTCGGCGGCTTTCCACTTTCCGAGCGATCATCGAGCCTTGGCCGGACCCATATCCTTTCGGATGGAGATGGCCAGATCGTCGAAATCGAAAGGACCGTCATGACGCTGACCGTTGATGAAGAACGTTGGCGTGCCATTCACTCCCGAGCGTACTCCCCCACTGAAGTCCGCTTTGATACGGGCCCTGTATGTCCCTTCTGCGAGAGTCTCACGGAGTTGGTCGGAGGAGAGGTGAAGTTGACTGGCCAGGCGCAAAAGGGAATCGTCCTCAAGGTTTTCCTGATTTTCATAAAGCAGATCGTGCATCTCCCAGAAGCGATCATTGGCAGCCGCGAACTCGGCGGTTTCGGCCGCATGTTCGGCATGCTCATGGATTTCGCTCAGAGGAAAATTGCGAAACACAAATAGCAGCTCCTCGCCAAAGTGTTTCTGCAGGCGCTTGACGATCGGGTATGCCTCGCCACAATAAGGACATTCGTAATCTCCGTACTCCACCAGCGTACAGCGCGCGTTAGGGTTTCCCTGTTTGTGATCTTTGTCGGTAACCGGTATTGAAAGTTTGCTCATCGCACTTCCTTATCTCGGCAAGGCCTCTAACGCCTGCAAAATTCCATCGGCACCCGGATTGACGGCCACCGGCGACAGGTAGCTCCAGGCGATTACACCGTTCTTGTCGATCACGAAAAGAGCCCGTTCCGAGGTGCCATCCTCATCGCGGTAGGCGCCGTACAGCCGCGCCACCTGTCCCTTCGGTTCGAAATCGGCTAATAACGGGAAGTGCAGATGACGATTGGCTGCGAAGGCGCTGTGGCACCACACGCCGTCCACCGACACTCCCAGAAGCGAGGCGCCATACTGCGCAAACTCTGGCAGGATCTCATTGTAGAGGGCCATCTGATCGCCGCAAACCGGACTCCAGTCTGCCGGGTAGAAAGCCAGGATGACCGGCTTCCCTCTCAACTCGCGAAGCGAAAGCTTTTGATCAGGTGTCACGTGCAAACTAAATTCCGGGGCCTGCGCGCCGGCGATCAAGATATCAGCCACGGTCATTCTCCTCTGCTGTGAGTGTCACAGGTGCAGTGTTGGATAGAAATGTTATCAGCATTTAGAGCTCTTGACGGTATCCAACTGACGGGCCGACGCTGCCCCCTTTGTGGCAATGTATAGGCCGCCGAAAAGAATTACGAATCCTTACCTCCGAAAGCTGTTACATCAATGCGATATTTACCTTCCGATACTGACCAGGTTTTGTTACGAATCGCTAGTTGACCGTTATGCGTTGACGGGGTCCTTGATCCTCGCATCTCGGCATTCCGTGGGTCGACCGGCCAGCAAATCCTGCACCTCTCAAAGGCGGTAGAGCATCTGTAAGCTACATTGCTCTTTTTGGGGACGAGGAATTTGAAAAGCATTCTCACGGTTCTATTGCTGGGCTGGGCTTTTCTTTCGACTACGGGTTGCAGCAAGACAGAAGCCAAGCAACCGCCGCCGCAGGCTGTGCCTGTCAATACCAAGACTGTCGACCTGGCGCAGGTACCACAAACCGACGAGTACGTTGCCACCATCAAGTCTCGCCGGTCGGCCACCATCCAGCCGCAAGTGGATGGGTCGCTGACCAGGATACTGGTGAAATCGGGCGATCATGTCCGCGCTGGACAGGTTTTGATGACCATCGATCCGCTGAAGCAGCAAGCCACGGTCGACCAGCAGATCAGTACTGAAGCGCAAAAGAAAGCTGTTTTTGATTATGCCCAGCGCGAACTGGATCGGCAGCAACACCTGTTTGATGCAGGTGTAACCAGCAAGCAAAACTATGAACAGGCAGTGCAGGCGTTCGACAATTCCAAGGCGGATTGGGAGGCTTCCAAAGCCGCGAACGTCACCCAGCAACGCGAGTTGGCGTACTACACCCTCACCGCACCCTTTGCTGGAATTGTGGGCGACATCCCAGTACACATCGGCGATTACGTTTCTCCCCAAACTCTATTAACCACGGTGGACGAGAATGCCGAACTGGAAGCCTACATCTATATCCCGACGGAACGGTCAGCTGATATCCGCATGGGTCTTCCGGTGCAGATTGTGACCTCAACCGGAGAGGTGATCGAGAACACCAAGATCGATTTCATTTCGCAGCAGGTTGACAACGCGGTCCAGGGTGTTCTGGCTAAGGCGCCAATCCACGGCTCACTCGACCGCTTTCGTACCGAACAACTGGTGAAGGCGCGAGTAATTTGGAGCACCAGTCCTGCTCCTACGGTTCCGGTGCTGGCGGTCACCCGCATCGGAGGACAGCCCTTCGTTTATGTTGCCACCGAGGTAAACGGAAGCATGGTCGCCAAGCAGCGTTCGGTGACTCTGGGGGACACCATCGGCAACGATTACGCGGTAAAGAGTGGTCTGAAGCAAGGAGAAAAAGTGATCGTCTCCGGTACCCAGTTCCTCATCGATGGAACTCCTGTGCAGCCGATCAGCTAGCCGGCCGTTATCGCCCGGTTCATTCCGCCGCTGCCAGTCGCGGCGAGAAATCGAGACTTACATTGGTTGACTTTTTTATTAAGCGGCCTATTTTTGCGACCGTTTGCGCCCTGCTGATTATTCTGGCGGGCGCCGTCTGCATACCTACACTGCCGATTTCGCTCTATCCTAACCTGGCTCCGCCACAAGTTACCGTCAGCAGCAATTACGTGGGCGCTAACGCGCAAGTGGTGGAGTCTGCCGTCACCATCCCTCTGGAACAGCAGATTAACGGCGTCGAAGGTATGCACTACATCACCTCGACGAGTTCCAATGACGGCACCAGCAGCATCAACGTGACCTTCCGCACCGGCTATGACCTGAACATAGCGGCGGTGGACGTGCAGAACCGCGTGGCCACCGCCCTGGGCAGGTTGCCGCAGGAGATCAAGGACACCGGCGTGACCATCACCAAGGCGAATCCCAACTTCGTCTTTGCCGCTGGATTCTATTCTCCCGACAATAGTCTTTCGGACCAGTACATCTCCAACTATCTTGACGTTTATGTAAAGGACGCCTTGAAACGCATCCCCGGTGTGGGCGATGTCGTGATCTTTGGCGAGCGCAAGTACGCCATGCGGATCTGGCTGGATCCCACAAAACTGGCGGCCCGGCAACTGACTGCGGCCGATGTGGTGGCAGCCCTGCAAGAGCAGAATGTCGAAATCCCTGCCGGACAACTAGGCCGTCCGCCGGCAGATCCTAAGCAAAACTTTCAGGTTACGCTGCGCGTGGTCGGCAGGCTATCGGACCCCAAGCAGTTCGAGAACATCATCCTCAAGAACACCAAGAACAGCATTGTGCAACTCAAGGATGTTGGGCGGGCTGAGATCGGAGCCGAGAGTTACGACACCAACCTTCTCTACAGCGGCCACGAGGCTGTCGGCGTCGGTGTACAGCAGTTGTCCGATGCCAATGCGCTGCAGGTCGACAAAGCCGCCAAAGCGGAACTGGCGGAGCTCTCGAAGTCCTTTCCTCCCGGGATCAAGTATGTTATCGCCTTCGACACGACGACGGTGGTGGGCGACTCAGTCCGGGAAGTAGTGACCACGCTGGAAGAAGCCGTCCTTATCGTCATCATCGTGATCTTCCTGTTCCTGCTGGACTGGCGAGCCACCATCATTCCCGCCGTCACCATTCCGGTGTCGCTGATTGGGACATTTGCCTTCGTCAAGATCTTTGGCTTCTCCATCAATTCACTAACCCTCTTCGGCATTACGCTGGCAACAGGCTTGGTGGTCGATGACGCGATCGTGGTCATCGAAAATGCGCAACGACACATCAACGAGGACCGGACCGATCCGCACACTGCAACTTCCGTCGCCATGGCCGAGGTGTCGAGCGCGGTTATCGCGACGTCTCTGGTGCTGATTTCGGTATTCGTGCCGGTGTCGTTCTTCCCCGGAACCACCGGAATTCTATACAAACAGTTTTCGCTGACGATCGCATTTGCGATTGCGATTTCACTGTTTAACGCATTGACTCTGTCGCCGGCGCTGGCGGCGATCCTGCTGCGTAATGAGGAGCACAAATATTCCCTGCTCGATTGGACTCATATCGGGTTTTTGTCGCGTGGGTACAGAAGTTTCGCGCACGGGGTTGATCGGGCGATTCACGGATTAGGTACGGCGTATGGCGTGGTGATTTCCCGCGTACTGAAGTATCGCTACGCCGTGGTCACGTTGTTCCTGCTGGGGCTCGCGCTGACAGGCTACATGTATATCCACGTGCCCACGGGATTCGTGCCGCAAGAGGATCAGAACTACTTCATCGTAGTGGTGCAGGCGCCCCCAGGGGCTTCGCTCTCTTACACGACAAATGTCGCCCAGCAGGCGGAAAAAATTCTGCGTGCCGATCCTGACGTCTTTGGCACATTCGCCGTCCCTGGGTTCTCACTTTCGGGGGGCAGCTCGCCAAACTATGGATTAATCTTTGCGCCGCTCAAGCCGATTGACGAACGCAAAGGAAAGGGACACGCTGCCAGCGACATCGTGGCCCGAGTATCGCCGAAGCTGTTAGGCGTGCCGGGAGCGATTGTGGTTGCGTTTGAACCGCCGGCCATCAACGGCATTGGAAGCTTTGGCGGATTCCAGTTCCAGTTGCAGGACCTGGGGCGGAATACGCTGGAAGATCTGGATACGGTAGCGCATAAGATTGTGGTCGCCAGCCGGCAGCGTCCCGATCTTACGGGGTTGTTCACCAGCTACACTGCCAACGATCCGCAAGAACTGGTGCAGATCGATCGCGAGAAAGCCAAAGCCATTGGCGTGCCCATCAGCCAGGTGACGCAAGCCTTAGGCGTCTACATGGGCTCGCAATACGTGAACGATTTCGACTTCAACAATCGTTCGTACCGCGTCTATGTGCAAGCCGACCAGCCGTTTCGCATGAACTCCCGCGATCTGCGGCAATACTACGTTCGCTCCGACACCAATGGGCTGGTTCCGCTCGACAATATCGTGTCGCTGAAAGAGACGTCGGGGCCGCAGGTTATTAACCACTTCAACCTTTTCCGATCGGCGGAAATCGATGGCGCAGCCGCTCCGGGATACAGCTCAGGTCAGGGCCTGAAGGCAATGGAAGATCTAGCCAAGCAGAACATGCAGCAAGGCATGTCGTATAGCTGGTCGGGGTTGGCCCTGGAAGAAGTTGAAGCCAGCGGCAAGGCCATCATTATCTTCGGCCTGGGTCTGCTGGTTGTGTACCTGACCTTATCCGCACAGTACGAGAGTTTCGCGCTGCCTTTCATCATTCTGTTGGCGGTGCCCATGGCAGTGCTGGGCGCCTTGTTGTTCGTGTCGCTGCGCGGGCTGGTCGACGACGTCTACGTCCAGATTGGTCTGGTCTTGCTGATCGGACTTTCCGCGAAGAACTCGATCCTGATCGTAGAATTCGCCGAGCAATTAATTGAACGCGGCCGTTCCATCATCGAAGCTGCCATCGAAGCTGCCGAACTACGCTTGCGGCCCATCCTAATGACTTCATTTGCGTTTATCCTGGGCGTCTTGCCTCTCTACTTTGCCAGCGGCGCGGGCAAGTTGGGACGGCACTCCGTAGGCACCGCGATCGTGGGAGGGATGTTGTTCTCGACGGTGCTGAATCTCATCTTTATTCCGGTACTGTACGTTATCCTGAAAACCTGGCTAGTGGCGCTGGCCGGAAGAACGAAGGAAGAGGAATCCTTCAAAGAAGATGTCGCTGCATAGCCAGGATCAACTCCGGTAATTGAGCGGCGCTGAAATCCGAGCATCTACGGGTGTCGGTAGGTGGTTGGGCAAGCGGCGTTCGCTCCTCGTTCCTGCGGGGATGCGAAGTCACGATCGCGTGTGTATCTCAGCGTGAGCCACCTCCGCAACTGGTTACAATGGGTAAAGCCCTGGGTGGCGAATAAGCATGAAATATCGCATTACAGCCGAGGGTGTTCTGGAAACCAGCCTCTCAGGTTTCGACCTGATCAACTTTCCCATACTTAACAAGGGAACCGCGTTCACTGAAAACGAGCGCACCGATTTCGCGCTGCACGGACTGCTTCCCCCACATGTCGGCAATCTTGAGGATCAAGCGGCGCGCCGTCTTAAGGCGCTGCGCGACCGTCACACTGATTTCGGGCGTTATGCCTATCTGCGGGACCTGCAGGATACGAACGAAACCCTCTTTTATGCCGTGCTGGTGCGCAACATTGAAGAGATGATGCCGCTGGTGTACACGCCGACCGTCGGCGAAGGCTGCCAGCGGTTTAGCGAGATCTGGCGCAAGCCGCGAGGAGTGTTTCTCAGTTACCCCAACCAGCATAGAATTCGCGAGATCCTGGGGCACCCCCGCTATGACCCAATCCGCGTCATCGTGGTCAGCGATGGCGAGCGCATTCTCGGGCTCGGCGACCAGGGGGCGGGAGGCATGGGAATTCCCATCGGCAAGCTCGCCCTCTATACCGCCTGCGCCGGCATTCACCCCCAGGAATGTTTGCCCGTACTACTCGATGTTGGGACCGACAATGTGGAGCGCCTGGAAGATCCTCTGTATGTCGGGTGGCGGCACCGCCGGATCCGCGATGCAGAGTACGATAATTTCGTCGAAGCCTTTGTGAGCGCCGTAATCGAGCGTTGGCCCCACGTATTGTTGCAATGGGAGGATTTTGCCGGCATCAACGCGGGGCGCTTGCTCGAGCGCTATCGCGACCGGCTCTGCACCTTCAACGACGATATCCAGGGAACAGCGGCGGTTGCCGCGGCGACTCTGCTCGCCGCCATCAACGTTACCGGTACACCCTTGACCGAACAGCGCATCGCACTCTTCGGAGCCGGATCAGCCGGCATCGGTATCGCCACGCTTCTGCTCATCGCGATGAAGAACGCTGGTTTGAGCGAGGCCGAAGCGCGCCGGCGTTTTTATGCGATCGATAAAGACGGTTTGTTAGTCGAAGGCATGGCGGGCATACGTCCGGCACAGCAGCCATTGGTGCAATCCCGTTCCGCCATCGCCAATTGGCAATTAAAAAACAAGAATCACATTACGCTGCTCGATGCGGTAAGGAATGCCAAACCAACAACGCTGATAGGAGTCTCGGGACAAGCAGGCGCCTTCACCGAAGAGGTGGTCCGCGCCCTGGCTGCCTCGGTCGAACGACCGGTGATCTTCCCGCTCTCCAATCCTACCTCGCGTTCGGAGGCTACGCCGGCGGACCTGCTGAAGTGGACGGAAGGGCGCGCGCTCATCGGCACCGGCAGCCCGTTTCCAGCGGTGAACTGGAATGGCCGCGAAGTGCCGATCGATCAGACGAACAATGCGTACATCTTTCCGGGCATGGGTTTGGGCATCTTGTCGGTCGGTGCGCACCGGGTCACTGACGCGATGTTCATGGCCGCCGCCAAATGTCTGGCTGAACTTTCTCCTGCGCGCAGCAGTAAGTCGGGACCATTGTTGCCCCGCGTTTCTGAACTTCGCGCGGTGTCCTTTGCCGTGGCTAAGACGGTTGCGCTGCAGGCGATCAAGGATGGCGTTGCCGCGCCGATGGACGAGCAAGCCCTGGAATCTCGCATTCGCGCCAATGTCTGGAAGCCGGTCTATCTTCCTTACCGTTTCGCCCCTCTCGAGTCATGATAGGAATAGTCTCGGCGTAATGACCCGGCGTCCATCGGACAGTAAATGGGCGAGGCCCTTGAGATTGCCGTAACTGGCGCCTTAGGGTGCTACCAGATTCGTCGGTGCCTTTGATTGAGGAGCTCTGCATGCAGCAGTTGCGGGGCTCGCACTGGCTTAGTCTGGACTCTGCTCCCAGCCCCAGGGCCCGGCCGAAGAAAATATTTATGCCCTGGAGTCCCTGACGGGGTATATAGTGGCGGGCTGTTGGGAGCTAAGAACGGAAATTCCGGCCAATATCTTCTTGTATCTCTTCGGCTCGACTAAAGATCGTACCCTGATGCAAGGCTCAACGATGAATAAGAAGAGTTGCACGATGTCTGAGTAGCAATTGGTTTCGTCTCACCGTCGGTGATTACGTAAGGACCCTAAGTGAAGCTTGGAAGAACGAGGGTATCTTGAATACCAGAATTGTCAGCTTGGTACTGGCTTTAGCGATCGTAATGGGCGGACCGACTCGCGCCTTCGCCGCCAACCAAGCAGACACTTATGCCGAACGAGGAGACAAATATTTCCGCGCCGGTGACTGTCCCAAGGCGATTGAAGCTTACAAGAAGTCGATAGCTCTCGACAGCAGGCTCGGGCTGGCTTACTACGGTCTCGGGCTTTGCTATCACCAGCAGCAGCAATGGCAGCTCGCTATTGACAATTGTAAACAGGCGCGAGTGCTGCTGGAACCCGAAGCGGCGATGCTGCTGGTCATGGGAGCTGATTATTACCACCTGAAAGAGTACGACCAAGCTCTGAAAGCGTTTAACGGCGTAATTGCCCTTCTTCCCTCGGACTTGGATCAAGCAATGGCTAAGTACTGGATGGGAGTCATCTATAACGAGACGGGCCAGCCCGAAAAAGCGCTGCATCCGCTTTGGCAGGCAATGAATCTCAAGCCTGACGATCCCGACTTCAACTTTGAGCTCGGCAACGCCTTGCATGGTGTCAAGCAATATAGCGATGCCGTACAGGCGTTCAAGGAGGCTATTCGCCTGCGCCCGAACTTTGCTGTGGCCTACTACGATTTAGGGATGGTCTATCTGACGATGCACCAGAAGGATGATGCACTCGACACCTATCGCAAGCTACAGGCTGTCGATAAGGCTAAGGCCGAGGAGCTTCACAGCAAAATTCTGCTAGCAACGAGCCAGGAGACTAGAAAGACCAAAGGAGCAGACTAAAGCCAGGCAAGGACGACCATAAACCAGAATAACGTCGTGCCGGCGATTTCGCTTCTAGTGGTTTTAACTTAGTGGGCAGTTCCCAATAACCAATCGACGTGCGGAGGAATTTATGCCATGAGCAGTCCAGCTCAATATCCGTCTGCCATGCCGGACAATGCCAGTACGTTCAGCAAGAATATTCCCCGGTACAAACTCTTCGATCCAACCTCGGTGGGACTGGCTGCGTTTCTCGGTAGTCCGATCGCCGGGACTGCCCTGATGGGGATCAACTACCGTCGACTGAGGAGGCCGGGTGCCGCTACTGCGGCCATCGCAACCGGGGTTGCAGTAACAGGGTTGGTCATCGCCTGCGGCCGCTGGATCCCGCCGTGGGCGACTTTTGCCGTGGGTCTCGCACTCTTCCTCGGAACCTACAACGCTGCCAAGGTTCTGCAGGGGCCGCTGGTCGCAGGCCACGAACAAATGGGAGGGCAGACGGTCTCCCGTTGGGCAGCAACCGGCGTGGGCCTGATCGCTCTGGCTGCCTGGGTTGGTTTCATTCTGCTACCAACCGCCCTGGGCTCGAAAGTCGTCGTGGGATCGAAAGACACTGTCTATTACTCTGGCTCGGCGACGAAGCAGGATGCCAAGGCTCTGGGTGACGCTCTCAAAGCGGATGGTTTCTTCACCGACCGAGGTGCGACGGTTCTGCTATCCAAAGCCAACGACGGGACGGTCGTGTCATTCGTGGTGCAAGACGGCATCTGGGACCAACCGGATATGGTCGCAGGCTTTGAGGAAGTCGGTCGGCAGGTCGCGCCGTCCGTTGGTGGATTTCCTATCAAGGTGCGGCTAGAGCCTTTTCAATTTAAGTGTATACATAACCAGAAGAGGCAAAGTAGTTGGTGCACTCGCTAGGCGAGAAGCTGGCGAGTAATTGGCCGAACTCATCCCAGAGAACAGCGGTGGTGCGGATG